>NZ_JBGJZP010000005.1:0-442863 GCF_042610515.1 Paenibacillus paludis
TCGCGCGCAAGCGAACGTTCCGCCGCCTGCAGCGCAGCGCCCGCGGCGGCGAGACGGGAGCGGAGGCTCTGCCGCTCCGCCTCACGCGCTTCCATTCGCCGGTCATACCCGGCGAAGGATGCCGCGAAGCGCCGTGCGGCTTCACGATCCGCCGCCGCACCGGAGAAGTCCGCCAGCTCGGCTAGGCTCCAGCCTGCGCCAATCCCGCGCAGGATGCGCTCCAGATGCTCATGCAGCGCAGCAAGCTCGCCCGTGAGACGCTGCCGTTCCGCCCTCCGGTCCTCATAACTGGAACGCCGGCGGTCCAGACGCTCAAGTGCCGGTCCTTGAGCAATCAGCAACAGATCCGGCGGATGCTGGGCAAGCTCAGCGATAAGTTCCTGCTCCACACGCTCCATGCGGAATACCGCTGCTTCGCTGCTGCGGATCTCCCCTTCAAGGGACTGCCAGCGAACTGCACCGTTCTCCGGAAAGACCTCAATCACCGGCAGCTCTGCCAGCTCCAGCCCCGCTTCCCGCCACTTCAGCCACAACTCGCGGATGTCCTGCACCTTCCGAAGTTTGACCAGCATCTCCCCGGTGGAAGTCCGCAACTTTTCCAGCCTCGCCAGCTCCAGCTGTGCATTTTCCAAAGCAGCAGTATTCTCATTATACCGGGGAAGATAAGAACGGCTCTCAGCCATTTCACGTTCCAGCTTGTCGATGCTTTGCAGGATTTTGGCCGCATCCTGCACTTTGCCGCGCGGCTTATACAGCTTCTCGGCTTCCTGGATCAACCGCCGTTCGGCCCGCATAATTTCGCCGCCACCGCCCATCCCGGCATGGAACAGATAGCTGCTCATCTCCTCGGACTGCAGTGCCCCAAGCTCCTGAAGCTCGTCCAGCGACACGGCAAACAGCTGCCGGAACATGCTTCTGGAAATGCCGCCGAGCAGACGGCGCTCCATTTCCGCCTGCCCCACTTCCTCGGACCGTCCATCCGGATAGCTGACGGTAATGTTCAGCTTTTCGCTGCGTCCCGCCGTCTCTCCACCTGCGGCATAACGGCGGATTCTCCATAGACCTCCCTGCTCGTCATTCGCCGTCAGCATGCCGCCATGCAGACCACCCTGTGCGGGCTCATATCTTTCCGCCAGATTCACCCTGGTCGGGATCCCAAAAAGCATCGCCCGGATGAACTGCATCGTAGTACTTTTACCAGCCTCATTACGTCCAAACAGAACAGTTACGCCCTCCTGCAGCTCCAGTTCCCGGTTATGCAGACGCCCGAAGCCTCCGATCTGCACATGCTGTATCTTCATCCTGTACTCCCCCGCTCCTGCCCGGTCCCTTCGCTGGCTGTATCCGTTGCACCTGGCAGTCTGATGTCTGCTTTCTCCCCCTCAGCGGTCTCTTCCACCCCGCTAAGCAGTGTAATCCCCAGCTCTGACGCGCTTTTCAGCCAGCCCCGTTTCTCCTCTTCATCTGCCGAGGACAGCAGTCTGCGGAGCTCCTGGTTCTCCATGAGCGGCTTCAATGCACTTCCGATTAGTTCATCCAGTCCTTCTGTCGTCTCCCCGCTGCGCCCCGACAGCCGCAGCATTTCACCCAGGAAGCTGTCCTCCTGCTGCAGCCGTTCCCGGTCTATCGCTAGGCCCGTTTCCACCGAGAAACCCTCTGTCCACACGAGACCGGCATATTCTTTCCGCTCCGCACGTTTCGCCTCACGCCGCTGCAGCTCAGAGAGCAAATCATCCGCTGCACCCTTTTCTGCCAGTATCCTGTGCACGCCTCCCCTGCCCGTAAGCCGAAACCGCACAACCGACATCATTTGCGGAAGTTCATTCCTGATTTCCTCAACTGCCTGCTCGACAGCTTCAATCCATTTCACCTCATCCGCCAATCCTTCAATGAAAATCTCCCGCACCTGCCAGCGGACGGAATCCAGTTCATGAAACTGGAGCGATGCAGCTCCTGCTTCATCCACATCCACCACATAACAACCTTTGGGTCCGGTCTCTTTAATGCTGCGGCCCTGGATATTGCCCGGATACACAATAGACGGGCGCTCATGCAGAATACTGCGTTTATGTATATGTCCCAGCGCCCAATAGTCGAATCCCCGGCTGATCAAATCCTTGCGGGTGCAGGGGGAATAGGTTTCGTGCTGAAGATCCCCATCCACGTTGCCATGCAGCAGCGCAATATGAAACAGGCTGCTTCCGGTCCTGCGGCTAAATTTCAAGGCAGTATTCTCCGTTACCTTTGCTGTTGGATAGGAAATTCCGCTGACCACAGCAGCCTCCTTCCCGTCGCTCCGGCGGCGGGCGATGGCCTGTCCCGGCTCTCCGGAACTGAATACAGTAACATGCTCCGGCGGTTCTGTTGCCAGACGCGGCCCGTCGAGCGGATCATGGTTGCCATGAATCAGAAAGACCTGGATGCCATGCCTTCCCAATTCCTGCAGCGCTTCCTGAAACCGCAGCTGTCCCTGCAGCGAAGCATCGGAGACATCGTACACATCCCCGCTGATGACCACAAAATCAACTTCTTCATGAACGGCTACGTTAACAAGCCGCCCGAGGGCGGCGAAGGTGGACTCCCGTAAATAGGAGCGTATAGCCTGCGGAAGCTGCGCCAATCCGGCAAAACGGCTGTCTAGGTGCAGATCCGCGGCATGCAGGAAACGAAAAGGAATCATCTGCTCACCCTTTCGTTCCCGGCTGATATTGCAGATAGGTTTTTTTGAGCTCATTGGCCACCCGGGTCAGCGAATACAGGCTTTTTGCTTTATCCCAAGCCGAACGGGACAGCTCATAGCGGTAACCCGGATCGCTGATTACTTTTTCCAGCGCATCCGCCAATGCCACCTCATCGTCAGGATTGACCAGAAGTCCGTTCACCCCGTCCTCAATTTGTTCCGGAATCCCTCCCACATTCGTGCCGACAAGAGCCAGACAGCTGAGCGCCGCCTCCGCAAACACCGAGCCAAAGGCCTCCGCGCGTGAAGGGAGTACAAAAATATCAAAGAAAGGCATGAATTCTTCCGGGTGTAAAGTGTATCCGTAAAAAATCGTCTCATTATAAATGCCCAGATTCTGGGCTAATGACTCCAGCTCACCGCGGCTGGGACCATCCCCAATGATGTGCAGCACATATTCATGGCCCCGTTTGTTCAGCTCGGCACAAGCTTTAAACAACGTATCTATCCCTTTGGCCGGCACAAGCCGGGTTACGGTCACCAATTGCGGGATGCTGTTGTCATGCGGAACAGGCTTGAATCTTTTCTCATCGAAGCCGTTTGGAATGACGCCAACGCTCGAGGGCTGGTCAATATATGGCGCTAAATAATCGGCAAAAGAGCGTGAAACCGTCATCAGGCGGTCACTGACATGCTCCAGCTCACGGTATACCGAGACAAGAAATTGATGCTCCGGACCGCCTTCTTCAATGATTCCATTCAGAATCAGCTCACGTTCATAGCTGGAATGCAGGGTCTGGATCAGCGGGATTTCCGGATAGATCTTTTTCATCGCCAGACCGGCAATCGGATGATGGGCATGGATCAGATCATACTTTTTACTCATCCGGAGCTTAGTCCACCATATATAATCGCGGTAGGTCTGAATATATTTTTGTACAACCGGACTTTCGCCATACTTAGTCCAATCAAAGGTCTCAAATACAATCTCTTCGCGCCCCTTGCCGCGAATCCGTTTGGGCAACCAGAAGAGATCCATATCCCAGCGGCTGGAACGGAAACGTTCCTGGAGATAAGGAATCATTGAAGAAACACCACCGGGCTGTTCCGGCGGAAAGAATAGCGCTTGCAGCAAGTTCATCTGGTACATCCCCTTTACAATTGCCCTGATTACGGTGAGACCCGGCAATTATGATATAGTAATAAATATGTACAATTACTGGTACGCTAAGGTCCCCTACCTTGATTTTATCGGTATCCACCTGAAACAGCAACCAAGAAGAACGCTTGAGCCTGAATTGATTTTGACAAGAGGAGAATGAATGATGACGGAAGAACAGCTGCCCGCCGCTTATACCACTGCCATGAGAGAAATGCTGGGGCAGGAGGCGGACGCTTTTCTGCAAAGCTATACTTTGCTGCGGACCCAGGGTCTGCGATTCAACACTTTAAAAAGCCAGCTTGGAACCGGCATCCGCGCTGCCGAACATGCGGTTTCACTATTCGGCCTTACACCGGTACCTTGGTGCCCCTCAGGGTATTACTACGAACATCCGGCCCGGCCCGGACGGCATCCCTACCACACCGCCGGACTATATTATATTCAGGAGCCCTCGGCAATGTCCGCGGCCGAGCTGCTGGGGCCGCTTCCCGGTGAGACGGTGCTGGATCTTGCCGCCGCTCCCGGCGGAAAGACAACACATATCGCCTCTCTAATGCAGGGACAAGGTCTGCTTGTGTCCAATGAGATCCATCCCGAGCGGGCCAAAATTCTAGCCGAAAACGTCGAACGCCACGGCATCTCCCACGCACTGGTGACCAGTGCAGCTCCAGGGGAGCTGTCACGGCGTTTCCCGCAGGTCTTCGACCGGATTATGCTGGATGCCCCCTGTTCTGGTGAAGGCATGTTCCGCAAAGATCCCGCTGCTGTAAGCGAATGGTCTCCGGGCCATGTCGAGATGTGTGCGGCAAGACAATGGGATATATTGCAGGATGCCTATATCATGCTGAAACCGGGCGGCAGCCTGGCGTATTCGACCTGTACCTTCAACCGCAGCGAGAATGAAGATACCATCGCCCGGTTTATAGAGCACTATCCCGATATGGAGCTGATTGCCGGGAAACGCCTCTGGCCGCATCTGGAGAAAGGCGAAGGACATTTCGTCGCCCTGCTGCGCAAGGCACCTGCAGAAGAAACTGCGAATAGCCGCAGCAAACGGGGCAGCGGACGGGGCAAAAACAGCCCGCGAACAACCTCTTCCGTGCGCGATGCTTACCAGCAGTTTCTGGGCTGGGCAGCGGAGCATCTGCCAGGATTCACCGGCCAGGGTGTACCTCTGCTCTTTGGAGAATCCTTGTACCTGCTCCCGGAGACATTTAACGATAGCCTGCATGCCGGTCTGCTCGAAGGCCTCAAAATCCCGCGGGCCGGGCTGCATGTGGCCCATCTGAAGAAAAACCGGATCGAACCGGCCCATGCCCTGGCAATGTCTCTTCAGCCCAGTCAAGCTGCCCGTAGCTGGGACCTTGCGGCCGATAGTCATGAAATTCAGGTCTGGCTGCGCGGAGAGAGCCTGCCGGTTCCGGCTGAGCTGCACGGCTGGACACTGGTCACGGTTGACGGACTTCCCGTTGGCTGGGGCAAAGCCAGCTCCGGTCAACTGAAGAATCACCTGCCCAAAGGGCTGAGGATCCTAAAAGCCCATATTGACGAGCAATAGGCAACTGACCAGTTCGTGATGCCTCCCCCGGCATATGATGACATTATCCCAAAGACGCCATAGCATAACAGCGCGGCATGGGAACTAGACATGAATTAAGGGAGGAATCAGACATGGGTGCACATCCAGGCTTTACATCGACCGGTGCGATTTTGGTGCTCTTTATTTTACTTGTCATCATTTCCCGTTCGTTGTTTGTCTAATTCCGCTCAAGCAGCAACGCACGGTGGCACCAAGCGGCCCGCCGTCCCTTTAAGGGGCGGTGCAGCCGCTTTTTTGCATTTCTAGTGCACTGCTGTTTATATCTAGCAATGTTTTATCAGTGATCGCAGATTGATAAAGCAGATCAAATAAGCAGAAAAAAAGCATAAACCAGCGCCTCAGGGCACCAGTCTATGCTTTCACATTTATATTCTCACTTCACACTATTCTTACTTCATACTTTCTCAAGCATTACGATAGGCAGTACTTCACCAGCGCGTCGCGGACCCCGCTGTCGTTGTTGGTTCCAGTAACCGCGTTTGCCGCTGCTTTGACCTCGAGTGGTGAATTCTCCATCGCAACACCCAGTCCGGCGTAGGTAAGCATCGAAATATCATTATAATAATTCCCGATTGATAAGACTTCCTCCTGAGGAATCCCAAGCTGCACAGCCAGATTCTTCAGCGCATTCCCCTTGGAAGCCTCGGGATGCATGAAGTCTACAAAAAATTCGCCGCTGCGCAAAATGTTGTACTGCTGCGTCCAAGTGCCCCATTCACGCTGTGCTTCATCCAGAATGTCCGACTGGGTGAAAACCGTGAATTTTACAATCGGTTCACGGAAATCATCCCAGGCCGGCAGTGAAGCAGGCATAATCCGGAAGTGCTCGTACATAAAATTAGCCTCTTGGGTCAGATTCTCCACATTATCGACGTACATATCAAAAGCGGTATTAACATCGAAATGGATATCATGCTGCCGGCAATAATCAATGTAAGGGTCGAGTCCACGGGCATCCAGCCCAAATTGATGCAGCACTTTGCGGTCATTGACTCGGACAGTCGCCGCTCCGTTGTGTCCCAGCACATACCCCGACAGGCCCATTTCTTCCATAAATGGAATCGAGTTCTGCGGGCTGCGGCCTGTGCATAATACTATCTGGCCGCCCAGCCGCGTAACCTCAGCAATTGCCTCTTTGTTCTCATCACTTAAGTGGTGATCATCATTCAACAGTGTTCCGTCTACATCCAGCGCAATCAGTTTGTATCTCATACCCCACCATCCTTGTCTGTCTTTTATATCTATATATGCAAGCTTACAAAACCCCCGTCAACTAAAACACGTACTTTAATTAAGCCGGTATTAAATCAGCAGCGGGGCTATTTCTCATGTTTCCCGGCCGTCTGCACCGAGCAGACTCAGCTCTTCTGCCGTCAACTCCCGGCAAGCGCCCAATGGCAGGCTTTCGTCCAGCTTCAAATCCCCCATAGACACCCGCTTCAGAAACGTCACTTTTTTGCCAACCGCAATAAACATCCGCTTCACCTGATGGAATTTCCCTTCGGTAATGGTTAGGGAGATTTGTGAGGTGATTTTGCTGCCGCGCTCTCTGCCAAGGATTCTCAGCTGTGCCGGGAGAGTAACATAACCATCTTCCAGTTCCACACCTGCGGCAAATGCAGCCACATCCGTTGCGTCTACTTCGCCCTCCACGATAGCCTCATACGTCTTCGGCACATGTTTTCGCGGGGACAGCAGCTCATGGGCGAGCTTGCCGTCATTGGTAAGCAGCAGCAGTCCAACCGTATCCTTGTCCAGTCTCCCGACCGGAAACGGCTCGAACTGCGCATACGCCGGCTTTAATAAATCAAGAACAGTCCGGTCCCGTTTGTCTTCTGTAGCAGACAAGACACCTGGGGGCTTGTTCATCATCAGATAGATATGCTCGCGGTACAGAATCGGCTCCCCATTGAGCTCTACCCTGTCAAGATAGGGGTCAACATGAAACCCGCTGTCCTTTACCACAATCCCATTAACAGTAATCAGCCCCTGCTTCGCCTGCTTGCGGATATCACTGCGGGAACCTGCGCCCATATGGGACAGCACTTTATCGATCCGTTGTTTCTTAGCATTATTTCCCGATGCCCCCATGCCTTATGTCCACCTCCACCCAGCCGGATATTCATTCTTCAGCATTCCGTCCTGCCACTTCGCCCAGCCTGCGCTGTACCCGTCGATACAGACCAGCACATACCCTTTGAGTGCACTGCCTGACTTCACAGACAGTCGTTCTGCCGGAATGGATAATGTTTCGCCTTTAAGATAGGAGACCGCTTCACCGCTGCTGCCGGACAGGGAAAGACTGCGGCAACTCTCCTCCGGGTGCAGGGCCGTAGCGAGCGGATGCCCGGGAATAAACCGGCCGCTGCGCACATGACCTACATACCAGCCTGGACGGATCGTCTTCAGTCCATCCAAGGCTACCTTCGGCAATGGCGAGATATACAAATGTTCGCCGAACCACACGGGATATCCCGCAGGCTGCCAGCCGAGCTGCTCCTTAAAGAAATCGGTATAGGCGGCAAGCCGTGTCTCTTCTCCTATGCTTTGTTGTTCTCTGCCGGAGCCGTTGCCGGATTTGCCGAATGCACGGCCGCCTTTGCCGCCGCGTCCTCTTTCTGTTTTGCCTCCAGCTGCTTTAGCTGAAGGTGATGCTTTGCCTGACTTGTTCCGCGCAGCGATCCCAAGCGCAATGTCCCGGTCTCCGTCTTCCTCTTCCGGAGCGAGGCTTCCATCATGGCGCAGCACGGCCATGAAATGCCCCTCGCCCTTGACCTTATGCGGCCACAGCCGGGCCGTCTCCGGCAATTCGCCGAACCCCGGGGCGAAAGAGCCTGTGCCTCCTGCCGGAACCGGTGAGAACCGGGGATGTGCGGCCAGAAAATCGGCTATCGTCCCCTCATTCTCTTCTACAGCAAACGTGCAGGTCGAATAGACCAATGTCCCGCCGGGCTTCAGCGCCGCAGCGGCAGAGACAAGAATGTCCCGCTGCATCGCCGCATATTTCTCCGGCGTTCCCGGCTCCCACTGCTTCACCATGTCTTCATCCTTGCGGAACATGCCTTCACCGGAGCATGGCGCGTCGATTAGAATCCGGTCAAAGAACCCGGGAAATGCTGCTGCGATCCGTTCCGGGCTTTCATTCAGTACAATGCCATTGCGGACACCGTAAAGCTCCAAATTTTTGGCCAAAGCCTTGGTCCGCTCCGGATGAAGATCATTGCTGACCAGAAGACCTTCGCCTTGCAGCTTAGCGGCGATCTGCGTAGATTTGCCGCCCGGTGCGGCACATAAATCCAGCACCCGGTCACCCGGCTGCACATCAAGCAGCTCTACAGGAGCCATTGCACTCGGCTCCTGTATGTAATATAGGCCGGCATGGTAATACGGATGTTTGCCAGGTCTGGCGCCTTCCCCGGTATAGAATCCGGTCGGACACCAGGGAATCGGCTCCAGCTCAAAAGGTGCTAGCGCCAGCAGGTCCTTCACCGATATTTTCAAGGTATTGGCGCGGATGCCGCCATAAGGAGTTTCCTTGTAGGTCTCCGCAAATTGTTCATACTCCGTTCCCAACAGTTCTTTCATCCGCTGCGTGAACGTGCCGGGCAATTGTGCCGCCATGTTGCTTTCCTCCTGCTTGTTGTTTCTGAATGTAGGAATGAATAATTCAAGGAACACCCCGGTGGAGTGCTCCTTGTTGTCTTGCTGGTATTTATTGCTTCATTTGCGGTGCGGTGAGTGAGCCGGCCGCTGGGGCCCCCTGCGCTGCGGCAAGTTGGGTGTAATCCGGGCAGCTGCAATCTTTACAGCCTCTTCCAGACCGGGATCTGCAATTTCAAGGGTCAGATCATAATAGGGAAACGGCTGTTCATCATAGCCTTCCAGCTTGCGGACATACTCACCAGTCTCCTGTACAAGCTTCGCGAGATGAATTCCCAGCGTTTCATCCGGATACTTCTGCAGCACATTATGTGCCCCGCCCAGCATAATCCTCCCGCCGCGCACATTCCCGTTGCGGAAATGATACAACCCGACCGCTACCTGAAGAAGTGCTTTGTACAGCGGATCACGGTCTTTAGCCAGCCACAGCTCTTCAAGCACCTCATGACATTCAAAATAATCTCTGTCTCTATTGAAATAGACCAGGTACGCCAGATACAGCGGTTCATAGACCATCCGGCAGACTGTCCTTCTTCGCATTAGAGAGCAGCTCACGCACATGGTCCAGCAATTCCTTCATCGCATCCATATCCTGCGCCTGCCAGATCACATTGAAACGTTCCTGGCTTTCAATCGCCTCGTTCACCAGATGATAGAAATACAATTGATGAATCGCCTTGAGCAATTGAGTCGTCATATTGGAATTTTCTTCGAAGGTTTTTTGAGCCTCCAGAATTTCTTCACGGATGCTGGACATTTCACTGTCCAGTATGGAAGCGGCCTCTGCCGCCGTCTTGAGCCGCACCCGCATTTCATCGGGCAGGCTTTCACGGTATTTATAGTTCAGCGAATGCTCGATGGTTGCCCAGAAATTCATCGCCAGTGTGCGGATTTGAATCTCGGCGAGCACAATCTTTTGCCCCAGAGCCGTCTGAACAGGATATTTAATAATCATATGGAAGCTGCGGTAGCCGCTTTCCTTGTAATTGGTGATGTAGTCCTTCTCGTAAAGCACTTCAAGATCCTTGCGGGCACGGATATACTCCGCCACTCTGCGGATATCCTCAACGAATTGGCACATGATGCGTATGCCGGCGATATCCTCAATGCCTGTCTCCAGATCTTCCATCTTCACATTCAGCCGCTTGGCCTTCTCCAGAATGCTGGACAGCCGCTTCACGCGTCCGGTTACAAACTCGATCGGCGTATATTCCTCTCTCTTCTTGAGCTCCGAGCGCATCGTCTTGAATTTAACCTTAAGTTCCTCCACAGTCTGTTCATATGGAAGCAAAAAAGTTCCCCAGTCCCTGCCGTCCATCGCCTTCGTCCTCCTGTCCATTCATCCTTCAGTGATGATCAGCGCCCACCGCTTCTAGGATATTACGGAATCCGTCCCGCCGCAGAAGCTGCCTAAGTCCGGCATGCAATCTGCGGTTAACCTCCGGTCCTTCATAGATGAGAGCTGTATAAATTTCAACCAGGCTGGCACCCGCCCGGATTTTGTCATAAGCATCCTGGCTGGTAAAAATACCGCCTGAACCAATAATCGGCAGCTTGCCGCCGGTCTGGCGATAAATGCTGCGAATAATCTCTGTGGAACGGTCGCGCAGCGGTTTGCCGCTGAGGCCCCCTGTCTCTCCGGCTTTGTCACTCTTCAGCCCCTCACGGTTGAGTGTGGTGTTCGTAGCGATCACGCCGTCCACACAGGCTTCCGAGAGTGTATGTACCATATATTCAAGCTCGGTGTCGCTGACATCGGGAGCAATCTTGACCAGCAGACTTTTGGCCATACCGCTTTTCTCACGCTGGAGTTCCATTTCTTCTTTCACTTGGGCCAGCAGGTTCGATAATTCACTGCCATGCTGGAGACTCCGTAAATCCGGTGTATTCGGAGAGCTGATATTAACCACAAAAAAATCACCGTACGGATAAAGCGTACGGATACACTGCCGGTAGTCCTCATGTGCTGATTCATTTGGGGTCACTTTATTGCGCCCGATATTGACCGCCACAGGAATTCTGCGTTTCTTCAGCACCTTCAGCCGCTGGGCCATAGCCTCTGCGCCTTCATTATTGAAGCCCATCCGGTTAATCAGCGCTTCGTCCGGAAGAAGACGGAATAACCGCGGACTGTCATTGCCCGGCTGGCTCTTGGGCGTAACCGTACCCACTTCCATAAATCCGAAGCCAATTGATGAGAAGCCGCCCACCGCTTCAGCGTTCTTATCCAGTCCTGCTGCAAGACCCACCGGAGTAGGGAAATGCAGACCGAACAGGTCTACCGCAAGATCGGCTGTCTCTGGAACGCCGTACATCAAGCGCATGGCCGCGCTGCCGCCCGGAACCAAGGCCGCTTTGTTCAAACCGCCTATGACGAGATGATGTGCCTTCTCCGGGTCCATTTTAAAGAAAATTGGTTTACCTAAATTTCGATACAGCACCGTTCTCGCTCCTTCAAGGGATAATACGTGATGTCCCGCGACTCCCCGTTTCTATAGGTTTCTTCTTAATTTTATCCGTTTCGGGAAGAAAAGAAAAGTTTTTTGCCCAGGTGATGTCTGCGAGCGAAATGCAGAGTATAGTATTTTTCTTGCAAACGCATTACAATGTAAGGGTAATCACCGATCAAGAGAGAAAGAAGGATGACCAGTATGTCAACTAAACGCAAACCTCCTACACTCCAGCAGAAGAAGGAAGAAGTCAACCGCAAAGCAATCCTGTGGATTAGTGTAAGTCTGGCCTTGCTGATTCTTCTTATTATTGTTCTATTTCTTGTAGCAGGTAATTAATTCAGCCAGTGGTAGACTTTGTGGGGGTTGGTCTGATTTTGAGGTGCTCCAGAGGGATAGGCTTCCTCCGGAAGCAGCAGCTCCTCAGGCAGAACCCCTTTAGTAATCTGAACCTTCGTTCCCATCGGTACCATAGCGAATAATTCCTCCACATCTTTGCGGTTCATCCGGATACATCCCAGCGATTCATCTTTGCCTATGCTGTCAGGCTCATTTGTGCCGTGTATGGCATAGTTGCTGTCCGAGAGCTGCATCCCGCGGCTGCCGAATTCCCCGTTGTCATGGCCATTCGGATTGACCACCTTGTCTGTGATCGTAAAAGTCCCTTCAGGTGTTTTGTCGCCGCCGAGTCCAATCTCATAGTTCCGCAGAATTATAGAGCCGCTGGTCACTGCCAGGCGGTGTTTTTGTTTATCTACAATAATAGTCAGCGGTCCTGTAAAAAAGGGCATTTCCGCCGCCGCATCACCGCTTGCTCCAGGAGAATTGCCGTTCTGGCCAGCTGCAGGAATCCCCGTTGCCGTGGCAGTATCCGGCTTGGCAGTAGCCGCCGGGGCCTGCGGGACTGCCGGGGAAGCTGCTGCACGCAGCGAGGCAAACTTCGCTTTCATCAGCGGAGTCGTTCCACCCAGCCAATTTCCCGGAAACGGCGCCTCCAGCTCCCCAAGGGATTTCGGCAGCACGCCCTTGCTGCTCTTGTAGGATCGCATGGCGCTCCACAGCACTGCCAGCTCCTCCTGGTCCTCCTGCCATCCTGCCGCCTGTTTCTTCAGCTCTGCTGAATCCGGGGGCTGGCAGGCACAGACCGCCGAATTGTAGGATTGGTATACAATCCGACCTTCCTCACTCTTCTCCAGCCTTGCCTCGAGCGGCAGCTCCTTCTTCCATATAAGCCATTTGCCGGAGCGCTCCATTCGCAGGATCGCCGTTGAGCCGGTCGGCTGGCTGCTCTGCAGCAAGCCCGCCAGCGCCTTGCCAGGTCCGGCAGCATCCCCCGGCTGTGCCGTAAAAGCCAGCTTTACCGGATCCGGGGCCGGCTGTACTCCAGTCTCAGGCACCGCCGTTGCCGTAAGCTCCTCCGGTAAATCTGCCGGAGCTCCGCCGGCAATCTCTGGAGCCGAGTTGTCCGTTTCACCGGGACCGGGAAGGGTACCCGGCGCAGCTGCATCCGGCAGAAACACCAGCAGCAGCAGCACTAGTGTTAGCAGAACACGGCGCATTCTCTGCTTGTTCTGGTGACGCTGCCGGGCAGCCTGAAGCAGGCCGTCTTCATATTCACGCAGCATTTCGGCCGGCACCTTGCTGTGCTCGAAAGCTTCGTATACTTCACCGGCCTGATTGAAGCAGTAATTCGCTTTGCCTTGCTGGCCGTTCTTATAGTATTCCTTACCAAGCAAGTACCATGCCATCTTGTTTTCAGGATGTAACTGAACATACGCCTTAAGATGCTGCGAGTTTTTCATCGGGGCCTCCGCGGGTTTGTGATTCTTTCTATATATATATCGGTCAGTCCATCAAAAAAAGACATCCCCCAACCGAATTTACGCCGGCGAAGAGATGTCTTTATGTAAATATAAGGTTCGCGCTGAGCGATCCTTATATCCTGTAGTCAACGAAAAACCTCTGGATTAACCTTCTTTATTAAAAGGAGCATCCGCAATTTTAATGGAGTCCGTTGGGCATCCATCTGCAGAATCCTGCAAATCGTCGAACAAATCATCCGGAATTACAGTACACCCGCGATTGCTGTCATTCTCGTAGATCACTTCTGCCAAACCTTCATCATCATAATCAAAAATATCAGGGGCCGTCGCGCCACAAGCACCACAAGCGATGCAAGTATCTTTTTCGACCCAAGTGTATTTAGCCATTTTTTCTCTGCCTCCCGTTAAACAATACAGCCTGCTGTAGCAGCCTGTTATTTTTCTCATATTAATATAAATAGAATACAATTTCAATGAGTTTTCAATTCGTTTCCATTTTCGACGCATATTCCATTGCTTGAATGTCCGTGCCAGGCAAGGCTTTTCTCATGTTTTATCAGGATCAACACTTTCGAGATTGTCCTTCTGCAGTGAGGTGCCGCGCTCCTTATGATTGCGGAGGCGGGCCGAGTGGCTGTCACTGAGCATGCCGGCCGTCAGCACCGCATTCTCGCCGAATTTGTTGCGCAGCATATCCATCGTTTTGTTCAGGGACTCCTTCTTCGGCTGACGTTCATAATCGAACAAATCCAGCTGGATAGCGGAGTCCTCCTTGGGGCTCAGTCCCTGCAGGGTAACACCCAGCAGACGCACCGGCTTGTCCCCCTTCCAGTGCTTGGCAAACTGCTCGCACACCGTCTTATAGATGTCTTCAGCGCTTTCCGAAGGAGTCTCCAGCTGGCGCGACCGGGTAATGGTCTTCATGTCGGGTGTGCGGATCGTGAGCTGCACACCTGCTGCCACCAAGCCCTGCTTCCTCAGCCGCCGGGCAACCTGGTCGCTAAGATTCAGCAGAATCGGCCGGGCCTCTGCCAGACCGACTACATCTCTCGGCAAGGTTGTCGTATGCCCGATCGACTTGCTCTGTTCGCGCTCGGGATTCACAATGCCGTGGTCAATACCGTTGCCCGCCCGTTTCAGCCATGAGCCCATGACCCCGAAATAATCCACCAGCATCTTCTCATCGGCCGCAGCCAGCTGGCCGATGCTGTAGATGCCAAGCTTCCGGAGCTTTTCGGCTGTTTTTCCGCCGATGCCGAACATTTCATTACATGGCTTGTTCCACAAAATATCCGGGACATCACGCAGCCGGAGGACGGAGATTCCGTTGGGCTTTTTCAGATCCGAGGCAATTTTGGCCAGCAGCTTATTGGGGGCAACCCCAATGGAGCAAGGCAGTCCAAGCTCCTCCATGATCCTGCGCTGGATGGCCCCGGCAATCTCCAGTGGAGTACCGAACTGTCTGGAGCCGGTAATGTCGAGATAACATTCATCTATTGAGACTGCTTCAAGCAGCGGAGTATAGCTGTAGGCAATCTGCATGAATGCATTCGAATACTTACGGTATAGATGAAAGTTCGGTTGAATAACAATTAAGGATGGACAAATCCGGAGTGCCTTCTGCACCTGCATGCCTGTTGAGATTCCCAGCCTGCGTGCAGCATAGGAGCAGGTGACAATAATCCCTCTTCGCAGCTCCACGCTTCCGGCAACTGCCGTCGGTTTGCCTTTGTATTGCTCCGGATCCTCCGCCTCATGCACTGAGCAGTAGAAAGCATTCATATCCACATGCAGAATAACCCTGCCGCTCGTTGGGTAATACTGATCCACGTTCTGCACAATATCTACCTTCTTATCTTCAGGGTTTCCATTGTCGGATTTAGCATACCTCTTCAACTGCCGGAAGGTCAACAAAAGCAGAAACGCTGTAAAGTTCTTTGTTACATTCCCGCGTAAAAATGCTATAATATAAAAATTCATTTCCCTTAAGCGGATGCTTCCGAAGTAAATTCTGTACGGAGTAAATCCAGGAAGCCATTCTCACAAAACTTTTAGGAGGACTCCCATGTCTAAGTCCATCTCCATCTTCGATACGACACTACGCGACGGCACCCAAGGTGAAGGCATCAGCCTGTCGGCGGATGATAAGCTGAAGATTGCCAGAAAACTCGATGATCTGGGTGTGCACTACATTGAAGGTGGCATCCCGGGAAGCAACAATAAGGATATCGAATTTTTCAAAAGGGTCAAGGAATTTCATTTAAATGCCAAAATCACCGCATTCGGCAGTACCCGGCGCAAGAACTCTGTAGCCGAGAACGACGACAATCTCCAAAGAATGATTGATGCCGGCGTACCGGCGGCTACTCTGGTCGGGAAATCGTGGGATTTCCATGTGCATACTGCCCTACAAACTACATTAGAAGAGAATCTGGCGATGATCGGCGACTCCATCGCTTATCTGAAACGCAAAGGCCTCGAAGTGATCTTCGATGCTGAGCATTTCTTCGACGGCTATAAGAACAATCCGGAGTATGCAGCTGCCGTCCTGGCTAAAGCACGGGAAGCCGGTGCGGACTGGCTGGTCATGTGCGATACAAACGGCGGCACACTCCCGAATGAGATTCAAGACATTGTATCCGGTATGGCCGGGACCCTTCCGGGCGCTTCATTGGGTATCCATACCCATAATGATTGTGAGCTTGCGGTCGCCAATACGCTCAGTGCCATTGGCGCAGGTGCCCGGCAGGTGCAAGGCACAATCAATGGTTATGGTGAGCGCTGCGGCAACGCCAACCTGTGCTCGATCATTCCCACTCTGCAGCTTAAGATGGGGTATCACTGTATTCCAGGGGATTCCCTCCCCCAGCTGACCAACACCGCACGCTTCGTGAGCGAAGTCGCCAATGTGAATATGCCGGTTAATCAGCCTTATGTTGGAACGGCCGCATTCGCCCACAAAGGCGGCATTCACGTCTCTGCGATCATGCGCGACTCGCGTACCTATGAGCATATTGCTCCTGAACTGGTGGGCAACAAACAGCGCGTGCTGGTCTCTGAGCTGGCCGGCCAGAGCAATGTCCTGTCTAAAGCCCAGGATATGGGCCTCAGTCTTGACCCAAGCAGCGAGCAGGCCCGTAAGGTGATTGACAAGATCAAGAACCTGGAGCATCAGGGATACCAATTCGAAGGCGCCGACGCCTCACTAGAGCTGCTGCTGCGTGAAGCCACCGGCGAGATGAACGAGCTGTTCACTTTTGAATCGTTCAAAATGCTTGTGGAGAAGACAGCCGGCAGTCCGGTCGTTTCCGAGGCCTTCGTCAAGCTGAAGGCCGGCGGCGAGAACCTGTATACCGCTGCAGAAGGCAACGGCCCGGTCAACGCGCTGGACAACGCCCTGCGCAAGGCACTGCTGCCCTACTTCCCGCAATTGGATGAGATGCATCTCTCTGACTATAAGGTTCGCGTGCTGGATGAACAGGATCAGACCGCTGCGAAGGTACGGGTTCTGATCGAATCCAGAAATTATACTAATACCTGGAGTACGGTTGGAGTATCCAGCAATGTCATTGAGGCCAGCTGGGAAGCATTGGTCGACAGTATGCGCTATGCCCTTTTGGGACAAATCTCACGCGAAAACGACAAGAAGTCCAGCAGTGAGCCTAGAGGCTTAGTCAACCATTAAAGATTCGGCCTCACAAATGCCTCTGACAAAGCCCCCCTGCAGCCGGGAAAACACCCGTTCCGCAGGGGGGCTTTAATAGTTGCCGTTTCTTTAAGAGCCGGTTAGTGTGATGATTTTCTTCTCCAGCTCTTCGGGAGTCAAGACACCGAGAATGATCTCGGAGATTACCCCATTTTTGTCAATCAACACATTGGTAGGAAACACCGCACCGTTATATTTATCGAACACCTTGCCCTTTAGATCAAACATGACCGGAAAGGACAGCATATATTTTTTGATGAAACGTTCGGCATTGGGCTTATAATCCTGGCTGGTCACATTGATTCCATAAATATCAAGAACATTCTTATATTTAACAGCCATTGCATTCAGCTCTGGAGCCTCCAGCTGACATGGTTCACACCAGGAAGCCCAGAAATTAAGCATCAGCGCCTTCTCCCGAGGTCCTCCTACGTCATAAACAGTGCTGTCGTTTCCCTGCAAAGTGAAGGGGGGAGCCAGCAAGCCAGCACCTGCACCGCTTTTCAGCTTGGTTGATTGCTGCACTACTGGTACTGACTCGGGCTCAGCCCTGAATTCATGCGCAATTACGAGAACGGCCAATATCACAATCAAGGCCACAACAGTTACATTTCGTTTATTCACAGCACTCATGGGAAGACCGTTCCTTTGCAAATGGGATGGTTTGCTCCTATTGTACCCCCAATATGTGCAGTTTCAAACCATCCTTTACATCCAAGTAAAATCAGCTTCTTCTGTACCAAAAAAAGAGGATTCCGTCAGAGACGAAATCCTATGAAGAGAGAGGGGTGAATATATGACAGCATACCAGGGAAAAACCCAGCCCATCAGACTGGATAGCTCCGTACAGCTCATGCTGGGGAAGCATTTGCTGACCTGTTATCCGCATGAAGCTTGCGGCGTACTGCTGGGTGCTGCCGCAGCGGGCGGCATGCACATCAAGGACTATGTCCCCATGAGCAACGTAGCGCCTGACCCGCTGCATGCCTTCGCTCCCGATCCCCGCGAATGGGTAAAGGCACTCTATAACGACCCCGCCCCTGTCGGTTTGTTCCACTCCCATCCCCATTCTGCCCCCTGGCCTTCTCCCTCCGACATTAAGGGACTAAGCGCACTGGGTCCCGAATTCAAGGTATACCTGATCGGTTCTCCCGGTACGGACAATAATGGGGAAATAACGTTGAGGGGCTTTCATATCGACCGGCTGCCTGATTCAAGTGGAACAACCGGTTACAGGCTGCTGCATGCTCCGCTCTATGCTCTGCTTAAATAAGCATAAAGATCTCCCAAGGTATCAACCTGCCGCTTCTGGGAGATCTCATTCAGATAAGACACCCATAACCGCGCAGTCATTTTGGCATCCTCCAGCGCATGATGCCGCCCTTGGATCGGAATTTCGTGTACGGCAAGAAGTTCATCCAGCGTATAATTGCTGCGGTGCGGCTCAAGCCAGCGGGCCAGCATCATCGTATCCAGCACTCTGTGGGTAAGCTGCACTTTGGAGGTTTTCCATAATGCAGCATTCAGAAAAGACTTGTCATGTGCACTTCCGTGCGCCACCAGCACCCGCTGGCCCACAAAGGACATGAAATTATGCAGCCCGTCCATTAACGAAGGTGCAGCGGATGTCATCTCTTTGGAAATTCCTGTAAGCTTGGTGATATTATCCGGTATCGCCGTCTGGCAGTTTACCAGTGTATAAAAGCATTCATCTTCTTTTATTTCTTCCCCTACTACACGAATCGCACCAAACGACATAATCTCATCCCCATGCTGGTGGGAGAAGCCTGTCGTTTCCAGGTCAAAAATAACGGTCTCAAGTTCAGCGAGAGGGGTATGCAGCACTTCAGGACGCCGTTTCTCGCGCATCAGGGAACGGATAAAGGCCATTTGCTGCGCCGTTTGCTGTGCCGATTCCCCGCCTCTCATCGACGCGATGGCGGATGGCATTCCGCCTTGTCTCAGGTTGTTCCAGAATCCGCCGCCTTTGTTCGGCTCCTTCATGACTGTCTCCTTTCCGCTGACCGGAGCTGGCGCTGCAGTGCCCTGTGCAGGCGCCTGACGAGCAGCAAACTTTCCCGCAGCTCGGACATGAGCTGCTTATTCTTCAGATCACTTTCAGCAATATAATCACTGCTGGACAACAAACCGTCGTTTACACTGTAGGGAGTGTTCGCACGCATCCGCAGTGCGGTCAAAAATGCCCGGCGGATATCTTCAAGGTGCTGGTACTTGTCAAGCGACCCCAATACTTCCAGCCTCTTCAGCGTGGAGCTGTCCCAGACTCCCTCAAATAAAGACAAATGTCTAACAATATTCACGAGCGGAATATAAACACCATATTTGACATCAAATCCCCCGGCATAATCGCCGAACCGTTCCGTCAGTACCTGTCCAAGAAGATTTAGTGTCGCCTTGTGGCGGACTGTATTGCGCAATACCGCCGCGGACAGCTTCTCGTTGCCGATAAATCCGGCATGAAAAGCCTCCCGCCACTCCGCGGATAACTCCGCGTTCCCGGCTACATGGCGCATATCAGAGGAAATAATCAGATAACGGATCGGCTCCCATTCCAGCTGGTGCATCCAGCTCTGCAGCTGTTCTTTCCATTCCGTCAGTGTCTTGCACCAGAGCGGCTCGGAGCACATCACCTTGCCGCTGCATTTCTCATAACCCACTTGTTCAAATAAATCCGACAACATCGCACCAAAGGCCCGGAAATAACTCTTCTTGAGCCCATCCGGTTCCCCTTCCACAATCAGGCCGTTATCCTGATCACTCCAGAGCGTAGCTTCCTGCCTGCCTGCGCTGCCAAACACAATAAAGGAATAGGCGCAGGGAGGCGGGCCGTAGCCCGCCTCTTTCATCTGCGCCTCACATATGATTACTGCCGCCTTCGCAATACTGTCATGCATTGCATTGACACGGGTCATCCATTCCTCGATTGGAACAACGTTTAACTGTGCCAGAAGTACGGTTTGACAGGCCGTGCGCCTTGCTTTAAGCTCCTGCGGCGAACCGGCCGTTGCGATGGACAAATAATTATTATCTTCATTCCACTCTGCTGACTCCATCGAAGCCACTCGGTCCGCCCCCCATCTATGAAGTAGTTAATTTTTAAGGGTCTTGGATTCCGATTCTGCAATCAGTTTCATTTGTTCAGGATAACCGTAAGTACCATGTTCACTGATATCAAGGCCCATCAATTCTTCCTCTTCGGTAACACGCAAGCCGATAGCCAACTTAATTACGTAGAGAATGATGAAGGACAGAACTGCTACGAAGACAAAGGTACCTGCCACACCCAGCACCTGTACGCCGAGCTGGTGGAATCCGCCGCCGTAGAACAATCCGGGTTTACCAACAAGCGCGCCTTCCGCGATCAGATCAGGTGTTGCGAACAACCCGGTGGACACCGCTCCCCACATCCCAGCGATACCATGTACAGAGAAGGCATAGATTGGATCATCAAGGCCGGCACGTTCCAGCCATTGTGAAGTCATGAAAGTGAATGCTCCCGCTACAAACCCGATAAGAATTGCCGCCCAAGGCACTACGAATGCACAAGCGCCTGTGATTGCAACCAGTGCAGCCAGAACACCGTTCAGCATTGCCGGGATATCCGACTTGCCGAAGTAGAGCCAAGAAGCGATCAGTGCAGCCAGACCGCCAGCCGCAGCTGCCAGGTTAGTTGTCAATGCTACGTGGCCGAAGAATCCGCCCATTGGAGACAACGCGCTACCAGGGTTAAATCCGAACCAGCCGAACCAGAGGATGATAACACCGAGTACTGTGAATACTTGGTTATGTCCCGGAATAATAACCGGCTTGCCTTCTTTGTTGAACTTGCCAAGACGGGGTTTCAGCAAGATTGTCGCGACTACAGCCGCCGTTGCACCTGTAAGATGGACAACCGTTGAACCTGCATAGTCCTGCATACCCAGTTCAGCCAACCAGCCACCGCCCCATACCCAGTGAGCTACGACAGGGTAGATAACTACAGAGAACAGAATTCCGAAGATAATGTATACACTAAGCTTAGCGCGTTCCGCCATACCACCAGATACGATGGCCAGAGAAACTGCGGCAAAAGCCATTTGGAAGAGGAATTTAACGTTTAAGGTTACATCTGAGAATGCCAGGGAATCGAATGATGCTGCTTGTGTTTCACCACCATAGAAGAAGCCTGTAGTTCCGAAGAACCCGTTGCCGTTACCGAAGCCCAGGCCAAAACCCAGTGCCCAGAAACACAAGCTGGCAATTGCGAGTGTCAATACGGTCTTACCAGCTACGTGGCCCGCATTCTTCATCCGGACCGAACCGGCTTCAAGCATCGCAAACCCCGCTTGCATAAAGAATACAAGAATAAATGCCAGGAAAGTAAACGCCGTATCCAATCCGATTTGGAGATCCGGTGCTGCCGGACCTTCAGCTGCAAATGCGCTGACCGGGTAGACCATCAGTGTAATCATGGCCAGAAACATCATTATCATCTTTTTTTTCATTCTTTACCCCACTCCCCAATGTTATATTTTCTAACAAAGCGTGAAACTCTTAATGTCATTATAATCAGAAGTCAGGTAAATTGACAAGACTATTTTTATGAATGTTGCGATTTATTTCTTGAGGCACATGATTTCTTCACTGTTTGCCTGTAGCTACGCATTTTCGTTGTTAAATCACAGGTTTCCAGCCGATCAGCAAAACTTATTCATGCAAACGCATACAGCAAAAACGGACTTCTCCATGTATGAATATGTATTTTCATTAATGTAAATGATCCAAGATGCTGTATTGTATGTTAAGTATCCTGAACATATATCAAGAGAATGACGCTTATTTTGGCGAACCCTATTCTTTTCATGAGCAAAAGAAGCAGCGCACTCTTCCGTCACTCCAATAAACATGACACATCGTGTAATATAATTATAGATCCCATCCAACCTTGTTATTATGCCGCAGATCGCAAGGTCCATTCGGTGTACAATCTTGGTGTACAATCTTATAGAAGGAAGACCTGCTTTTCCGAAGGTATCTTTGGCTTTAACCCTGCATATACTTAAAGTAAGTGTCACGTTTGACTGTACGGTTTATCATTTGATATCATTATAAGTGTAAATATAGTAAGAAGAGCGCCGGATCAAACCGGCCGGATTCTGTTAGCGAGGTGAGAAGAACTTGGGGATATGATCCTGTACCGGATTGGCGAACTGGCCAAAGCTGCTAGCATCAGTGAACGTACAATCGATTATTATACGAAGCTGGGACTCATTGTACCAGAAACCAGAAGCATGAAGAACTATCGGCTGTACAGCCATGAAACTTTAATCGCTCTGGAACGTATCAATCAGTTAAAGCATGAGAAATATACATTGGAAGAAATTAAAACCATGATGAGCAAGTGGAATTCAGCCGCACCAGAAACCGATGTTTCGGATAAACTCGTGGAGCTGGAGCTGCAGATGCAGCGGCTTGAGCGCGAAGTGAAGGCACTGGAACCGATGATCAGCGGACTGAAACCGATCCAAGCCAAACGAGCGCTGTCAGCACTGCTTCCGCAGGGCGTTGCGTGCATGGAGGCGATCCGGCTGCTGCTCTTGCAGGGGCCGCCAATGTAAATACTATTTTTACACCATAGTGGAGGAATGTTATATGATGCCTTTGATGTACCTGTTAGTTATTATCGCTTTTCTATTCTCGTTGTGGGCTCAGTTCAGAGTTAAAGGCAACTTTAATAAATGGTCCAAGGTTGCCAACATGAATGGTTTGACAGGTTATGAAGCCGCACGGCGCATGCTTGATGCCAATGGCCTTTATGATGTACCGATCGAGCCTGTGCGCGGCACCCTTTCCGACCATTATGATCCGGTCCACCGGGTTGTGCGCCTGTCGGAGCCTGTATACTATGAAAGCTCCATCGCCGCTGTTTCTGTCGCATGTCACGAGATCGGCCATGCCATTCAGCATAAAGAACATTATCCAATGCTCACACTGCGCCACCGGATGTTCCCGGTTGTCAATTTCGCTTCCGGCGTAGCCCCCTTCATGCTGTTGGCAGGATTTATTTTCAGCTCATTGAATCTTATTGGTCTGGGTATTATCTTCTTCTCGGCTGCAGTAGCCTTTCAGCTTGTCACATTGCCGGTTGAATTCAACGCCAGCAGCCGGGCCCGCCAGGTCATGGTTGAGCAAGGCTACATCCGCAACGAGGAAGAGCGCGGCGTAGCCAAGGTCCTGAATGCAGCTGCCTTAACTTATGTTGCTGCCGCTCTGGTCTCCCTGCTTGAACTGCTGCGTCTGATCATGATGTTCTTGGGAAATCGTGATTAAACCAATCTAGTTAACCCGCTGTCGATATACAGAGCAAATACCCCGGAAGGCTACGAGCCGACCGGGGTATTGTTATTTCTATCTTTGAAATATGTCAGCAGGAAAGTGCGGAAGGAGCGGGCTACCAGCGGCAGCTTGCCCTCACTGCGGTGAATGATTCCCACCGTTCTGGTCACAACGGGATCTATCACCCTCACTTGAGCCGGCTGCATAGGATTGGTCTGATACAATGCCGTTTCCGGCAGCAGGCTCACTCCCATGCCAGCGGCAACCAAACCCCGTATGGTATCAGTCTCTCCGCCCTCAAAAGCAATCTGCGGCTTAAACCCTGCCTGCAGGCAGGCTTGCCATACGATCGGCCTCAGTGAATATCCCTGGCTGAACAAGACGAACTTTTCTTCCCGCAGCTGTTCAAGCCGGATTACCTTCTCTCCGGCAAGCGGATGATTCTGCGGAAGGATCGCAAACAGCTCTTCTGTCATTACAATATCTCCGGCCACATGACCGTCATTTTCGGGGAAGGGAGAAATAAAAGCCAGATCCACTTCACCGGACAGCACGTCTTTAATCAAAGACGGAAAAGACCCCTGCTTGAAACGAAACTTAACCTGAGGATAATGCCGGCGAAACTCCGCCACAATGGAAGGTATAAGATGCGTACCCAGGCTATGCGGAAATCCGATGCGGATCTCTCCAAGCTCCGGGTCCAGAAATTCATGCACCTCAGCTACCGAGCGCTCCAATTCCTTCAGCACCGACTCTACCCGTTTGCAAAAAAGCTGCCCCACCGGGGTGAGCTGCAGATTGCGCCCCTTTTGCATGAATAAGTCCACTCCAAGCTCCTGCTCCAGCTGATGAATCTGGCGGCTAACCGCAGATTGCGCCACATGCAGCTCTTCTGCCGCTCTGGTAACATGCTCTTTTTGTGCTACCTTCAAAAAATATTGCAGCTGTCTAAGTTCCACGAATCCAACACCTCCTACCTTCGGTTTTTTTTGAATACCCGTATAATAAGTCCATAAAGAAAGAACCCGGCCACGAGGCCGCCAATATGGGCTGTATAGTCCACATGAGGTGTAGCGAAGGACATAATAATCCCCATCACCAAAAGCCCGTACAACGTCTTACGTGAGCTCTCATCCATCATCGCTCTCTGCAGCAGCGCAATATAGAGGAATGCGCCGTATACGGCGTAGATCGCTCCTGAAGCCCCTACTGACACCGTACCGTAATCCACCACTGAACGGCTGCTGACCGCGACTCCCAGAAGATTGGCAAGGAAACCTCCCGCCAGATAGAGCAGCGCGTAGCGCCACCAGCCCATCAGCCGTTCCAAAGGCGGAGCAAACACCAACAACGCAAAACAGTTAAAGAACAGATGGGCAAAGCCATTGTGCAGAAACATCGCTGTCGCATAACGCCACAATTCCTCTTTCAGCGGGCTGACATTAACGGTTCCCCCGTAATCAATCAGTGTCTGGATATTTGTGGAGCCGCCGTTTAACGTCAGAACAATAAACATAATCACATTCGCCAATATAAGCAAACAGGTTACCGGATAATACCGGAGATAGCTTCTCCACTTTTCATATCGTATGAATATCATAACACCCACCCTTTATGTAAGTTGTCGGTTGGACATCCAGCTTCTAAAAAGATTATAATTTATTGTGGCAGTAAGAATCCAATATTGCAATTCAAGGAGGAACCAAGGATATGACGCAAGAAAGAACAGGCGTGGCCGCATTTAAAGGCAACCCCATCACACTGGTGGGTCCGCAGCTCAAAGCCGGAGATTCCGCACCACAGTTCACAGTAAGCAAGAATCTGCTGGAAGACACTTCCCTCAGTGATTACGCCGGCAAAATCAAGCTGATCAGCGTGGTGCCTTCTCTGGATACAGGTGTATGCGATGCGCAGACCCGCCGCTTCAACAGCGAGGCCGCAGAGCTCGGCGATGATGTCGTTATTCTCACCATCAGTATGGATCTTCCGTTCGCCCAAGCCCGCTGGTGCGGCGCAGCCGGCATTGACCGGGTCATCACACTGTCTGATCACAAGGAAGCAGCCTTTGGACAAGCCTACGGCGTCCTGATTAAAGAATTCCGTCTGGACATGCGTTCCATCTTCGTAATCGACAAAAACGATACTTTGGCTTATGTGGAGTACCTCGGCGAAATGTCCGAGCATCCCAATTACGAGGCTGCAATTGCAGCTGTAAAGGAACTGCTGTAGCCTGCAGCCGAATTGTATTTCATTCGTAGTACATGAAAATCTATAAGTTCTTATTCTCTAAAAAAAAGCGGCAGAAGGTCATCCTTCTCCCGCTTTTTGCTTATGGGTAGCCTTATTGTTCAATGATAGGCTGCATCTTCACACTTCACGAAACCGTATACAATCTCTGAACAGAAAAGTGCAACTTGCCTTTATTCTGTCTTGAATTTGCCCAGCTTCCTATCAAGAGACTGGTACAGACGCTGAATTACTCGATAGTTGGCGCCCAGGTCGCCAAGCGAACCTCTGGATGCCGAGTACATATCTACGCCGCAACGCACCGGTGAGGTATTTAGCACCGACACGGTAATATCCAGCGTACGCCCGAATGCCGTTCTCTTCTCAAGCGTAATCTCTCCTACAGATTGCACTTCATGAAGCACCTTGAAGCCAGGAATCTTCTTCAGCGTTGAGGATACTTCTTCCCACGCCTTATCTCTAGAAAGAGTGTAGTAACGCGTCTTTAATGCCGGATCTTTTGCACGGTCGCTTGTTCCGTCATGACTGCGAAATAAACCGACCAAGGTTCTTTTCAACGACAAAATTCTTCCCCCTCTTCAAATCCCAAGTTCATTAGTCTAAGTGTAACACTCTTATCCCAGGAACAAAAGGGCATTGCTCACTTTCACCTTGTTCACTATAAACAAAAAGGTACCCCATCCCCGCGGGTAAGCGGGAAACAGGGCACCTTGTCAAAAACAGTAGAAAACCCGCCTATGCCGTCCGGCTACAGTGTCTTCTGAACCTGCTATAGCAGGTGGGTGACCGCAGAAGTCGTTTTTGAATTCCCCGCGTCGTATAGACAGGGCCTTTCAGCCGCGCTTCGTATAGATCTCCCAAGACATTATCATTGGTTCAAAACAACGAGCAACCGTAAACGTACATCGCAGGATTTGTTACTATTATATTGCGTTTTGACGAAAAAGTAAACCTGTATGCGCTTTAATTTACACTGGAATAAATTTCTCGCCTAATTTCGCGGCTTATGTGTAATTAATGTTAAATCCGTTTTTTATCTTTATCTGAATCGTACTCATCATCATCGTCGTCATCATCTTCATCGTAATCGTCTGCCTCAAGCAATTCCGCAGCTTCTCTTTCAGCGGCCTCCTGGGCTTCCTGGGCTTCCAGTTCCTGTTGCTTCTTCTTCTCCACCTGCAGTTGCAGCTTGTTGTATGTAGCGTAAAAGTTAAAGAAGGCGAAAAAGGCAATAAGTGTAGGAATACACAAGGCGTAAAGCACCGGATACTTCAGACCTATATAGACAAGAACCGCTGCACCAATAAGCGTGGAGAATACGCGGATCGGCCGGGCGATTGTCAACAGAACGGAGTTGGTCACCACTTCTTTGAAGGTCATTTGATAATGAACCACAATCGAGAAGAAATTAAACATGGAGACGAACAAAATAATCATCAGCACCAGCATCAAAATACCGACGATTCTGAAATTCGCCATTTGCGTCATGTATACGGTCACATCTACGTACATCACAACAAACAGCACTGTGTAGATTAATCCCCCAAGCATACTCTTGAAATAATTTTCTTTGTACCCCTGGAAAAAAGTGCGGAATGTGCTAACATCACTATTGCCCATAACCCATTTGCGTACAACCGTAAATAGTGCCGCTGTTGCCGGGAACACCGTAAACGGTGCCAAAATGCCCATCGCCCAGTTCAGTGTGATCTGTTCATTGGGGCCGCCTGCACCCGATCCCCACATAATCATCTTCATTACTCCCATGAACAGAAACGGAACCGAACAGATTGCCCACAAAATGTTACTGAAGGCGATACGTGAAATCCATTCCGTGACGCGGTATAGACCGCCCATTGCTCCTTTAAACTCCAATTCCCTTCCTCCTGTCTGTCTCGCGCATACTGCGTATCTTAACTATACCTTATTTGACCCGGACTTTTCCAGCGCCCATTCTTAAGATTCTGGGTTATGGTCTATGCAAGCCCGGCGATCCGTCCATATATTAGGAACGTAACCATTACAATCACCTTAATTTAAAGGAGGTTTTACCTATGTCCTCACCAGTTGGCTGCAACGTCTGGACTTCCACAGGCACTATCCTCGTTCTGTTCATCCTGCTCGTTATTATCACTCGTACTTTTGTTATCTAAGGCATGAAACACAAAGCCTAAATATGTTCAATTGTACAAAAAGAAGACGAGAACCGTTAACCGGTACTCGTCTTCTTCCATTATCGCCGGTGCTGCTTAAATGTCGTAATCTTCGCGTTTAGCCGGACGAGTACTTGTGCTGCTTGGACGCGCCGATGGTTTGCGGTCGGCACTGCTGTCGCGGTTGCCTTTGTAACCGCCGCTGCTGCTGTTGCTGCCGTAGCCGCTGCTGTAACCACCACGGGTTGTGCTGCCGCTGCTGCTGTCGCGGTTGCCTTTATAGCCGCCGCCATAGCTGCTGCCGCTATCACGGTTGCCTTTATAGCCACCGCCTGTGCCGGAACCAGTGCGGTTGCCGCCGTAGCCGCCATTAGGCTTGCGGCCGCTGCGGATGTCATTCTTGCCGCCGCGGCGTTTTGCGCGGATCGGATCTTCCGGTGTCAATTCAACCTGTGTATCCTTGTTGTCGCCGGTAAGCAATTTCATTGCTGCGGAGAGCAGTTGTACAGAATCATATTGCTCCAGCAATTGAATCGCGATGCCTTTGTATTCGTTCAGCTCGCCGCCTTCTTCAACCATTGCCAGCAGACGTTCTGCAGTGATGCGTTGTTTGCCTTCAATTGCCTCAGCCATTGTTGGCAGCGGTTTGCGGGTAATCCGGTGACGGGTTACACGCTCGATCAGATGCAGGTGGTCCATTTCACGCGGAGTCACGAATGACCATGCTGTTCCTTCTTTACCTGCGCGGCCTGTACGGCCGATACGGTGTACATAACTTTCCGGATCTTGCGGAAGGTCAAAGTTGATAACATGTGTTACACCGGAAACGTCGAGTCCGCGCGCTGCTACGTCAGTAGCTACCAGCACGTCAATGCTGCCGTCACGGAATTTACGCATAACCGCATCACGTTGGTTCTGGGACAAGTCGCCATGCAATCCGTCAGCGGAATATCCGCGTTTCTGGAGGCCTTCGGCAAGCTCGTCAACCCGGCGTTTGGTACGTCCGAAGACGATTGCCAAATCTGGGGATTCCATATCGATCAGACGGCTCAGTGCTTCAAACTTCTGGCGCTCAGGAACTTCGATATAGGCTTGGTCAATCAATGGAGCGCTGATTTGTTTTGGAATTACGGAAACATGTTGCGGGTTCTTCAGGAACTGTTGGGCGAGACGTTGAATGTTAGGAGGCATTGTAGCTGAGAACAACATGGTTTGACGTTCTTCCGGCACGAGCTTGAGGATCGTCTGGATGTCTTCCATGAAGCCCATATCCAGCATTTCATCAGCTTCATCCAATACGATGGTCTGCACGTCATCAAGACGGATCGTCTTGCGGTTGATGTGATCCAGAAGGCGTCCAGGTGTTCCGATAATGATCTGTGGTTTCTTCTTCAACCCGCGGATTTGACGGCCGATATCCTGTCCGCCGTAAATAGCCAGTGAACGCAGACCCTTGAAGCGGGTCAGTTTGCCGATTTCTTCAGCAACCTGAATCGCAAGCTCACGGGTTGGCGTCATAACTAGCGCCAGGATTTTTTCTTCTTCCCGAGCAATTTTGGAGATGAGGGGAATACCGAAAGCGGCTGTTTTGCCCGTACCGGTCTGTGCCTGGCCGATCAAGTCTGCTCCAGTCAGCGCGAGCGGGATTGCCTGCTCCTGAATGGGTGTTGCTTCCTCAAATCCTAGCTCTGTGATTGCTTGAAGTACTTTTGGCTCCAAGCCGAATTCTGCGAATGTTTTCAAATTATTCATGCTCCTTCTATACAGTGGACATTCCACATGCTTGTCTGTATTCTTAAGTAGCGGTAAACACATTTATAGGCTGTCCAAACATGCCGTAATCTCTGCATGGTTTACGCGTATTGGGACGAAAAAATGTCCTATGATCAAGCTTGGTTATTTAGCCTGAACAATTGTAGCTTCACATCCGAAGCAATGCAAAAGTACCATTGTAACGTTCTACTCAAGAATATCCTATACATTATATCACAAACCCGATCAGGAATACCAGTGTATTCCTTTCTTTCATTACTTACATTACACGTCAGAGGTGAATTTGCTTGTTACGACTAAGACAACTAGGAAATTACCTTGCCATCATCTTGGGTTCGGCGATGATAGCGAGCGGCTTCAATCTGTTCTTAATCCCCCACCGGCTGTTAAGCGGAGGGGTATCCGGTGTGGCAATGTTAGTGGGTTATTTCACTCCCCTTAACATCAGTCTGCTATATCTGCTCTTCAATGTGCCGCTGCTTGTGGCAGGGTGGTTTCAGCTCGGGCGCAGATTTATTATTCTCAGCATTTTATCCGTAGGGGCCACAACTTGGCTAATGACGCTGGTACCGCAGACAGCTGTAGCGTCGGATATGCTTCTTGCCTCCGTTTTCGGCGGAGTGCTGGTAGGTGTCGGCAGCGGTATTTCCTTCCGGGTTGGAGGATCTACAGGCGGCTTTGACATTATCGGCTCCATTATTACGCGCTACCGCGACTTCCCGATCGGGAATGTGCTTGTAGGGCTGAATGGTATCGTCATTCTGGCCGCTGCCTATTTTGACGACAATTGGAATTTAGCTCTTGCTTCGATGGTCTCCATTTATGTAACCGGAAAGGTCGTCGACCTGATTCACATCAGTCATGTTAAAGTGACTGTGTACATCGTAACTACAAGGACAGACGAACTGCTTCAGCAGCTTCTGGGCCTGCAACGCGGGGTCACAAAGATCAAAACAGAGGGCGCTTATTCTCATGTTGAACGGGACATGCTAATGACAGTGACTACCCGCTACGAGCTCGCAGAGCTTAAAAGAATCATTAGAACCAGCGATCCCCAGGCTTTTGTGAACATTGTGGAAACCGTTGGAGTCATGGGTTCCTTCCGTAAAAGATCACATTGAAAGAAATGCGCATAAATTAAAATTGTGATATATTATACTCACGCAGGACCCTTACAATTTCATGAAGATTGGGATTTACCCCTCTTTTTTCCGGCACTTCGTTTTACGGGTGTACCCTGAATTCAATTCAGTACCATTCGAAAAAGGAAAGGGTGATTTTTATGGAAATGGAAACGGTAAAACTGTCAGCAATCGTCATGAGGTGGTATCCTGATATGATGCCGTTTCTCAAGCAGAATGAATTGAATTCCGTAATCGTTCTGCGTGACGGTCTGAGTATTCTGGAACCGGCAGATGCCATGGATATCATCCATTACAGCATTTGCGAGCATCAGAATTCTGCGTATCTTCAGTGAGTAAGACGTTTCGAAGCAAGTCTTCATAGTTGCCGCTTGGGGTTCGGCTATGTGCCGGGTCCGGGCGGCATTTACTTTTTAACAGGACCGTTTAAAATCTGTACATCCCGTTTATAAACAACAAGAGCGGTTATTTTTAACAGCCAAAAATTACAGGGATTGTTACAAGTCTGTTCTTTTTGGCAGCTGCCGTTCCTTTATACTTTAAGGGAATGTACATAAAGGGAGAGAATAGCAAATGAACATCACCTGGGCATTACTGATGATGGCCCTGGGAGGCGTTGGCGTGCCGCATGGCGGACACGACTCTGACGTGACGGCTGCATTACAGTCCGCCACCAATCCCCCCATCATCGCAGAGCACAGCAGCAATCCAAACGGAGCATCGGCATCACCAAACGCCACAGGCGGCACCACATCCCCTACTCCGGTTACAAGCGCTTCACCCGGAAATGAAGCAGGAGGTACTGACGGCGCGATTCTTGCCGATCCGCAGCCGGATGCCCCCAAGGTTAAAGGTATTTATGTGACAGCCTACAGTGCAGGCGGAGCACGGATGGAAACGCTGCTTAACCTGCTTGATAAAACGGAACTAAATTCCATGGTCATCGATATTAAGGATGATGCGGGATATATTACCTACAAGACAGACAATGCGGAACTTCAGAAGCTGGGTCATCCCCAGCCGTTCATCGGTGACATCAACAAGCTGATGACCCGCCTAAAGGAGCATGACGTATATCCGATTGCCCGGATCGTAGTCTTTAAGGACTCTGTTCTCGCCAAGAAGAAGCCGGAAATGTCATTCGTAAATACAAATGGCACAGTCTGGAGCAATAAAGGCGGAGACAGCTTCGTCAATCCCTATAATGAAGATGTATGGAAATACAATGTAGACATCGCCAAGGAAGCCGCCAAATTGGGCTTCAAGGAAATCCAGTTCGATTACGTCCGTTTCCCGGAAGGCTTCGAGAAACGTGCTGATACTCTTAAATATACCAAGAACGACAGACCACGTGTAGAGATCATTGGCGACTTCGTTAAATACGCCAAAGCAGAGCTAAATCCGCTGGGCGTACGGGTATCCGTTGATATTTTCGGATACGCCGCTTCTGTTCCCGCTGCGGAAGGCATAGGCCAGGATTTCGTGAAAATATCGAAGAATGTAGACGTCATCAGCCCGATGGTATACCCAAGCCATTACTCAACAGGATGGTTCGATGTGAAAGACCCTGACAAAGACCCTTACGCGACCATTAAGGGTTCTATGGTGGATACACATAAGAAGCTCGACCCTCTGGGAAGCTACAAACCGATTATCCGCCCCTGGATTCAGGACTTCACCGCAAGCTGGCTTGGAAGCGGCCATTATGTGAAATACGGCAAGACGCAGGTGGAAGACCAGATCCGGGCTTTGAAAGACGAGAAAGTGGATGAATTCCTCCTCTGGAATGCTAACAACCGTTATACTTCGGGTGTAGATTACGAGAAATAATGACTACAGCAATTATCCTTGATGAAATCAATCAGCAAATATAAGCCAAGGACCCGGCGCCCTGCCGGGTCTTTTACTGATAATATAAGGATTTATAGGTTACACACTTTTATAAAATTCAGATGACGAGGCAGAAACCGATGATACATACTTCTTCTCTTAAGCAAAAGGCAAGCCAATTCCTGCATATTTTATTTCCTATTCTTGTAACGCAGATTGCATTGTCAGCCATTACTTTCTTTGATACCAATATGTCCGGCAAATTCGGCACGGATGATCTGGCCGGCGTAGCCATCGGCACCAGCTTATGGATCCCGATTCAAACCGGGCTTAGTGGCATACTCATGGGTATAACACCGATAGTGTCCAATTTAATAGGCAACCGCCGGGATAAAGATGTCGCTTATCAGGTGACCCAGGGCATCTGGCTCTCGCTGATTGTTTCTCTGCTCGTCCTCATGATCGGCGGTTTCGCTCTGTCGCCTGTTCTTGATTTTATGAATCTGGAGCCGCAAGTACGGAATATCGCTTTCCGCTTCCTGTGTGCCATTTCCTTCGGCATCATCCCTCTGTTCGGCTATACGGTAGTCCGCAGCTGTATCGATGCATTAGGGCAGACAAGAGTTTCGATGTTCATCACGCTAATTGCTTTACCTGTCAATGTTGGGCTGAACTATCTGCTTATCTTCGGGAATTTCGGTTTCCCGCGCCTTGGCGGAGTCGGAGCCGGGGTCGCATCGGCGATCACCTACTGGGTGATCTTCGGAATTGCCCTGACCTTCATTTACCGCTCCGAGCCCTTCAAAAGCCTGCAGCTGTTCCGCAAGTTCTACGCCATATCGCTGAGCAGCTTCAAAGAGCTGCTTAAGATCGGCGTGCCTATCGGATTTTCCATCTTTTTTGAAACGGCGGTTTTCTCGGCAGTAACACTGCTCATGAGCCGGTTCGACACAGTAACCATTGCAGCTCATCAGGCGGCGATCAACTTCGCCTCCACCCTGTACATGATTCCGCTCAGCATCTGTATGAGCCTGACGATTCTCGTCGGCTTTGAGAACGGGTCCGGCAGGCAGAAGGATGCCCGCCAATACGGCATTATGGGCATTGCCTCGGCCGCCGTGCTGTCGCTGCTGACAGCTCTCGTCCTCTTATTCGCCGGCGATTCGGTTGCCGGACTTTATTCCGACGAACCCGAGGTCATCTCCCTGATTCAGCACTTTTTGATTTACGCGATCTTCTTCCAGATCTCCGATGCCATTGCCACACCGACGCAAGGGGTGCTGCGGGGCTATAAGGACGTAAACCCGGCATTCATCATTTGCTTCGCCGCCTATTGGGTAATCGGCCTGCCTACTGGCTATGTGCTGGCGACTTATACCGATATGGGCGCCTACGGCTACTGGGTTGGACTGATTACCGGTCTGGCGATTGGAGCCATTCTGCTGCTGACACGGCTAGTCAAAGTCCAGCGGCGGTTTGCTTTGATGTTTGGTGAAAATAAAGTGTAGACTGGAGTTGTTGATTTAATGCGATTTTAAAATTGAAAAATCATTAAACGAAGCAGCGGCGGACCAAGACTTGATAAATATAGTCTTAGACTGCCGCTGTTATCATTTCATGATGGTAGCATAGCCCGGCCATCCTCCGTTATGGCTTACGACGCGACCAATTCTCTATTTTCACTGTCGGGTAAAGGACTGGCGCGGTACCCATAGGTCCGGTTCCAGTCCCAATATAGCACCAGTACGCCATACAGGTTTTCGTTACTCCCTCTCCGCCATCCAAGGCTACTCTTTCGTCTGCGTTTCCTTCTGGTCAGTAGTGTCCGAGTTTCATCTCTGTATAGCCCCGTACTTCACTGAATGCATCACTAGAGTTTCCCATTCGGAAATAGTTCACCCATCCAGCCAATATCGCATTCAGATGCTTTACGATGTCCTTGGCTGATTTCGCACCTCCGTTTTGAATAACTTCACGGATTCGTGCTTGACTGCTGTACAGGCTTTCTTTTTCGGTGTCGTGACATGAAGTACCCGGATTCTGTGTGCGGCAGGTTCGGACTCTCACTGTTTACTTTTCCCATTTTTGCAGCTTTTCAATTTCAGCTTATCCGGTTGATTTTTGGGGCAGACGGCAGCATGATAATATAAATGGAGAATCTATGAAATGACAAGCTACAGAGAATGAGAGGTAGACTGCAATGAATTCTATTTTGCTGGTGGAGGATGATTTGAGCCTGATTGACGGACTGGAGTTTTCCCTGCAAAAAAGCGGGTTTCATGTCGATATCGCCAGAACCGTAAAGGAAGCTCTTCCGATCATAGAGCGGCAATGCCATGATCTGCTCCTGCTGGATTTGACCCTGCCTGACGGCAGCGGTTTTGATATATGCAAAAAAGTGCGGCAGTCCTCCGCCGTGCCCATCATCTTCCTGACCGCATCCGACGAGGAGGTCAACGTGGTCATGGGCCTGGATATCGGCGGTGATGATTACATTGCCAAGCCGTTTAAGCTGAACGAGCTGATCTCGCGGATCAACGCTCTGCTGCGCCGGTCCGGCCTAAGCCATAGACAGCAGACGGTGCTGCAGTCCAACGGGGTGACGGTCAGGCTGCTGGAAACCCGCGTGTTCAAGGATGACCGCGAAATCGAGCTGACTCCTGCGGAATACCGGCTGCTGTGCCTGCTGATGCAGCATCCGAATGCGGTGTTGCCCAGAGAAATGCTGCTGGACAAGCTATGGGACAATAACGGCAGCTTTATCGACGACAACACATTGTCCGTCTATGTGCGGCGGCTGCGCAGCAAAACCGAAGATGACCCGGAGAGCCCGCGGTTTCTCCTTACCGCACGCGGTCTGGGCTACAAATGGAAAGTGACGAAATGAGGGAACAATTGATGGGGATCATGGTCGGCAAAAATATAAAGCTGCTGTTTACTGCCATCGCGGCCATCCTGCTTGGCGCGCTGCTTGCCGGGCAATTGACCGTAACGCATATGGCCGACGATTACAAGCAGCGCATGCTCGCCCACGATTACGAGTTGGCCGGATATTTGACCGAGAGCGGCCTCCCGCCGCACCGCATCGCCGCCCTATTCACCGCCTCCAAAACCGGGGAACAGGCCGCAGCCGGGCAGCGGCTGCTGAATGGCGCCGCCTATAACAGCGACACTCCAATCAGCCTGCTGCCCGAAGTAGCCGGCTTTCAGCAGAAGTACGCGCTGCTGCTACTCGCCCTGTCTGTCTGTTTCGGGCTGGCGCTTCTTACCGTCCTGCTGCTGTTCATTCTGCGGCAGAACGCCATGCTGAAACGGGCCAATGCCGCGCTCATCGGCTTTATGGAAGGCGATGTCAAGCTGCGGCTGGACGATCAGGCCGAAGGGAGCTTCTTCCGGCTGTTTACATCCATCAATATGCTGGCCACCTCCCTGACCGCCCATATCAGCAGGGAAAGACAGAACAAGGAGTTTCTGCGCGACATCATTTCCGACATCTCACATCAGCTCAAAACCCCGCTGGCCGCGCTGCTGATGTATGGCGAGATCATTCAGGATGAACGAACCGGAAACGATGTCGTGGATAAGTTTACTTCAAAAAGTCGGCGCGAACTGCTGCGCATGGAGCATTTGATCCAGAGTCTGCTGAAGCTGGCCAGGCTCGACGCGGGCGCGATCGCACTGGAGCAGGCCGAACAGCCGCTGCGGGCGGTGCTGGAGGCGGTAATGCAGGGCTTCCGCACCCGCGTGGAGCTGGAAGGCAAGAAGGTGGTTCTCACCTGCCGTGAGGACATCCGTCTGAACTGCGACAAGGAATGGCTGCTCGAGGCGGTCAGCAATATTGTCAAAAATGCGCTGGATCATACGGAAGCCGGGGACAAGCTGGAGATCGCCGGCGATGAGACCCCGCTATTTACCGAAATCACGATCACCGACAACGGAACGGGCATTCATCCCGAGGATATTCATTCCGTCTTCAAGCGCTTTTACCGGAGCCGATTCTCCAAAGACAAGCAAGGCGCCGGCATCGGGCTGACGTTGTCCAGGTCGATTGTGGAAAAACACGGAGGCACCATTACCGTAGAAAGCAAGCTCAGCAAAGGAACGGTTTTTCGCATCGTTTTCCCCAAGCTTACAATTCTGTAAGCCACCGTTCACCGGGGTGTAAGGCAGCCATGCTATCATCTCATTAAATCAAGCGAATGAGGTGTTTATGTTGGATATACTTGTAACCGAACGGTTATGCAAAACCTACGGCAAAGCCGAGACCAGGGTCGATGCCCTGAAGGAAGCTTCCTTTACGATAGCCAAAGGAGAATTTGTTTCGATTGTCGGGCCGTCCGGCTCAGGCAAAAGCACACTGCTGAACCTGCTCGGCGCGCTGGATGTACCGACATCCGGCAAGGTGCTTCTGGATGGCCGCGACATTTATGCGATGAATGAAAATGAATTGTCGGTGTTTCGCAGACGCAACATCGGATTTATTTTTCAGGCCTACAATCTGGTACCGGAATTGAACGTGGAGGAAAATATGGCTCTGCCGCTGCTGCTCGATTATCAGAAGCCGGATAAACGGCATATCGGTGAGCTGCTTGATATTCTCGGGCTGGCGGAGCGCAGGCATCATCTGCCGAACCAGCTGTCCGGCGGCCAGCAACAGCGGGTGGCTATCGGGCGGGCGCTGGCCACAAAGCCGGCGCTCATCCTGGCTGATGAGCCGACGGGCAACCTTGACAGCAAAAACAGCAGCGAAGTCATGAATCTGCTGCGGCTGTCCGTTGCCAAATATCGCCAGACCTTGATTATGATCACCCATAATTCCAATTACGCCACCTTTGCCGACCGTGTGCTCAGTGTAGAGGATGGAGTCGTAACCGAGCTTGGAGGCGACCGATGATCGGCCATTACCTGGGCCTGGCCCCCAGGTATCTTGCCGCCCACCGGAAGAAGACCCGCCTCACCATCACTAGCGTGGCCATTGCTGTTGCACTCGTGACTGGTATTTTCTCCATGCTGGAGGTATTCCAGCAATTTTCCAAAACCCAGATCATCCATGATCGCGGCAACTACCACATTGCGGTTATCCAGCCTTCCGAACAAGAAATCAATATGCTGGCCAGCCGCAAGGATGTCAACAACGCCGGAAGATGGCTGGACTTCGGACAAGTGAAGGCGAACGAAATAAACGGCGCGGCAAGTGCGATAGACCCCTCTTTTGCCAAAAATATGAACATCACTCTGGTTGAAGGCCGCTACCCGACCGGGGACAACGAAATCATGATTGAACAATGGGCAGCAGATAAGCTGTACCTGAATACCAAGCTGAACGGGACGGTCAACATCGCTTTTTCCGACAAGATACTGCGGAATTTCACCGTAAGCGGAATATGCAAAGATTTCGGCAATATGAAGGCGAGCGGCAATCCGGGCATCTTTATGTCTATGGCGGCAGCGGATAAGCTGAAAAAAAGCCTTCTTACTAGTGAGTTGTACCTGATCGAATTCAAAAACCGGGTCAATATTGCTGCTGCAGAAAAAAACATCGCCGAGACACTCGGAATCGACAAAGACAGAATCGACCGCAACAACCGTCTCCTGGCCGCGATCGGTCAGAACAAGGGCGGGACGGCAACACAGCTTTACGTGACTGGTGGTATTTTATTCTGCATCGTCCTGATCGCCGGAGTCATGATGATCTACAATTCGTTCAACATCTCGGTGATGGAGCGGATACGACAGTTCGGCCTCCTGAGATGTATCGGCGCTTCTCCAGCCCAGATCAAAAAGCTGGTCAGACGGGAAGGGTTGGCCATTACCGTCAGGGCCATTCCCATCGGAGTGCTCGCCGGAATGCTGCTCACTTTGGGCTGTTCAGCCATTCTGAAATATTACAACGCCAGTCTATTCGCCGATATTCCGTTGTTCACATTCAGCGTTATTGGCATCGCCACTGGCGTCGCTGTCGGGTTCCTGACCGTGTTCTCAGCCGTTCTGCTGCCTGCCCGCAAAGCCGCCCGCGTCGCTCCAGTCCGTGCTGTAACGGGCAGCAATGACCTGAAAATTTCCGCCCGCAGAAAAAGAGGCTGGTTGACCAAACTGTTCAAGGCGGAGATCGCAATGGGCATTGGCAATGTTGCCGCCAAAAAGAAAACCCTTATCCTGATGGTCTGCTCCATCGCGGTCAGCATCGTTATCTTCATGGGATTCCAGGTCTTTGTTGATTTACTCCATTCTGACCGGAAAACGACCAAACCGTACACACCCGACATTTCGCTGGTCGCCAAGCAAGGTGATCTGGACGGCGCGCTGTACGACAAGCTGCAACAGCTGGACGGCATGAAAAAAGTATACGGGAGAATGTATGGTGATGTTGCCGCCAGCTTTGACGCCTCAAAGCTGAGTGAAGCCTATAAGAAGGAAATGGGTGGGGTCGATGTTACAGCGGACGGACGTTTTGTTCCGCCTGAGAAGTCCTGGCTGATTTCCTACGATCAGGCGCAGCTGGATTGGGCCAAGGAGGAATTGCTGGAAGGCGAACTGTCAGAGGAACAGCTTAACGCCCAGAACGGAATTATTGCGGTAGCCCTTCATTACAGGGGCCGCAGAGCGGATATGACCAGCTTAAAACTCGGCGACAAAGTAGCCATTGAGACCAGCGCCGGCTTAAAGGAAATGACCGTACTGGGAATTGTACGCTCGCTCCCCTTCAGCAACAAGGAAAAAACATTGACCAGTTTCATTACGACCGAAAAGCTGTTCCGCGAGCTGACCGGAAAAAGGGCCTACCAGGTGATTGATATCCAGTTGAAGAAGTCCGGCGAGGAGCAGGCTGTGAATGAAATCAAAGCGGTGCTGGACAGCGGCACTACTTTTCATGACTATCGCCAGCGAAACGCTGAGCTGGATCAGTCCTTTTTTACGATGGCCGTGTTTATTTACGGATTTGTAGGAGTCATCGGCTTGATCAGCGTGCTGAACATCATCAACACCATGAACACCAGCATCGCCGCCAAAACCAAATATTTGGGCGTCATGCGGGCGGTAGGCATGTCCGGCGCCCAGCTCAGCCGGATGGTGCTGGCCGAAGCCGCTGCCTACAGCCTGACCGGCGGGATCATCGGCTGCCTGCTCGGCACCGCCTTGCAAAAGACACTGATTGAAAGCCAGCTCTCCCGGTTCCAAATTATCTGGGAGATGCCGTACCTGCAGATCGGCCTCATTCTCCTGCTCGTCCTGGCAGCAGCGGCAGTTTCCGTCATCGCCCCGTTGAAACGGGTAAAAAAACAGGGCATCGCCGAGGTGATCGGCTCACTTTAAGGAAATGATAGCCTGACTCGACTTTTGCTGGAATTGTGAATGATCGTTCAGCACGATGTTCGATAGGATGGGCGCTAACAAACCACCCTGCGGCACGCCGTTGGTAGGCACTCCTTCACCATCGATTTCAGTTTTGAGCATTTTGGCAATGCAGGCCAGCACTCGTTTATCCTGAATCCCGATGTTCCATAGTTGTTTGATAAATAGGGTATGATTGACAAGGAATTGTACTCTGGCCATGGCATGATGCGTGGACCGGAGGGGTCTGAAGCCGTAGCTATGTTTGTAAAACCGAGCTTCTACGACGGGTTCGAGGACTTGCTTAAAACACTGCTGGAGTTGACACTTGACTGCCGGTGCCGGAGTACAATAATGCCTTGAATTCCAACACACCTTATTACGGCACCATGCCGAAGAAGTGTGATGTTCTCGCAGTTAATTAAAAAGGAACAGCGCGCTCATCCGCGACTGTTCCTTTTTTTGAGTTAACGACTTTTTACAAGCATCTCTACCGCTTCCTTAATCACTTTATCCGGTGAATTGCCCTGCTCCAGCTCCTCCTGAATGCATTGCTCCAGATTAGCGCCGATAACAGCACCCACAGTGCGGTCTACAGCTGTTCTTATTGCCGTCAGCTGGGTCACAATCTCCCGGCAATCCTGCCCTTCCTCCAGCATGCCCAGCACACCACGTACCTGGCCCTCAATACGCTTCAATCTGTTTTTGATGCCTTTATCATATTCCATACATCCCACATCCTTTAGATAAACAAATTCACACCCGAATCCTCAGCGGCTCCCAGATAACTGGCTACCCCGCCAAAATCAACGCCATCCATTAATTCTTCCTGCTTGATGCCCATGATGTCCATACTCATCGTGCAGGCAATGATCTTTACGCCGGCATTCAGCGCACCCTGCATCAGCTGTTCCAGAGAGTCCACATTTTTCCGTTTCATTGCATGCCGTATCAGCCTTGCACCCAGCCCGCCCATGTTCATTCTGGACAACGGCAGCTTTGTGGTACCTTGAGGCATCATCATTCCAAACATTTTGTCCAACCCTTTTTTCTTAACCGGAGAAGCATTTCTCTGACGCAGAACATTCAATCCCCAGAAGGTAAAGAACATGGTCACCTGCTTGCCCATCGCTGCCGCACCGGAGGCAATAATAAAGGAAGCAATCGTCTTGTCCAGATCACCGCTGAACACAATCATCGTCGTACCCTCCTTGGCTTCAGAAGGCACTGCTGGCAAGACTTCTCCCGTCACCCTGTTTATCCCTTTACGTACAAGAGCCTTCACTTTCCCTTCCGACACATCCACCGATTCCAGCGTATTCTGCGTCTTGAGGCACCACTGCTTAATATCTGCGGCAAAACCGAAATCCGTAGCAGCAATCTCCAGCTGCTGTCCTTCCTGCATGGACTTTACAGTCTCATATACTTTGAGTATAGGGCCCGGACACTGCAGTCCGCAAGCATCCAGCAACAGCAGCTGCTCCCCGCTGCCGCTTTGTGCCCTGTCATCTAAAGAATCCGGAGAAGTTGGTAAATGGGCTGCCGTATCTGCGCTGCTCTCCTCTGGCGGCAGGATGTCCTTCACTGTCATGACAGCATACGTTTTGTATCCACCATCAACATTCTTCACGCTGTATCCATGCTGACTCAGCATTCTTGCAGCAATATAGCCTCTAAGCCCTACCTGGCAGGATACCGCGATCTCCTGATCCGCAGGAATCTCGGCAAGCCGGTTTCTCAGTTCGGACAATGGAATATTCACTGAGCTGGGAATGGAACCTGCCAGCCGTTCCACCTCGTCCCTGACGTCGATGATCAGTCCGCCCTTGGCGGAGAAAGCATCCACCTCATGCCACTGCAGATTGCTGACTAATCCATCCACAACATTGGAAGCGGCATACCCGGCCATATTGACGGGGTCCTTAGCCGAAGAATATGGCGGTGCATAAGCCAGCTCTATATCTGCGAGCTCGTTCACTTTCAGCTTGCCGCGAATAGCAGTGGCAATGACATCAATCCGCTTGTCAGCACCGTCTGCCCCCACAGCCTGTGCTCCGTATATATCACCATTGTCGGGATTGAACAGCAGCTTCATGGCAATCGGGGATGCCCCGGGGTAATAACCCGCATGTGAATTGGGATGGATATGAATGGCCTCATAAGGGACACCGAGAGCTGCGAGCGTCTTCTCATTGTTCCCGGTAACTGCTGAGGTCAGGTTAAAGGTCTTAATAATTGCCGTTCCCAAAGCTCCATCATAGGAGATGGCGTGACCGTTGATATGATCTGCCGCTAGACGGCCTTGCCGGTTCGCTCCCCATGCCAGAGAAACCATGGTGGCGAATCCATGATTGCGGTCCTTGACCTCAATGGCGTCACCGATGGCATAAATATCGGGATCGCTGGTCTGCAGGGTAGAACTGACCTTAACCGCGCCGCGGATTCCCAGCTCTAGACCGCTGTGGCGGGCAAGCTCATTCTCTGGAGTGACTCCAATTGCCATAATGATCATCTCGGTCCTGATCACGTCTCCAGAAGAAAGGCGCAGCATTCCGCCCTGTTGCTCAAAAGCCTCCACCCCCTCATTCAGCCTTATTTCCACGCCGTGCATCCGGAGATGCTCTTCCACAGGTTTGGCCATTTCCGGGTCCAGCGGATTGAGGAGCTGTGCACCGCGGTCAATAATCGTCACCTCAAGTCCACGTTCACGGAGGTTCTCCGCCATTTCCAGCCCGATAAAACCTCCGCCGATAACCGTGGCATGCTTAGGACGCATACTGTCTACAAAAGATTTAATCCGGTCCGTATCCGGGATATTTCTTAAGGTGAACACATTCTTGGTCTCGGAGAGACCTGGAATATCAGGCACAATAGGTCTGGCTCCCGGGGACAGAATCAGGATGTCATATGGAATCTCCCCCGTCTCACCCGTTCGGACATCACGGTAATGAACAAGTTTATGCTGGCGTACAATTTCCGTTACTTCAGTAAGCACACGAACATCTATGTTAAATCGTTCCTTTATACCCTTAGGCGTCTGAAGAAACAGCTTATCGCGGGAATCAATTGTTTCACCAATATAATAAGGCAGTCCGCAGTTGGCAAACGATACATGCTCCCCGCGTTCAAACAGGATGATCTCATCCTGTTCATTCAGTCTCCGCAGCCTCGCGGCAGCTGTCGCTCCACCAGCAACGCCACCAATAATAATGATTGTTTTACCCATCTTCTTTTCCTCCTTATAATTATACCCCATGGGGTATATAATATACGGGTGGGGGTATATTGTCAAACATAAAAAAACCGCCTATCTCTAGGCGGCTTGTGAAGCAGCATTTGCTGCTCTCTTGTATTCTATTGGGAAAGACGGGAAGCCAGCTCGTACAATTCCGTATCGAAATCTTTCTTCGTATTCACCACAGTATCGATATCGGTAAGCGTCAGCTCACCTTTAATAATGCCGCAGCCTTTATCCGATTCACCTTCGAGCAGTTTGCGAACAGCAAAGTCACCCAAACGGCTTGCCAGGTTGCGGTCGCCTGGAGTCGGAGTACCTCCGCGCTGAATATGACCCAGAACCGTTACGCGGGCGTCCAGTGAAGCATGGCGGTCTTTCAACGCTTGTGCAACGTCTTCGCCCTTGCCTACACCTTCAGCGACAATAACGATACTGTGGCGTTTGCCTCTGGCAAAGTTGTCACGCATCCGGTCAGCCACCTCGTTGAGGTCATAAGGCATTTCCGGTACGAGAATGGTTTCGGCTCCGGAAGCCAGGCCTGCATGAAGAGCAATATCTCCGCAGTGGCGTCCCATAACTTCTACAATGGAGGAACGCTCATGCGAGGACATGGTGTCACGAAGCTTGTTAATGGCATCTACAACTACCCCTACTGCCGTATCAAAGCCAATCGTGTAGTCCGTGAAAGAAATGTCATTATCAATCGTACCCGGCAAAGCCATTGTCTTAATTCCCAGCTTGCTGAGCTTGTTAGCCCCTTTGTAAGAGCCGTCACCACCGATAACTACAAGGCCGTCGATGCCCATTTCGTTCAGGATGTCCGCACCTTTCTGCTGACCTTCAGGCTTCACGAATTCAAGACATCGCGCAGACTGCAGAATGGTACCTCCACGTTGAATAATATCGCCTACACTGCGCAGATCCATCGGGAAAATGTCGCGGTTCAGCAGACCCTGATAGCCGCGCTGGATACCATACACTTCAACCCCGTAAAAAATTGCGCTGCGCACTACCGCGCGAACAGCGGCGTTCATGCCCTGTGAGTCTCCTCCACTGGTCAATACTGCGATTTTTTTAACATTAGTCATCCTGTTAGTTCCTCCTTAAAATTGTGCGGTGCCCATCCCTTATTGAGGGAATGCGCTCCACGACATCTAATACATGTGTTTGCGGATCCAGCGGCTGTTCACAAAAAAGAACAGTCTGGTCAGCGGGCTCTTTCTCATCAGACGCTTCGATACCGTGCGAACCTCCCGCTGTTCGCTGACTTTCGGATCGGATAAATAAAGTGCCAGAAGCCCCTCAATCACCATGCGGTGCATGGAGGTCTCGGGAAGATTACGGACATCCTTACGGGCCCACTCCACGATGGAAGCGATCCGGTTCAGCATAGTATCTGAATTGTCATAATAATTGCAGAAATTAAGATCACCGCCGGCCCGGTCTTCATCCTGATCGATCAGGTAATCCAACATAATGTGCAATCCGCAAAGATGCGGAAAATACGCAGCACGAATCGAAACCGATGCCGATTTAGTCAGCTTGGGGTCGCAAGAGGCCAGAAAAAGCATAAATACACCCAGCGTGGAACCTGTTGCTGCTGCAAACTCATTCCATTGAAGATGCGGAGCACGCTTTCCCTCTTTCGCCCACCACTCCTTCAGGGCATCTTCCCTGAGTTCGGGGCTTATGTGCTTATAAACCTGCAAATCCGTATACAGTACAGCCAGATCATGAATCTCCGCGACCGCCGAAGCATACCCGGGCAAAAGCGCGGTCATCTCCTGACACTTCCGGACCAGCCTGTACAAATATCCGCCGTCATTCTGCTCGCTGCGCAGCGCATAATAATTAACAGGCTCTGCACCGGGGGTAATTGCGTCCAGCATGGATTGATGCAGCAGCCTGAAATCGGCAGGATCCAGCGAAGTACTGCGATCACATAAGTTGTCCAGATAATCACTGATCGTTTGGTATGCGACAATTAACGGAATCAATATATGTCTCATTGACAAATTACCGGCGGCATAAATCCCGCCGCCTTCACAATGAAACTGCTTCGTCTCAATGCTGGCAAGCGCTTGCTTGCGGAGCTCGGGATCGGGAATCCCTTCCGCATCCTGGCGCCAGAAGCCCAGACATTCCCGCACTTCCGGCAGCACGTACTTGTAGACCCTGTTCATAAGCCCAATAGGGCCCCGCGGGCTAAGGTAACGGCCTTGCTCAAATTCACTCAATGACAGTGCCTCCACATTGTTGTCTCCTTATCCAAATCATCATTATTATAATATCATCAACGTATTTGTACAAACAACAAAATCACTTTCGCAAAAGGTTGAAAGATTCAGAAATACCTCAATTTTAACAAACATGCCGACTTTTCTTTATGCTATACTATCCGTATTTGATATCCGGAGGAGTGCAACTTCATGTATTCAGGACGGACCGGCGGCCGGTACAGCGATCAGAACTGGCTGCGATCCTTTATGTTCACACTTTACGGCACAAGTGTGCTGGTAGTTTCGTATTTCCCGCTATTCTATACCCATCTGGGCTTCAGCAGCCCTCAGGTCGGACTGATATATTCTGTCGGACCGCTGATCTCCATTCTTTCCAATCTGTTCTGGAGCATGGTCAGCGACCGGCTGGGCACGATCAAAAAGATCATGGCTATCCTCCTGGCAGGTCAATTGGTAACTGCAATAATGCTGGCTAGGGCCACCGGCTTTACAAGTGTTATGCTTATTATTTCCCTTTTCTATTTCTTCTATTACCCGGTTTTTCCGCTTGCAGACACTATGGCCATCAAAATAGCGCAGCGCCACGGACGCAACTTCATTGCCATACGCGTATTCGGCTCTCTCGGGTATTCCTTCTTCGCGCTCACCATCGGCTACGTTCTGCGGGCCTTAGGTCCTTCCTACAGCATTACCGTCTGTCTTGTTATCATTGCTGCCGCACTCCTTATCACCTTCGGGCTGAAGGATGCCAAGCGGAATGATGAAGCAACCGGGAGCAGTGTCAGCTCTGGAGAGCCCCCTGTCAAGAGCGGCGGACTTAAAGAAATTTTACTGCAAAAGGAAGTGCTGTGGTTCTTCGGCTGTGTATTCGTACTCGCCCTCGGCCACAGAATGAATGAAGCTTTTCTAACACTCAGCCTGAAAGGCATGAATGCCGGTGATGAAGTCATCGGCTGGGCACTGCTCGCTTCGGCACTTAGCGAAATCCCTGTCTTCTTTTTGCTCAGCAAATATGGAGAAAGATTCAAAGAGCTGCCGCTGCTCGCAATTGGCAGCCTTATGTATGCCTTGCGCTTTCTGCTTATGTCGCTGGCCGATGTTCCCGGGGCCCTTATCGCTATTCAGGCGATGCACAGCATTTCGTTCGGAGTTTTTTATGTGACGGCCGTCCGGTACATTACACGGATCATTCCCGACCATCTGCGTGCAACAGGACTCGCTCTCTTCACGGTGGTGTGGTCCAGCGCCTCCGGCCTGCTAAGCGGCACATTCGGAGGCCTGATTTTTCAGGACGCCGGACGCGAAGTTTTTTACCTGGTGGCCACGGGCTTTTCGCTGCTCGCCTTCCTTGGGTTTCTCGGCAAGCATCTCGTTGATGTTGGAGGAGGCCCCGGACGTTATTTTAACCGTAAAATAAAACCTGCCGCCAGCAAGCCGCCGGATTCGCCCTTCCCGCCGGCTCAATAAAACAAGAGACCTTACTGCCCAGACTATGGCAGGTAAGGTCTCTTCTCTATAATAAAAAACCCAAATAAAAAAACACAGTTCCCGAAAGAACTGTGTGTCTTGTAAGTTGATGGTTACCACTCTTGCAAGTGCTTTGCCATAAATCAAATATATATTGCGGCTGACAGCTGAACTGTCCGGCCGTTTCTTATAATTTAACTACGTTAGCTGCTTGAGGACCACGGTTACCGTCAGTGATATCGAATTCAACTGCTTGACCTTCGTCCAAAGTCTTGAAACCGTCGCCTTGAATTGCTGAGAAGTGAACGAATACATCTTCGCCGCCTTCTACTTGAAGGAAACCATAACCTTTTTCTGCGTTAAACCATTTTACTGTACCTTTCAAATGAACAACCTCCTAAAAATACCGCCATATATGGCGTATGCTTACATTATAACCCAACTATTCCTGCAAAGCAATCCATGAATTTCCTATATTAGTGATTTCATTTGCTTTTCCCTTCCCCGGTGCGTTATCATTGAGCCAAAAGCCAAAAATCGCCAGGGTGGTAATGATAATGATCAAAAAACATGAAATATACAAAACAGACAAGTGGAACATGATGACTGTCGAGGTTCAGGGACGCTACATTATTCTCCGTGAAATTTCTGATCAATGGGGAGAAGAAACGCATACCTTTATGAGCCGTCCGGCCATGATGCAATGGGTTAACAACCGGTTCAACAAAGAATCCTATAAAGATAATGAAGAAGAATACAAGAATATCATCGCTGCCTTCAAGCAGGTATAACCGGACATGGATAACGAGAATCTCGTAATATATGTAGTCGTTGTTCTATGCCTTGGAGCTGTGCTGATTATGGGCAAGGACAAGATGCCGCCGCGCATGAAGCGCGGCATGGCCCTGACTGCCGTAATCCTGATTGCCTTGGCTTTTGTCTTCATTATTTATAGCTTGTTGGCATAACTTCTGTAAATTGTGCTTAAGCGTTAATAATCAGAATTTGGCAGGGCATACTAAGCTGACTTTAAGATCTAGGAGGCTGCAGTATGTCCTTTCGCGCCAAATCCCTGCCGCTTCTGCTTGCGCTCTGCCTGCTGCCGGGCAACTATTCCGCTTCAGCTGCGCCGCAGAAGATTATGCCTACTACATCCCATCATTCAAGGAGGATTTCTATGGAACAATTATTGAAGAGAAGTGAAGTGCCCGCCGAGAACCGCTGGAAGCTTGAAGATATGTTTGCTTCACAGAAGGAATGGGATGCAGAATACGCTGAAGTTAAAGAGCTGATCAAGAAAACGGCTGATTTCCAGGGAAAGCTTGATTCTTCCGACAAGCTGAAGGCCTGCTTCGAGCTCGATGACCAGCTGTCGCTGCTGACTGAACGCCTGTATGTATATGCGCATATGCGTCAGGATGAAGATACGGCTGCCCCAACCTATCAGGCACTTACCCAAAAAGCGAAAAAGCTTAGTGTCGAAGCCGGAGAAGCTCTCTCTTTTGTAACACCTGAGATTCTGTCCCTGCCGGATGAGACTTTGGACCGGTTCATTGCTGATCCATCCTTATCGGCTTACACGTTCACTTTGACGGAAATGAAGCGCGAAAAGGCGCATGTCCTGTCCAAAGCGGAAGAAGCCCTGCTCGCCCAGGTCGGTAATATCTCCCAGGCACCGCAGACGATCTTCAGCATGCTGAACAATGCGGACCTGAAGTTCCCCAAGGTCAAGAATGAAGAAGGCAAGGAAGTAGAGCTGACACACGGCAGCTATATCCAGTTCCTGGAGAGCCCTGACCGCGAAGTTCGGCGGAATGCTTTTAAAGCAGTCTACGAAACTTATGGCAAGCAAAAAAACACCATTGCCTCCACCCTTAGCGCAAATGTGAATAAGAACGTGTTCTACTCACGTGTGCGCAAGTATCCGTCCGTTCTGGAAATGTCGCTGTACGGTGACAACATTCCAAAAGAGGTATATACCAACCTGATCGACACCATTCACGAAAGCCTGCCGCTGATGCACCGTTACATGAAGCTGCGCCAGAAGCTGCTCGGGGTTGACGAGTTACATATGTATGACCTGTTCGCTCCGCTTGTGGACGAATATAAGCTGGACATTACCTTTGAAGAAGCCAAGAAAATCACCAAAGAAGGCCTGAAGCCTCTCGGTGAAGATTACCTGAGTGTGCTGCAGGAAGGCTATGACAATGGCTGGATCGATATTTACGAGAATGAGAACAAACGCACCGGCGCCTACAGCTGGGGTTCCTACGGCACCCATCCTTATGTGCTGCTGAACCATAACGACAACCTGAACAGCATGTTCACGCTGGCGCATGAAATGGGCCACGCCCTTCACTCCTACTATTCGGACAATGCGCTGAAATACCGGGATGCACAGTACACCATTTTCCTTGCGGAAGTGGCTTCCACAACTAACGAAGCGCTGCTGATGGATTATCTGCTGAACAAGTCGACTGATCCGAAGGAAAAAATGTACCTGCTTACCTATTATGCCGACCAGTTCCGGACTACAGTATTCCGGCAAACAATGTTCGCCGAGTTCGAGAAAATCATTCACCAGCGCGCGGAAGACGGCGAATCGCTTACTCCGCAGGATCTTTCGGCTGTGTACTATGACCTTAACGTCAAATACTATGGCAAAGACATGGTTGTGGACAAAGATATCGAAATGGAATGGGCACGGATTCCGCATTTCTACAACAGCTTCTACGTCTACAAATATGCTACCGGCTTCTCGGCTGCAACCAGCTTCGCGAAGCAGATTCTTGAAGAAGGCAAACCGGCGGTGGACCGCTACCTTGGCTTCCTGAAGAGCGGCGGCAGTGACTATTCGATCAACATTCTGTCCAAAGCCGGAGTAGATATGTCTTCTCCTGAACCGATCCGCGAAGCTATGAGCGTGTTCGAAAGCGTGATTGAGCAAATGGAACAGTTGACCAAATAAGGCAGAAAGCTTAGTATTACATTAATCCCTTGCCCTTTGCGGGCGAGGGATTTATATTGTCATACCGTCTAGGAGGAAATCATATGAAATTGCAATGGTCGCTTATTCTCGGTCTTTTCTTCGCTCTGCTTACTGCTGTGTTCGCAGTCATGAACGTTGATACGGTACCGGTTAATTTCGGTTTTGATGTTGTCAGCATCCCGCTCATTCTTGTCATTCTGGGCTGTGCGCTGATTGGTGGAGTCGTCGTCGGTTCTTACGGCATTTTCCGCCAGTATAAGCTGCAGAAGCAGATTAAAGGACTGACAGCAGAGCTGAACAAACTGCGTGACGCAGGCAGTTCACTGGACTCTCTGGGTACACAGTATGACAGCCTTTCCACAGAACACACTACTCAACACTAGGTCTCTATTCCTTAATCATGAACAGGAGGGCTTAACCTTGCTTACCATTCAGCCTAATGAAGACTATATTCTCTCTATTCTCAAAAAACTGCTGGATACTCCAAGCCCCAGCGGATTCACGGCCCAGGTCATGAATCTTGTGGCTGAAGAAGCAGCAGCCTTGAACGTGCCTTTAAGCTGGAACGAAAAAGGCGGCGTTATTCTGACCGTCCCCGGCCTTGATCCTTCGCGCACCATCGGTATCAGCGCCCATGTGGACACCTTAGGCGCTATGGTACGGTCCATTAAACCGAACGGAACACTTCGCCTCACTTCTGTTGGCGGATTTACCATGAGCAGTATTGAGAATGAATACTGCGTCATACATACCCGTACCGGGTTGACCTACACCGGCACCATTCTGACCAGCCATCCTTCGGTCCATGTCTATCCGGATGCGCGCGATTTCAAACGCGTTGAGGAGAATATGGAGATTCGCATCGACGAACTCGTCTCTACCAAGGATGACGTACTGAAGCTCGGCATTGGCGTCGGAGACTTTATCTCCTTTGATGCCCGCGCAGTGATTACGCCAAGCGGTTATATCAAATCCCGCCATCTGGACGACAAAGCCAGTGTGGCCGCTCTGCTGGGCCTGCTGGAAAGCATGAAACGCGAAGGCTGGAAACCGCTGCACAACCTCTCTCTGCTGATCTCCAATTATGAAGAGGTCGGACACGGAACCGCCTGGATCCCCGGAGAGATCAACGAGTTCATCGCTGTCGATATGGGCGCGATGGGTGATGACCTGAGCTGCAAGGAGACCGATGTGTCCATCTGTGCAAAGGACTCCTCCGGCCCTTACGACTATGCCATGACCGGCCGCCTGATCGATCTGGCGAACAGTCTGGCCATTCCGTTCGCGGTAGATATCTATCCGCAGTACGGTTCCGATGCCTCCGCTGCGTTAAGAGGCGGCAACAATATCCGCGCCGCGCTGATCGGCCCGGGCGTGCATGCGTCACACTCCATGGAGCGCACACACAAGCAGGCCGTGCTCAATACCGCTAAGCTGCTTGCCGCTTATGTCGGTTCAAACTGAAACCGGCAGCAAGCTGCAGCGGATTTTACGGCGCAAACACTGGCTGATTGCCGTTGCGGTGCTGCTCATGCTTATCTTGATTACGGTGATAGCCATTACAATGGCTAAACCGGATACACAGCCTGCGGAGGTCTTTGACGGCCTCCCTCATGCCTACTCCTATCTGGAGGCGGAAACTTCGGGCAAGGTTCAGCTGCACATGATGTCGCTGGCACCGGAAGATATCGTCCTGCGTACTGCCGGTGCCCCCTTGCGGCAAATCGCCGCGTATGGCATTAACGGCGGTTTCTTCTATGGGACCGATCTCCTGTCGATAGCCATCATGAATGATAATCCGTCGAGCGGAGCCCGGGGAGCCTACGGCTCCGGCTGGTTCAATGCCAAATACGCCCGTGGAACGATGGTTTGGGACGGCGCAAGCGGCAAGCTGTCGGTGCAGGTTGTTTCTTCCGGCGAGGAACTGGAGGTCACTGACCGCTCCAACTATTGGGCACAGGGCGGGATCAGCATGAATCTGCAGCATGAAGAGCTGTGGGCGTTGTCTGCTGCCGCAGAACATCTTCCTAATGCTGATGAGCAGCGGATGCGCTCCGGCCTGGTCTACGATAGCGCGGGCAAGCTGTGGCTGATCGTCACTCCAACGCTAAGTACAGCGGAAGAGTTCCGCACAGCCGTACTGGAGCATGTCCCCGGAGAAGGAAGGGAAGGCATCTTCCTGGACGGTGACGGCTCCTCGCAGATGAACGCCGACGAGGCTGTATTAACCGGCGATTCGCGTCCGGTGGTGCAGATGATTGCCGTGGCCGGGGGCAAATAGACCGTTTAACGAATTAAAACATGAAGGCAGGCTCAGTCAGCGGAATCGGACTGAGCCTGCTTTTTTTAAAAGATAAGAATTTATATGTTTCACGCTATAAATTATCCTTCTATTTCTCGCTGAAACGGATACCGTCCTTTTGAGGACGGCGAAGCCGTTTCCACTTGTTGTGCAAATCAATCTTCATCCAGTTTACCGGCAGGGTTGATACCTTGGATCACCGACCTTATTACTCCGGTCCAGAATCGTAAGCCGCTCCCCGGATCTGGCGATCAGGTAACGGATGATTTCAGTTCCTTCATCTGTATCTACGTCAAAGGACAGGCTGGCCGTAACCCGAAGTCTAGTTGATGTACGACTCGTAACCCGAAGTCTCCGGGGATAGTATGGCAGGGGACCTGTATCTCCTGCAATCACATACAATCTTCCATTTCTTGTAACAGTCATTAGATTACAGAACATTCTATTGCTCAAAACAATACCCCAATATCTTCTGAAATAAGCTATCACCTTGGCTCTTGTACTGAATCTCAGCGGCAGCCTTAAATATTCCCTTCCGTCCACAATGATTACTCTGTTAGTATCAGCCGAGTAAAACACTTCAACCCAGACCGACTCCGCATTCTCTATAAACCTTTTCAATTCTCTGACAGACTGAGTTATTCTTGGCATAACATCTCCTCCTCCCTATTACTGTATTACGCTAACAGCAATTGGAGCGGGTGATAGACTACATAGGTTAAGAGAATTTATCCTCTGTAAAATGAAACAATAAACTTTCATTGCCGCATATCAAAAAGCAAGCCGACCTCCGTTAGCAACGGAAGTCGGCTTGCTGTGTATGTTCATCTTATTCTCTTACCTGATCCCTGATCTTAAGCTTTGCCGGCGATTCGCTCTGCCAGCTCGTTCAGATACGTCCAGCGCTCCATCAGGCGTTCCAGCTCTGCTTCGCCTTGCCGCTGCTGGTCCACAAGCTCCTGCAGCCGGCCAGAGTCGGCAAAAGCGGCTTCCATCTGCGCAGTGATATCTACCAGATGCTGCTCCGCCAGCTCGATTTGCTCGTCGATTCCCTCATATTCCCGCTGTTCCTTGAAGGTAAATTTCAGCTTCTCCCGGGCTGGAGGGGAGGTCTGTACATTCTGGCTCTGCTCCGGGGCAGAGCTGCGTTTGCCCCCACCCGCTGCTTCGTCTTTGCCATTATCACTGCGGACAGTAACGTTTTTCGCCAGCCACTCCTCATATTCACTGTAGTCACCGACATGCAGCCGGATCTGCCCGTTCTCAAAAGCGATCAGCTTATCCACCGTACGGTCCAGAAAATAACGGTCATGCGATACAGTGAACACTACGCCGGGAAATTCGTCCAGATAATCTTCCAGAACGGCGAGCGTCCCGATATCCAGGTCATTGGTCGGCTCGTCCAGCAGCAGCACGTTAGGCGCCCCCATCAGTACACGAAGCAGGTAGAGGCGTCTTTTCTCACCGCCGGACAGCTTGGAGATGGGTGTCCACTGCATCGCCGGAGGGAACAGGAAACGCTCCAGCATCTGCCCGGCCGTTATGACACTGCCGTCAGCGGTGCGGATGATCTCCGCCTCTTCCTTTACATACTCAATCGCCCGCATGGTGTCGTCCATATCTTGATGCTCTTGTGTAAAGTAACCCAGTTTGACCGTTGCACCCAGCTGAACCTCGCCGCTGTCCGGCTGAAGTTTGCCGGCAATCAGATTAAGCAGTGTTGACTTACCGCTGCCGTTTGGACCAACAATCCCTACACGGTCCTGCGGTACGGCGATATAGGTCAGATCCTTAATCAGTGTCCGGCCGTCCAGCGCCTTGGTAAGATCCTTCATTTCAATGATTTTGCGGCCCAGCCTGGTCGAAGCGACGGAAATATCCATTGCTCCAGCCGAAGCGCCGCCCTGGCTTTCCTTCAACTTCTCGAAGCGGTCGATTCGCGCTTTCTGCTTCGTGGACCGTGCTTTGGCTCCGCGGCGAATCCAGGCCAGCTCTGTGCGCAGCAGATTCTTGCGCTTCTGCTCGGCCGACGCTTCCCGCTCTTCACGGTCCGCTTTCAGCTCCAGGAACCGCGAGTAGTTCGCTTCATAGCGGTACAGACGCCCTCCGTCCAGCTCCAGCATGACACTGGCTACCCGTTCCAGGAAGTAACGGTCATGCGTAACCATCAGCAGCGCTCCGCGCCGCTTCTGCAGATACTGCTCCAGCCATGCCACGGAGTCGGTATCAATATGGTTGGTCGGCTCATCCAGAATCAGCAGCTCGGAAGGTGTAATCAGGGCGGCCGCGAGTGCTACACGCTTGCGTTGCCCCCCCGAGAGCGTCTCCATCAAGGCGTCAAAACGGGTGATGCCGAGCTTCGTCAGCACGGTTTTGGCTTCACTCTCCAGATGCCAGGTTCCGGCGGCATCGATAGATTGCCCGATCCGCACCAGTCTGCCCTCCAGTCCGGCGTCGCCGGGATTCTTCTCCAGCAGGGCCATAATCTCCATATATTCACGCATGGTAGCAAGCTCAGGATCATCTCCTGCAAATACCTGCTGCAGCACGGTATTGCCTGGTTCATAGGGCGGATTCTGCGCCAAATACTGCACCCGCACACCGTTGCCGATTGCGATTTGTCCCTCGTCGGCGGTATCCAGCCCGGCGATGATTTTTAAAAAGGTCGATTTGCCTGTTCCGTTCACACCGATGACACCAATCTTGTCCCGGTCATCCATACCAAACGATGCATCACGGAACAAAATTTTCTCTCCATAACTTTTGGAAAGATGTTCCACGGTCATAATATTCATACGCTGTCCTCGCTTGCCTTATATTTTCATTACCGGATTTATGCTGCCTTAGTTGACCCTATTGGCCGTTTAATAGCCATTCTCCGCATTCAGACTGCCGATTGCCCCGTGAATAAACAGCGCCGCAGCAAATTTTGCCCGCTTATACGCGTCCTCTTCCGTAAAGGAGGGTTGAAACAGAATATCCATCTTCAGCCGGTCCAGCATCCCGATATAGGATTGAGCCATCAGCTCCGGTTCGGAGGCCCCGCCTTCCAGGAGCACCTTCACCACGGCCTGCATATATTCCTCCATAAAAAGCGCCATATAGGCCACCAGCTCCGGGTTGTTGTTGGGAGCCCGGAAGAACAGCTTGGTGTGCTGCTTGCGCTCGTAATAATACATCAGATGATGTTCGGCGATCACCGCCAGCTTCTCTGTCGGAGCTGTACAGTCCTCCAGCTTGTGCTCAAGCTGCTGCATGAAGCCCTCGCAGTCGCGGCGGGTGACAGCCATAAACAGCTCTTCCTTGCTTTTAAAATACAAATAAACTGTACCCTTAGCGATTCCCGCATGTTCCGCCACTTCGGACATTTTCGTCTCGTAGAAACCTCCTGAACCGAAAAGCTCATAAGCGGCATCCAGAATGGCAGTATGCTTGTGATTTGCTGCACTGCTCATCCGGTTCACCTCCTGACTATATGGCGCATTGCTGTATTGTTGACTTTCTAACTGGCTGTAAAGCCGATCAGCAGCGCAGCAGCGCCGCCAATGACCGAACTGAGCGCATTGACCGCGTCGTTGTCCATCCAGCGCCAGCCCCGGGCATACACCGTGGGCTGACCGCAATGCTGCGAGGCTTCCACCTCGCGGCCGCATTTGGTGCAGCGGTTCATCCGCTGCACCGTAGCGCCCAGGATCGAGTCGGCGAAAGCGCCGGCGAGACCGCCCATGAGTCCGGCGAGCGCAAGCCGCAGGAAGGAATGGTCCGGCATGCCGGAGGCCGCCCGGAGCGCCCAGGAGGCAACTCCAATGAAGGCTCCGCCTGCGGCGGCGGCCAGAGTGCCCGGCAGCGAAACGCCGCCGGAGGTTCCTGCCTGGAGGATTTTGCCCGTGAGCACCGACCGCGGAGGTTTCTTGGAGAGCGTGCCAATTTCCGTGGCCCATGTATCCGAGGTCACGGTTGCCATTACGCCGATAAAGAGAAATCCCCAAATCTCAAGGGGATAAATGGCATTCAGCAGGACGAGCAGCATGCCCATTCCGCCGTTGGCAAATACTTGCCCGGCATCCCGGCGTCCTGTCTTGTCATACGTCAGCTCCAGTTCGGCCTTATTCTCATGGTGAAGTTTGGATAACATACTGGAAGAGATGAAGAACAGCAGCAGGATACCGAACCAGAAGGCATTTCCGGCACCAAAATAAATGGTCCCCATAACAACCGCCGCCAGCATGCCGGACAAGCTCAGCGACTGTTTGGCATAAGCCGCTCCGGCGACCAGCAAAGCGCCGCAGGCACCGATCACCCATAACATAGATTCAACTCCGCTTCTGCAAGAATAAGCGTCTTCCGCAGACGAATCTCCGGAAGACGAGGACTGATTAAGATTAACCGATCAGGCAGGTGCCCATAAGCTTCTCGCCCCAGTACAGCTCAAAGGAATCGCCTGAAACAACCGGACCTACCCCGGCAGGGGTACCCGTGAATATCACATCATCTTTGCCAAGCCCGTAGCGGGCGGCAATGAATTCAACAATCTTTTGCAGCGAAAAAATCATGTTCTTCACATTCCCGCGCTGCACTTCCACCCCATTCTTCAGCACGGTGAAATCTGTTGCTTCCAGCTCCTCCTGCTCGGGAAAAGCAATATAAGGGGTGAGCGGAGCGGCGTTCTTGAAGCCTTTGGCAGCCGTCCATGGCAAACCTTTCTTCTGCAGATCGTTATGCACGTCACGCAGGGTGAAATCCAGGCCGAGCGCCATGACATCCACCAGTTCCTCTACGCTCATGCCCGGTACATAATCACGCGCGATGCGCAGTACCAGTTCACCTTCATAGTGAATAAGTCCGGCATCCTGCGGGAGATGAATAATGGCCTTATCGAGAGATACCGCCGCATGAGAGGGCTTCAGGAAGATCAGCGGCTCCACCGGAACCTGGTTTCCCAGCTCCTCGGCATGTAATTTATAATTGCGTCCAACACAGTATATGTTATTAACATCTGCACACATTATAATCAGCTCCTTTCCCGTCCATTGGTAATGTCCTTAAGCCTTCAGAAAAGTTTCGCCCCAGATATCCGGACGGTTCGTACAGATCATGATATCGGAATGCATTTCAGCCAGACGGCGCATCTCCTTCGCCTTGTTCACCGTCCAGGCCATCGTTTTGACACCGCGTTCGGCAAGCAGCTTCGCCAGCCCCGGATTCAGCCTTGCAAAACTGATGGACAGAAAGGAGCAATCCAGCTCCTTCAGCTTACGGGCCGGATCACCGGTTCTGGAATCATAAATCAGACCGGTGCGAAACCGCGGATCCAGCTCCTTGATCCGCTGCAATGCCCCGGCATCAAATGAGGTCAGCACAACATCATCCCGCATCCCTTTGGAAGAGATAAGGTCAATGACTGCCTTCTCCAGACCCGGATACATATCACCGCTGGTCTTCAGTTCAATATTCAGGCGCAGCCGGCCGGAAGCAAGCTCAAGCACCTCTTCCAGCGAAGGGACCCGCTCCCCCCGGAAGGCACGCCCTTTCCAGCTTCCCGCATCCAGGCGCCGGAGATGCTCATAATCCATGTTCTTAATCTTGCCGTGTCCGTTCGTCGTCCGGTCCAGCGTAAAATCATGGATGACGACCGGCACCCCGTCCCTGGTCAGCTGAACATCAATTTCCATCCAGCGTACATAAGGCAGAGCAAGCGCCATGCGAACGGCTGCGAGCGTATTCTCCGGCGCTTTCCCGGAGAATCCACGGTGGGCTACACACATGTTTTTCATCATAAGTACCTCCAGCAGAAGTATGGTCTGTCTCCGGATTCCCCCGTGAAATCTGCAGGGACCGGTGCGAGCTGCTTACGACTATCTTGTTGGTTTAGCCCTATTTGCCAGCTTGTACGACGGTTCCGTCGTTTCTGATAGTTACAAGTCCTGAAGATAAGGATTGAACCTTATTCAGCAAAAGCTGTCCATCCACATCATTCATAGGCACCGGCTGGCCTAATTCGGCGTCCATCGGGCTCAGTTTCAGCGAACACTCGCCTTTGACAGTGCATTGTGCCTGAAAAACAGCGGTCTCCCAGGTAGCAGGAACCTTGGACCGTGTGAAAATAAAATTGCCTGTGCTGTAAGCGATCCATTTGCCCTTGTACGGCTCTATCCCCTGCAGCACATGCGGGTGGCCGCCCATCACCAGGTCCGCTCCGGCATCAATAAAGCTGCGTCCCAGCTCCTGCTGGGTCGCATCATATTGTTCAACCCGTTCCTTCCCCCAGTGGACAACTACAACGACCAAGTCAGCCTTCTTCTTGGCTGCGGCGATGGCCTTCAGCCCTTCTCTGCTGTCATAGACAGAAGCAACACCGGGCTTCTTCGCTCCGGCGATCCAGTCGGTATGAGGAATAACACGTGTGAAGCCAAGCAAGGCTATCCGGATTCCCTGGCGCTCAAAATACTGGGTCGTATAAGCTTCCTTGCTGTCGGCTCCTGCTCCTACATAAGGAATCCCCCGCTTGCTGAGGTTGCTCAAAGTATCCAGCAGACCTTGCTCCCCTTGATCCAGCGTATGGTTATTGGCAATATTTACCGCATCCACACCGGCTGACTTCAGCGCATCCAAGGCCTCTGGCGCTCCCTTGAATACAAACTGCTTGTTCTCGGCGCTCACACCACCCGTAGTAATCGGTGTTTCCAGATTCACTACGGTGAGATCATCCTTCTTAAACATTCCATTCAGGGCAGAATAGGAATAATCATACCCTTTCTTCTGGAGCAGTTCCCCAACCTTGCCGGCAAAAATCACGTCCCCGGCAAAATTCAGCGTGACTGTGTCCCCGGCATTCTCCGGCAATCCGGAAACCGCATCGCCGGTATTCTTACCACCATCTCCGCCATCTCCATCGTCTCCGGAACCTATCGCAGTCTCTGGAGCTCTGCTAGCCTCGGGGGATGGCGTTGCCTCTGTTATATTCTCCTGTGCCGGTGAAGCCTCTGGAGAGGGTTCTGGAGTAGGTTCAGCACTAGCTGTGACCTCAGGAGTTACGGTCGCCGTAGCTTCAGGCTCAGGTGTCACGGCATCCGGTGAAGGCGAAACTACCGCCTCTGAAGGCGGTGGCGGGGCAGCATTCTCTTTGTCGTGATCTCCAATAAAATAATAGGTTAGCATAGCGGTCATCAACAAAAGCAAACTTACGTTGGTCCACGCCCAAACCCTTCTGCGCCGGCGTTTAGTGCTGCGCTTATTGTTCTGTCGTGTGCGTGATCTCGGCGGATACATGGGTACAAACAATCCCCTTTGCCTTTAAATTGGTTCTATTATAGCATAACTCATGCTGCTCCCTCCAAAATAGCCGGGCGGGAATTCCATAAAAAAAACGGTGAAGCGCCACCACCTCCGCTTCACCGTTTGGTTCTAACCTATGGATGCACCCACAGGTGCGGGCTGCTTGTTCAAGCTTCCGGCTGCGGCTTCAGCCGTCTCCTTGGCCTGTTTGATGCAATCAGGCATCCCGATGCCATCATAACCGGCGCCAAAAGCGTAGACGCCCGGGAGCTTCTGCGACAGCTCACTGCGAAGCGCTGCGATACGGCCGGGATGGCCGACCGGATACTGCGGCATGGAGTGCTTCAGCCGGGTAATCTCCGTGAAGAGCGGCTGTGCGCCAACTCCCATAATTTCCCGCAGATCCTTGCGCACCAGCTCCGCAAGCGCCTCATCCGGCAGCTCAACATTCTGTTCATCGCCTGAACGGCCGACATAACAGCGCAGCAGCACCTTGTCCTCAGGGCTTGTATGCAGCCATTTGGTAGAAGTCCAGGTGCAGGCGGTAATATTGCGCCCTTCCTTGCGGGGAACAAGGAACCCCGAGCCGTCATATTCCGTAACGATATCCTTCTTGGCAAAGGCCATTACCACATTGGCTACCGATACATAGTTGACGTTATCCAGTGCGGACACATCCACATGGGGGCGGAGCAGCTCAGCGGCAGCAAAATTCTGCACGGTGACGTATATATCGTCAGCCAGCAGCGTTTCGCCGTTATCCAGCTCTACCGCGTACCGCGGACCGGATTCGGCTGAAGAAGAGCGGCCGCTATCTGTGCGGACGGTAATAAGGGCGGCACCCGTTCCGGTGCGCTGCTCCACATCATGCAGTTCATGAATCAGGGCATGAACCATACTTTGCAGTCCTTTGCGAAAGGTCAGGAAGGCGCTTTTTTTGGTTCCCGTATGCGTCTCAACAGGCTTGCGGCCCGTAGTCATCCCGCGGATAAGACTGCCGTATTGGCGTTCCACCTCACCGAACTGGGGGAAGGTTGCCTGTAGGCTGATCTTGCGCATATCTCCGGCATATATACCGGCAAGCAGAGGTTCGGTCATATTCTCCAGCACCTCAGTGCCAAGACGGCGCTCAATCAGCTGGCCGAGCGATTCATCTTCGCTGCTCCGGCGCGGCGGAAGAACGAAGTCCAGCATCGCCCGCATTTTGCCGCTGAACGACACAAGCCCGCTCTTCAGGAACGGCTTCAGCTCTGTAGGAATGCCGAGAACAAGCCCCGCCGGCATCGGGTGGAGTTTGCCGCGCTGCAGTATGTACGTCTTTTTGGCATTCGGATTGGTGGTGACCAGCTCATGATCAAGCTTCAGCTCCTTGGCCAGATCGCTCATAGCCGTTTTGCGGGCCAGAAAAGAATCCGGCCCTTTCTCAACAACGAAGCCGTCACGTTGCAATGTTTCGATCTTGCCTCCGAGCGCCTTATCCTTCTCGATTAGCACAATATCCGGCTGTAATCCGGCTTCCCGGTAGTATTTACGAACGTAAAAAGCGGCGCTGAGGCCGCTGAGGCCTCCGCCGATGATGACTACCTTACGGGGTGAACCCGTCATGACTGGTTCACCTTCAGTTGACTGGCTTTGGTGCGCACCACATCGCTGAGGACCGACATATAGGCCGGGTCACTGTTCAGCGAATCGGTGCGCATCAGCCGCAGATCCAGTTCCGAAGCCAGTGCCTGCGCCTCAATGTCGAGGTCATACAGCACTTCCAAATGGTCGGAAACAAAACCGATCGGGGCCGACAGCACGTATTTCACCTGAGCTTCGCCAAGCTCACGCAGCGTATCCAGAATGTCCGGGCCCAGCCAAGGCTCAGCCGTTCTGCCCGCGCTCTGCCAGGTAAACTGCCAGGAGGTTACACCGGCCTGCTCGGCAATCGCTTTTGACGTTTCCAGCAGCTGATCCCGGTACGGGTCGCCCATGGCCAGAATCCGTTCAGGCAAGCTATGGGCGCTGAACAATACACGAACCTCATCCCGGGCGGCGCCGGTCTCTTCAAAGAGGTCAAGCTTGGCAGACACTCTGCGGGTGAGCACATCAATCAGCTCGGGATGCAGATGATAGCTCTCCACAAATTCCATGTTGACTCCGCTGGCTTCAGCTTTTTCCCTGGCACGTTTAATGTAGGTTCCTACACTCATTACCGAATAATGGGGGGCAAGTACAATCCCGACCGCCTGGGTGATGCCATCCCGCGCCATAGCTTCAACACCGTCTTCAATAAACGGATGTGCATGCTTAAGCCCCTGATAACACATATATTGAACATCCTCACCGCTGTGGCCGCTGTTGAGCGCCTCCTGCAAAGCCTCCACCTGCCGGTCCGTGTTCTCTCTAAGCGGGAAGACCCCGCCGACAATGGCCTCATAGCGGTCCTTCAGTTCTTTCAGTTGCTCGGCTGAAGGTGCATTGCCGCGCCGGATGTGGGTGTAATAAGCCTCTACGCCCTCCAAACTTTCAGGCGTGCCGTATGACATCACGAGAACTCCGATTTTTGCTGTCACAGATTCCATCCCCTTTTACGAATAATGTCCATACTCTGCAATCTGCTGTTCATCCTAAGCTCTTGGTTGTGCAGCTTCTTTCAGCGCCTGCTCCGAGTACTCGTGCACATACTCAGTCAACTCCCTTAGCGTGTCCAGAGAAGCCTCGGGAAATAAGCCGTGACCCAGGTTGAAAATATACCCCGGCTCCCGGATGCCTTCATCAATCAGTTCCTTGGCCCGCTCCTTCAGTACCTCCATCGGTGCTGTAAGCAGATAAGGGTCCAGATTACCCTGGATCGCAAATCTGCCGCCTGTTCTTCGTCTGCCTTCACTCAGGCTCACACGCCAGTCGACTCCGATGACATCAGCCTTAAGATTCGTTAGGCTTGGCAGCAGTTCGCCGGAGCTTACGCCGGGAAAGTAGATCTTAGGTACATCGAGATCCGAAAGTTCGGCAAAAATACGAGTAATGGTTGGCAGGACATATTGTTCAAAATCACGGGGAGCCAGAGCTCCTACCCAGCTGTCGAACAGCTGGAACGCTTTACCGCCGCTGCGGACATGGGCACGCAGATAGGCGATCACCATATCTCCCAGCTTCTCCATCAGCTTCTCCCAGACCCGGGGCTGGCTGAACATCATCTCTTTCGTGCGGTGATAGCTCTTGGAAGGCCTGCCTTCGATCAGATAGCTGGCAATGGTAAACGGCGCGCCTGCAAAGGTAATCAGCGGCACCTCCAGCTCCTTGTCCAATATGGCGATGGTCTTGAGGATGTGGCTGAGATCCCCTTCTACATCAATCGGCTTCAATCTGTCCACATCGGCTGCGGAAGCAATCGGATTCTCGATTACCGGTCCGATATTCTTGACGATGTCGAATTTCACGCCAAGCGACGCCACCGGATTCATAATGTCGGAATAAAGGATCGCCGCATCCACGCCCAGCTTGCGAACAGGCATCAGAGTTACTTCCGCTGCAAGCTCAGGCTGGCTGCAGATTTCCAGCAGCGAGTATTTCTCCTTGATTTTACGGTACTCTGGATCATAACGTCCGGCCTGGCGCATGTACCATACGGGAACATGGTCTGTCTCTTGCTTCTTACAGGCACGGATAAAAGTGTCATTGTAGGTCATGATAAGATCTCCATTAGATTTGATAGGTTATTTGTAAACACATATAACATATTATGCCCTTTTTAAAAGTACGTAACAACCACTCCACCCTTCATGGAATGACAATCCCATGACATTACTATGACAAGTGTTGCACCGTCCAGCCAAAAAACTATGATATACTGATAAAATGTCAATTTTTCGTGAATATTTTCTCTTTGAATCCTCTGAAAGGAAGTGAAAGCACTTTGAAGAATTGGGAGACATGGAAAGTCAACCTCATGGTGCTTTGGTTTGGCCAATTCCTGGTAAATGCCGGGATGACCATGATTACCCCGTTCCTGTCTCTATATCTTGCCAAAGATCTGGGAGTGCAGGGTGATCATGCAATTGGAATGTGGGCCGGGCTTATTTTTGCCGCGAACTTTCTGACCTCATTTCTGTTCCAGCCCTTGTGGGGCAAGCTGGCCGACAAATACGGCCGCAAAATCATGCTCCTGCGCTCCAGCTTCGGCATGGCGATCGTCATTGTGCTGATGGGATTTGCGCAGTCTCCAATGCAGCTGCTGCTGCTCCGTTTGCTGAACGGAACCATCTCCGGCTTCAACCCGGCCTCCATCGCGCTCGTCTCGGGAACGACACCTAAACCCCGGATGGGCTTCGCCATGGGGCTGATGCAGTCCGGGTCGGTTGCCGGTACTATTCTGGGACCGCTGATCGGCGGGGCGCTGGCTGACTGGATCGGGTTCCGCCCGATCTTCTATGTCGTCGGGGCGCTGCTGTTCGTCGCCTCGCTGCTGGCCTTGTTCCTGGTCAAAGAGAAGTTTGACCGGGTCGAGGCTGCACAGGTTCCGCAGGTTTCTGTAATGGAAGGCTTCAAGGAGCTGGCCAAGGTTCCACAGCTTCCGGCCTTGTTCGGCGTTACCTTTCTGCTGCAGTTTGCAATGATCAGCCCGATGTCGCTGCTGCCCCTGTATGTGGAGAAGCTGCACGGCTCCGCTGTGAACATCGCCTTCTGGGCAGGAATGGTCAGCGCGGTTACCGGCATCTCCAATATGCTGGCCTCCCCGGTACTAGGCAAGCTGAGCGACAAAATCGGCGCCCACCGGATCTTAACCTTTGCGCTGATCGGAGCTTCGCTGTTCCTGATCCCGCAGGCTTTTGTAACCAGCGTCTGGCAGCTGATTATTGTCCGTTTCCTGATGGGCGTCTTCATGGGGGGGCTGCTCCCGAGCGTTAATGCACTTATCCGTTCCTATACGCCTGACGGCAAGGAGAGCCGGGCTTTCGGCTTCAATAGCAGCACTTTGGCCCTTGGCAATATGCTGGGAGCGGTGATCGGCGGATTTCTGTCGGGCTATATCGGCATTGAGGGCCTGTTCATCATCTCCGGCTGCTTCCTGCTGATCAATACCGTCTGGGTACGGCTCAAGCTGTATAAGAATACGGAGCCGCGGCTATTCCGCTAGCATAGGGAGTAATCCGGCAGGTACCCTAAGCGCAAATCCGGTGTTTACTTTACTACCGCCAAAGCCAGTCCGTCATAGGCGGGGAGCAGTGTACTATTCAGGCGTGGATCAGCCGCTATCATTTCGTTGAAACGGCGCATCGCCTGCACGGCGGGTCCGTTCTTGTCCGTGTTCAAGGTGCGGCCGCGCAGGAAGATATTATCCCCGGCGATGACCGCACCCGGCGAGGCCAGCCTGATCGCATATTCGAGATAATTCGGATAATTCTCCTTGTCGGCATCAATGAAAAAGAAATCAAAAGTCCGGCCCTCCGCTTCGAGCAGCTTCAGGCTGTCCAGCGCAGGGCCGATTTTATATTCCACCGTATCGCCGAATCCGGCCTGCTGCAGGTGGCGCCCGGCCAGTCCGGCATATTCAGCATTCAGCTCAAGCGACGTCAGGCTTCCGCCGTCCGCTAGTCCGCGGCACAGGCAGATGCCGCTGTACCCGCCAAGCGCGCCGATCTCCAGAATGTTCCTCGAACGGGACAGGCCCACCAGCATGGTGAGCAGCCGTCCATAACCCGGAGCGATGGACACCTCAGGCATGTGGTTCCCGGCGATTGCTTTCTTCACTTCAAGCAGCAGCTCATCCTCTGTATAAAGCTGTTCGCTGTATTCTTCTTGGTTAGGCATATGTATTCTCCTTTAGTTCATGTTGTGAAGTCCCGCGCATTCCCCTATACTTAGAAGGATCAGCTGCGCCGTCCTTGACGAGGCGCATATTTAGAATGCCGGCAATACGTTGTATCGCCTTCCGGTAACTACCTTATTGTACTGGCATTGCGTTACCATCTACAAGTTAAACGGAGTTGAGAGCATTTGGGCAAATTACAATTGATCGCCACCGCCCCCATGGGGCTGGAGGCTGTAGTAGCACGCGAATTAAACGAGTTGGGTTATGAGACCACCGTCGAGAACGGACGGGTATTGTTCAGCGGAGATTATATTGACATCTGCCGCTGCAATTTATGGCTGCGCACCTCAGACCGTGTACTCGTTAAAATGGGCCAGTTTCCGGCCAAAACCTTCGATGAGCTGTTCGAAGGCGTCAAAGCGATCAACTGGGAGGACTGGATTCCCGAGAATGGGGAATTTCCTGTGGAAGGGCGCTCGCATAAATCCCAGCTTACCAGCGTACCCGCCTGCCAGGGGATTGTCAAGAAAGCCATTGTCGAGAAGCTGAAGCTTTCGTACCGTACGGAGTGGTTCCCGGAAAATGGACCGCGTTATGTGGTTGAGATGATGCTGCTAAATGATATCGCCCTGATCACGCTGGACACCACCGGACCGGCGCTGCACAAACGCGGCTACCGCCGTCAGGCTACAGAAGCGCCGCTGAAGGAAACGATGGCAGCCGCCCTGATCCAGCTCAGCCGCTGGAACGGCCACCGTCCGCTGTACGATCCTTGCTGCGGCTCAGGCACGCTGCTGATTGAAGCGGCGATGATCGCCTGGAACATCGCGCCGGGACTGCGGCGTTCGTTCCCTTCCGAGCATTGGCCGGAAATCCCGAAACGTCTGTGGGAGGAAGCCCGCGAGGAAGCCTTCGACGCCGTGCGCGATGATTATCCGCTGCAATTAACCGGCAGCGACATTGATCCTGCGGCGATTGAAATTGCCGAAGCCGCCGCCAAAAGCGCCGGTCTTGCCGGTGAAATCACCTTCAAGAACATCGCTGCCGCGAAGGCACGGCCGGAAGGCGAATACGGCTGCATCATTACCAATCCGCCTTACGGCGAACGGCTCAGCAACGACAAGGAAGTCGAACGTCTGACCCGCCAGTTCGGTGAAATGATGCTGTATCTCCCGACATGGTCCTTCTTCGCCATCAGCCCGTCGAAGGAATTCGAGCAATTGTACGGCCGCAAGGCGGACAAGCGCCGCAAGCTGTATAACGGGCGGATCGAATGCCAGTATTATCAATACCTTGGGCCGCTCCCACCGCGCAACCCTCAAAGCTGATTACGATACGGTGCTGTCTCACAGACTGTACAAGAAAACCGGACAGCGATCCTCCAGTAACGGATGGATCACTGCCCGGTTTTTTTAGATATTTCCAACGAGGCTGTTCCCATAAGCCAGATCACGGCTTTTGGAACAGCCTCGTTTTTTGTGCGAAAGATGCTGGACTCCCTAGAACAACAATTTATCCGGATCGGTGCCGATCCGCTCCCCGGCATCCAGTCCGCTGATTGCAGCCAATTCCTCCTGCGACAGCTCGAAATCAAAGATTTCGCTGTTCTCCTTAATTCTGGACGGAGTGACCGACTTCGGAATAATCACGATACGGCTCTGAAGCCCCCAGCGCAGAATAACCTGTGATACGGTCTTGCCATGCTTGTCCGCGATGTTCTTCAGCAGCTCATTCTCCTGCAGTCTGCCTTTCATCAGCGGAGCCCACGCTTCGATCTGAATGTGATGCTGTGCGCAGAAATCATGCAGCTCCTTCTGGATAAACCGCGGATGCAGCTCCACCTGATTGATGACAGGCACGGTGTCACTGTCCTTCAGCAATTCCTGCAGATGATGGATCTGGAAATTGCTGACTCCGATCGCCCGGACGCGGCCTTCCTGATTAAGGCGCTCCAGTGCACGCCAAGTCTCTTTATATTTATCCTTGCCCGGCCAATGGATCAAATAAAGGTCGATCACATCCAGTCCCAGCTTCTTGCTGCTGGTCTCAAAAGCCCGCAGGGTCGTATCATAGCCCTGATCACTGTTCCATACCTTTGTGGTCACGAACAGGCTGTCCCGGTCTACGCCGCTGGCGGCTATCGACCGGCCCACTTCCTCTTCATTGCCGTATACCGCTGCGGTGTCTATGCTCCGGTAACCCAGCTCAAGAGCGGTCGTGACGGCCTTTGCGACCTCCTCGCCCTCTGCTTTGTAAGTGCCGAGACCAAACCAGGGCATGACAACCCCATTATTCAGAATCGTTCCGTCGGTAAGATGCTTCATACAGTATCATTCCCTCCTATGTATAGATCAGTTTAGACAACAGGTTCATTATACCATGTGCCTCCCCGGTACCCAAACCAGGCAGAGCCTGAGCGGATCGGGCAGAACTGGAAAGGTCCCGCAATGACTGAAGAGGACACCTCTGCAAATTTGAAAAATAAAAAGCCCCCGCTTTGTCAGCGGAGGCGAATCTTATTGTGGGTGGCAATGGGTCGGCAAAACAACCGTTCGATTGCCACCCCTCATGATATATGACGGAGTTATTCCTTAACTGCCGGCTGCTTAACAAAGGCTGCGGCTTTCGCCAGCACCTCATCTTCAGTCGGAGCACTGATGTAACGGCCGTTGATATAGATAAAGGCCCGCTTGCCGCAAGGTCCGCAGTAGGACTTGCAGCCAATCTTGATCTCCGCATCGGGAGCCATCTTGCGCAGCTTGGGAAGAATGCTTTTCATTCTCGTGTAATTGCATTGATCGCAAATTTGTATTTCGTTAGCCATAAAGCAACCCTTCTTTATGTCCGTAAGGTACGGGCGAACGTTTAGTGATCGCCATGATTTCCTTTAGACGGATTAGTGATGACAAAACCTTCTTCAGGGAAATACAGGTAATCAATCTTCACGCCATCCAGCAGCGGCTGGTTCGGATCGAGAATCACATCGATCTCCTTGTCCGTGGATACTACCACATCATTCTCTTTAGGCGTGTCCAAATCCAGACCGTAGTGGGCATGGTCGCCGTGAGCGTGGGTAATGGCTACGCGCAGCTTGAGCTCGCTGTTGCCTTCAAGCTCCATTGTTTTCTTTATCACTTTAGCCGCATTGCGGGTAATTTTGACGTTCATCCTCATCCATCTCCCAGGCATCTTAAATTTAAATACTCAATAATTTATTTTAAGGAAAGTAACCTGTAAAAGCAACCATATCGGCGAAATAGATCAGAATGGAGCGTATAAAGATTCTCTAAAAATTCATCTTCCGCTCTTCAGGGCAGGATATTTGCGGTCCATCCGTGATACAAACCAGCCCATCAGCAGCATCGTCACACCAATGTCGTCAATCGGCAGAAACGGCATAAAATCGGGAAGCACCCAGTAGAGCAGCACCGGTATAGTGAACAGCAGCTTGTCCCCTATCGTTACATTGGGAGAAATGACATACTGCCAGGAATTACGGAAGATATGGGACCATTGTTTGAGCGAAAGCAGTTTTCTGAATTTCATGACGGTCCTCCTAATAATGATGTAGGTAATATATTGAATCCAGACACTCGGATAATATTGGTCAGGGCTTAATCAGCAGTTATATCCCTAAAAAAGGATTCAGCCGCAAAGCACGTATAGGAATGACTGCGGCCGTACCCTTTGCTGTTATATTACGCAAATTTACAAAGTTTGTTTCATTTTTATTTCAAATTTGAGAGTATAGCACCCAAAATAAGCCCGGTTTCCAGCGCCATGTCTTCAAAATCAGCCAGCGGCAGCGGATTTTTGCCGATTCCCAGCTCCACCGTGAAGCCCGGCTTCCGGAAGCGCTGAATGAACCAGTCCTTATAACCGGCATCGCTGCCGTTCAGCTCAACGGCCCGGTATCCGCTCGCCGCTGCCAGCCTTGCCGCCCATCCCTTGCTCTCCGGCGGCTCATATCCCCTGTAGTTCCAGTAGATCTCTCCGCCCTGGCTGTGCAGAGATACGGCTGCATCACCGGGATACTGCTCCGCCAGCGCCGCCAGCGCGGCGGCTTCCGGCTCACTGAGCGGCGCCGGTCCGCTGTAGTCCCGCGGGGCAGGACCCGGCACTCCCCGGCGCGCCTGTTCCTCTTCCCAGTGAGCCGGAAACTGATCGCCCAGGTCCACCCCGCGGATGTTAGCCTTCCAATGCCGGAAGCTCCGCCGCCCGCAATTCCATTGCAGCAGCTCCTCATAGTGGGGCTGGCCGGGCAGTACCCCCTCCTGCACCAGCTCCACCCCATCCGGATTAGCCATAGGTACTGCCCACAAGGTCCAATGCTCATGCCACTCTTCGGGGCTGTGGCCGTGCCAAGCCCTGCCTGCGTCATACGCAGCGGCATATTGTTCGATGAACGACATCAGGCACGGCGAGGTCAGCCACTCGTTGGCATGCAGTGCAGCGTTGACATGGAGATGACGGGGCCCGCTGCCTATCCGCAGCAGGTGGAGCGGCTTGCCGAGCACACTTGCGCCGATGCTGTCCCTTGTAACAAACGGGTATTTGGCCACCAGCTTGCCGATATCCTCCTCGACATCATCCGGACCATATTCGCTGCGTACAGACACTACAGACCGCGAAGCTGCCGGAGGAATAACCAGCACTTTGCCCGGTATGCAGCAGCGGCCTGAGGTCACTCCGGGATTCAGCATTTCAAGCTCATCTATACTCACATTAAATAAAGCGGCAATCAACCCGGCGTCATCCCCCTCCTGTACAGAATAACGTCTGCGCGGAGCGGAAGGCAGAAACAGGATTTGGCCCGGATATAAATAAGGCTGCCTGCCGGCCCATGGGTTTCCTTGAATTACATGCTCCGGTGTAAGTCCATGCCTGGCGGCAATTCGGCTAACGGTATCTCCCCTGCGGGCAATATATTGCTGCATATGTCTCATCCTCTCGGCCCTCTAGTTGCCGTCATCCCCTGCCGCCCGGGCGGACAATACCCGCGGAGACAACGGGACACAGCCCTCAACCCTATTGTATGCAGCCCCTACTGCCCTGCATGAAAGAAATGAGCACAGTTCACCCCTTCCGCACAAATAAATGTAAACGCATACAATAAATCCTGAAGTATCGCAACTATTCACTTGTGCAGGACAAAATCACCCTGGCAGGTGAATAAGGTCTTGGAGGTAATTTATAGCGTGAAGCCTATAAATTCTTACATTTAAAAAAAAGACCCGGAGTGATACCTCCCGGTCTATCATGAACGCCCTTGATTCTGAAATTTCCGAATCCGAGGGATTGTCCCTATTGTTTCCTCACAGCAAAGCCTATAACGAAGATACCTGCCAGACAACGGGAGTGCGCTTGATCTGTTCTCCAAGCCAGTCGCGGGCGATCCGCTGGAACATCTCGGCATCTCCGCTGCAGAAAAATTGATGAATCGGACTTTCATCTCCGCGGGCAAGCTTGCCTTTGTCATATAGGATCGTGCTGATCTCCCGCGCGGTTTCATCCGCGGAGCTGATCAGCTTAACACCGGGTCCCATGACCTTGCCAATCGGATCTACCAGGAACGGATAGTGGGTACAGCCCAGAATCAGTGTATCAATCGGTTCATACTTGATCCCGTTGAGCGATTCCGCCACCGCCGCTTCGCTCTCCGCCGTGCGGAACAACCCCTGCTCGACATAAGGGACAAGCGCCGGGCAGGCCTGACTGACTACCTTAACAAATGGAGACAACTCCTGAAGCGCTGCGGTATAGGCTCCGCTCTTAATGGTGCCGATGGTGCCAATTACGCCGACCTGGCCTATTTTGGTTGCGCTGATCGCCGCACGGGCACCGGGATGGATGACTCCAATGACAGGAATGGACACCTTGGCAGAGATATAGTCAAGAGCTGCCGCAGTTGCAGTATTGCAGGCAATAACGATCATTTTAGGATTAAATTGAATTAGATAGTCCACGATTTGCTCGGTGAACAGTTTCACTTCCTCGGTTGAACGGGGTCCGTAAGGGGCGCGGGCAGTATCTCCAAAATAGATGATTTTCTCCCGCGGGAGCTGTCTCATTACTTCTTTGACAACCGTAAGTCCCCCCACACCCGAGTCCAATATTGCTATAGCTTGCTGCACGAACACACCGCTTCCTTTTACTTGTTTTGTGTAGCTTATGTAAGGCTTAAACAAAGTGTACCTGGCCTTCAGCCCCAATTGCAGATAATACTCCTTTTGCCGTTACAGTTCAAGAGAAGCATTGATCGGCTCCGGTGTCCAGCCCAATATTCCACTGTTGTTCCAGCCGCCAAGAGCCACCTTCCGCCACGTTGCGAAAAGCGGCTCTTGGCCGGAAGCGCGTATATTATTAGGATTCCCTGAGAATGGCCTATCCCGTGAAATCAGGCGATCTCACCGTTGCCTTTGTCATCCTTTACTTCATCCTCCAGAACGACTTCAATCTCCGCAGCAGATTCATCGCTGCCAGCAGCAGCCTCTTCAAAGGCGGCTTCCGCAGCGTCCGATACGGCTTCTGCTTCTTCAACTGCTTTTCCGCTGAGAGTGATATACTTTTCTTCCTCATCGGTATGGATGTACTGCTTGCTCCATTCCTTGACTTCGGTTACAACAGTTTCTACCGCCTCTTTGGCTTTACCGTACAGCTCCGCGCCTTTGTCTCCGGCCTGCCCGGCGACATCCTGCACTTTATCAATGGCTCCGGTGGTACCTTCCGCAATATCTTTACGCAACTCTTTGCCTGGTTTAGGGGCAAACAGCAGCGCTGTCACTGAACCTACCACACTACCGGCCAAAATACCCCACAGCAAACTTTTGGATTCCTTTTTCATCCTCAATCTCTCCTTTGGATTCAAGTGCCTCTGCCCGGCCACCCGGGCAATCGCCTAGTTCTGGTATATCATAAGCATGGATGTTTTGTCCTGTGACTGATTAGGAGGTCATTTCAGAAGTTTTGTCTTTTTCTCTCGGCGTAATATCGTACCGGCAGCACTGGCCGCCCTCCGCCATACATTCACTGCGCGTAACTTTGGCACCAAGGAGTTCCTCGAACAACTGATGCTCACATTGGCAAGCCTTCCGGTATTGGGTCGCTACCTGGCGGATCGGACAATTATATTCGCGCATAATATAGGAGCCGTCCTCTTCCTTATTCCATTCAGCCATATAACCTCCGGCATTCTGGATGGAAGACAGCTCTGCAACCCGCTCCTCCAGATTGCAGTTCTCCATCATCGGAGCGTACTGGGCTAGCATCCGCCGCCGCCGGCCTTCGAACAGCACATTGACGGCCTCCAGGCCGCTGCCGTGATCCAGCTCCCGCAGCAATTCAAGCGCCAGGTTATGATAGCTTTTGGGAAAATGGTCTTCAGCCCGCTCAGTCAGTGAATAGACATGCAGAGGACGGCCCATGGCCTGGCGGACGACCTTGGTCTTGGCCAGCGATTCCTGCTCCAGCTGCAGTACATGACGCCGTACGCCCATTTCGGTAATTCCCAGTTCCTCCGCCAGCGCACCGATCGTCAGCGGGCCTTTCTTCTTCAGGAGTGTCATAATCAAACGTCGTGTAGATCCGCTTTCCTGCCCCTTTTTCATCCGCAAGGACCTCCTCTCTTTCACGGCTCTCGCCGTGTATAATAGTTGTGCAGCACTGGCTTAGTTCAGGCATTTCCCCAGTTATTGTCCGGTACCCAGCTCCTGGTCCAGATACCTGCGCACTTCCTCCGCGAACTGCTCCAGCACCTGCGGAAGTACATGGGTTAACGGATGCAGCGTGCTGCGCTCCCAGGTATAATAATCCTGCACCAGCGGTTTGCGCAGTGATACGAGCTTGATAAGCACCTCGTAGATTCCGCTGTCACCGAGGACTTTTTCTTCATGGATAATGGAGATAATATCTTCATAGCTGCCGGCATCACGCATGATGAACCCGTCGATCAGGTAGCTGCCGACATCAGTCACAACCTCTATCGCCAAATGCAGGCATCGTTCCTGCACGAGTCCTGTGATAATGCTGCCATCCCATGCAGATGCTGCATGTTGAAGACCGGCTCTGATATCGGGGATTTGGCCAAGTATCATTTCGATTTGCTTTCGGTTGACATAATACACAGCTGACCCTCCAACTCTGGTGGTTTAAGTAGAACGAAAGTAATGGCTGCTACTTTCCGCGTTTGCCGCGGCGCTTCAGCCAGAACAGCATAATAAAGCAGGCTGCCAAAAATACGATCAGATACGTTAAGGCTTCCATCGGATACTCAAGCTCACGCATTTACGTCACCGCTTTCGGTATTTAATGGGTTTTCCTGCCACAGTCATCCTGTTTTAGATTTCGTAATCTACTGCAATCGAAAGCTCCTTGACCTCATTGATATGGGCAATAACTTCCTTATGGGCCGGGTGAACCTGGTAAGCCTGCAAATCTTCCATGGATGCTACCACTGTTACAAGTGCAATATCAAAGGAACGCTCAGAATGAATCAGATCGGCACCAACCTCGATGGAGAGCAGCTGCGGAATTTTGCCTTCCATGTTCCGTAGGACCTGAACTGTGGCTTCGACTTTCTCCGGGGACCGGTCTTTCAATTTGAAAAACACAATATGCTTAATCATCTATTTCGCTCCCAACGATTAAATTTGTAAAATGATTATTAAAAATATATCATAACACCATCACTTCTGAAAGAAACTTAAGCATGTATGTAAGCAATTACAGCATTAACCATTGCAGCACTTCAGAAAGTATTGTAGTATAACCTTAAAAATTCGGAGGAAGTATGCCTAAGAATCAACCAGAATCTCACAAAATCCAGGCCTGGTCTCTGATCAACCGTAAATATCTTGGACAAGGTGTACGGGTCAAAAGATTTCGCCGGCCTAAACGCAGTCAAATCCGCAACCGTGTGCTGCTTGCCATCCTGATGGCCAAGGACATTAAGCTGTCCCGGCTTGCGGAAGAGCTCTCCGTCTCCTCGCGCAGTGTAAGCGCCTGGGTGTACGAGGGCCGCATCCCCTCCAGAACCAATCTGGACAAGGTCTGCCGCCTGCTTGGCTATCCGTCCCACATCCTGTTCAACGAGGCACTTGTACGGCAAAGTCCGATAGTCTGCCAGCCGACACCTTCACGGTTTATGAAAAGAACACTTGCGGGCTCACCCCGCAGCAATGTCATTCTTACGGGTCTGTGCATGGTTTACGATTTCTCCGTCACCGATGTCAGCATATGGATCGGTGTCCATCCCGGCACCTTCCGCAAATGGCTGCATCAGAGCCATCTCCCAACCCTCGCACTACAGGAGAAAGCAGAGAATTTCTTCCGTATCCCGCGGCATATCCTGTTCGCTGATTGTGAGCTGCATTAACCCGATTAAACCGCAGGTTCATCCAGCAAACGGCTTGTCCTAAGTACATCTTCTTAACAAACAAACACACAAGGTCCTTCTTCATTGCGAGAAGGGCCATTTGACGTTTCCTCCGGCTCGGGACTGCTTTGAGCAGCTATGCTTTTTATTTTATGAAAAAGGCCATACTACAAGGTGAACTCACTTGAGCTAGTAACAAACAGGAGGAACGCGGATGGAATGGAACGGTATACTGACTGCCGGTTTTACCGAAACATTGGAAGTGGCAGCCGGAGTGTTGGGTCTTCGGACCTTATTTGCGAACGCAGCTTTTATTGGCCGGCCCGGATCAGATTGGATTCTGGTCGACACAGGACTTGGAAACTTCGCAGGGAGCATTATGCACACGGCCAGGGAGCAGTTTGGCAAACCGCCGCAGGCGATTGTGCTGACGCACGGGCATTTTGATCATGTCGGCAACCTGAAGGAGCTGCTGGAAGAATGGAAAGGAACTCCGGTGTATGCCCACCCCCTGGAGCTGCCTTATCTCACCGGAAAAGAGGATTATCCTCCGGCTGATCCATCCGTTGGCGGCGGTCTGATGGCCGTAGCAGCCCCGCTTTATCCGCACCGTGGCATTGATCTCGGCGCAGCTGTGCATCCGCTGCCGGAAGACGGAAGTGTTCCCGGGGCCAAAGGATGGACATGGGTGCATACGCCGGGGCCCAGCCCGGGGCATATCTCTCTTTTCCGTCCCGAAGACAGGGTGCTTATAGCAGGAGACGCTATAATTACAGTGAAGCAGGAATCGGCATTTGCGGTAATTACGCAGCACAAGGAACTGCACGGTCCTCCGGCTTATTTCACGTTAGACTGGGTGGAGGCGGAGAAGTCTGTGCGCAAGCTCGCACTTCTCGATCCGCAAGTCTTGCTTGCCGGGCATGGCCTGCCCATGGCTGTTCCAGAGCTGTCGCCTGCATTGGCTCATTTATGCAAGACATTCAAGGAGCTGTCTGTCCCGACTCAAGGGAAATTCGTTTAGGTCTGAACCGCGTGGCCGGCAAGCTGAAATCCGGTTGCGCGGACTACAAAAAAAAGCGTCTTACTGCCAGGGTCCTATCCTCTTTTGCATGCGAGAATAGTTCTAAGTATGTATTCATGGCTTCCGCCCTGCGGACTGTGCAGCGAATCCGTAAATGTGCCGGTCTCAACAATCTCTGTTCCGGCAAAATGCTCCCGCAAATCGGCATCGCTAAAAAAGTGGGCATATTTCCCTTCCTTATACTCATAGGTCCCCGGCTCCAGCCTTCTTCCGCAGCCATAGTTCGGATCTTCATCAGAGAAGCTGGTGAAGTAGAGCAGGCCACCGGGCCGCAGCTGCGCAAGAGCCGCATCAATCAGGCGGTACCGCTCACCGGCAAGAAACAAGTGAAGCACATCGTAACAGTAGACAGCATCCACCTGGTGCTCCAGCTGAGGCTCCAGTGCCGATCCTTCGATAAACCGTGTGCTGCTGTCCCATTCCACAGCAAGCTTCAGTGCGGCACTGCTCAGCTCTATGCCGTAAGTGTCAAACTGAGACGAGAACACCTTCGTATTGCGGCCATAGCCCGCACCCGGAACCAAGACGGACTTGATCCCCTGCTCAAGGAACCACGCTTTAGCCCGCAGCGCCGATCCGCTGGGCTGTTCTCCCCAAATCATACCTTCTCGGGCAAATCTGTCGCTCCAGTATTGTGACACATGCTTCGCCTCCTCTATTCCCGGATTTTGACCCTGTACCAATATTGATAAATCTCCTTGTAGCCCAGCTTGTCATATAGGGCCGAAGCGCCCTTATTCGCCTGTACCACCTGCAAAAAAGAGGCTGAGGCGCCCTCGGACCTGGACCAGTGGAGCAGTCCAAGAATCAATTGCTCCGCCATCCCTTGTCTGCGGTGAGCCGGGGCTGTGACGATATCATACAGCCCTATGTACCCATGCTGGATTACCCCAAGCCCGCAGGCAGCCGGAAGACCATCCCTGAGCAAGAGAGCGTAACCTTGCTTCAAACAGGAAGCGGTCAGCATTCGGCGCAGCGTCTCCCGGTTCCCGGAGGACAACCCGGTTAAATCAGCGAAGACCTTCAGCCACTCCTCTGTCAGCTCGCCGCGGATCTGCAGCGTATAGACATTGCGTAATTCAGGCAGGTCCTGGAGGTCAAGAACACGGACGGATGACGGCTCGACGAGGCCATATCCCTGCGACTCCAGTTCCTTATCCAGACCGGCAGGCCGGGCATACGGAGTGATTTTGAATACGGGATTCAGCCCTGCATCCTCATAATATTGTTCTGCAAGCCGGATCTTCCGCAACATTCCAAGTCCGGCATCCTGTTCCTCCGGGCCGTAGAGCGGATTAACCGAATTCGCCCGTTTCGTGTAGCCCGCTGCCGAACGCAGCACCCAGCCCTCCAGCATTACGCTCTGCTCCGCAGGCCAGGTATTCAGCGTAATCTCTTCTATTGTCTTGTACAAACTTTTTCCTCCCTTCTAAGCTGCGTTTGCTGCGCATCGCATTCAGCAGCTTTACGCCTGCATCCTCATGTGACGTAAAGTGATCATATTCAGGTGATTCCTTGGCATACAGGGCAATTTTGCCCTCAGCATTAAAGTGCACGCCCCAGCCGTACCGTTTGGGCAGCATCGAGGCCCGCAGGCAGGGGTGGCTTTTGGAGAACAACGCTCCCCATATTTCGTCCTTTCTGCTGATCCGCTCTTCTGGAATCAATCCTGCTTTTCTTCTATAATAATCCACTCCACAGACCCAGGCAAAGATAATGAACACAGCAAAACGGCCAATCCCCTGTAAAGTCGAGAATTAGCCGCTCCTTTAAAGCTGAAACACAACACCTGATTTTACCAGCTGGACTTGGTTATGCCGGGGATTTGACCCCTCAGCGCCAGATCCCGGAAGACGATCCGTGAAATTTTAAATTTGCTTAAATACCCTCTGGGTCTGCCGGAAACAGCGCATCTGTTCTTTTGCCGGGTAGCGGAGGAATCACGCGGCAGCTTCTGCAGGGCCATATAGTCTCCTTTGGCCTTCAGCTCTCTCCGTCTATCTGCGTATTTAGCCACCAATTCCTGCCGTTTTAATTCTTTGACTACTTTTGATTTCTTGGCCATATTATTTATCCGCCTTCCGTAGTTTGAATGAGTTGCCAATGATGAATTCTGCTCTATTCGTTAAGTGCCGTCTTCAGCGCTTCCAGGTTCTGGCGCATGATGCCGATATAATCAAGGTTATTGCTGCGGTCCTCATCCGTCAGCCCTTCGATCGGATTCAAGACAGCGGCCTTGGCACCAATTTCCTGGGCAATAGTATCAGCAACACTGGAGGATACCAGCGTCTCGAAAAAGATCGTTTTTACGTCATGGGCCTTGGCGAATTCAACAATCCCGGCCATTTGGGCAGCGGATGGCTCCTGTTCTGGAGAGAGGCCGGCAATCGGCACCTGTGTCAGGCCGTATGCCTCAGCCAAATAGCCAAAGGCAGCATGCTGAGTAATAAAATCTTTGCGTTTTGTATCCTTGAGTCCATCCTGAAACTCTTGGTGCAGCGCCTCCAGTTTGGCAATATAGGCATCGGCGTTGGCTTTGAAGGCAGCTGAGTTCGCTGGGGAAGCAGCGGACAACGCGGCTTCGATAGTACGCACTTCCTTGATTGCAAGTTCGGGAGCTAGCCAGACATGGGGGTCCAGACCGCCGTGATTATGAGCATGGCCTTCCTCCGCATGTTCACCTTCTTCGTGATCATGAGCTTCTTCAGCATGTCCGGCTTCCTCATGTTCGTGATCATGGGCTTCCCCGGCATGTCCGGCTTCCTCATGTTCGTGATCATGGGCTTCCTCGCCATGTCCGGCTTCCTCATGTTCGTGACTGTGAGCATCCGCTTCTTCCTCTGAGCCTTCCTTAATTTCAAGCCCTTTGCTGGCTTCCACGGTGACCATTTTGCTGCCCGAAGCACTGTCCAGTACTTGCTCGACCCAGCCCTCCATACCGGCTCCGTTATAGACGAGCACATCGGCATCCGTAATCTTGGCCATATCCTGTGCCGTCGGCTCCCAGTCATGCGGCTCCATGCCGGCCGGAACCAGGACTTCGACATCGGCAAGCTCGCCTGCAACATTCTTGGTGAATTCATACATCGGGTAGAAGCTGACCTTAATGTCCAGCTTGTCTGCTGCCGGAACGGCAGTTGTCTCGGCTGCAGGCGCATTAGAAGCAGTAGCAGCAGTAGCGGCAGGATCTGCGTTATTGTTTTTGCCGCAACCGGCGGCAATCAGCAGGGTTGATAGGGACAAGACGGCAAGATGGCGGATATTGAATTTAGACTTCATAAATGTTAACTCCTGTTCTTATATGGGTTTATGGAATTTGCTTAAGGATTTATGTGTGTTACGGCGGTTCCGCCGCCTGCTCAGCTTCTGCACTGCGATGGCGGTCAGCAGGAACAACAGCAGAATGAGGGCAATCGTGCCTCCGGGAGGCGTATTGATATAATAGGATGTTGCCAGGCCGCTAAAAACACCGGTGAGGCCCACGCCGATGGAAATCAGAACCGCAGCGGTGAAGCCGGAAGCGATACGCAGCGCAAGCGAGGCTGGCAGCACAATAAGTGCCGACACCAGCAATACCCCTACCACCGGCATCGCTGCCGCAACGGTCATCCCGGTGAGCACAGCGAACGAAAAGGATAACAGGCCCGTATGCACGCCGCCGATGCTGGCCGTTTCTTCATCAAAGGTCAGGCTGTAGAGCGGCCGCCGCAGCAGGACGAAGTACAGCAGGCCTGCCGCTGTGACGATAGCAATCAGTCTAAGCTGGGTATCACTCACAGCTACGATAGAGCCGAACAGATACGAGCTGAAGCTCTTGCTCAGATTCTGCTGCAGGCTCATCAGCACAACTGCCAGCGCTAACCCTGAGGTCATAATAATGGCAACCGGGAGCTCGCTGTATGTACGGTAAGAACGGCGTAGCTGCTCGATGACGATACCGCCGATGACAGCCACCGCGAAGCCGCTGAGTGCGGGATTCAGCTGCAGCACTGAGCCCAGCGCCACACCCGCGAGCGACACATGGGAGAGGGTATCGGCCATCAGCACCTGACGGCGGAGCATCAGATATACGCCGAGCAGCGGCCCGATGATCCCGATCAGGCCCCCGGCCCAAAATGCACGCTGCATGAATTCGTAACCAAGCATTGCCAGCCCTCCTGTTCCTTTCGTTCCAGGCTGATCACTGTATCTAGATAAGCGCTTGTCTCCTCCAGGCCGTGCGTGACCATAATGACGGTGCGCCCGTGCTGGCTGACATAATGTCGCATCAGCTTGTAGAAGCCGGTACGGCTGGCGATGTCCATGCCTGTGGCCGGTTCGTCCAGCACCAGTACCTGAGGCTGTCCCGCGAGCGCACGGGCGATGCAGACCCGCTGCTTCTGCCCGCCGGACAATTCCCCGATCCGGCGGTCACGGTAGTCCCACATCTCCACCTGTCTCAGGCTGCGCTCGACAATTTCTTCCTCACTTTTCGTAAACCTGCCGAACAAGCCAAGCCGGGCGTAGCAGCCGGAACGGACAAGTTCAATAACCTTGCTGGGAAATCCGGCATTGAAGGAAGCCACCTGCTGCGGAACATAGCCGACAGCAAGCTTGCCCCCTCCCGTGATCTCCCGGTTCAGTGTGACTGTTCCGCTCCACGGACGCAGCAGGCCCAGCAACAGCTTCAGCAGCGTGGTCTTTGCCGCACCGTTCGGGCCGGTAATCCCGATGAACTGCCCGGCTTCAATATCAAGCGACAGGGAGTCAATCACAGGCTCGTTCCCGTAACCAAACACCACATCCCGCATGGATGATAAAATCATGGCACATATCCTTTCTTTCCTAATCCGCTTTGGATTAATCGTAAACATTACGTATTGACTCCAAACATATTATCGTAATGATTACGATTTGTAAACCCATCACGGCAAATTAATCGTAATTATTTAGAATAACTACAACGATGTGCAACAAACAATATGGATTCCAAATGAATAAAAAGGACCCAATCTCCACTTTCATGTGGAAACAGGTCCTTCTAAATGCAAACTGGCTGGAGGCACCCTCTATGAGATCCGCTCTCTACTTGTGCTCGCTTACCGCCTCTACTCCTGAGCGGCTCCCAGCAGCTCCCCGGCAGGCCAAGGAAGCGGATTATTGAACTGGCTCCAGTCCTGCTGCAGTTCTTCTCCGGTCAGCAGACAGCGGTCCAGTCTGGCTTCAATCGCCGCACGGTCCATGGCCACTCCGATGAACACAATCTCATTCATCCGGTCGCCCCACTGCTCGTCCCATCTGGCCTTCACGTCAGGCTCCGCCGCCAGCACTTCAAGCTGCTGCTCCTTCGGCAGAGTCGCCAGCCAGTAACCGGCCGGACCAAATTGGATCGAAGGCCCGGCCTGGCTTAAGCTCGCGGCGAGATCGCCCTTCGCAGCCAGCCAGACCAGCCCCTTCGCCCGCACAACTTCTTCCGGCCAATTGCTGAAGAAGAAGCTTAATCTCTGCGGGTGGAAAGGTGTTCTGCGCCGGTAGACGAAGGAGCCAATGCCATATTCTTCGGTCTCCGGTGTATGCTCCTCCTTATTCAGCTCCGCAATCCAGCCGGAGGACATACTTGTCTTCTCAAAATCAAACAAGTGCGTATTGAGAATCTCCTTGGGATCAACGACACCATTAACCGTACGGATGATCTTGGCGCCCGGCTGAAGTCTGCGCAGCACAGCCTCAAGCTTGTTCAGCTCCTGCTCTTCAACGAGATCGCATTTATTGAGCAGCAATACGTCGCAGGTCTCAATCTGATCAATAAGCAGATCTACAATATCGCGGAAATCCCCTTCGCCCGCCGTCATATTACGGTCGATCAGACTGTCTCCGGAAGCGAAATCATGCCAGAAACGGTTGGCATCCACAACGGTGACCATCGTGTCCAGTCTGGCGAGCTCCGTCAGGTCAATATCCAGATCAGGATTGGCATACGTAAAGGTCTGCGCGACCGGAACCGGCTCGCTGATCCCGGAGGATTCGATCAGGATATAATCAAACCGGCCTTCCGCGGCCAGATTGCTCACTTCACGCAGCAGGTCGTCGCGGAGTGTACAGCAGATGCACCCATTGGACATTTCCACCAGCTTTTCCTCGGTCCGGGAGAGAGTGTTGCCGGATTTCACCAGACTAGCATCGACGTTGACCTCACTCATGTCATTGACAATGACAGCGACCTTCAGGCCGTCTCTGTTGTGCAGAATGTGATTGAGCAATGTGGTTTTACCGGAGCCCAGATATCCGCTGAGCACGGTAACAGGAATTTTATTCATAGATTTACTCCTTAGACTTTTAGATGGGATAGGGATGACAGATGAAAGGTTATGTGCAGCGCAAGGCGGCTTCAGAACCCAGCCTGCATAACTTAGCGTGTCTCCCGGTGCAGCGTAACCCGTTTCAGACGCGGACAATATTTCTTCATTTCGATCCGTCCCGGCTGGGTTTTCTTGTTCTTGCTAGTGGTATAGTTGCGGTCGCCGGTTTCTGTGCAGGCCAAAGTCACAATTACTCTCACAGCGTTCATCTCCTTTTGTTTAATCGTAATATTTACGATTTACACATTCTACATGTTTGAGTCCCCTGCTGTCAACAAGGGCATGCAGAAAATTTCTACTCTCTCAAATATGTGGTCTTTCCTTAGATCAAATTACGTATATATGGAAATATGAAAATATGATTCTTGCAATTGCAAGATTCAAACGGGAGTGTGGACGATGAAGATACCGGTGATTATATTAAGCGGATTTCTGGGGAGCGGGAAGACAACCCTCCTGCTCACTCTGCTGAAAGAGAGCAAGGCACGGGGACTGAATCCCGGTGTAGTGATGAATGAGCTGGGCAAACGCGATGTTGACGGCTACATTCTGCAGGAGCATACGGGAACTAGTGTGGAAAAGCTGCTGGACGGCTGTGTCTGCTGCAGCCGCAAGGACGAACTGCCGGGAAGCCTGAATGCACTGCTCGCCCGGCGGCCGGATATGATCTTTATCGAGCTTACCGGCGTCGCCGATCCCGAAGAGATCGCAAAGTCGCTGCTGGAGCCTTCGTTCAGCGAGCGGCTGGCGCTGCACTATACGGTCACCCTTCTCGATGCCGAAAACATGCTCGAGTACAACAGCCGGTTTTCTGCCGACAAGCAGCTTGTCCGGACACTGCGCAAGCAAATCAGCGGTGCCGATCTGATTATCGTCAATAAAAGTGATCTTGTAGAGCCGGAAACCTTATGGAAAATTGAAAAGGCCGTCCGCAAGTATAATGCGGAATCCGAGATTGTGTTTACCCACTACAGCGAAATCAACGTGGCTCCGCTGCTGGCCGGCATCACTGCCCGGACATCCCGTACCGCAGCAGCCCAGCGCAGCTCCCGCACCATCAACGGGTCCGTGCTTAAGCGGATGAACGCCGGTCAGCCCCATGGTGCAACCGCTGTGCATGAACCAAGGCTTGAAGCAGCCGAACCCTCATATTCGCAGGTGGCTGCTGTGACACTGACCTTCCCGCAAGCGGAAGATAGCGGAATCTACAGGGAACAGCTGGAGGGCTTCTTCCGCGAATGGGGCGGCAGCCTCCTCCGGGCCAAAGGACATGTACGGCTGAGGGGTCAGGCTGAAGTCCAGCTGGTACAATTTGCCGGAAACCGCGCAAGCTGGGAGCCGTCACGTTATCCCGGACTGCCTTATGTCGTCTTCATAGGGTTACATTTGGATGAACAGCAGCTGACGGAGCGCTGGTCTGCACTGTTCGGTTAATACCGCATGCCGGGAAGGAGCCTAAGATGCCTTGACAACCTTTTCTCCGTTTAAAATACTGCCGCTGCTCATTCCCGCCGTCTTCCTGATTATTGCGGGCATCGTGTGGCTGCCGGAGCACCCGGAGCTGCTGGACAATGCCTATGTGGATACGTTCAAAACAGCTTTTATCGGCATTCTGCTGGAAGCCCTGCCGTTTGTGCTGCTGGGTGCGCTGCTGTCTTCCCTGCTCCGCGTATTCGTTCCGGACGAGATCATCTCACGCTGGATTCCGCGGAGACCGGTTCCGGCGATCCTGTTCGGCTGCCTGCTCGGCATCCTCTTTCCCGTATGCGAATGCGGCATGATCCCGCTGGTCCGCCGCCTGATGCATAAGGGAATGCCGCTGTATGTTGCTGTCGTATTCATTCTCTCGGGACCCGTGGTCAATCCCGTCGTTTATGGGGCGACACTGACGGCCTTCCGCTCCCATCCCGGACTCGCTTATGCCCGTATGGGTCTTGCGTTTGCCGTTGCCGCGCTGATCGGCCTTATCATTTACATCACGGTGAAAAAGTCGCCGCTGCGGCTTTCTATTCAGCGTGAAACCGGGGAACGCCATGAACAAGGCACACGCGGAGGCAAACTGGTTGCCGTCTTCGTGCATACATCGGACGAGTTTTTTGAGATGGGCAAATATTTGATTATCGGCTGCCTGCTGACCTCCGGCATTCAGAGCTTTATGAATCAGGGCAGTCTGGCCGCTATTGGGGAGAAGCCGCTGGGATCCTATCTGTTCATGATGGGGCTGGCCTTTGTCCTTTCCTTATGTTCAACCTCCGATGCCTTTGTCGCTTCCACCTTTCTGCACACCTTCCCGGCGGGATCACTGCTGGCATTCATGGTGCTTGGACCGATGCTGGATTTCAAAAATTCGCTGATGCTGCTCTCGCTGTTCAAGACGAAGTTCGCGCTTTACTTATTTTTCCTTATCTTCTCCGCCGTCTTTATCGGATCAGTGCTGGTTTCATTAGGGTTATGACGCTATTTCTCACAAAACTTTCAGGAGGGCCAGAGATGAACGATTCCGGCAGTATCCGGTTCCACTATCTGCTCAGGGCGGTTATTCTGCTTCTCTTCGCGCTGTACATTGGGCATCTGGTCCAGCAGGACGCGCTGCATTATTATGTCGCCCCGAAGCTGGCGCGCTGGATTAAGCTCTGTCCCATACCTCTTGCGCTCATGGCACTCAGCCTGGGGATTCAGGCCTTGTTCGGCAAAAGCAGTGTCCTGTGCGACTGCGAGCACCGTCTGCCCCGCACCGGGCTCAGAAGCAGCGCGCTTTACGGCTTGTTCCTGCTTCCGCTGCTGCTCGGCTTCCTGCTTCCCGACCGTGCTCTGGGCAGCGCGGCCGCAGCCAAAAAAGGCATCGCCTTATCCTATACCACGGTGGAACCGCGGGAAAAAGAGTCATTCGCCGCAGCCAATCCTTATCAGGCGGAATTTGCGGAGCTTGCCGCCAACCTTCACGCACAGGATGTCATTACGGTTTATCCGGAAATTTTCTCCGAAACGTTCGGAGCAATCGACCTGTATAAAGGCCAATTTGCTGGTAAAGAGATCACCGTCTCAGGTTTCCTGTACCGCGAACCGGCGGTGGCAGGCAAAAGTTCGTATGCGGTCAGCCGTTTTCTCGTCCAATGCTGTACTGCCGATGCCACTCCTTTCGGAATCCTGCTTGATCCGCAAACACAAATAAGCCTGCCCGCCGATACCTGGATTGAGGTTCGGGGCAAGCTTCAGGTTGTGAAATACGGCGGCAAGGAAATCATGCAGATTGATCCAGACAGCATTACAGCGATTCCCCAGCCTTCCACTCCTTACGTGTACACCAATGCCGACTCGGTGGCCGCATGGGAGCAGATTCAAAGTTTACCGGCAGCTAAATAACTGCGTCCAGCTCATCATCATCATCAATGGATCTGTCGGGGTTGACGACTTCAACCATCAGCCGGGCCGGAATGCAAATAATCTGCTGCCTCGGTCTGGAAATAAAGCCCATCTCCAGGGCAATCGGCAACGGAGCGTCAGAATACGTCATCTGAATTCCGTAATCATACACTTTTAATATATTGTGGCCAAACTTAGTCTTCATCTCAATAATCTGCTCTTCTTTGGTCAATGAAACAGTTTTATACTCTTTGCCGTTCACTGTAATAACGGCTTTCAAATCCCCTTGTACATAATGCTCATTCCGGTTATTCATCCATTTGACTCCGTAGATGGAGCCGGCTACAAGTAAAACCAATACAATAATGACAAAATCGCCGCGTTTCATCTTTTGCAATCGCGTTACCCTCTCGCTGGCTATATTTATACGTAAAAATTACGAATAATCTAAATATAGTCAGCGCAGCAGACTTTGTCAATGCTTGCCCAGCCGTTTCAGCAGACTGCGCATCCATACGGTGATCGCCGTATAAATCAGCAACACGACAATCAGCGTAAGGATCCGTTCCTTGACAGAGCCGTCAGCGAACAGTACGGGACCCAGGCCGAAGAACGTGGTCAGCAGGTAAAGGATCGCGAACAGCACATACAACAACACTCTCACTAGCGGCCCTCCCTCCTTGCTTTTCGACCTTCATTCTTTCAGAATAACCTCAATTGAGGCCAATCATTCCTGACTTCCGTATGGCTCTTCAGCCTATCTGCGGGAATAAGCCGACCATTCCCTCAGCACCCTGTCCAGCTCCTCCGGCCGGATCGGCTTAGAGATGAAATCCTGCATGCCCGCCCTCAGGCACATCTCCTTGTCTTCTTTGCGGGCAAAAGCTGTAGTGGCGATAATGACCGGGGACAATCCGAGCTCCTCGCGGATTTTGGCTGTCGCTTCAATCCCATCCATGAGCGGCATCTGAATGTCCATAAATACCAGATCATACTGCCCGGTGAGCACGGCCTCGACCGCCATTTCCCCGTTGGACGCCACATCGGAATCATATCCCCGCTTCTTGAGATACGCCTGCAGCAATCTCAGGTTCACAGGATGATCCTCGGCAACTAGAATCGAGAGCGGACCGTACACCCCGCTGGAGGAGCCTTTGTACTTGCTACGGTTCTCCCGCCGTTCCGTAGCCGGGAACGCAGCAGCGCCGCCCGCGGAGGACAATTCTCTTGGAAGAGTGGTATGGAGGGTGAAAAAGAACTCCGAGCCTTCATCTTCACGGCTCTCCACGCCTATCGCTCCACCCAGCAGCTCCACCAGCTTCTTGCTGATGGCCAGTCCCAGACCTGTTCCGCCATATTTGCGGTTGATCGATGGATGCAATTGGGAGAAGGATTGGAACAGCAGCCCTTGGCTGTCCAGCGGAATACCGATCCCAGTATCCGTCACGGTAAATTTAAGAACACACTCGCCGGAATCTCTGGATGACACCAGCTTCACTTGAATCCCGATTTCCCCTTCTTCGGTGAATTTCACCGCGTTGCCGACCAGGTTTACAAGAATCTGGCGCAGTCTGGTCTCATCCGTTAACACCAGCGGTGGCAGCGCGTCATCCAGCTCACAGTTTAGCGAGAGCCCCTTCTCTTTGATACGGGGATAAAAGATATCTGTGACGTTCGATACAACCTGGCGGAGATCCACAGCTTGCAGCTCAATCGTCATCATGCCCGCTTCAATTTTGCTGAAATCGAGCACTTCATTGAGAATATGCAGCAGCGTCCCACCACTTTTGGTAATAATCTGTGTATAATACTGCTGTTCTTCATCAAGCACGGTGCCTTCAAGCAAATCAGCCATGCCGATAATCCCGTTCATGGGTGTGCGCAGCTCATGGCTCATAATGGCCAGAAATTCAGATTTGGCCCGGTCCGCCTGCTCGGCAGACTCCTTAGCCCGTACAATCGCCTTCTCTTCGGTAATGTCGCGGAACACAACCACAACACCCTTCCGTACACCGTTATCGAACAGGGGGGTCATCCGGTATTTAACGAGAAAGCTTGAACCGTCCTGTCTCCAGAATACGCCCTCTTTCTCATCATAGGTGAGATGATCCTCCAGCCATTCCCTCAGAGTCTTCCGCCCTCCAGGATATGGCTCTCCGTCGAGCCACGTCTGCTCGATCGTAGGCAGCCTGATCTCACCCGCCAGCTCCCCGGCTTCGTAGCCAAGCATTGCGGACGCCGCCGGATTGATAAATACCGTCGCACCCTCAAGATTCATGCCAAAAATACCTTCTGAAACGGAATTCAGAATCAGCGCATGCTCATAGCTGAGCTTCTCAATCTGCTCCAGATGCCGTTTGCGCTCCGTAATATCGCTCGTAATGGCAAATACGCCCACGACCCGGCTGTCTACCATTATCGGCACATAAATCATGCTGACCTCGACAACATGCCCATCCCGGTGAAGCAGTCTGCTCTCGAAGGTTTGAGCTACACCGCTTGCAGCAACAAGAAAGCGTTCTGCCACAAAATCCAGCTCTTCCGGATCAAAGATATCGCAGTAGTTTGACAACAGCAGGCTTTCACAGGAATAACCCGTCAAATGCTGCAGGCTGGCATTCAGCGATTGGATCCGTCCCTGCAAATCCATCGCGCTGATGGCCGAAGGGTTATATTCAAACAAAGACTTATAGCGGTTTTCGCTCTCCAGCATTTTGAGCTCATATTGCTTCCGCTCCGAGATGTCGCGGGTGATGCCGACTATCTCCGTATCCCCTCCAGCACCGGTACCAATGTGGCGCAGGGTCGTTTCTGTCCAGATGTAAGAGCCGTCTTTACACAGAAACCGGAAGACGATAGGCTCAAGCCTTTCCCCTTTCATGCTGCTGCGCAGATAGGCCTGGACACGGGCTGCATCCTCAGGATGAATATAATCCATTCCCCCGGTGCCTACCATCTCTTCAGGTGTATATCCGAACATCTGCAGACTCACCGGAGAGGCATACAGATAGGTTGCTTCCTCATCGGTTGCATTGCGGGAAATGAAATCCTGGGAATTTTCCGAAATGAGCCGGTAGTTCTGTTCGCTTTCCCGAAGCTGCTGCTCCATTTCCCGATGAGCTGTAATGTCCTGAACCACTCCGCTAATCTGTCTTATGTTACCTAAGGAATCCTGAGCCACTTCCCAATGGGCATCGATAAATTTCTTCATGCCGTCGGCCGCCGTAATTCCGAAGACCGCTCCGCCTTTCGTCCCGTGTTTCACCGAATCAAGCAGCGCCTCCATAACCCTGGGCAGATCTTCAGGCTCCACACATTCCTTGATGAGCAGCGGATCATAGACGGTATGATTGCTAATATCATCGGTATGGCCAAAGATACAGCGCATTTCCTTGGAAGCAATCAACTGCTGGCTGGAGGCCTCCCATTCCCACGAGCCCATCCGGGCCAGAAACTGGGCGTTCGCCAGCATGTCCTCGTATTTCTTCCGGACCGTTATATCCCGGGCAACCGTCAAGACCTGCTGAACCCCACCCTTATCGTCGCGCATGATCTGGAAAGAGCTTTCAATCCAAAGATAATGCCCGTCTTTATGGCGCACCCTGCGGGTAAACACATCGTTGTCCGAATAGAGCAGTCCCTGCTCGGTCATCTCCAATGCGTCTTCCTCATGGTAGTAATCCGGTCTTTTTTTACCGATCATTTCATGGGTAGAGTATCCCAGCACTCGTTCAATGGAGGGTGAAACATAATGGATCGTACCCTCAGGATCAGCGAGAGATATCAAATCCGGTGTATTCTGCGAAATCAGATTATAGAGATAATGCTCCTCGAGTATCTTCTTCTCTGCCAGCTTGCGGTCCGTAATATCCTTCATTTCCGCAATCATATATAAAGGGGTACCACCAGCTTCATCAAATGTCAGAAACAAATGCAGTGCCACCCAGAAGACTTCACCATTCTTGCGTGTAAATTGATTTTCACTGTCTACAGCCGCACCCGGGCTCTGCAGCAATAGGTTTATAACCTGCTCATGATCTGCTGTGTCTTTCTCTTCCATACAGGAAATATCCAAATACCGAAGGTTCATAAACTCCGCTTCCGTATACCCGAACATACTGCACAGTGCAGGGTTGGCCAGTTGTATCGTCCCATCCTTCATGGACACGACTGCAAATCCTGTAGAAGACCGCAAATACAGATATTTAAAAAGATTGTCGGACAATGATAGAGCCTCCTCTGTGAAAGTGGCGGACAGAAATTAAATGTAAATGTAAGTATATCTTTTTTTCGGTCAATTAGCTTCTAATATGAAGTCTATCATAGAGACAAATGAAAACGAATGAGCCAATTTACTGGAGATTAGGTATGCGAACAAGGGCTTTTTGCCCAAAAAGAATGAACATAGAAGCGGGAAACCCATTCGATGCAGTTTGCAGATCGGGACGTAATGTCAGCAGTTTTGCACGGCAAAAAACCGCCTCTCAGTCACTACAATGACTTTAAGGCGGTCAGTTATATGTTATGCCGTTTGTTTAGTTTTTCGGCTCCGGTGCAAGTCCCGCCGTCCTTGCGGGTGCAGCGTGCCGGACTTTCTGCTTCGCTTTATCAATCTCAGGTTGTGAGGGAGTCTCGCCGGTTAAGCGAAGATGCTGAAGAGTTAAGTTCGTTCTATTTCAAACAGGCTGCCGAGCTAGCTACTCTGCCTGCCTGGGCTGCCTTCAGTCCAGTCTCCGGGCCGGAAGCAGGAAGGCACAGAACACGGCAAGTGCGCATGACAGTCCGGCGAGCAGCCATTTGTCAGGATCCCATCCGCCCTTCACGAGCCCAAACAGAAAAAAATGTCCGGTCAGACGGCCCTTTGTCATAAAGTCGAGCAGATACCAGGCAAAGCCGATAATGTATCCGCCCGATATGTTGCGGAGTAATAGAGCGGCCGTCATACCTGCGGATCCGATCGCCATTGCGGTAATGGCAACTCCGCCGATCATCGGCCATAGGTCAAAGACCGCGCCGCGCAAATGCAGGCTGGTGAAAAAAACGGCAATGATCAAGAAAATAAACAAAGTAACGGACAGCCAGCGAAACAGAAAGATAGGGTGATGCCGCACCTTCTTGGCGTAGAGCACCTCACCGATTCCGCCTTCCTCCAGCATCGCCAGATGGGGGTACACGATCAGGCCAAGGAAGCTGATCAATTGTTCTCCCAGCTTGGCGACATCTCCCCATTCCATGAGTTGAGGATCCATGAAGAAATGCACGCTGCACAGCAGGGCGATGGACAGCAGCCACGAATAATGGGCGGTCAGCTTCAGGTTGTACCAACCAAGCACGCGGAGTGATTGACCTGTCATGAGGCTTCCCCCGCGGCCGTTTTGGCTTTTCTTGCAGAGGTTTTGTTCCCCCGTACCCATCCGGAATCCGCCTGGCTGCGGTTTCTTTCCCAGAGCAGCGCGGTTCCGGCTGCCAGCAGCACCGCAAGCAGAATGTAGAAGCTGCGGTTAATTGCGATCTCATCCACCCAGCCTTTATATAAATCAGCGTCCCTTGGCGTGTTAAAGCGGATGATCAACTTGTACAGCCCATAGGAGCCCATAAGCGGCAGCACAGAAATAAACCACCAGACGATCTGCAGGGCGATCGGCACAATCCCCCGGCGGAACAGCATAGAGCCGAACATTCCGAAGGCAATCGAAGCCCAGACTGTAGGCAGCAGCCACCAAGCTGTGTATCCAAGGAAGAGGAAAATCGCCTCCGCCGTCTGTCCCTTCAGTTCCAGGGCATTTACGGTCTGCCAGCCGCCGGCAACTGCAAGCACAAGATAAATCAGGGAGAGCATGATCCCCAGCGCGATAAACTTTGAACCGACGTAGGTCCATGACGAAACCCGGCGGCTGTATATCAGCTCGCTCATTCGGCTGGAGCGGTCACGGAGCAGCAGAAAGGCCGAAAGGAATACCGGAAAGATACCAGCCGGGAGTGCGAGGTAATCGCTGAAATACCGTGCGGCTCCGGGTAGCAGCTCTCCGGCCTCTACAACCTCGTTGTAGCGTACAAGCGTTTGTTCCTGCGCTTTCACCGCTTCCTCGTAGTTATCGATACCAAAGCCGAATTCATCCATCCCTCTTTTGTACATACTGCTCCCGCCAAGTTGCTCGTTCAAATCATCAGAAACCTTGTAAACGTCTTCCATCGTGTACTTGTCCGAATCTTTAAGAATGATGTCCAGCTTGGAAGCAGCCTCGGTGAGGGCAGCTTTTTCTTGCTTATCCAGCTTGCTCTCGAGCGGAAAGCCGATTCTCAGCTTGGTTGTTGAACCGGCATCCAGGTCCCAGCCCATCTCTTTCCTCATTTGCGTAGCAAGTTCAGAGGTGTTCCCGGGCAGCTTCCAGCCGTAAAAAGGATGTTCAGGGGGACCCACATTTTGCGGCTCAGTCATAACGGGAGGCCGAAGCTCGCTCCAGGTCTGCTCTGCGGCATATTCGGTGAAATAGAAGAAGCAGGCCACTAGTATAAATACATAAAAGACGAGACTGCGCAGAATCATGCGAATCTCTTTACCAATGAGCCCTATCATACGAACGACTCCTCCTTGCGCATCAGGTAAAGATAGGCATCCTCAATAGACGGTATGGCCTGCTGCGCTCCCGGATAAGGCTGCTGATCGGCGAGAACACGGATGCGCATTCCTGTGCCTTCCGGCACAGCAGACAGCACAGGGAAGCGGTCACGGTCCCGCTCCCACTGCGCCCGGTCAAGCTCCACCGTCCAGACGCGTCCGGCGGCAGCCCCCGTCAGGTCACCGATTCTGCCGTGATAGCGCAGACTTCCCTTATGCAGCACGGTCATTTGCTCACAGGTGGATTCCACATCCTCCACAACGTGGGTGGACAACAGGACGATTCTCCCTTCAGAGAACCGGCTGAGGAGCCGGCGAAAGCGGATCCGCTCTTCCGGATCAAGCCCTGCCGTGGGCTCATCGACGATCAGCAGCTTCGGTTCATGCACCATTGCCTGGGCCACGCCGAGCCGGCGCTTCATTCCGCCGGACAGTGCTTTCACCTTGGTCCGGCGCTGCTCCGTCAGATTCACCTGCTCCAGCAAATCGTCGATTCTCCGCTTCCGCTCCGAATGCCCCTTCACCCCGGACAAAAGTGCGAGATAATCCATCGCTTCAAGCACCGACATCCCTGGATAAAATGCAAATTCCTGCGGCAGATAACCGACCAGCTGGCGGATCTGCGCTTTGTCCGTCAAAGGTACTCCACCGATCGTTGCTTTGCCGGATGTGGGTGTAAGTAAAGTTGCAAGCAGCCGCATCAGCGTTGTTTTGCCTGCCCCGTTAGGACCAAGCAGGCCGTGTATCCCTTCGCCTACTTTGAAGCTGACACCGTTTAAAGCCTGCTTACTCCCGTAGGTTTTGGTCAGTTGTTCAATTACAAGTTCCATTCTGGTCCTCTCCCTCACATGCTTTTGACTATTTACTACTAATCGCTTTCCTGGTCCCAGGTAAACTCCGTGTTCTCCACCATCAGTCCTATTCCGATCAGGAGGAGTGACAGCAAGACGAGCAACACTACATCAATAACTTCGAACTTGATCATTACAAAAACAGCAACCGCAGTAAGCACAATACCCGCCAGCTTAGTATTTCTTTGCCTGTCGAGCTTCCGGCTGTTTCTCTGCACCTTCTCAGCCTCACGTTTGTCATACTCCAGCAGACGGGCTTTCCGGTACACTTCCTCTAGAAACGCTTGTTCCTCTTCGGCTGGCTTCACAATCCCACTCCTCCTTTTCGTATATCTGCCTCAGCTTCTTGCGGGCCCGGTGCAGCAGCACTTTGAAGCTCACCGTTGTACGGCCCATAATAGCTGCCGCTTCTGTATAAGACATCTCACCTACATCAACGAGATACACGGCCATCCGGTAATCCGGCTTGAGCGTAAGCAAACGCCGTTGCCACTCCTGGTCCTCCTCGTGCACAATCGCCATCCGCTCGGGATCCTCCCTGCCGGGAGGCGGCATGCGGTTTCCTTCAGGCAGGTTATCTCCTGAGTAATCCCCTGAAAAGGAGGAATCGGGACGCCTGCGCATCCCTGCTTCAACCGGCAGGGTCCGCTGCCGCTTCCGCAAGGAATCTATGCTTTTGTTGCGGAGGATTGTGAACAGATAGGTTTTAAAAGACGCGCGGGTATCGAATCTCTCCGGATACACCAGCAGATAGGCAAAAGAGTCCTGTGCCAAATCCTCGGCGGTATGATAATCCCCGGTCAGATGATAGGCAAACCCTACCGCAGGCTGCCGGTATTGACGAACCAGCCATTCAAAAGCCTCCCGTTCTCCCTGCCGGAACCTGATCAGCACGGCTGCCTCATCATCCGGGTGACCCGCAGCCTCATCCTCCATAATGGAGCGCTGTCTGTTTCCTCTCTGGATATCGTTCGTCCGAATCCCCTCCTCTCCCGCAGCCTTCTACTACTTATTCGTCCAAGCCTCCGAAATAGTTACAGTGCTCCCGAAAAAAAACAAAACGGGTCCGCAAACTGCTGCATCAGCAATCTGCGAATCCGTACTTTTTTGACAACTTCCGTTTGGAACTTGAGAGCTGCACCTTGAGTTTTTCCTATCAAACCACCTGATGGTTTTTAAAGGCGCGATAAGTAAAGGGCAGGAGCAGGGCAATAACAATTATTGCAAAGCCTGTAGCAAACTTATAGCTGGGAATCAGCTGTCCAAACACAGAATATCCTTCGTATTCGGTTACTCTCGTAATGCCGTCAACCATTTTGCCAGGCAGCAGGTTCATAATATGATTATACAAGCGGCTGCTCTTGCTAGCCGGAAAAAACAGCGGGCCGATCAGCAAAATGACAATGACAATGATAACGGGAAATGGGGTGCTCATCCGGCTGGACAGCCAGAGCGTCACCGCCCCCACGGTCAGACAGGCCAGGCTGCCAATAAGAATTGCCCACAAATAGGTCTGAAACACCGTGAAAGGAACCGGGGCAAAAAGCTTGATCATCTGCACGCTGGCGCTTCCCCCATCAAATCCAAAAATCCCAAGCATCAAGAGAGTGTAGGTGCCTAATCCCACAGCAAGCAAGCCAAGGGAGACAATCAAACCGGCTTTCAATTTGGCGGCAATCACCTTATTACGGCCATAACGGGAGGACAAGATTATCGCATCCGCCCCGCTCTGGTATTCACCGGCAAAGACAGGAGCAAGCCAAATCGCAATCACAAACGCACTGATCAATAAAACAAACTGCAGGTTCTCGAACACATTCTCCCAGCCGGTTACATAGTCCATTTGGAAGGGGACCGGAATGGACTTATTCATCCGCATAAAAAAAGCATTCTCTTTGGCAGAAGCATTGCCGGGAGTATAATCCCTGTCTATGTACTCCTTCACCTTATCGAGACGTTCCTGATAGAAGGTCTTTGCTGTATTTGGTGTCATGCTGTCGATAATATAATGATCGTATTCACGGGAATGGGAAAAAGCAAACCGGATCAACGTATCAATCTGATAACTCTGCTCTTTGTAGGTTACATAAGCCTCATTTGTGAGCTCCCCCTTCTCGTTAAGGTTTTTCGGATCATGTATGACTTTTTGATGTTGCTTGACTGCAGCCGCTATTTTCTCTATCGTCAGCGGTCCGGCTAGCTGGCGGTTGTATTCCTTTCGGAGCGGGATGGCTTCCAGTCCTTTTAGATCATTGCCGTCCTTGTCCGTTATGTACGCACCCGAAACGAGCGCCCATACTCCTAATAAGGCCACGACGATTATAAGTGTTATGCCTATAAAAAATGATTTCCGTCTCATGATCTTTCTGAGCTCAAACCGGGTCAGAATATCCATAAACTGCACCTCCTATTTGACTTCGCCAGCCGCTGCAGCCGATTCATCTTGAAAATGGTATAGAAACAAGTCTTCAAGCGTCGGTGAAACCGAAACTGCATGAGCTGCGGGTTGGACCTTAGAGACAATACGCAGCTCAACCCGGTCCCGCTCATGCCGCAGATTGCTCACACAGTACCGTTCATTCCACGCCTCCGCTTCCCTCGCCGGAACATGGCATAACCAGACATTGCCCTCCATCGTAGCTGTCAGCTGTTCTACCGTCCCGCTCATTAGCAGCGCACCCTGTTTCATCACCAGAATCTGATCGGCGATATATTCCACATCGGACACAATATGTGTCGACAGGAGGATGATCTTATCGCGGGCCAGATCGGCTATAAGGTTGCGGAAGCGTACCCGCTCCTTGGGATCCAGTCCCGCCGTTGGCTCGTCCAGCACCAGCAGGCGGGGATCATTCAGCAGTGCCTGGGCGATGCCGAGCCTTTGCTTCATCCCCCCGGAAAAGGTGCGGATTTTCTTGCGGGCCGCCTCCTCCAGAGCTACCATGCGCAGCAGTTCACGGGCTTTCCCCTTCGAAGCCTTCAGGGTCAGCCCTTTCAACGATCCGACGTACCACAGAAACTCTTCCGCGCTGAAATCGGGATAATATCCGAAGTCCTGAGGCATATAGCCCAGCAGATCGCGGTATTGTTCCCCCATGCGGCCAATCTCCTGGCCGTTCATCTGAATCATCCCCGAGGTCGGCTTGAGAATGCCGCAGATCATCCGCATCAGCGTTGTTTTACCTGCTCCGTTAGCTCCGAGCAAACCATACACACCGCTGGTCAGCCGGGCCGAAATGCCGTTCACCGCCTGTTTCGCGGCAAAGCGCTTGCTTAGCTCATTTATAGTCAGTTCCAACACGTTATGAACCCCTCCTTATTCAATGCTCCCTGTAGCCAAGCGGCCTGCGCTGCGGTAATTTCACATCAGGCTGGAAGCGGTCTCCAGACTCCGGCAAGTCTTGCGCAAACCGCGTACCTGCAGCGCTATTCCTGCGGTTGTCACCAGCAGCAGCATCTGCCATACTCCCATTGCTGCTGGTTCAAACACCCACAGGTTCGGGGTAAAGGCAAGTATCATCTGTACCAAGGCCACCACGCCGGCGAAGGTCAGGCAGTAATATCCGCAGCTTGGGGTGCGAACCCGATTGAGCAGCCACAGGCAGCCGAGGCAAGTTAAATTAAAAGGCACAAGCAGATAGATCAGCATGGTTGCAACATCACTATGTATCCAAACACTTAATATCGCAGCCAGCAGGGTCAGACCCAGCAAATCCGCCATCCCCAGCAGACTCATGCGGACCATCGTCAGCTTCTCCAGGAGATGGCGGGTGCTGAGTTCTATCTCCAGCATATGACAGCTAAGCGAACGGGTCAGAGTACGGATTCCAGCCATTACCAGCAGAGGTGCGGATATAGAGACCATCATGACGATTTGCACACTCTCTCCCATTTCCTGAAGGGCGTTTCGCAGTAACAGCACCATTCCCAGGACAATCAGCAATTGCACGGCCCATACCTTCCAGCTGATGAAGCGAAGCTGGGCCAGATAGAACTCTCCAAACGACGTTCTCCGCCCGGCTTGTCGCTGGCGCAGCACCTCACCTGCCCCTCTGGCGGTATCTTCAAGACGCTGCCGTTCAATGGGGGGCGTGGGGTAGTTCCTTAGGGCGTTGACGATTGCTTGCTCTGATCTCTTGTTCAACGGGTTCACTCCTTTCCAAGTGACTTCTTAGTACAGCCAGCCCGCGCTTCACCCGGTACTGCACCATACACACGTTCACTCCTGTTACGCGGGCAATGTCACGGTAGGTCAGATCCAGGCAAAAGCGCATAAACACCAGTTCCCGCTGCGCCTCAGGCAGCAGCTCAAACAGCTCATGCACCAGCTGCTCTCTTTCCACCTGTTCTTCTATAGAGCTGCTTTGCTGTGCAGCCCTCCAGTCTGCTGCATCCCCCTCGTCCTCCAGGGATAGCGGCTGCCCCTTCCTTAAATGATCGTTGCATAGATGGCGGGCGATAGTGTATAAGTATGCACGGCATTTTCCGGCGTCAGTATAGCGCTCAATATGGCGGCAGAAGCGGTAAAAGGTCTCTTGCGTTAAATCCTTCGCCTCTTCCGCGTTCCGTACCCGCCAGCAGCAATACTTCTGGATGCCAGCGTAGTACCGCTCAATCAGCGGTGTCAGATATTCGGTTTCCCCTTCCTGAATCCGCCGAATCCATTCCCTTTCATCCACCTCGTCCCCTCCTCTCTAATAGGTATAACTGTTTTTCTGCCGGAAAAAATGAACAGATACTGTGTCATTATTGTGACGTTATTCAATATTCACAAACCTGATCATATAAGAACCGGAGGAACGGACAGGCAAAAAAAGAAGCAGCGGCTAGAAAGCTCACTGCATCTCAAGATTGCTCAAGGACTGAGGTTAGTATATATTTCTGGTCTCTATACGCGCCAAATTGGTAATTCGCTTCATGAACATCAGGTGAGGTGATGTAACCGATCATTTGTATATCTGCAAATTCACCGCAATAAACCGAGTGTACCATGTAAAATTCCCCACTACAGTTCGATGTCTCACATTTCAGCTTCACAATATGCAAAAAGGATGATCTGCTCACCTTAGAACAACTGGGCAGCAGCTACCGGATGAAATCGCGCTTTGCCAAATTCCACAACCTGCCCGACCTGATGAAATGGTAGGGAAGAGTTAAATCCAGTTAGGGTATGATCGGCAGCAATAAATAAGAATCAAATTCATCCCCTGTATATAGAGTAACGTCTGCTTCCCAAACCCTGTCATCCGCCGTCTGAGTCAGCAGTGCGCAGCCGCTCTGATTCTGGCTGCCAATTTCCAGGAGCAACCGATTTCCTTTAGCTACAACAATCGCGCTATCCCATATCTCTATATCCAAGGGGTAGACTTCCCCGGGAATCAGCTTCTGAATCTCATCGAAGCTGTAGTAGGGCTTATATTCCGCCGATATTTGATCATCCGTTTTACGTAAGGAAGCGCGTAGCCAGCCTTGGCTAATGGGGAATTGGTCCGTTAGTGCTCCTGAATTAACTACCTCATTGCCAAGAGGGTCAATGTTGCGCAAAGATACAAAAATGTCCATATCATCTGTAGTTGACGATGCCCACAAGCGGAGCTTGATAGGCCCCAGAATCTCTGTTTCGTTCTCCAACGGAGCAGTTTCAAACAGAATACGCTTGGAGTTGTTTTCCTCTCTCGAGAATGCTTTCACCATAAAGGGCTCGGCCCAGTGCCTGGACTCGCGCTCCTTATCGCCATCATAGCAAAGCTGGCTCTTGGCTTGCGGAAGTTCCACTGAAAGCAGCTTTGAGCTTGCATCAAGGTAGAATCGAGTCCATTGGGTACGCATAAGCGGATACTCATTCTCGTAGCGCCATGTGTAGCTATTACCTCCGCGGGGAATGGCAAGCTTCACCTTCGGCTCCCTCGTTATGCCGGTATCGATTCCCTTGAGCCAATAATCGAGGAATTTTTTCTGCAGCTCACGACCCTGAGCGGTATAGAATTCACCAACATGGCTGCCGATATGCACTTCAAGCCACTTGTGCTCCGATGCTGCATTCTGAAATCCCAGAAAGTTCCCCCGGGTATGCATTCCGGCGCTAAACCAGTTGCTTGCGGATAATAAAGGTACCTCTACTTTGCTTAGATCAGAGAACCGATTCGTCCATGATTGATCACGTAATGGATTGTTTTTGACCATCTCCGGGAAATCAATGCGATTGTCCTGCAGTTGTTCCTCGGAGAGGCTTCCACCGGGATTGTATTGATGTGTCAAAACACCGTTTTTCCACCAGAATGAAAGAAAGCCGTTTGCCTGAATTCCACCCGGATAACAGAAATCCGCATAATAATCTACTGTACCTTCCCAAGGTATGATGCACGCTAAATGAGGAGGTTGTTCGGATGCCACAGCCCATTGGCTCATTGCCAAGTAGGAGATGCCCAGCAGTCCTATCCGTCCATTGCTCCAGGCTTGCGTTCCAGCCCATTCGATTGCATCATAATAATCCTTCTTTAAAGCACTTGATAATATATCAAGCTTCCCTGGAGAATTACCGATACCACGTTCATCTACTCGCAATACAGCATACCCTTGTGGCACCCAATATTCAGGATTTGGTGTTTCCCAGCTTAGTAACGGTCCTTTATCCTGCAAATGGGTATATTCTATTGCAACCGTCGGGTTAGCAGGAGCAAATTGTGAGAAATGCGTATCCTTTCCATACGGACACATCGTCATGATTACTGGAAAATCCCCGTCCGCATTAGGCTGATACAGATTTGCGGCGAGATAATTCCCATCTCTCATCGGAATCTTTACTTCCTTCCAGGTAAGCTCATAAAAGTGGTTACTTCTTTCGTTAGTATCGATAGGTAGAGGATTCATAGCTTGCCTCCATTTGATAGTTTTTCTTGAAACCAGTCAATCAATAAGCTGTGTGCTTCTGTGTCCTGTTCAATTTCAAGTCCTTCCAGCCTGGATTAATTAGAACAACGGGAACATCCTTAGGTGCAGCATTTCCATACCAATGGATACCCTCCCTTCTTCCAGCAATTGGATTCACTTCTTCTATCATTTTTATATAAGAAATATTAGTACACGTGTACTAAAGTAAGTGTATTCCTACGAGTACATTAATTCAACTTTGATCTTTTTCGAGAAAATCATTCTTAGCTGAGGATTCTCGGCAAACATCTCTTGAATCCTTCCATATCCTTAATCAAGCTACTTATTTCGGCTTGAAGGGCCAATTTGTGATATAATGCTTTTGATTTCAAGTGCATATCACAAACGCTATAAAGGAGATAGGCATGGATAATAATTTAAGAGATAAGATCCTTGAGACTTCAATTGAATTATTTAATAAAAATGGATATGCATATGTAACATTGAGGGATATTTCCGATGCGCTAAATATTAGTCCTGGCAATTTGACATACCATTTCAAAAAAAAACAAGACCTCATGATTGGTGTTATGGCAAGGCAGTATGAAGAATATCAAAACTTAAATTTCTCAGCGGAGGTTTCTATCCAAGGGCTGAATCAGCAGTTTTTAATCCTTAGTGCATTCCGCGAAAAATATTTCTTTTATTTCTCCAGTTTCACAGAATTGCCTAAGCTGTATCCTGAGATAGCTAATATGCAAATTAAGGTTGTTAATGATTTCTATACACTTTTTACCGATACATTTACCATATTTGTTAATAATGGAATTATGAAAGAAGAATTATATGCCGGACAATATGAAGATTTGTCTATTTCTTTATTATCGATCAATATGTATGGGACACAGGAAATAATTCTTCTCCAAAAATTTCTTCCAAAGCAGAAAAATATCTTTTCCATCCTTTGGAGCCTTATATTGCCTCATTTAACAAGAGAAGGGATGGATATGTATAGTCGGATGACACAGGGCGATGAAACTCCTCCCCCACAACTATGCTGCAAGCAAGATAAACCGAACGGAGGCTTGAAAGAGTCAACAGGTGACCCCCCAAGGTACGTAAGATCTGACTAAGACGGCGGAACAGTATCCCTCCCAATAGATGGTGACATTACCCAACAGTTAGGCTTCCCTCACTAATTTGAGAACTTGCTCCTCAAATTGTTTCATTTCCATTCATCCCGCTTGACAGCCATTTTCATTATTCGAACGACACAAACATACCCTGTAAAACGCAAAATAAAAAACCCTTCCGAAGAAGGGTTTGGTGTGTAAACTATGATGCGGTCAAGAGGACTCGAACCTCCACGATATTGCTATCACTGGCACCTGAAGCCAGCGCGTCTGCCAATTCCGCCATGACCGCATATTATGTATACAGCGATTTAATCACCGTAATTAAGAATATACTCCCTTTTGATGTAAAGTGCAAGTTTTATTTCCGAAGCAGTACATTAATCACTCGTCTGGACAGGACAATCCCTATTTTCACACTGAAACATTAATCACTGACTAACTTACGTATTCAAAGTAAATTACATATAACACTTCATAAAGGAAGGTTTTATAATATGGATTCTTTGGATCACAAAATCATCAATGCACTTATGGCGAATGGAAGAATGACCTGGGCCGAGCTTGCCGGACTGCTTGGCCTCTCTTCTCCTGCGGCTGCTGACCGGGTTCGGAGACTGGAGGAGCAAGGAATGATCAAAGGCTATACGGCGTTGATTGACGCCGAATCTGCCGGTTTTGGGTTGGCGGCGCTCATTGCAGTTTCGCTGGAGCGGCCAACGCACCGGCAGGCTTTTCTGGAATTGGTGCTGAAGCTGCCAGAAATTCAGGAATGCCATCATACGGCTGGAGATGACGACTACATTCTGAAGATCCGCTGCCGGGGAACCCGCGATCTTGACCGGATCATCAGTGAGGAGCTGAAGAGCCTGCCGGGTATTGTGCGGACCCGCACAACGATCATCCTCGGAACGGTTAAAGAAACACCGAATGTCCCGCTGTCGCCTGAAGACACTGCACCATGATCAGCTGGCCCGCCCTCTTCAGCGGCTTCGGTTTCGGTTTCATAATTGCCGCTCCTGTCGGTCCCATGTCTCTGCTGTGCATTAACCGGACACTGAAGCACGGCTTCTGGGCAGGCCTGGCGACCGGTGCGGGAATTGCGCTTGCCGATGCACTGTATGCTCTGGCTACCGTCACCAGCTTCCGAATTGTGACTGAGTTCACTTCTGCCTATGATCTGCCGCTCCGGCTCATCGGCAGCCTCTTCCTCGGGGTTCTTGGAGTAAAAGCTCTGCGGCCGGGCAAATCCAGTGCCAAACCGGAAGCCGTCCGCAGCGGAATAGCCTACAGCATGTTCTCCTCCTTTCTTCTGACTTTGGCTAATCCGGCCACCATTCTAAGCTTCATGGCGCTCGCAGCTTCTCTTGGAAATACTGTCGGGTCTTCCCTGTTCCTCCCGGCTGGAATTGCGCTCGGCTCCTGCTGCTGGTGGCTGCTGTTATCTGCTATTATCTGCTGGATCAGCGGCAAACTGCCTGATGCCTTCATTCGATCTTTGAGTCTGATCTCGTCGGTCTGCCTGATCCTGTTCAGCTTATACGGCATCAGCTTGGCTTTATTGGGGGCAGGGGGGTGAATCCGGCTTGAAACTGGTGATAGGAACAGAAGTATTCCTGTTTGACCTGAAAGGAGACTTCTGATGAATCAGCAATGGAATACCGGTACCTATGATACGGATATGGCCTTTGTTTCCCGCTTCGGAGAATCTTTGATTCATCTGCTGCAGCCGCAGCCGGGTGAACGAATTATCGATTGGGGCTGCGGCACTGGAGATTTGGCCGCTGCAATCGCTGATCATGGGGCAGCTGTTACAGGGATTGATGCATCCCCTGAGATGATAAGCGCTGCCCGCAGCAAACATCCGCAGCTGGAATTTGTGCTGGCGGATGGCCAATCCTATTGCGCAGATGTTCCCGCCGACGCCGTCTTCAGCAATGCTGCTCTGCATTGGCTGCAGGATGCGCAAGGGGCCGCTGCAAGCATTGCCGCCAGCCTGCGGACCGGAGGGCGGTTCATTGCCGAATTTGGCGGGCAAGGCAATATCGCCTCGGTCGTAGACGGGCTGCCGCGTGCTTTTGCCGCCATCGGGTGCAGCGGCAAGCTGAAGCTGCCCTGGTATTTCCCCAGCATCGGGGAATACGCGTCACTCCTGGAACAGAACGGGATGAACGTTGAACTTGCCTTATGCTTCGGGCGGCCAACACCGCTTGCTGGCGGAGAGCAGGGTTTCAGCCGCTGGCTGAACACCTTTGCGGATGGAATTCTGAGCGTGCTCAGCGGCCCGCAGCGTGAAGATGTGCTGGTTTTCATGGAAAAGGAGCTGAAGCCCGTCCTGTTCCAAGAAGACGGCTGGATCATGGATTACCGCAGAATCCGGATTGCCGCCAAGAAACAGTAAGAAACAAAAAGCGTACCGGAGGTTATTTTCCGGTACGCTCTTTGTTTCTTCATACCCGCATACCGTTGCTTCTTTGCTGTTGCTCCTCATTCTCGTCTTGGGATTGGGGGACATTATATCCCTTTCCACGATTATTAGCTACAATGAAGAGCAACTAAGCTTTCTGATAAGTTACGTGAGAGAGGAGGATTTCCGATGAGTCAAACAATACTGATAGTAGACGATGAAAGAGAGGTCGTCGATTTATTGAAATTGTATATAGAGAACGAAGGATACCATGTGCTTGAGGCTTTTGACGGGAAGGAAGCTCTGGAAATCGTACAAAATCATACCATTCATTTAATTGTGCTGGATATCATGATGCCTGAATGTGACGGATTTCAGGTCGTGAAGGAATTGCGCCAGTCCTTGTCGGTACCGGTTATTCTGCTGTCTGCGCGTGTGCAGGATCATGATAAAATTCTGGGACTCAAAATTGGTGCTGACGATTATATCACAAAGCCCTTCAATCCATTGGAGGTTGTGGCGCGAATAGAAGCCCAGTTAAGAAGATATCAATATGTCCAAACGGAGACTACTGCAGCTTCCGAGCTGGTAGAGATTGGCGGACTGGTCCTTGATAAGGCCGGTTGCCAATTGTACAAGAATGGACAACTGACAACGCTGACTTCCATTGAGTATAAATTGCTGCTTCATTTCATGGAGAATCCGGGGCGGGTATTTACGAAGCGGCAGCTCCTTGACAGTGTCTGGCAGCAGTGGTTTGGCGACGACAACACCCTGTTGGTGTATATAAGCAAGCTGCGCGATAAAATCGAAGATGAGCCAAGGAAACCGGTCTATTTAACAACGATCCGGGGGCTTGGCTACAGATTTGAAAAGAGATGCTGAGGATGTGCCGGAGAAACACAGGCGTCCGGACGATGCTGCGTATTCACTACTTCCTTTTGGTCATCGTCATCAGTGTCATTGGAATCCTTAGTATATTATATGCATCCAAAGGAGCTGACCAGAGCTACGCAGAGACAGAGATGGATGTGGTGACGGCACAGAATTTAGTGGATGCAAATAATGATGCCGAGAGATTGAACTCCTTGCTTGATGATATCAGGAAAGTCAACGGGTGGATCGAAGTTCTGGATTCCCGGAAACTGATTACGCAATATATCGGGACGCCCCTGGACAAGTCCACACCGGAGTTGATGCTGCTGGACAAAGACCCGGAGTATGCCCCTTATATCAGCTCGGTTGCTTCTTTTTTGCGAAAAGGAGTTTTGTATACCTATGTGGTGAAGATCCCTGTTGATCAGTTGGAAGTGAGCATCTGGAGCAAACAGAGCGGCACCCTACGGGATAAGCACATTCAACGTTATAACGCCCAAGCTGTACTGGGATTTATCCTCCTCTCCACCATTGTTATTTTTGTATACAGTAGATGGACAGCAAGAAAAATAAGTTATCCGCTGGCAAAAATTGCCGGAGGGATTGACCGCTTAAAAGCGGGTGATTATACAGTTCGCCTTGATTTTAAGCTGGAAAGCGAATTTCTGCAAATCCGTGATACCTTGAATGGTATGGCCGAGAAGCTCGAATGGGCCGGAGAACAAAAAAAGCGGATGGAACTGGACAGGCAGAGGATGCTGGCTGATATTGCCCATGACCTGAAAACGCCCATATCCACCTTATTCGGTTATGCAAAAGCGCTGCATGAAGGAATGGTGAAAGATCCAGACAATCAAAAAAGCTATCTGCTGTCCATCTATAATAAAGCCAAGCGGGTGAATGCCCTGCTGGATACATTGTTTGAGATGACACAGCTTGACCATCCTGAATTTATTTTGGACAAAAAAGAACAGGACATCGGTGAATGTATACGTGAAACCATACTGGACCATTTCCCGGAAATCGAGGAAAAGGGGATTGAACTGGAGGTGGGAATACCTGAAGCAGTGGTGCTCTATCCTTTCGACCGAAAGCAAATGGGACGTGTATTCAGCAACCTGATCGCAAATGCCGTGCGGTACAATCCGGCAGGCACCCGCTTGCGGATCACTTTGGAGGTTCAGCCTGAAGGCCTTTACCTGGAGTTCGCAGACAACGGGAACGGGATTCCCGCGCACACGCAATCCATTATTTTCGAACCCTTTGTCAGAGGGGACAAGGCCCGGTCCAATGACGGAGGTACAGGCCTGGGGCTGGCAATCGCCCAAAAAATTGTCCATCTGCATCAAGGTTCAATTCAGCTCCTTGGTACAACAGAAGAAACTACGATCTTCCACATCTTTCTTCCCCAAATTTAAGGCTACATTAAGTTTCGTTTTAGAATCGCGAAAGTCTGGTCTGTTATGTTTAGGCTGTGAATCATACAACCATTAGCCTACCAGCCCTTATCACTGTTCAAAAGGAGGGATGATGGCATCACCTATTTTGAATAAGAGGAGTTGATGTTATTGTTCAAGCGAATTCTTTCAACTGTAACCGTTCTATCATGTTTGGCCTTTCCATTGCAGGCTGAAGCGGCAGAAGCACCTCAGCCTCTATTTTCCGGGGAAGTCTCGTCCTCTGCCGTACAAGCCATGCACCCCTTCCCGGAACATGAGCAATACCAGGCGGGTACCATCAAGCCCAACTATGTTTCCCAGAACCAGTTGGATGACGAGGTGCGCAAAAAATATAATGAATGGAAAACGAGATATTTAAAAAAACATCCAAAAAAATCGGATCAATACTACGTTTTCTACAACCTGGAAAAGGAAGCTGCCCCGGATAATGCCGTATCCTGCTCGGAGGGTCACGGTTATGGCATGTTAATCTCCGCCTTGATGGCCGGTTACGACCCGCAGGCAAAAGATTATTTTGACGGTCTCTATCGGTTCTATAAAGCGCATCCAAGCGTAAATAATCCGGCCTTAATGGCCTGGCAGCAGATTAAGACCGGTGCGGGAGATATTATTGACACACCGCCTAGCAACAGCGATGATGGAAGCCGTTCAGCTACAGATGGAGACATGGATATCGCCTATGCATTGCTGCTCGCGGACAAGCAGTGGGGAAGCAGCGGCCCAATTGATTACTTGAGCGAGGGCAAGGCAGCCATAGCTGCGATCATGAAAGAAGATGTGAATCAGCAGAAATGGAGCTTGAAATTCGGCGATTGGGTAGAAAACAACGATCCCGATTACGGCCTTGCCACCCGTCCCTCCGACTTTATGTTGAGCCATCTTCGGGCATTCGGGAATGCTGCTGGTGATCCCAACTGGGCTAAAGTCGCTGATAACACTTACGGAATTATCCAAACGATCTCCACTAAATACAGCTCTACCACCGGCTTACTCCCGGACTTTGTGGTGTGGAGCAATGGGGGTTACGCCCCTTCGCCTCCAAATCTTCTGGAAACAGACAGGGACGGGTACTTTAGCTGGAATGCCGCACGGGTTCCCTGGAGAGTTCCTGTCGATTATTTACTTTCAGGCGATACGCGGGCATTGAACCAGACAAAGCTAACGAATGCATGGATATCCAAAAAAACAAATGGCAATCCAAGCAAGATTGTAGCGGGATACAAATTGAACGGTGATCCGCTTGACGACAACGATCCCGCAATTGCTTATTCCGCACCGTTTGCAGTTAGCGCCATGGTGGACTCCAGCAATCAAAATTGGCTGAATACACTATGGAAAAGTATTGTCAATGCGCCGACATCGTCCAATTCCTACTATGGCAACAGCATTAGATTGCTCTGCATGATTACGATTTCCGGAAATTGGTGGGACCCCACTGACGCAAGTAATTAAGCCACAAAAGGCAATTTGTCACAGCACAACAGAACCCGCCGTTATTTGGCGGGTTCTGTTGCGTCTCCTACATACCGGTTGCTTCCGGCTCCCAGCCCCGCCACGAGCAGCAGAACACTTGCCGCTACGAGCAGTGCCAACGGGCCGTTCCAGCTGTGCGTAGCGTCATGAAGCAGCCCGAACAATGCCGGTCCCATGGCTGCCAGCAGGTAGCCGATCGACTGGGCCATTCCCGACAGCTCGCTTGCCTCCTGTGTGCTGCGGGTGCGCAAGCTGAAGAACATCATTGCCAGTCCAAAGGCAAAACCTCCGGCAATGCCGATACAGATCGCCCATACCGGCATCCATGCGCTGCTGCCGAACCAAACGCCGGAGATTCCGGCCATGAACAAAACAGCCGTAATAACAACCAGCCCCCGCTGGTTCTTCAGTTTGCCTGCCCATAAAGGAACAAAAAAAGTAAACGGCAGCTGGGCCAGCTGCAGCAGTGAAAGGATCCAGCCCGCATGGCTGGAGGACATGCCCCGCTCACCGAGAATGACCGAGAACCAGGCAATCAGAACGTAATAAAGCAGAGATTGCAGGCCCATGAATAAGGTAACCTGCCAGGCGAGCGGTGAACGCCACATTTTCCCGGCTGAGCCGGGCGTGCTTGTTCCACTCCCTTGGCCCAGGCTCTTCATCTGCGGAATCCAGAATAGAGTAGCCAGTGCAGCGACAATGAACCATAGGGCAAGCGTACCCCGCCAACCGAACCCTGCCTGGTCCGCTATCGGAACACTAATGCCGGAAGCCACCGCTGCGCATAAATTCATCGAAACCGTATAAATCCCGGTTAGAAGGCCAATACGCCCGGGAAACTTGCCTTTGATCAGTCCCGGCAGCAACACATTGCATACCGCAATCGACAGCCCGATGATTGCGGTGCCTGCGAACAATGTGAGGGTTCCCGAGGCAGAACGGATCAGAATTCCCATCGACAATGCCAGCAGCGCCAGCATCAGCACGTTGGCAAGGCCAATACGGCGGGCGAGCTGCGGAGCAAATGGGGACAGCAGCGCAAAAGCGAGCAGCGGCAATGTAGTTATTGCTCCGGCAAGTGTATTGGATAATCCCAGATCATCGCGGATCATCTCCAGCAACGGTCCGACAGAGGTGAACGGGGCCCGCAGCGCCGCTGCGACAAAAATAATGCCGACCACGAGCAGAATACGTTTAGATCCTGCGTTTCCTTGGGATAAGGTGGATAATGAAGTCTGAATCTTGCGGTCTTCTTGCCTTGCTTTCATGAGGCTCCTCCTGATTGCAGCGAAAAAATCCGTCAAGCACCGGGCTTGTACGGAAATGAAGCTGTTCTATGTATCACGCTTTGTTACATTATACCCCCTTATGTATGCCGGTGCACAGCTTCTTGGATTCTCAGGATAGCTTAACTATACGGCCTTCCATCTGAAAAAGCCGCCGGTCCAAAAGGACCGGCGGCTTTGGAGAAGATTAAATCAGCTGATTATACCCAGAGAGACTTAGTGATGATTACAAGCAGGATGAACAACACCAGAATCGCTCCAGTGGAAGTGAAAGCACCGCCGTATCCTCCAACATTTTCGCTCATGTTAACTCCTCCTTTATACTTGAATACTTTTAAAATATGTGAAAATATCAAGTCTGGTCTGGGTGATACGGCAAGAATTAACGCACTTCCCCTGCAATTTAAATTATTCCGGCGGTTGACAAATCGGACAACCCTCTTTAGTATCCTAAGAATAAAGGTAGTTGAGAATCACTCTCAACTAGAATACATAACATTACAGAAAAGAGTGAACAAGAGATGCTGCGTCGTTTTTTTTCCTATTATCGTCCTTATAAGAAGCTGTTTGTTCTCGACTTCACCTGTGCGGTGGGTGCGGGGCTTTTGGAGCTGGCCTTTCCGGTGGCCGTGAATAAATTTATTGATGATCTGCTCCCCGGACAAGACTGGTCATTAATTCTGATCGCCAGCGTTGCCTTGCTTGCCATCTACGCTCTTAATACCGCAATGAATTATGTTGTCACCTATTGGGGGCACATGCTGGGAATAAATATTGAAACAGATATGCGCAAAAAAATGTTCGATCATATCCAGAAGCTCTCCTTCCGCTTCTTCGATAACAATAAAACCGGGCATTTGCTCGGTAGGATTACCAATGATTTGAACGATATCGGCGAGGTGGCACATCACGGTCCGGAGGATGTATTCATTGCCGTGATGACGCTGATCGGAGCCTTTATCCTGATGGCCGATATCAATCTGAAGCTGGCCGTGATCACGTTCATTATCGTGCCGATTATGGCTTGGGTCATCATCCATTTTGGACGCAGCATGACCTCTACCTACCACCGGCTATTCGGCAACGTAGGCAATTTCAATGCCCGGATCGAGGACAATGTCGGGGGAATCCGCGTCGTGCAGTCCTTTGCCAATGAAGAATATGAAAAAGAACTGTTCGCTGTTGACAACCAAATGTTCCGCCAGACCAAATTGATGGCCTACAAGCTGATGGCCAAGAGCTCGTCAGTCAGTTATATGATGACACGCCTGATTACAATTGTGGTCATGGTCTGCGGCGCCTGGTTCTTTATTCAGGGAGAGCTGGAGATCGGGGAGTTTGTTGCTTTCATCCTGTTGTCCAATGTCTTTTTCCGGCCGATTGAGAAAATCAATGCCGTTATCGAGAGCTATCCGAAAGGTATTGCCGGGTTCAAGCGTTATCTTGAGGTGATTGATACAGAGCCGGATATCGCCGATAAGCCGGGTGCGGTGGAAGTCGGTTCGCTGCGCGGAGATATTATCTTCGGAAACGTCAGCTTCGGCTATGATGACAATCGTTCGGTACTGCAGGAGATCAGCTTGAAGGTCAACGCCGGGGATACGATTGCTTTTGTCGGCCCTTCCGGCGCGGGCAAAACCACAATCTGCAGCCTGCTGCCCCGCTTCTACGACGTCACCGGCGGCAGCATCTCCATCGACGGAATAGACATCCGTGACATGAAGCTGAATTCGCTGCGCAAGCAAATCGGGATTGTGCAGCAGGACGTCTTCCTGTTCTCCGGCACAATCCGTGAGAATATCGCCTACGGCAAGCTGGATGCGGAGCTTCCGGAAATCTGGGAAGCTGCCAAACGCGCCCACCTGGAAGAGCTGATTAGCAGCCTCCCGGATGGCATGGATACAGTGATCGGGGAACGCGGCGTGAAACTGTCCGGGGGACAAAAACAACGCCTGGCTATCGCCAGAATGTTCCTCAAGAACCCTCCGATCCTGATTCTGGATGAAGCCACCTCGGCGCTGGATACGGAAACGGAAGCCGCTATTCAGCAGTCGCTGGCTGACCTGTCGGTGGGCCGTACCACCCTTGTGATTGCCCACCGTCTCACAACGATCAAAAATGCCGACCGGATTATTGTTGTAAACGAAGACGGCATCTCCGAGGAAGGCCGCCACGAAGAGCTGGTCAACGCCGGAGGCACCTACAGCCGCCTGTACCAGGCGCAATATAATGCGTAAAACGCAGAGAATGAAATAAATGGTCAAGGAAACAATAGCGTAACGTAAGGCCGAGAATTGTCCTATTCAGGAATGATAGGACATAGAATATCATGCAAGAATAAGAACAACCTTCCGCTCTACAGCCCTATGGGCTGATTGCGGAAGGTTGTTCTGCGTTACATGCCTCTTTCCCTACCCCTTCACTGCACTGCCGGCCACTCCTTGAATAATGTACCTCTGCCCCAGCAGAAAAACGATAATCATCGGAATAATGCCTGCTGTCGCTGCCGCCATCATACCGTTGTAGTCTACGTTGTTCTCAAGAATGAAATTTTGCAGGCCAAGCGGAACGGTATATAAATCCTTATCTAGCAGGAAAACCAGCGCATTCTCGTAATCATTCCAGTGCCAGGAAAAGTCGATGACTGCAAGAGTAGCCAGGGCGGGCTTGGCCAGCGGCAGCACCAGCCGGAAAAAGATCCGGAAATGCCCTGCCCCGTCGATAAATGCCGCTTCGGAAATTTCCGCAGGTACGGACAGGAAGAACTGGCGCAGCATAAACACTCCAAAGATCGTGAACATGCCGGGCAGAATCAGCGCCCAATGTGTATTATAGATGCCCGCCCAATCAAACATCAGAAACTTCGGCACGAACAGCACCTGCGGCGGAACCATCATCATCGACAGGTAGACCAGGAACAGCGGCTCCCGCCCCTTGAACTGAATCCGGGCAAACCCGTAAGCGGCAAAAGCAGAGAAGAACACTGCGCCGGCCGTGCTGATCAGCGATATTTTCAGCGAGTTCAGGTAGTAGGTAATAAAGCTGTCATTTCCGCTCCACACCTTGATATGATGCTCCCAATTCAGGCTGGAAGGAATCCACTGAACCGGATATTTGAACACCTCCGCAGGCGACTTGAACGAAGTGCTGATCATCCAGATAAAAGGCACAATCATCAGCAGGGCGAAGCCGGACATCACAAGGGTTGTGATGATTTTGCGGATATTAAGGGAAGAATCAGCCTTGATCTCCTGCAGGTAAGGAGCTGCCGGTCTAATCGTTGTTTTTTGCATAGGAAATCCTCCTGAAAATTTGGTGGCGAAGCCATCACCCGGACGCTGAACTGTCCACTCAGTAATGGACCCAGCGTTTTTGGCCGGCCCACTGGAACACGGTGAAAATCATGATAATTGCGAAGAGCGCCCAGCTTATGGCGGCGGCATAACCCATCTCGTAATAGCGGAAGGCATTCTGATAAATGAACAGTGACAGCACCGTTGTGCTGTTTCCCGGCCCTCCCTGGGTGATCGCCTGAATGATGCCGAAGTTCTTGATTGTCATGATCAGTCCGGTGATCAGCAGCAGAAAGGTTGTAGGACTCACCAGCGGCCAGACTATACGGCGGATGATCTGCCAAGGACGGGCTCCGTCAATTTTGGCGGCTTCCATCAGCTCTTCGGGAATTTCCTGCAGGGCAGCCAGAAAAATAATCATGTTGTAGCCCAGCATGAACCAGATCCAGATGATGTCAATCGCATACATCGAGGTTTCCGTCGTGGACAGCCACCCTGGCGGATGGTTAATGCCAATACCGCGCAGGAATCCGTTAATCGGACCCGAGGTCGGCTGGAACAGCAGCATCCAGACAAATGCAATGGCTACGCCGCTGGTAATGTAAGGCATGAAATAAAGCGCCCGCAGCGTTTTTTGAAAATAAACAGATTTGTTCAGAATAACCGCCACTATAAAAGCCAGCAGAATCGACACCGGAACGGCCAGCAGAAAGATAAGCGTATTCTTCAGCGCCACATAAAAAAGCTCGTCTCCCAGCATCCTCGAAATGTTGTCCAGACCGACAAAATGAATCTCCGGGTCCATAAATTTGTAATCGGTGAACATCAGATAAAACGAATAGGCGGCCGGTATAATAAAAAACAACAGGACCCCGAGCATATTCGGTCCGATAAACAGATAGCCCAGCCTGCTCTGCCGCTTCATCCATGATTTGTTCATTGTTCCCCCACTCCTTAGCTGTATGATCTCGACTTAAGCATAACAAGCCTGGCGGCGGCTTTTAAGGAACATAACCACCGAATGGATATCACAGAATTACTTAATTTGCAGCTTGTTTGCTTAGGGGCATGAGGATGGAAATGTTCTATTCGTGGACAAGTGGAAACGGCTTCGCCGTCCTCAAAAGGACGGTATCCGTTTCAGCGAGAAATAGAAGGATAATTTATAGCGTGAAGCATAAAATTCTTATATTTTAAAAAAACCGCTCCCCATAAGGGAACGGTTCTATGCAGCACAACCGGCTGCGGCTTACTGATTCTGCTTCAGCCATTCATTGTGGCGTTTGACCATACTCTGTACCGTTTGTTCCGCAGTCTGGCTGCCAAGGAAATATTTCTCGTATTCCTGGGCGCGCATATCCACGATTTCCTGGGCGATGCTGCGGACAAAGGTTGGCGTCTTATCGCCGTAGAGCACGAACTCAAGTGAAGCTTTATCATAGGTGTCCGCATGATCGCCGAGCAGATGGGTGATCGCGGTCTGCTGGTCCACCGCATTGGAGGAAGGCAGGCGGCCTCCGGCCGCCATCGGAATCATACCGCCGTCGGCATACCATTTCAGGAACTCCCAGGCCGCTTGCTTATTTTTGGATTTGGCGTTGATGGAGATGAAGTCGCCCAGTCCGCCGCTTTTGACGAAATCCGCCTCATTGTCCGCCAGCCTTGGAACGGGAGCAAAGGCGATGGTGAACTCACGCGGAAAATCCGTCATATTGTTGGAGCTGCGGATCAGCCATTCCCCAATGTTGATCATCGCTGATTCTCCGCCGAGGAACATGTTCTCCACAGGCATCTTGGAGGTCAGCTGCTCGCCAAGCGGCGGGGTGGTGGCATCCTCCTGCATCATTCCGTTCAGTGTTTCAAGCCATTTGGTGATCAGCGGATCATCAAGGTTAGAGCTGCCATCCGCCTTGACATAACCGTTCTTCACGAGAGCGGAATCCAGCGGATCAACCAGCGAGGCAGTATGCTGCACCAGCCCGTACTTGAAACCCTCTGCCTTCAGCTTGGCGGCATATTCTCTTGCTTCATCCCAGGTCCATGCCGTTGGTAAGGCCAGCCCGGCTTTATCGAGCGCATCCTTATTCAAGGCAAAGAACAAAGCATTCTTTTTGGTTGGCATCCCGTAGTATTTATCGTCTATTTTCCAGGTAGCAGCATCCGTACCCATTTTCTCGTCGATGTTATAGTCGCTGAATTCGCCGAGGTCGAGGGCAGTGCCGCCCTTGATGCGTTTATCCAGATTGGTCAGAGTATAATTGACGAACAGATCGACGTTCTGCCCCGTCGAGAGTGCGGTATCAAGCTTCAGGTTGCCGTCATCATCATTGACAAAACGTACGTATTCGACCTGAGTCTCAGGATGCTCCGCATTCCAGGTATCCACAACCTCCTGTGGTCCGTTCTCCGGCGGAACGGCACCCCACATGGTTAACTTCACCGTTTTACTGCCTTCGTTCCCCTGCGCTTCTCCACCGGTGTTATTTTTAGTTCCTCCGCATCCGCCCAGTATCCCAAGCATCAGCACGCATGCCGCCAGCAGGGTCAACCCTTTTTTAGTTTTCATCGTTTCTGTCTGCCTCCCCGTTTTTGTTATGGATTGTGCTTCCCTTACATCCTAGCAGGGACGCTGGAGGCATTTTAGATACAAATCCACCATCCTGGCGGAACAAATATACGGAATTTGCAGCAGGGACCGGGCAAAAATGATCACACATATTTCTTCTATTCCTCACGGTGGCGGTATTGGCTCGGGGTGCATCCGGTCCAGCGCTTAAAGATTTTGATGAAATAGTTATCGCTCGGAAAGCCCACCCGATGCCCCACCTCATGCACAGGCAGATCGGTCTCCCGCAAAAATACTGCCGCTTTCTCCATCCGCACACCGTGCAGATAGTGAATCAGCGTATGCCCGGTTTTCTTTTTGAATAAGGCGCTGATATAATTCTCTCCCATCATCACATGGCGGGACATGGACTTGACTGTAATATCGCGGTCATAATGCTCTCCGATATATTCAATGATCTTGCTAATCTCCGGATGCGAAACAACAGGCCCGGACAGGGAGCCGAAGCCGGACAGCGGCGGATTTTTTACCTCATCTTCAGGAAAAGCCCCACCCGGTCCGGGGTTAGCGGTGTCAGGTGCTTCCGCAAAAGCTGCAACAACCGCTGGAATCCCGTCTGCCTCCAAAAGAGCAACATTCCGGTGACTGCCGGCACTCAGCTCGGCGCTAACCTTGCGCAGCGTATCCCGCAATGAACCTACGCTCATTGACAGCTTGAGAATATAATTGGAGGCCCCGTATTCCATCGCTTGGCGGACATATTCGAACTCTCCCATGCAGGTCAGCATAATAAATTTCGTATTCAGCCCCGCTTGACGGGTCTGCTTCAACAGCTCAATGCCGTTCAGACCAGGCATCACGATATCCGCGAGCACCAGATCAGGTTTATCCCGCGTGATTAGTTCCAGCGCTTCGGTCCCGTTGCCGGATTCGCCGATAACCATGAAGCCGAGCTCCTCCCAGGAAATAATCTCCCGGACCGATTCTCTTACGAATACCTCATCCTCCACCAGCAATACGCTCCACATGAGACCTTCCTCCTTTTACTCGATCTTCTTGTCCTGCACATAAGGTGTCGACAGCAGGAAGGGAATACTGAACCGGATCAGGGTTCCCGGTGACAGCTGGAGAATCTCCAGCTCACTTTGGCCCTTGAAGAGCAGCCGCAGCCGTTCCTTCAGGTTGGACAGTCCGATCCCCTTACGGGTCCGTGTCACCTGCAGGCGCCTGGATTCCTCCATGCCGATGCCGTTATCCCCGACCTCCAGCGTAAGCTGCGCTTTGTCATTTCTGTAAATACGGATACTGATCTGCCCCCGTTCAGTCAGAGGGCCGACGCCATGGCGGATCGCATTCTCCACCAGCGGCTGCAGGCTCAGCTTCGGCACCAGCGCATACTCCAGCTCATCGTCAAAATCACAGGTTACCTCAAAGCTGCCCTGATACCGGATCCGCTGAATATGCAGGTAAGCCTGAACCAGCTCGATCTCGTCCTTGAGGTAGACCAGTTCAACCTCAGCATTCAGGCTGACCTCCAGCAGCTTGCCCAGCGACACGCACATTTCGGAGATCTCCTCATTCCCGCTGCGGATGGCGCTCCATTTCATCGTGTTCAAGGTGTTCAGCAAAAAGTGCGGATTCATCTGCGCCAGCAGCATATGGAAATGAACTGCTTCCTTCTGCCGCTCCTCTGCCTTCAACTGGGCAATCAGCTTATTCGTGTCATCCAGCATTGTATTGAAGGTCCGGGTCAGCTCCAGCACTTCGCCATGGCTCCGGCCTTCGGGGATGCGGATTTTCAGGTTTTTGCGGACGACATCCTTCATCTTGTTCTGCAGATGCGACAATGGGCGGGTAAAGGTAGCAGAGATCATAAAGGCCATTAGTACAAATGCAGCTGTGAAGGCAAAAAACGTCAGGAAATAACGCTGCTTCAGCCCGGAAATTTCTTTAAACAACACGGCCAGCGGAATCCGGTTGACCATATACCAGTCCAGCGACTCGATATAGACATAATTGATCAGTGTGCCGGACTTGTCATCGGTCAGATACGCCTGTGCAGGATGGAGGGCAATTTCCCGGGTGATCTCCGGGGCCAGCACCGCTTTTTTGGAGGAGCGGGCCACAGTCTCTCCCTTGCCGGTAATCAGAAAATAATCCTGACTGCTCAGCGATTCCTTGAGGACGGACTGGAACCAGAAGGAATAATCGATACTGATCCGGGCCAGCCCGTAGCGGTTGCCTCCGCTGTCCTTCATATAGGCATACAGCGAGAGCAGATAAGGGCTGGTGGATACCTCCCGCAGCATATTGTTCTCGTCGCGTGAATCCCACTGGTAGAACAGGCCTTGGGCTTCTGCGGAATCCAATGTTTGCGCTGCTGCTTCACCCGGGAGGGCAGCCTCTCTTTGGACCGTGCCCTGATCTGCAGGGACAACGCTCCCCAGATGGCGGCTGAAGAGCTCACGGTACGGTTCGTAGGCCAGCGCCTGTTTCGGCAAATAAGAAGTGTATACGCTCTCATGAAAGTCCAGCAAGGAAAAATATACGGAAGGATTGTATAGGAAAAAGCTGTTGTTGAGCATTTTAAATTTTTCTTCGATCAGTGCCTTATTCTCTAGAGGCGACCGGTTGCCTGGCTTTGTCAGAACACTGCGGACCGCCGAATCCTGCTCCAGAAAGATCAGCGTCTTGAAGGCTACGCTCATCTGATCCTCCAGCGTTCCATACATCTGCACCAGCTGCTCGTGGCTCTGCTGGCTGATTTTCTCCTCGACGAGGGATTCAATCTGCCGGTAGTTGTATACATTCAGCACACTGAACGGCAGAAGAATAAGGATGAGAAAAGCGCCGAACAGCCTGTATCTCAGCTTCTGGGGTATAAACATCTTCCAGTCCGGCTTCTTCATTTCCGCAGCTCTCTCCCTTCATTTGTGGGCTTATTATAACATCTGCAGGGGTCACCCGGCTGAAGCTGGAGGAAATTGCATTGTTTTGTCGCATCGCTCCTATAGACCGGGGTTATGATGCACAGATTTGTTCTATGCTTCTACAGCCTATGCCGTTTACGGTATTCCGCCGGACTCATTCCGGTGCTGTTCGTGAACACCCGGCTTAAATAGAATCCGTTCTCATAGCCGCATCTTTCGGCAATCCGGGCCAGATTCAGTTCACTGTCCTTCAGCAGAAGGCGTGCTTTGGCCAACCGGAGCGATTTCAAATAGGAGGAAGGTGTCTCCTGAAAAGCTGCGCGGAAGCGCCGCGTAAACTGCACGGGACTTAATCCCAGCTCCCGGGCGAGCTCCAGCAGGCTGAGTGGTTCAGCGGCTCTATCGGCAATGATGGATGCAGCTTCATCCATCATTGCGTCTTCGGAGAATTTACGCCCTCCGGCTTCCGCCCGGCTCTCCATATGAACCGGCAGCCACAGGTCTTTGATAAGATGCTGTTTCCATTCCCTTGCGGCTGGACTATTGTCTTCACTGAGCTGGCGCAAATAGGCATAGGTCGAGCTTAGGCGCTTCGTATCGCTAAGCTGCAGGAGCCCCGGCTGCGGCAGGCTTTCATCATTCTCCGGGGTGAACTGGATGTAATGGAAGGTGAGCGGTGTAATTGTCTCACGAATGAAGGGAATTCCGGGAGGGCAGACGACCAAATCTGCAAACCCCGCTTCACCGCCATGTTCTCCAATTTCATAGCGGAACAGCCCCTCCTCTACCGCAAAGGCGACCCAGGAATCATAGCAGTCGCTTGGCAGGGCAAAACTCGTCTTCTGCTTCCAGTAGATATGGTCCAGAAGTTTCATGGCTCCATCCCTTTCACGAAATAAAGTATATGCTTAATGATATAATCGTGCATTTCAAAAGTAAAGCAGCAGCTTCATTATGAAATTATAGATATGCATTAAGAATATAATCCTAAGAGGTGCTCATTCATGAAGCAGGAGCTAGTGCAAAATGACATTACGGTGATCGGCGGCGGGCTGGCTGGAGTATGTGCGGCGATTGCTGCCGCGAGACTTGGGCAAAAGGTGGCTCTGATCCAGAACCGCCCTGTGCTCGGAGGCAATTCCAGCAGCGAGGTGCGGGTCTGGGTCTGCGGAGCAACGGCACACGGCACGAACCGCTACGCCCGGGAAACGGGAATTATGGGTGAATTGTTCGTGGAGAACCAGTACCGCAATCCGGAAGGTAACCCTTATCTATGGGATCTGGTCGTACTGGAGGCTGTCAAGGCTGAGTCCAATATCACACTCTACCTGAATACGGATGTCCATGAGGTTCTGGCTGAAGGAGACGAGCAGGAGCGGACGATTACTGCGGTCACCGGCTGGATGATGGGTTCGGAGCGGAGAATCACTTTTAAGAGCAGCATGTATCTCGATTGCACGGGTGATGGCCTGATCGGATTTTTGGCCGGAGCCAAATTTGCCCTTGGACGGGAAGCCCGGAGCGAATACGGCGAAGAGTGGGCGCCGGAAATCGCCGATGACATTACGCTGGGCAGCACCATCCTCTTCTATACCAAAGATACCGGCGTTCCGGTGAATTTTGTGCCGCCTTCCTTTGCCAAGGACATCTCACAGACGACGATTCCGATCCGACGTGTCATTAAGAGCGGTGATTCCGGCTGCCACTACTGGTGGATTGAATGGGGCGGCGAGCATGACGCCGTTCATGACAATGAAATGATCCGCGACGAGCTGTGGTCGGTCATTTACGGCATCTGGGATTATATCAAAAATTCCGGCAAGTTCGGCGCTGAGAATATGACGCTGGAATGGGTCGGCTCGCTGCCCGGCAAACGTGAATACCGGCGATTTACCGGAGACTACGTGCTGAACCAGAATGACATTATCGCCCAGCGCGAATTCGCGGACGGCGTAGCCTTTGGCGGCTGGTCGATCGACTTGCATCCGCCGCAGGGGATGTATGCCGACGCCAGCGGCTCCAAGCATATGCATGCCGACGGGGTATATCATATCCCCTTCCGCTCCCTCTATTCCGCCAATGTGCGGAATATGCTGATGGCCGGGCGCGATATCAGCGCCTCCCATGTCGCCTTCGGCACGACAAGGGTGATGGCCACCTGCGCCGTGATCGGTGAAGCGGCCGGAACCGGAGCCGCACTCAGCAGCCGCAAGGGAATCACCCCGCGCGAACTGCAGCAGCGGCATCTGGAAGAGCTGCGGCAGACGCTGCTGCGCAGCGATGCCTCGATCATCGGGCTGCGCAGCAGCGATGAAGATGATGTCGCCCGCAAAGCGCGGGTCACCGCCTCAAGCACGCTGGGCGTGATTGAGCTGGCTCAACCGGGCGAAGCTTATCCGCTGCAGCATGATGCCGCTGTGCTTATTCCTGCGGATCCGGGAATCAGCCGCTTTCAGCTGCTGATTGATGCCAAGCAGGCCACTTCGGTTACAGCCGAGCTGTGGGACACCGGGCGCAGGGAAAATTACGTGCCGCATACCCTGCAGGCAAGGGCAACTGCCCACGCCGTAGCCGGTGAGCAGCAATGGCTTACCTTCGATCTGCAGTGGCAGCCGCAGGTGCCGCAAAATGCTTTTATCATCATCAAGGCGAACGATGCGGTCAGCCTGTATCATTCGCAGCAGCCGCACAGCGGCGTGCTCGTCTTCTTCAAGGATGAAGAGCCGCATGTATCCAAGGATCTGGAGGACCACTCCACGGATCAGCCCGTGGTGCTGTGGAAAATGCAGGGCAAAGCCCGCCAGCCGTTCTGCTGCCGGATCGGGTCGCCGACCGCCGCCTTCGCAGCGGACAAAGCCGTAAACGGCTATCACCGCCCGTTCGGCGGGCCGCAGCAATGGATGTCGCAGCCGATGGCAGGCGGACAGCCGGAATGGCTGCAGCTGCAGTGGGATTCGGTGCAGTCCATCGCCGAAATCCACCTGACCTTCAACGATGATGTCAACGAAGATCTGGTGAACCTGCATCATCACCGCACGGCTTTTGCCATCATTCCCGAGCTGGTTCGTGACTACCGGGTAGAGGCGCTTGTTGCCGGCGGGGAGTGGACTGAGGTTGCAGCCGGAAGCGATAACCGCAAGCGCAAGGTGATCCACCGTCTGCCGAATCCGGTGCAGGCTGACCAACTCAGAGTACTGATTGATTCGACGAACGGCAGCCGTTATGCGGAGCTTATAGAGATCCGGGCATACGGGGCCGTTCACCAGTAAGGGGGCCGGCATTCCGCAAAGACAAAAAGCAGTATCAGACCTTCGTCCGATACTGCTTTTTGCAATCTGTCTGTGCATTCTTTTAGCCAAACAAAGTCTACTTTTCCCGCCTGAAACCTGGTCTATTTCTTCGCAATATGCACCTTCAGCAGCTTGCCTTTTACCGTAGTGTCTTTCATCGCTTGCAGCACCAATGCGCCTTTGCCGTTCAGGATGTCCACGTAGCTGACGTTATCCTGGATCGTGATGATCCCGATGTCGTCTGCGGTGATGCCTTCAAGCTTCGCTATGGTGCCGACGAAATCGACGGCTCTGAGCTTCTTTTTCTTACCGCCGTTAAAATACAGCTTCATGATGTTCTCGTTCATGACCTCGGTTTTGCCCGCTTTGCGGACCTGCTGCTTGCCCAGCTTCAGATCGAAGGCCGGTTTGGCGTAGGCCACAGCATCGTCCGAAGGAGCTTTCATTACCGGCAGGCTGAAACCGATATAGCCCTCAATGTCCGCTACCCATTTGTGCTCATTCGGCGTAACGAGCGTGATCGCTTTGCCGCTTTTACCCGCACGTGCGGTCCGGCCGGTGCGGTGGACGTAGCTTTCTTTTTCCAGCGGAATATCGTAATTGATCACATGGGTGATGTTCTCAATATCAATACCTCTGGCGGCCACATCGGTAGCAATCAGATAACGGAACTGGCCCCGCTTAAAAGCATTCATGACCTCAAACCGCTCGTCCTGCATCATCCCGCCGTGAATCTTGTCCACCGGATACTCCAGATCGGCCATCCCGCGGAACAAGGCATTCACCTGATCCTGGGTGCGGCAAAAAATAATGCAGCTGTCCGGATTCTCCACGGTGAGCAGATCACATAGCAGCTGGAATTTGGCAGCTTGTCTCACTTCAATTAATGCATGCTCAATCGACGCTGTCGTGATGCCGCTGGCTTCAATCTCAATATCCGCCGGTCTCTGCATATATTTGCGGCATAAATTCTTCACCGCCTCCGGCAGCGTGGCGGAGAACAGCATCGTCACCCGTTCCCGGGGCAGCTGCTGGATGATCTTCTCGATCTGCTCGATGAAGCCCATGCTGAGCATTTCGTCGGCCTCGTCGATGACGAGATATTTGATCCGCTGCAGGGGCAGCGTACCGCGTTCAATATGGTCGAACACACGGCCCGGCGTACCTACGACAACATGCGTCTTTTGTGTGAGTTCAATTTTCTGCGGGGCAAACGGCTGTTTGCCGAACAAGGCGACCGCCTTAATCCGCTTGAAGCGCCCGATGTTGGTAATATCCTCCTTCACCTGAGCAGCCAGCTCACGGGTTGGGGTCAGCACCAAAGCCTGCGGCTTGTTCTCCGCCCAATCCACCAGCTCGCAGAGCGGGATACCGAACGACGCTGTTTTGCCGCTGCCCGTCTGCGATTTCACGATCAAATCCTGCCCCTGCAAGGCTACAGGAATCACTTTACGCTGTACTTCAGTCGGCTCCAGATACTTCAGCACATCCAGCGCCCGGATAATTTCTTCATTCAAACCATACTCTCTAAACTGCAGTTCGCTCATGTTCACTTCAACCTCTTCTATGCCGATTGTTCCGGTTCAAGCGGGGGTTCCCGCGTTCCTTCCATCTTGTGCATAGTCTCATTATAACAGTTAATGGCTGCCTTGATTCCATTCCTTATAAAATTGCTCCAGAAAGCCCAGCATGAAATCATGCCGTTCTTCGGCCAGCTTGCGGCCATAGGGGGTATTCATCAGGTCTTTCAGTTTCAGCAGCTTCTCATAAAAATGATTGACCGCCGTCCCCTTGGAATAATCGCGGTATTCCTTCTGCAGCGATTCATCGCGCGGCGTGATCTCCGGATCATACACCGGACGTCCCTTCGCACCCGAGAACACCATCGTTCTGGCAATGCCTATGGCGCCAAGTGCATCCAGCCGGTCCGCATCCTGCACAATCCGCCCTTCCAAGGTCGACATCGGTTCACCCCCACCACCGCTGAAGGACATCGTCTCAATGATGAGCATGATATGTTTGATTTGGGCTTCATCCGCCAGGTGCTGCTTAAGCCAGTTATGTACTTTATCCAGTCCCGCTTCCTTGGAAGGGTTCAGCTTCTCGTCGGCAACATCATGCAATGTCGCAGCGACTGTACAAATAAAAACATCCCCCTTCTCCATCTCCGCAATCAGTGCCGCCGTATTCCGCACACGTTCTGTGTGAAACCAGTCATGACCGGTGGAATCTCCGGCCAGCTGCTCCTTCGCAAACCTTTCAGACTCGGCAATAAGTTGTGTATGATTCACAGTGAATCCCCCTTTTCGTTCAATTGATTATTCTAAACCATCCGCAGTATCACACTTGCAAGGATTTTCACTATCCGCTATAATGTGCTGTAATCCAGTCTGAAAGGGAGTTGATTCCAGTGAACAGCACAAACAGCATTACCATCATACAGAATCAGCTTCACCATCACAAGCAGCGTTAGCACTCCTGAACATCTATCAGGGAGGGCTAACGCATTTCGCGTTTGACCTCCCTGCGGCAATTATAAGCGCGCAGGACCATGAGGTCCGGCGCGTTTTTTTATGCTGAATTATATTTCGAGTTAAAGGAGCTGTTTAACATGCAAAACATTAAAGGAACCTACGATTATTTCGGCCGGGAGCAAGCGGTCAGACAAAAGGTACAGGCTGTGCTGCGCGGGCTGTTTGAAAGCTATGACTTTGAATCCATGGATACAACACTGCTGAATGAGCTTGAATTGCTGACCTCCAAATATGCCGGTGGAGATGAAATCCTCCGCGAAATGTACCAGCTCACTGACCAGGGCGGCCGCCGACTGGGGCTGCGCTACGATCTGACGATTCCCTTTGCCAAGGTGATTGCCCTCAATCCGGGGATGGAGTTCCCCTTCAAGCGGTATGAGATCGGCAAGGTGTTCCGCGACGGTCCGGTCAAAAAAGGCCGGCTGCGCGAATTCCTGCAATGCGATGCCGATGTGGTCGGGATTGCCGGTCCGCAGGCTGAAGCGGAGCTGATGCAGCTGGCCGCCGAGGTATTCCGCAGACTGGACATTGCGGTGGTGGTCAAATGGAACAACCGCCGGTTCCTCGGCGAGATTCTGGAATCGGCAGGTGTCCCGGCGCAGGAGCACCTCTCCGTGATGCTGACCCTCGACAAGCTCGCCAAAATCGGCATCGGCGGCGTGCTGGCGGAGCTGTCCGATAAAGGACTAACTCCGGAAGCCTTACTGGCGATTACCGCTTTGCTGGAATCCGGCAACCCGGGTTTTGAGGAGCTGACGCGCAAATATGGACTTGCCGGCCGCCCCGGAGCGCTGGAAGTTCTCGCTCTGAAACAGCTGATTGAAGAAATTGGCCTGGACGGCTTCTGTGTCTTCGATCCGTTCCTGTCACGCGGCCTATCCTTCTACACCGGGACCGTCTATGAAATCTTCGACGCCTCCGGCGTTTATACGTCCAGCCTTGGGGGCGGGGGAAGATATGATTCCATCATTGGAAAGCTGGTCGGACGGGAAGATATCGAATACCCTACGGTCGGCATTTCATTTGGCATGGAGTCGATCATGGCCCTGCTTGGAGAGCGTCCGGTGCAGCAGGAGCCGACTGGAGTATGGATCGTTCCCATTGGCGGGAATATGCCTCAGGTCTTGCTCGCCGCTGCAAGGCTGCGGGCCGCAGGCATCCGCGTAACCGTAGATTCCGGTACCCGGAAGCTGAAGAAAACGATGGCCGCAGCCTCAGCAAAAGGCATCCGCTATTGTCTGCTGCTCGGCGAAAGCGAAGCCGCACTCGGCAAGCTCCGTCTCAAGGACATGTCTGCGCACAAGGAGGAACTGCTTACGGTGGAGGAAGCAATCTCGCTCATCTCCAGCTAATTCTCCTGGACCCGCAAAATTCCGGCTAATCATTTCATTTCCTCGGGCTCAATCACCTCGAACAAAAAGGGAGCACTCTTTAAATATTCCCTGAGATACGCCTGGGAATAAGGCTGCTGCTCCCGCAGTCCGGGGACTTCCGCCGGGTTCGAGGCATGATGGCTGTAATTTCCGATCATAATCATAATAAAAAAACATTCCAGTCTACGTACATATCCGCTTTCCAGCTTCTTCCGGCTTGCATAGCCTTCAATAAGCCGCTTGCGCTGCCCAGGGGAAAGCTCCAATAATGCGGCAGCCAGATCGTAGAGATAGTACCCGTAACCGCATCTTCCAAAATCTATCGGATAGGGCTGCTCCCCGGCAAACACAACGTTTCCGCTATGCAGATCTCCATGAATCAGTCCATATTGATCTTCGTTTGCCTCCATGCCCTCCAGTTCGGAGAGGATTTTTGCAGCAGCTAACTGATAAGTCTTCCATCCCGTTTCGGATACAAACCCGCTGTAATAACGTCCCAGCTTATCCATCTCACACTTAAAGCTCTGCTCCCCCCATACAGGGCGGATAAACCCAACCGGAGGAACGAATCCGGCAGCCGCGATGTGCAAGGCTCCCGTCATAGCTCCCATATTGAATATTCTCTGATCCGTCATATGCCCGCCAGCATGCTCCCCTTCGACCCAGCGGGTAACTGTAACCCACAAGGAAGAGGCATCCTCTTCGGAATCTGCCTTGAGGATATAAGTGCCTGCTGTATTGGCCACTCCTTCCGGCATCGTCAGTCCCTCCACCCGGTTCAGCGCCTGAAGCAGCAGCAGCTCCGACTGAATCTTTGCATTGCTCATCCATCGCCCGTGCATCCGCAGCAAATAGCTTCCGGTGCTTGCCGTCTCGATCTTATAAGTGATGTTATCAGACAGGCCGATATATGAAATTGAGGTCCAATCCAGCCCATACTGCGGCAGTGCCCACATCACGATGCTCCTTGCCTGCTTCAACAGAAGCCTTCTATCCTCATCCGTATCACAGCGAAAAGCTTCGAACATTATTTTTCCTCCTTAACGAATATGTCCGTTTATTATAATGGCAGCGCTGCTTTGCTAATATATAGACAACTCTTATAAAGAGATTATTGCACACAAAAAACCGCATCGGACTGTTCATCCCATACGGCATTTTGTGAATCTATTTTTTGCAGTAGATAATTTTTTTGATGCTGTCGTATGACAGACAAAATTGCTCAGAAAGTTCACGGGCGGTAGCTCCGCCGGCATGCTGCTCCCTGATTTCATTGTTTCTCGCTGTCAGATACATTCGGCTGCCCGAATTCTCGCCCCATTTCTTCCGCACGCCTTCAGGCTTCGGAATATAGAGCATTCCACCGTGAATATATTTCTGAATTTCCTTCAGCAATACTTCCGGCAGAATCACATCTGCGTTAACATATTTCATTTTATAGCCCGCTCCTTAAAATTAGTAAACGTTTTAAGGGAGCAAAGTCTATAGGAGAAACCATTATCTTCTACAAGATAACTTATGCGGTAATCTGCTTACAGCTCTATACAAACAACCGCGGTTGTTAATCTATAGACTTTGCATAGAGCTGTGTGCCGAAACTTGTCATGGTCCTGTCTCCCTTCCGCTCAAATCCGGCAATGCTTACATTTAATTTACCATAAAATGACTTGAAGATGAAGACGCAGGCCTTCACCTCCTTTTTGAAGAAGGCCTTACTATACCTTCATCTGTCTCTTCAAGTACCACTCCCGGTAGTCCTTGGGATTTCTGCCGCTGTACTTCTTGAAGGCGCTTATAAATTCGTCTGCCACGGAATAACCTGCCAGCATTGCGATCTCAGAGCATTTCAGTGCATTTTCCCGCAGCTGCTGCTCAGCCTGGGCCATTCTCAATTTAGTGACATAGTCGTTCAAAGGAATGCCAACATGCATTTTGAATAACCGGCTGAGCTCGGCCTCAGATACATGAAATAACGCTGCAAGAGATGGAGCTTTCAAGTCGCAGGCAAAATGTTCCTTCACGTATTTCCTGATAGCCTCGGCCAGCTCTCTTCCACCGGATGCCTGCGTCCTTCTCACTTCCGCCATGACTAGCTGTCCCAGTTCCTGCAGCAATTCCTTTGCATGTTCACTCGATGTGCAGGCGGCAAGGGTCATTTGGCTGTTCCATAAATATTTTTGGAGCGCAGTGCCGCCGTATTCAAATTTCCCCGCAGCTCCACCTAGAATCAGCAGCATACGCTGCGCCAAAAAGCGGCAAACCTCCAGTTGAGAAGCCGCATCGTCCTCCAGAGTGAACAACGAATCCAGCTCCAGGCGGAAAGCAGCACTAGCTGGCTGTTCCAGACTCAACGTCAGCCTCTGTTCCGTCGCCTGGCTGAATGCAGTCAGCCGGTCAGCGGCACGGCTCTGGAGAACCAGCCCTGTGCCGCTGCCGGGAATAGCGCTCCGGCTCCCGCTTAAAGCCAGTAAACACGAGGCATAGCCGTTCTTTAACCGCTTCAGTCCTTTGATCTCTGCACCGATTCCTGCGGCAATTCCCAGCCTCAATCCGCGCTCGACATTCTGCTCAAGCTCTCTGGCGAAGTGCTCAGCTCTGTCATCCTTATGTGACGCATTGTCTTTCATGACAATCAAGAAATACATTACCGGGCTAATGCTTCCGGTATCGCAGAACGAATACACGCCCTTCGACCCTGCAGCCGTCCTGCGGCATATCTGCTGGAAATCCTTATAAAGCTGATTCCGGCGCTTCCGTGGCTCTCCTATTTCTCCTGCCGGAATCTGCAGCTCTACGGCTGCACATTGCAGCTTCACTCCCTCATCGGCCAGCGGATGGAGCTGTAGCTGCCGCAGCCGTTGTTTCACCTTCTCCGGACTGAGCCACTCTTCCCGGACCATCTGCAGCAGAAAGCTCTCCTGCATAAGCCGGAGCTGATCCAGCCTGCGCGTTTCTCTATCATTAACGGTTAACAGGGGAAACGCTAATCTTACGCCATCCCCATTCAACTCTGCTTGATTATGGCTGTATCCCTTCTCTTCGTCCCCGAGCGTTATCTTAATCATTACATCCCCCCATATCAGCGGCTGCACAGCTGTATCCTATCCATAGTATGGTCCAAAAAAGGATGAACCTATCAATAGATGTAATGATGATGAACAAAAAAAAGAACCCCGCCAGTGTGCGGCGGGGCCTAAGTTATAGTTTTATATTTTAAATTTCTCCACCAGTCCCTGAAGCGCTTTGGCACTTTGCGTATTTTCATCGGCCATCGTCGCCTCATGGAATGTCTTCTCTACAATATCCGCCGTCTTCTCGGCAATATCCTGCACGCCGATTGCACCTTCGTTGACAGTAGCTGCCACCTCATTAACCGCAATCGCGATGCTTGATACCGTCTGGTCCAAGTGATCTGCGGACTCCTCGAACTGGTTCATGAGCGTGTTGATGATGGAGGCGTCACTGTTGTACTGCTCGCTGACCTCTGTCAGGCGCTCATAATCACCCAGCACATTGTGGTCAATAAACGTAAGCATGGCTTCGGAATTCTCTTTCATCTGCTCTACAGAAGAGTATACATTCTTGACGACATCCTGAATTCCCGCTGCCGTTTCGGAGGATTTCTCAGCCAGCTTGCGGATTTCTCCCGCAACTACCGCAAATCCCCGCCCTGCTTCACCCGCGCGGGCAGCTTCAATCGCCGCATTTAAGGCAAGCAGATTGGTCTGGCTGGTAATCGACAGAATGGTATCTGCCAGGAGATTGATTTCATTGATCGCGCCCGACTGCTCAATCGCCTTCTCCATTTCGATACGCACCGATTCGTAAATCCGCTTGGCATTATCCGTAGACTGCACGGCGTCATGCTGCAGCACCAGTGCCCGCTCGATAATTTGGCTGGTCACTTCCGTCCCTTCCTTGACCTTTCCGGAGATCATTCGGACATTGTTCTCGATTTCATGAATCGCTGCTGTCATCTCTTCTGTTGAAGCTGCCGTCTCTTCCATACCTGCCGACAGCTGCTCCGTCGTGGCTGAATTGTCATGTGCATTCTCTCTGACATCAATGGACAGCTTCTCCAGCGTTTCCGCATTGTCCAGCACCTTCGTGGAGATGGTGATCAGGCTTTCAGCCATTTCCCGGAGCACAGCGCGGGTATGGAACATGGCTTTAGCAATGATTCCAGTTTCATCTTTGTTCTTCAACAGATACTCATACTGCGCATCGTATTTGAGTTCCAGCTTAGCGGTCTGGTTAATCATCTCTGTCAGCTTTATGATCGGGGAAGAAATTCTGCCGGCGACAAGCAGTCCAATAATCAGAGTCAGCAGCAGACTCCCCAGACCCAGCAGGATAATATAATGCGTCATATTGTCTACAGGCTGCATGACCTCCCCGACATCACCAGTCAGCACCAGTGTCCAGTTCGTTTCGGGAATGACGGTATAAGCAGCTTTTTTCTCCGCGTCACCTATGCTGTACTGCACTTTGCCGTCTTCAACCTTCTCTCCGGCTTTCACACGTTCCACAACAGCCTTGATCTGATCATTCTCGACAGGCAATCCAATCTTCGTCTCATCGGGATGATACAGCATATTTCCGGTCTCATCTACCAGATAGGCGTACGAGGAAGGCGCATTTGCCACATTGGCACCGGACAAGTATTTGATAATACTGTTCGCATTGACAGCCGAGGCGACAAAGCCGATCATTTGGCCGCCGCTGGTCACCGGATGTACAAACGCCACAACATAAGCCCCTGTAGCTTTCGATTTCAAAGTTTCACTGATGACGGGGGCACCGGTCTCAATCACGCGCTTTGCATAACTTCTTTCGCTGAAATCCGTACCCACCAGCGCCGTGTCGCTATCTGCTACCGCAATCCCCTTCATATCGGATACAAATATATGTTCAAGATTGCCGGCATCCTTCACGATGCCTTGCAGCTTGGTGTTCACTTCGGCCTGCAGCGTATCTCCATCTGCTATGCCGCCGGTTTTGTTTTGTTGCAGCAGTTCAATAATTTCGGTCTGTCCGGCCACCAGAGCCATACTGCGTTTCTCTTTATCAATCATCGCCGCTATGGTTTCCGCTTTATTGGTGTTGACTTGCTTCATTGCAGATTCGGTAAGGCCCAGAATGGTGTTGGTGGATTTGTAATACGTGAAAGCCCCCATGATTACAGTAGAAAGCAGGGTAACGGCAATCATCATAACTGACAGCTTCATACGAATTTTCATTAATTTCTACGTCCTTTCATACTGGTCTTATAGTCCTGGTTATCTTCCTATTTCTATGTAATTTGTTACACTTATTATCGGTCTCCCTAAGAAAACAGTGAAGATTAGATGTAGAATTTCAGAAAATAATAGCGTATTTCGTCGAAAAAATAGTTTTTTAGTATCATTTTTATTGCTACTCAAAAAAAGCAGGCCGGAAAGTTATTCCGCCTGCTTATCGTTATAATGCTTCTATGAGGAGATCGTCGTTTCCGTTGGAGATGTTGAGGTTGACTGTGCTGCAGCATCTTCGGATTGCATGCGTCTCATCCTGCTGCGGATTACAAATCCTGAGCATGCGGCCAGAATCTGCTGGAAGAGCATCCCGGAAATGACCGGGAGCGCCACAGCGGGAGGGAAATACTTCACCGCCAGCACAGCCCCCGCGCTCAGGTTACGCATCCCGGAGTTAAACTGCACGGCCACCGAATTTTCGTAATCCCAGTGAAGGCGGCGTGACACCAAGGCTCCGATCACATACCCAAGCACAACCGTTCCAAAGGTGACGAACAGGATCAGCGCGAGTTTGCCGTCCGGATGCTTTAAATACCGGGCAATACTGGCGCCGTTAATCGATACGACGATAAAAAGCCCCACTTTGACAAATGGAGCCAGCGGCGGACCGTACACTTTGCCGGCCGTTCCCTTTGTCCATTGATTCAGCAGCATCCCCGCCAGAGAAGGCAATACGACCATCCACAGCAGTCCCTTCATCATTTCCCCGAGATGGATTTCCACGCTTGCCCCCATTAGCAGATGCAGTGTACCCGGTACGATCAGCGGTGACAGCAAGGTATCAATGAGAATCAGCGCCAGTGTAAGTGCCACATTGCCGCCGTGCATGGATACCCAGACCACGCTGACGACTCCAGTCGGAATAGCGAACAACAGTACATAACCCGTAACCGTATAGGGGTCGCCCGGAAAAAAAGCCTTCGCCGCAACCCAGCCGATCAGCGGCATGACCACATGCAAAATGACCATTAGAATAATCAGCTTCTGCGGTTTGAGCAGTACGGCCAGCAAATCGCGAAAATTAGACTTGAGACTGCCAATCAGTGTCATGAAGGCAAATATCCACGGCACCAGCCAGGTAAAAGGCAGAAGCCTGCTCTCGTTCAGAACGCCAAACGCGATAGCAGCCGGTGTCAGCAGCGGCATTATTTTTTCCAGCAGCGTATTGGAACGCAGCAATCCATTCCTTATTCCATTGAGCATGTTCTTCTACCTTCATGTATGCAGCGGCATACAAGCCTTCTCCATAGATTTCACATTGCAGACTTTATTGAAATCTTAACAGATTCTCATGATGCCTCTATCTGTTAATCATGGCAATTTGCAGAAAACTACGCCATGCTGTTCGCAATCCCCACGACAATCCAGGATAGAATCAGGATTACATTGCCCCATAACAGCAGTTTCTTGGGAGCTGCAAACCCTTTCCACTCCCCGTCCCTGAGACCCCAGGCATTACTGATAATTAAGGACAAGCCGTTAAAGGCGAGCCAGCCGACCACGGAGCCAAGCGGTCCCAGCAAAGCTGTCGCTTTGGCATAAAAGCCAAGTGCCAGAAACCAGACTAATGCGGTAGCCAAAGCTTTGACATAGGCGGTGCCTGCCCCCTTAGCAACATAATCCCTGTAAGTGCCGTTTTTGATCAGCAGGATGAGCGCATAAGCGAAGTTAGCAACAAAACCACCGGACAACGTAATTACCCAGGAAATAAGGCTGGCGCTGATCTTGGCCGTTCCGTCAGCAACGGCAATATCCACAGCCTGATTCGCATAGGAGAAGCCGATATTCATCGCTGCCGAACCCAAACCGGCAACCGAAGCTATAATCAATCCTCTGGTAAGGCTGCTGCCGGAGCTTGTCCCTTGACCGGAAGCGGTAATCAGCTTTTCCTTGAGCAGACCGGCCTTAGTAATGACTGCAACCCCGCCCAGCATAATCGCCGCACCGATCAGAAGCACGGTGAAGGAACCCGCAGCAGGTATATTTCCAAAGATAAACAGCGGAATTAATGAGCCCAGGGAAGCCGAAATGCCCATGTTTACCCCGTAAGTGAGCGAAACCCCGATGGAGTCAATCGCTTTGCCGAACATTATGGAGCTGATCCCCCACAGAAAACCGCAAAAAGAGGCGGTCCATAGCACATCAGAGGAGGTCTGCCGGATGTAGCTGAAGAAATTAGGCACCTCGATCCATGTCCAGACCACCGGAATGATCAGAATCCCCACCAGCGAGAAGATCGTCCAGAAGGCCTCCCAGGAGAACGGCTGATATTTCTTCATGCCCAGCCCAAAGCTGCCCTGGAAAAAACAAGCCAACAGCAATAGTAAAAATCCGTAAATCACGTTGTAATCCTCCCAAACTATATAAGTTGAACTTTAGATTTACCGATCCGGCATTAGAACGCAACTGCGGTGAATGTTTGGACTTCCGGCCGCTGTTGTCTACAGATTTCTTGTTTTATACCGCTCTTAGCGGTTGAAATCCGTAGACAAAGGCGGTCGCTACCGCTCCTACAGTTCCAAACTTCCCCTCCGCTGCTTTTGCCTCTAGCTAGTTCTCTAGTTCAACTTAAATTGTATTCTTTGTCTATGTAGTTAAGCCGCAGAGTATCTCTGCATTAGTAGTGCATATGATGATGATTATACATGAAAGTTTTCATTGTGGGATGAAATTCACAAGAAATATCTCACGCTGATCTATCAAACCGGCAGCAAAAACAGACCGCAGCTGGAATGCCGCGGTCCTGTCTGCTGCTGAGCTGCCGAACCGGCTCTTTCAAGCTGAATCCGGTTCGTCGCAGCTCTCTATAGGCCTTGCGGAAACAAAGCGTCCAGCGCCGGGCAAGGCTGCTTCTCCAGAAACTGTGAGAGCGGCTCAGGCATGTTGCTGTACAGCTCGTTCAACGAGGTTCCCTGATAAATGTTGCCGATGATTACCGGGTGGCAAAGCTCGGAGATCAGAATATCGCCGTTGCCATGCAGGTGCAGCTGTTTCTTGCCTTCTATGCAATGCGGGAAATATACCCCAGGCTGCTCCTGGAAACCAAGTGCTTCCATAAAGCGGTCCATGCAGGTGAAGTAGAGCGTTGTATCTTCTTTTTTGCGTTCAATCAGCTCATTCACTGCATTCTTCAGCTGTTCGCGGGCAGCAATGGCTTTCCAGCCGGTATGGCCCATGATGATGCTGTTCTGAATCTCGTGCGTTCTAACACCCATAGAGTAGACATGATCGCTGATTTCTTTCATATTGTCCTGTGTTTCATTGAACAGCAGCGTTTCCAGCACGACGTCCACACTTGTCTTGGCGAACATCGTGATGTTCTCTCTGATTTTGTCATAGACGCTAGGATGAATGTTGTAATAACGGGAGAAGGCATCCGCTGTCGTAAAGTTGAACGAGATATGTATCGTAGTCAGCCCGGCAGACACCAGTTGTTCGATGCGCTCCGCATTCAGCAGACTGCCGTTGGAGTTCAATTGGGTCTGGATGCCCCGGGAAGCACAGTAGGATACAATTTCAACGCAGTCCTGAAACTTCAAGGTGACTTCACCGCCGGAGAGGCGGACCCGCTTCAGCCCGGGAAGCTCCTCCAGGATACGGATAACCTCCTTGCCATTAATGCTCTGCCCGTCGTTTCTATTATATGCACAGCAGTAATCACAGCGGAAATTGCAGTTCGAAGTCACGCCAACCTCCAAACCTTCCAGTTCATACGTCAGCGGTTTGTCCAGCTCCAGTGATTTATATTTCATGCTCATGTTTGATAAGCCTCCTAAAAAATAAGATATCCTGCTCAAGGGTCAACCTTAGAGATTATAAAGGTTTGCAGCTCAAGTTAATGTGATATTTGTTGTATAGGAACGCAATCCGCACTACTGCCTTCCCTGGAAATAGCAAGAAGAGGCTGCCCGGCGGGCAGCCTCTAGTTCCAAACCGACTAACATTCATCTTCAACCTTCAGATCCAATCTATGATTTCCGGCAACTCTACCGTTCTACAACTCTAGCGATTTGCTCATCTCATTCCAAACAGGCTGTCCGATCAGTCCAAGCCGCCAGATGGCGATGCCTTTGAGGCCATACCGTTTGGCCAGTCCAATCTTGGCGTTGACGGAGGTTGCATTCTCACTGTATACGGAGATTCCGAGCACCAGCTTACTTTTATCCACCTGCTGCAGGGCGAGACGAATGCCTTCATCCACTTTGTTCATCGGCTCCGGACCTGACTCATCCTCATACGCATAAGCCATAATCACCAAATCATCGGCCAGCGATGCCAGCGTCTTATAATCATACCCTTTGTAGGAGCCGTTCAGCGGGGGAAGAATAACGGTCAGCTTAAGACCTGCCGCCCGCGCCATTACGGATAATTTTTTGACAAAAACATTATATTGGCTCTGTACCAGCTTCTTGTCGCCGGTCATCCCCAGCCCTTCCAGATCAAGCCCGATTCCCTTAAAGCCTTTCTGTGAAGCCAAATCAACAATGCTGGTAATCGTCTTCTGCTGAAGCTCAAGATCTTCCATATTCTTGGTCAGCTCCAGCTCTTTGTCCCCGGAATAAACCATCAGGTAAGGCGTGGTACCTCCAGCAGCGGCATTCTGGACGATGGACTCTGGTGTCACATCGCCGTCAGCCTTCGGCCACCAGAAATCTGTACTGGCCGTTGTAAATTGTCCGCTGCGGTCGATCCGGCTCCACCCAAAGGCGACCGCGCTAAAATCAGGAATACGCGAAACCTCGCTATAGGCTCCCTGCGCATAAAACCCAAGCGTATACATATCCTTCTTCGGCGAAGTGATCGATACAGTCTTGCTGGCCTGATTCCAGGATACCGCTGCGCCAAATTGCTGGCCAAAGAAGCTGAGCGGGATCATCGTGGTGCCCCGGATATTTTGCGGAGCTACAGCCAGCTTCACGGTTGCGCCGTTCACCGCTGCATTTTTGCTGCCGAGTGTAAGGATAACCTTAGTGGTCCCGGCGGCACCGCTTGTGGTTGCTGTGATTTTACTTGCAGCCTGGTCCCATACCACCGGAATTCCCAAAGCTTCCGCGATCGCCCGGAACGGCACCATCGTGGTTCCGCTCATCACTGCAGGTTCAACCGGAAAAGGCAGCGGATATCCGTCCAGCATAATGCTGACACCCGCCGGGGCAGCCTGAGTCGGCTGAGCAGGCAAAGCGGCAAAGCTGCTTACAGAGATTGCTGCACATAATAGCAGCTTCGTTAAGCGTTTCATGTATAAAATCTCCATTCTATGATAGGATGTCGAGTCTCTCAAACCTAGTTTAGTTCCGTCTACCATTTTACCAAAATAGTTATTTTTAGCAAATTAATAGATTGTAACTATCACATAAACGCGCTCAAAAAGACGCCGACGGCCCGTTCCGCATCCACATCAACGGCAACCTCTATGAATTCACCCGCTTTGGGCTGTGCCCGCAAATCGGCAACGACCATTCCGGCGGTATGCTCACCCCGGGTCTCCACGCGGACCTTCATCTGGCGGCAGGTCAGCAGGTCCGGCTGCAGCGCGGCCATCAGCGCCAGCGGATCATGCAGCGGTGCTCCACCTATCAGATAATTCGCTTCACGGTAGAAATTAAAATAATACTTCAAGGATTCGTCCATGAAGTCAATCAGCGCTTTGTTCTCTTCCTTGCCGAACTGCCTCAGAAGCTCCAGGTGCGCTGTGGTGATGAGTGTCTTCAGCGTAACATCCAGCCCGACCATCAGCACGGGAAGCCCGGAGGTGAATACACGGTCGGCCGCTTCCGGATCTCCCCACAGATTTGCTTCCGCAACCGCTGTTACATTGCCGGGCTTAAAGACGGTACCGCCCATGGCGACTACTTTCTTGAGTTTCCCGGTTAGAGCCGGGTCCAGATCAAGCGCCAGCGACAGGTTGGTCAACCGTCCCAGCGTTACGAGTACAATCTCGCCGGGATTCTCATCCGCCAGGCGGACAATAAATTCGGCTGACGTTTCCAGCACCGGCTGCTGAGACGATGGAGGCAGCTGAACACCGCCAATCCCGTTCTCACCGTGCACATGGGTCGAGAAGCCGCCCAACTCGCGGACGAGCGCTTGGGACGCGCCAAGGGCTACGGGAATCTCATAACCGGGATTGGCCAAGGCCAGCAGCCTCAATGTATTATCTGCCGCCTGAGCGACATCAATATTGCCGAATACAGTGGTGATTCCTTCCACAACCACATCTGGAGTCCGCAGGGCATATAATATGGCCAATGCGTCGTCAATGCCGGTATCACAATCAATAATTATGCGGGTTTTACTCATCTCTATTTTTTCCACTCCCATTATGTATCCATATCATAGCTTTCATCTTAACACGGGTATCCCAAGTGCTCAATGCCAGGACAGGTCAATGGGATCTGCCTAAGGCTTTAAATTTCCCCTAAGGCTGTCTGTGGGAGGCGGGCAGAGAAAAATCGTTGTGCAAAATGAAAGAGTATCAGCAGGCGCAAAAAAGCCCGCCGTATCCCCTGAACATGGCAGTGTTCAAAAGTGATACGGCGGGCTTATGAGTAACAGCGTAAATCCCCTTATTTTACATAAGGTGCTGCAGCCTGACTGAAACGCTCCAGTGCTTCGGCCAGAATGGAACGCGGGCAAGCCAGATTAATCCGCAGATGGCCTTGTCCCTCCGTACCAAAGACTGATCCTTCGTTAAATGCCACTTTGGCTTCACGGTACATCAGCTTCTTCAGACCCTCAGCGTCCAGTCCAAGTGCGCGGCAATCGATCCACAGCAGGTAAGTAGCCTCTGGTGTCATTGGCTTCACCTGCGGCAGGTGCTCCGCGAGGTAGCCGATGGCATATTCCGCATTGCCGCTGATATGCTGTATGAGTTCATCCAGCCATTCCCCGCCTTCATTATATGCCGCTTCCACAGCCTCTGGTGTAAAATAAGGAGACATGTGCAGGCTGAGCGCCTTAAGCTTGTACTCAAATTCCCGCTTCAATTCCGGATTGGAGGTTACGATGTAAGAGGTCTGCAGGCCCGGCAAATTGAACGTTTTGGTAGCGGCCAGTGTGGTCAGTGTAATATTCGACAGCTCCTCCGACAAGGAAGCGAACGGAATATGCTTGTGGCCCGGCAAAGCCATATCACAATGGATTTCATCCGAGATCACCGTCACCCCATACTGCAGGCACAGCTCTCCAAGGCGCAGCAGTTCTTCCCGCTCCCACACCCGGCCTCCCGGATTATGCGGGCTGCACAGCAGCAGCAGCTTAGCGCCGCCAGCCATCAGCTCTTCCAGTTGGACATAATCCATAACATAATGGCCGTCTTCGAGTTTCAGCGGATTAATGGCCACCTTGCGGTCATTCATCCGGATCACATCATAAAAAGGATAGTAGACGGGCGACTGCAGAATCACCTGATCTCCCGGCTTGCTGAACAGCTCCACCGACAGGCTGAGCGAGGTAACGATTCCGGGGGAATCCGTGATCCAGTCCTTTTGAATCTCCCAGTCATGGCGTCTGCGGTACCAGCCGGCAATCGCCTCTTTATAGGAATCACTCGTCACGCTATAGCCGTATATTCCTTCCTGAACGCGCCGCAGAATCGCTTCTTTCACGGCAGGCGGGCTCTCGAAGTCCATATCCGCTACCCAGAGCGGAAGAATCTCCTTGTCTCCGAACAGCTTCTCGGACTGATCCCATTTGTAGGAGCGGGTATTGCGGCGGTTAACTACTTTGTCAAAGTCATATTTCAAGTGAGGTTCCTCCATCCATTACGGCTTTTCAGATTATTGTATCACAGGGGACATCTTCAGGCACCTCTCGCATTAATTCCTATCCATCAAGTGGAAACGGCTTCGCCGTCCTCAAAAGGACGGTATCCGTTTCAGCGAGAAATAGAAGGATAATTTGTAGCGTGAAGCATATAAATTCTTCTATTTCAAAAAAGGCCAACCGGATTCTCCGATTGACCTTCAACTTCTACTTCTCCACCGGAATCCGCTGGATCGACTTCCCTACCTGCTTCAGAATCTCCGCCATCGAAGCCGTATCATTCACATCATAATCGTCAATATTCAGGCGCAGCACCGGGCAGGCGCTGAACTCGCCAATCCACTGCGAATAACGTCCGTGCATATGCTCCCAGTAGGAGACATCGGTCTGGATTTCCATCTCGCGGCCACGTTCATTGATGCGGGTCAGGATCGACGGCAGGCTGCCTTCAATATAGATCAGCACGTCAGGATGCGGGAAATAGGGCGTCATCACCATGGCCTCGTACAGGCTGGTGTATGTTTCATAGTCCGTTTTGGACATCGTGCCCTGATCGGCATGCATTTTGGCGAAAATACCGGTGTCCTCATAAATAGAACGGTCCTGCACAAACCCGCCGCCCAGCTCGAACATTTTCTTCTGCTCTTTGAAGCGTTCGGCCAAGAAGTAGATTTGCAGATGAAAGCTCCATCGTTCAAAATCATGGTAGAACTTCTCCAGATACGGATTGTGGTCTACCTGTTCCAGCGAAGTCTGAAAATTGAGACGCTTCGCTAAAGCTCCGGTCAGTGTGGACTTTCCGACACCTACCGTACCGGCTACTGTGATAATTGCGTTATCAGGGATGTTGTATGGGTTCATTTCATAAGCTCCTTTAGGTGGTCGGCGATTGCGGCAAAGTCTTCTTGGTTTCCCACAAAATCTACCTGGGTTCCGTCGATGGTCACAATAACGGTTGACGGTTCGCTGACGGCCAGAGAAGCCATCGCATCGTCGTAATCCTCTATTAATTGCTGCAGATAAGCAGGAGCAATCTCCTCTTCGAACGGGCGGCCGCGCTTGGCGATTCTGGTAAGCAGCGTATCAAGATCCGCTCTGATATAAAGAATGATATCCGGTTTCGGCAGATCATCGGTCAGCACATGATAGATTTCGCGGTATTTGTCACGTTTGGTGCCTTTCAGCGTCCGCTCGCCAAAGATCAGGTTCTTATAAATATGATAATCCGAAATAACCGGCTTGTTCTTAGCGATGTACTCGTTCACGGTATCTTCAAGCTGCTTATACCGGTTGCAGAGAAAGAACATTTCAAGCTGGAAGCTCCAGTCGTCCATGTTTTGATAGAACTTGTCCAGGAACGGATTCTCCTCCACAATTTCTTTGATGACCGGAAGCTGCAATTCACCGGCCAGCATCGTGGCAAGTGTTGTTTTACCGGCTCCGATCGGGCCTTCCACTGCTATAAAGGGTGCATGTTTCATTAACGCTGATTTCCTCCTCAGGTACGGACAATGCCGGGTAAAGCTTGCTGTGATTATTCCTTTAAAAAACAGACTAAACTATTGTATCACAGGAGGGCTTTCTGTGAACGGATGAATTCGTGATTTTTTTTGCAGGCGCAGCTCCAGAAAAGGCCGTATCCGCTTCAGACTTAGCGGATACGGCGTTTTGATTGATATTGCTTTACTCTTCCCGAGCAATGTGCGGTATTAGATTGGTTAGGAAACTTTTTTACCAGTCCTTGCGTCTAACCTTACAGGTTGTTTTATTTCCTATATAAGTCAATTACGCAAATTATCGAGGAGGATTTCCGTGAAAAAATGGACGATGACTTTATGCTTGTTGCTGAGCTTAACCGCTTCAACGGCTTCAATACATGCATCCGCTGCCGGGAGTGCCGAAACTGCCGCTACAACCGCCGCAGCAACAGTGCAGGCAACTGCCGGCATTATGTCCTATGGACCAGAATACCTGATTAAAAATGACGGAAGCCTTTGGATATGGGGTGGCACCAAATCAGTGCCTACTCTGCTTCCGGGGCTGAAGGATGTACAAGCCGCCTATGGGTTTGGCCTACAGGCCGGAGGACTGGCCGTCACAACGGATAATGCCGTGTGGAGGTGGCAGACCAACCCTAAGACTCTGGCGGTGGAAGTCACTCCTGTGCAGGAACTGACCAAGCTAACAGAGCTCTCTACGCTTTGGAGCCGTTACATAGCTATAGATGGAAATGGCGCGGTATTCAGCTCTCCCCGAGTATCAGACGAAGACAAATCCCCCCTCTTTACAGCTGTTCCCGGCATAGATAATGTCGCTGCGGTGAATGGTTATAATGAATGGGATGGAAACAAAGGCTGGGAACGTATCAACTTTCTGAAAAAAGATGGCACTGTATGGACCTCCCGCGATGAGCTGTCCACCTTTGAGCCTGTCCAGAATTTGACCGGTATCATCCAGCTGACGCAGCAATATGCGCTTAAAAAAGATGGTACACTTTGGACCTGGCCTATACAGTCCTATGACTCCGCTGATTCCGGAAAGCCATTTCCGTCTGTCCTATCCGCTTCTCGGGTGAGCGGATTGACAGATATCCGCTCGATCCATGGCAACTCGCGGACCATGCTGGCCATCGATGCTCAATCACGCCTATGGTTCTGGGGTTCCACCGTAACGGGCTGGTCCGACGGAACCACTTATCATGAGCAGAAAGTCCCCGTGTGCCTTACAGGCATCAAGAACGTGACTGGTGCCTACTTCATGGAACGGTCAATCGTCGCCCTGACTGCAGATGGCAAAGCTTACACGGCCTCCCTTGAAGGCGACTCCATGTCAGCGGATGCGAAATTCACTCTCCTTGCCTCTGATATCACATCTATTCAGGAAGGTGAGCGCCATCTTATTTTGCAAAAAAAGGACGGGGCCCTCTTGGGCTGGGGCGTCAACAAAGACGGACAGTTGGGGTATGGTGAGTATGAGTTCAGCTATAAAACTCCCGTTCCCGTACAGAAGCCGATTGCAGTATCTTTGAACGGCGACAGGGTTACTCTAACGAACGGTGTAATTACCCGGGGCGGGCAAAACTTTATTCCACTCCGTTCATTGTTTGACAAGATGGGGGCCAATGTCTCTTACAAAGAAGATACGAAGAGTGTCCCTTCAGGCAAAGCAGGAGGTACAACAACCACTGTGGATAAAAAAGTGACGATTACCCGCGCCGCTGGCGATAAACCCGCCATCTCGATCACGATCAATTCTGTTACAGGGGCTACGACCGTGAATAACAAAACGGTAACTCTTGAGACCCCGCCGTTTGTCGTATACGGAACGATCTACCTGCCGCTGCGCTTCATCAGCGAACAGCTTGGCGCAGCTGTCAACTGGATGCCGCAGGAAGAGGAGATTGCAATCACTTACAAATAGATCTCCAGTCCCCAGCTTATCCAATAGCCGATCTAAAGCAGAAAGCGGGCCTCCGCTCCACGTTTCGTGGAAGCGGGGTCCGCTTTTTCCTGAGGTTTATCAATTCAGGATTTCCTCTACTGCAAGCTTCTGTTAAGATCATAAGTCAGTCTTAGCAACAATAACGGGCAAAGCTCCCGGTATTGTTGTATAAACAATCCTCTTCAAAACCTTTGCGGGAATTTCTCCCGCTAATTCGAGCCATTCCACTCAATCGGGCCATTTGGTTAAATAAGGCGGGAGAAATTCCCGTTAGTTACTCAGATTCCGGTAGTATCATCTATTTAGCGGGCGCAATTCCCGTTACGAATTTCTGAGTTGTCCGGCGGGACGGCAACAAGTTACTTACCGCTCAAGACTGGCAGTAGCATCCATTAACATCCGTCATCATCCATCAACATCCATTAGCATCCATTAAAATCCATTAATATCTATTAGCATCCATTAACATCCATTAACATCCGTCATCATCCATCAACATACGTCACACTGCTCACATTGCACTGCACGCTTTAGGTTAACCGCTCTCCAAACCGTGCAGATCTGGTCACCAGGGAATGGTGCAGCCTGCCTCTCAGCCCCGTGAGCCATTCCGGCTCATGCTCCCATTGTTCAGCGGTGGACCTCAGAACTCTGGCATACCCGTACAAATCGGCGAACCGTCTGCACGCCGCCATAGAGGGTCCGTCATCGGGAAGACTAAACTGGCTGCGGTACCCTTCCATAAAGCGTTCTTTCTTTAGTCCAAACTCTTCAGGATCAATCTCCTCTACCAGGCTGTCCAGCGACTGCTCGATATCCATAGCATACCAGTGATACATGCAGTCATCAAAATCTATCGCGCTGATGGTGTCACTAGCTTCATCATAAAACACATTGTCCAGTTCAAAGTCATAATGGATCAGCCCGTAATTGGCTGGTGTAACCGGGAGCTTGCTGAAATACTCGGCAAGCTCCCGAGCTTCCGCCACAGCCGCCGTTTCCTGCGGAAACGCCTTCAACACATCCACGGTCCAGTCCAGCACATCGCGGTACGACCCTCTCTTGATTTGTACAGGGCTATACGTGCTGGACAGCTGATGCAGCTTGCCCAAGGCCTCGCCATACCTGAACATGACATGATCGCTTAAGCCGGTATCCTGCAGCTGAACTCCGGGTACACGCTTGAAGACAGAAGCATAATACTCTCCCCAGGGAGTCCTCGCTTCTACCAGTTCCTTTCCTTCCAGGGAGGGAACGGCCTCCAGCACGCCATATCCGCAGTCCTTCAGGTAGGAGATGAACTCCAGCTCAGCCAGCAAGTTCTCTATAAGCTTCTCCGACTGCGGGGCAAACCGCAGGAATTGACCGTTCGCGGCACTTCTGAACGGATATATCGCATTGGAGGAGATTCGATAGTACTGGAACAAATGCAGCGACTCCGGATCATATGTCCAGTTCCCCAGCAGCATCTCCGCTAAACTTTCATTCGAGAATAAATATTTTAACTTCAGCATGCGTTGCAGCAGCTCCTTTTCAGTTCACAATTGGATTAAGTAATCAATTCCTCTTCACCGTCAATGTAATAGTAGATGGATTAGCCCGGCGTTTCATGCCGATCACTCCTTTCACGTTCAAGCTAGCTGGCTTCATGCCTCGATGTTACGCGAGTACTATGCTTAAGAGCAATAGATAAAACAGCTTTAACCATTCAGTACTTCCGCTTCCCCCGTTAACCGCAACCAAAAAAAGGCGCCCCTTCACCCATAAACACAGGTGGCGGAACGCCTCGCTATTATAATTATTAAGACAATCTGTTGCTAAAATCGCTATATTCAAATTCTCTGATCACCTTAAGGCCCTCTTCTTCGTTATACGAAGCAATGGCCGGCAGGTTCACACCGTTGAACATATGATTCTTCACCATGGAGTAATGCGCCATGTCGAGGAAGACAAGCTTGTCGCCGTATTTCAGCGGCTCCGGGAATGAATAGTCCCCGATCACATCTCCTGCCAGGCAGGTCATGCCGCCGAGTCTGTACGTATAGGCATGTTCGCCCGGCTCTCCGGCGCCGATAATGTTCGGACGGTACGGCATCGCCAGCACATCCGGCATATGGCATTCGGCCGAAGTATCCAGAATGGCAATATCCATTCCGTTATGCATCGTGTCCAGAACGGTAGCCACCAGGTATCCGGTATTGAGGGCAACCGCCTCACCGGGCTCCAGATAGATCTCGACATTATAGGTTTCCTTCATATGCAGGATGCAGCTGATCAGCTTCTCCAGATCATAATCGGGACGGGTAATATGATGGCCGCCGCCGAAATTCAGCCATTTCATGCCATGCAGGTACTGTCCGAATTTCTCTTCCACGACCTTAAGCGTACGCTCCAGCGTATCCGAGTTCTGCTCGCACATCGTATGGAAATGCAGGCCATCGATACCCTCAAGCTCATCGGGCCGGAAGTTCGGCAAAGTTACGCCCATCCGGGAAAAGTTGAAGCATGGATCATAAAGCGGCACTTCAATCTCGGAATATTCCGGATTGACACGGATGCCGCAGCTGATTCTCTTCGGAGCATTCTGCACCCGGTCCTTGAACCGGCTCCACTGATCAAACGAGTTGAACACTATGTGGTCGGTATAACCGAGCAGCTCATCGAACTCGCGGTCCATATAAGCAGGCGCGTAGACATGCACCTCTTTGCCCATTTCCTCGAAGCCCAGACGGGCTTCGAACAAGGAGCTGGAGGTCACGCCATGCAGGTACTGTCCGACAAGCGGGTACAGGGCATGCATGGAGAAGCCTTTTTGCGCAAGCAGAATTTTCGCACCACTACGTTCTTGCACGTAGTTCAGTGTCTCGAGGTTCTTCTTCAGCAGCCGTTCATCCACAAGGTAAGCGGGTGAAGGCAGCGAGCTGATATCGATATCTATATCCTTCATTACGTTACGCCCTAATCCAGCAGCGTTGGCGAGAAATCTTCTTGCCAAGGCAGCCCGTGTTTGTTCAGTGCATCCATGAATGGATCCGGATCAAATTCTTCTACGTTGTAGACGCCCGGTTTCTTCCAGATGCCTTTTATAATCAGCATAGCCCCGATCATTGCTGGAACGCCGGTGGTGTAGGAAATGGCTTGGGAGCCAACCTCTCTGTAGCATTCCTCATGATCGCAGACATTGTACACATAGTAAGTTTTTGGCTGGCCGTCTTTAGTGCCTTGAATGATGCAGCCAATGTTGGTTTTGCCTTTGGTTCTTGGTCCCAGGGATGCCGGGTCAGGCAGAATCGCCTTCAGGAACTGCAAAGGAATAATTTCTTTACCTTCATAAAGGATCGGCTCAATGGAAGTCATGCCCACATTCTCAAGCACCTTCAGGTGAGTGAGATAGTTCTGCGAGAAGGTCATCCAGAAACGGATTTTCTTCACACCCTTGATGTTGGCAGCCAGGGATTCCAGTTCTTCATGATACAGCAGGTAAATATCCTTCGGACCGATCTCCGGGAGATCGTAGACTTTTTTCTCGGACAGCGGTGCAGTTTCAATCCACTCGCCATTCTCAAAGTAACGTCCGTTAGCCGTAATTTCGCGGATATTGATTTCAGGATTGAAGTTGGTGGCAAACGGATAACCGTGGTCGCCCGCGTTGGCATCAACAATATCAATCGTATGGATTTCGTCAAAATAATGCTTCTGCGCATAAGCCGTGAACACACCAGTTACACCAGGGTCAAAGCCGCTGCCGAGCAGCGCGGTAATTCCGGCTTTCTCGAATCTTTCTTTGTACGCCCACTGCCAGGAATACTCGAATTTAGCAGTATCCTGTGGTTCATAGTTGGCGGTATCCACATAATGCACTCCCGTTGCCAGACAAGCATCCATAATGGTCAGGTCCTGATATGGGAGAGCGACATTAATAACGACATCCGGCTTGAAGCTCTTGATCAGTTCAATGACCTCGTCCGTGTTATCTGCATCGAGCTGAGCAGTAGAAATCTTCGTCTGGCCTCCGGCCAATTTATCTTTCAGAGCATCACATTTCGCAAGGGTTCTGCTCGCGATACAGATCTCTTCAAATACATCCGGGTTCTGACAGCATTTATGCACAACAACACTTGCTACGCCGCCAGCGCCAATAATTAACGCTTTTCCCAAAATTAACAACCTCCCAAAAAAAGTTTTGTCAGCGTTGCTTCAGAAGAATAGCTTTATACAAAACTTGCTTCGGAAGCATGGGCTATTCCATATGAAAAATCAACAAGGCTGATTATACAGAATACTTTTGAATAAATCAATAAAAAACGACAAAAACTGATGCCTTTTCTGTAAAATCTACGGGTTTCCTTATTAATACTCTGTAATTCATAGTAATACATGAGAATGCTCTGTTTTTCTCGGCTTCTTCTCATAATTGCGCCAAAGAAGCAGAAGCTATATTGAACAGATACCCGTATACAAGGCCAACCGGACTATTGTATCACAGCAGGGGTCTGCTTCATACGATTTATTTTAAAATCAATGAATTTCCTCACCTCCCTTGCAGCTCCGCAAAAATCTGCCGGGTCTCGGATGCCTCCTTATGGTTATAAACCACATAGAGGTTAGGCAATCTGATTACAATGTACGGAGGGGATTGTTTATAGAGGTATAGCTTGCTTTTGCCGAAATCATCCAGCTTAAAGTTTCCTATAGCCACTTTGTCCGTGCCAATACCGTTAGTCCTTCTGCCGCCTTCCGGCAATTGATCCACCAGCTTCAGTTCAAGAACATCCTCTAGTGCAAAGCTGTAGTTGTACATCGGAAATTGAATCTTAACAGTTCCGCTGTCGCCGATCTTCATTACAGGTGTAGAGAACTCTGCCTGGACACTGATCCATCCGGTCCCGATGATTACTACCGCCACAAACACAAAAAGGCCGTAATATATATATTTACCCGTTTTTGTCCCTATATTAATCGTAGTGCCAATTCCAATCCGCTTCGGCACCATAATGGAACGGTCATTAGGGTTATTATAGGTTGTCCCGTTCATCCAATACTCATCATCATCCGTGTATAAAATCTCCTGTTCCCCCGCAAGCGCCACCGCCTCAAGTTTCTTTAAGCTATTATGTACATATACAATGCCCAGTATCGGTACAATCGAAAAACTCAACATGCCTAGGCTCCATATAAGTCCTGCAGTGCCTTCGTTCAGGGTTTCGGCATAGGCAGTGATTGCTGCGGTACAGCTGCCAACCAAAGCAATCCCAAACCACAGGCGGGACCAGCGGCGGCGGGCGGTCTTGTTAAGCAGGATATTGATCTCGCTGTTCACGGTATATACCCTTGGTTTCATTCTGTAAAAGGAAGCCGATATGATGAAGAGGAGCAGGGTCATTCCCAGCGCAGTACCTCCCGCAGCATGTACAATGTACGAGGCATCCCCAGAAACCTTGAATCCAAAAGGAAGGAGTGCAATTAGCGCCGGAACAAGGTACAAGAACAGAGAGAGTTTTGCCTCTTTGCTGTGCAGAGCATTAGATAGTCTGGTGTCCATACGCATGATCCGCTTCTCCCCGACGAACCATTCATTTTTCCGTTTCAGTTCAGCAATTGACCGGTGCGTCCGGACAAAAGGGATTCGGAGCAGGGCCATCATCAAGGCTGCCCATAGGAACAGGTAGATGACTGCTAAAGAAACGTAGGCATGTACCAGCAGCATAGGCAACAGCATCAGCAGGGTGAGTGCACCGTACCTTTTGTACATTGTCCTGCACAAATTCTGCAGCCTCTGCAGTTCCTCGTTGTGCAACGCATGAGCAGGCAGGCTGACCCCAAACCACAGGATGCCATTCGGCTTGCTTGAGCTCCAGTACATCGTAAAGGTGACAGCGAAGATGAACAAAGCGATTCCCATCAGAAACACAGTAATCATTGGATACCTCCCCTATTCCGTCAGCGTGCCTGGTTTAAATGCCACCGTTGAGAAAATCCCTGTGCATAGCTGCATGAACTCCTCCCGCCCGACTCCCTTCAGACTTGCTTCAGAGATGACCAGACGAAGCTCATTTTCCAGTTTGGCTTTGAATTCAGGCTGTCCGTTTCCGCTTGGCGAGACGGTCGCCCCATGCCTGCGGTCTATGGAAATGAAACCTTCATTCTTCAGAATGGCGTAAGCCTTGTTTACGGTCATAGCATTTACACCAAGGTCTGCGGCCATCTGCCTGACCGTCGGCAATTTCTCGCCGCATTCCAGTCCGCCGCTGCCAATACCGATCACTATCTCATTGCGCAGCTGGACATAGATGGGAAGTTCGCTTTTGAAATCTAGAGTTATAATCATATAAGCTCTCCGTTTCGGTTTATTTGTATTACATATAGTAATACAAATAATACTTAGTGTCAAAGCAGACAACCTCGGTCTCCTCCCCTCGAAGAGTCCCTAGTTGATCCTCTCTTCATATCAACTAAAAATGGAGTCTCCCTCTAGCCGCCAGCGCGGTTTTCGGAAGACTCCCTTATATGATTGCTCCGCCATTGATTCACTCGCCAGAGGATCAGACTCTGCTGCCCCCGGCATACTCTGCTCCAAACAGCCAGTGCAGGGCATGCGGAAGCTGCTGGCTGAAAAACACACTGTCATGTGTTCCTATAGGGTTGGTCTCAAAACGCAATGTCTCGTCGCTGAAGCCCTGCTCCAGCAGCAGCTCATGCGCGAGGCGCGACTGCGGGACCATTTGCTTTTGCAAGTTTGTCTTGTACAGTCCCTCCAGCTCTCCGACATACATATAGATCCGCTGTTCCGGCATCGTCCTGCTCTGTCCCCGTATGTAATTCAAGATACCTTCATACCAGAACGATGCGGAGATCAGCCCGATCCTGCCAAACACATCAGGATAAAGGTAAGATCCATAAAGCGAGATCAGTCCCCCGAAGGAGCAGCCAAGCAGGCCCGTATGCTCTGTTCCTGGCAAAGTATGATAGCTGCTGTCTACATACGGCTTGATCCTCCCGACAAGTTCCTTCAAATATTCTCCGCCGCCACCGCCAAAATCCGGTCTGTCCGGCATCAGGGCCGGCGACGGCCATGGAGTGTATTCATGATTCCGGTCATGCGGGGTAATGCCGACAAAAATCAGTTCCGGCAGCGCTTTGGTTATAAACAAGTGCTCCAGGTAATTCAGCGAATGCTCCATCACTTCGCCATCATCCTGCAGATAAACAACCGGAAACCGTCTGCCCTCTTCCCCATAGGACATCGGAGTATAGAGAGTCAGCCTGCGGCCGCCAATCTCTTCCTGTCTATAGGTTCCTTCCATGATGTTAACCTCCTTCAAGCGCACCTATTTCGTGCGTGTCTTGAACAAAAGAAAAATGAAATACGGCACACCGATGATAGAGATGACAATGCCTACCGGCAGTTGAGCCGGAGCGAACACCGTTTTGCCGATAAAATCACCGATAACCACCATCAGCATCCCAATCATGCCGCATAAGGGGACGATATACTTATAGCTGTTGCCGATCAGTCTTCTGGCGATATGCGGTGCGATCAGGCCAACAAACCCGATGCTGCCGGACACGGAGATACAGGCGCTGACCAGACCGACACAGCAGAGCAGCAGGATCTGCCTTTCTCTGCCTATAGCGACACCTAATCCCTTTACACTGACTTCATGCAGCTGCATTAAATCAAGAACAGCTGCGCGTCTCCAGATCACTGGAATTAATATCACCAGCCAGGGCAGGGTCGAAAGCACCTGTCTCCAGTTCGCGCTGTACACACTGCCAGCCAGCCAGACGGCGGCCATCTCAAAGTTTTGCGGGTCCATTTTGAGTGAGACAAACAGGGTAATTGCCCCAAAGCCGGATGCAAGCGCGATGCCCACAAGAATCAGCTGCTGCGGATTAAACTCACCGTTCTGCCTGGCGAAGATATAGAGCAGAATGACGGCAACCAGCCCGCCCACAAATCCGAACATCGGCATGGACAGGACCGCAAACCAGTCCGGGGTCTTCATCGTCCCTGCTGCAAAGAACATGTACAATACGACAAAAGCTCCTGCAGCAGCATGAATACCGAGAATTCCGGGATCCGCAAGAGAGTTGCGGGTGATGCCCTGCAGCACAGCACCGGCGATTCCCAGCCCGAATCCGACAAGTGCGCCAAGTACAATGCGCGGCAGACGAAAATCAAAGATAACGAGGTCATGATCTGCGGCGGGATTAATCCGCAGTAAAGTGCGAAGCACATCCTTCGCTGAAAGGTCGAAGGTTCCGTTGGTCAGGCTAATGTACATGAAACACAGCGTGAGTGCACACATGATCAGAAACAAGGACCAGAAAGCAAGCCGCTTTGGTTTCGGTGAAAGATAGGACTTGCTCAAGTCTGGCCACCCCCTCTTGTCTTAATTAAATAGAGGAAAAAGGGAACCCCAAACAAAGCGGTGACTACACCGATCGGCGTTTCAAACGGAAAATTCACGAACCTGCTGATGAGATCGCATGCAGCCAGGAACAGCGCGCCCAAAAAAGCGGAAAAAGGAATGATCTTGCGGTAGTCCTGACCGATCAGATAACGCGTAATATGCGGGATTATGAGGCCGACAAAGGCTATTTTCCCGGCAATGGCTACTGAGATTCCCGTCAGAATGACGACACTCAGCATCGTCAAGCCTTTTACCACTGTGACCTTAAGGCCGAGGCCTGCAGCGGTCTCATCACCAAGCGAGAGCATCGTCACGGAACGGGCCATCATCAGGCCCAGAGCCAAGCCGACCACGGCAAACGGAATTGCCAGCTTGATTAACGCCGGGTCCATCATATGCAGCCGGGCATTGTACCAGAAGCTGATATTTTGCGAAATTTGAAAATAGGTAGCAAGCGCCTGCGACACCCCTCCAAGAAAGGTGCCGATAATAGTACCCAGGACGGCCAGTGACAAGGGCGAGGCCCCGCCGGGCAGCAGCTTGGCCGTACCGAAGACCAAAGCTGCCCCCAGCATCGAGCCTGCCAGTGAATAGAGAATCATCGTCATGGATGAAGCGCCGGGCAGGAACACCATACATAGCGTAATGGCAAATACAGATCCGTCGCTAATCCCCATAATTGAAGGAGAGGCCAGGTAATTCCGCGTCATCCCCTGCATTAAGGCCCCGGATACGGCCAGGAACGCGCCGATCAGCAGCGCCCCGGCCACCCGCGGAATCCGCGAGGTCCGGATAATCAGATGATCAATATTGTCCCCGTCCAGATGAAACAGCGAATTCCATACCGTGCTATAGCTGATGGATTTAGTGCCATAGAGCACCGACAAGACACCGACGAGTATAATGAGGACGACCCCCAGCATCAGCAGGGAGGTCGTCTTTAGTCCGGCAGATAATTTCATATCATCCCACTCTTTTGTACAATCTCAGATTACTTGTTCAACTGCTCCACTGCAGCCTGCAGGAATTGTATGCGGCTCCATGCCGGTCCGCCTTCGGACAACGGATCAATTACATTGACGAAGGTCTTGTTATTTTTCATCGCATTAATTTTTTGGATAATCGGATTACTTTGCAGGTCTTCCAGCGCTGTTGCAGTCTCGGCATTCTCATCAGCAGCAAATTGGATAAACAGGATATCCGGATTCATTGACGCCAGCTGCTCGACCGAAATGCCTTCCTGTGCTTTCGCTGCTTCTACCTCTGCCGGAACACTCAGGCCAAGATCGTTATACAAGATAGGGTTAACAAACACCGCCGCAGGGAAAATAAACATTTGTCCTGCACGGATACGTACTGCCACTACCTTCTGTTCCTTCAGCTTCTCACCAAGCTCTGCCTTTGCACTTTCCAGTGCTGCCTGATATTTTGCGATTTCCGCCGCAGCCTGCTCCTGCTTGCCAGTCAGCTCTGCCATCAGATTCAGGTTCGCTTCCCAGTTGCTGGCGATATGCGAGACTTGAATAAGCGGAGCGATTTTCTTCAGTTGCTCTACTACTTCAGGCTTGAACTTCGTAGTCCCGAGGATCACATCCGGCTTCAGCTTCAGGATGGTCTCGAAGTTCGGCTCGGTTTTCTCCCCGATCGATTCAGCCTTGTCCGTAATGGCAGCGAAGCGTTCCGGAAATTCACCGCTGAACGTAATTGCGCCGACTGGATGCACATCCAGCACCAGCGCATCCTCCATGGCTTCCATAGCTCCGGTAATAACAATCCGTTCTGCTGATGCGGGTACCGTATATTGCTCCCCTAAATATTCAATCGTGCGCGTGCCTGCTTCAGCTGCTGCCGGTGAGGCTTCTGCCGTTGCCTCTGCCGTAGCCGCCGGAGCTGCTGTTGCGGTTTCCGCAGCATTTGCGGCCCCATTTGCCGGCGTATTGTTGCCGTTGCCTCCGCACGCTGTAAGTACGAGTATAAATAATGCTATCAGTCCTGCTATCCCAAATGATCTTTTCATCTTTCTATAAATCCCCTTCCACTCTGTAAAATGTCCAATCTATATCACAACAAGTGATAATGATTATCATTTTCGATTATAACGAAGGGTCTGCTGCCGTACCATGGACAAAAGGCGGAACATTTATGGACGATTGGCTGCAAGCAGCTGCAGCGTCTGCCGGAGCATCCGCAGCTGCGCATAAGCGGAATGCTCACGCCAGGGATCGGAGCTCATATGATGCACCCGGTGTCTCTGAACCGCAGAAAGCTTCAGCCATAACGGATGATTCTGCAACTTCTGCCACTCGCCCAGCGTATCGTTCTCTCTGCGGATCAGCATGAACAAATGATCTGCCGGCAGAGCCGCAAGCTCTTCTAGTGTAACCGGCACGTTATAAATACCTTCGCCGGACTTAAAGGCCGGCTTTAATTCCAGCTCCCGGTAGAGCATGTCCAGCATGCCGTGATTGCAGTACAAATACAGCTTGCTGCCAAGCATCCGGATCACAGTAACAGATTCATCGCCCATCGCTTTGTGCAGAAGTTCTTTGGCGCTGCGCACCTCACGGTCATACGCTGACAGCCACTGCTCCCCTTGCCAGCTCTCGCCCAGAACCTGTGCCAGTTCCTGAAACTGTCCACGCCAACCACAGCTGCCGCCATGACTATAATAGACTGGAGCTATCTTCTCCAGCGCGGTTTTCTCCTGCTCCTTCAGCTCATCCCGGGCGATGATCAGGTCAGCCGGATGCTGGCTCAGCAGATCAATGTTAGCCTGCCATTCCTGATTGTTGCGGTACGCGCTGATATGCACGGGAATATCCCCGCGGTAGTTCAAATAATAATATTCCGTCCATTTCGGATGCAGCGCTGCCGCGTAGGGAGTCAGGTTCAGCGGCAGCAATTGTCCCAGCACCGCCGGAGTATAAGCAACCAGCTTCCGGTGACGGCTTTTCATATAAACTGCAGGCGGCACACCGATCATCTTTTTGAATTTCCGGCTGAAATAGAACTCATCGGCATACCCCACCCGGTGGGCGATATCCCGCAGCTTCAGTCCACTCTCCGCCATCAGTCGTTTCGCCTGCTGCAGCCGCAGTTCGGCGGCGTATTCCACTGCACTTTTGCCGTATTTCCGCTTAAACAGGTCCACAAAATACTTAGGGCTGAGCTCGGCGGTTTGCGCCAGCTCCTGAGTCGTCAGCGGCTCCGTGAAGTGATCCTCTATGTACTGCTTGGCCTGCTCCAGCGCCCTTCCCGTATCTCTGGGCTTCTGCCGGCAGCTCATACGAATCACATACAGCAGCTCCTGAAAATCTATTTGCGCGCGAAAGCTGATGTTCTGTTGTCCAGCCCCGGATATCCGAAAAACTTCACTGCAGACGGAAGAGATTTGCTTAGCTGGAAAGTGCGGCAGTATGGTATCCGGCGGAAACAGAAGTGCGTCATGGATTGCATGGTCACGAACGTTCTCCGGCTTGCCGTAATGATAGACTTCAAAATAAAAAATATGCATATCCAGGCTGGCGGCCGGTTTGGCCGTTCCGATCGTTTGCTCCGGCAGGCATAGACAGACTGAACCTGCGGACAGCTCCACCTGGCGGTGATCCACATGAATCCGGACTGCTCCGCCTGCCACCAGAATCAGCGCATAGCAGAAATTCAGCTGCTGGGGCAGCCGAACCTCCCCGTCTCCCCTCAGTGCCTGAACCGACAACAGTCTGAAGGACAACTGATCCCAGTCCGGCAGAGTCTCAGCATCCTTTTCAGCGGGAGAAGTTACTTCTGGTTCCATTACTTTTAGGTCCATTGTTATATAACACCACCATTACAGAACTTTTATATTACTCTATTACAAACAAGTATAATTGATAATCGTTCTCAATGGCAATGACGAGAATACTTCATTAGAAGCAAAAAATCCCCGAACCCCTTGTTAGGGGCTTCGGGGATCTTCCGGTTACAGCGGAACATTACGGTCTTACTGCCCGAATCCGACGCGGGGACGCTCCCGCTCCTTCGTTTCCACGGCTACGGCACGGATAGAGCTGATCGGAATGTACAGTACCTGATATTCCGTACGGTATTTCACGAACCGCTCGTCGATCTCTTCCAGAACACCGCCTCTGACACTGGAACCATCCAGAAAATTAACGGTGACCTCTTGCCCTTGCAATGCTGCCAGCATACCCATCCGCTCCATTCGCTTAAAGTTTGGTAATGATTTTGTCAATAATCCCGTATTCCAGCGCCTCTTCGGACGACAGGAAATAATCCCGGTCCATATCCTTTTCGACCTTCTCCACCGGTTGTCCGGTGCGCTCCGCAGTGATCCGCACAACCTTCTCCCGGATCTGCAGAATACGCTTGGCACTGATTGCGATATCACTAGCCTGGCCTTGTGCGCCGCCATGCGGCTGGTGGATCATAATCTCGCTGTTCGGCAGGGCGAACCGTTTGCCTGTAGCCCCGGAGAGCAGCAGCAGCGAAGCGAAAGAAGCCGCAAAACCGGTACAGATCGTATTTATCTGCGGTTTGATTACCTGCATCGTATCATAAATTCCGAACCCTGCGGTAGTTGAGCCGCCCGGGCTGTTAATGAACATCTGAATATCCTTATCCGGCTCATCCGCCGCCAGAAACAACAGCTGGGCAATGATGCTGTTAGCCAGCTGATCGTCAATGGCCGCACCCACGAATACAATCCGGTCTTTCAGCAGCCGGGAATAAATGTCGTAAGAGCGCTCGCCCCTGCTCGTTTGTTCAATCACATAGGGAATAATACTCATTCTTATATACCTCCTGTAATGTGCCTTAACTTTATACCCTGTAAACGGATCATGGCGGGCAAAGGATACGGCACATACAGAATTTTTAAATTTACGGATGATGCGTATCTTTTATGATGAGCTATTCGTTTATATAATAGAGGGAACAAAATAAATGGGATAGCCAGAAGGAGATGCGTAAGCGTGATGACCCTTGAAGAGTACAATACCGTTAACCATACCGGTGAGAAAAGTCTGCAGTCGCTTGGAGCAGTCCTGAACCGCTATTGCCTGACACTTACCCGGTCCAGTCTTGAAGCCGAGGATTTGGCTCAGGAGACCTGGGCCAAGGCGCTGGGATACGGTAAATTTCCGGCCAATCCGAATCCAGAAGCCCTGCTGCTGCGGATCGCCAAAAATACATGGATTGATGCTGCACGGCGACGGGCTTCCCTGAGCCGCGCACTGGAACGCGGGCATTCACAGGCAGAGCCGTTTACGGGCGGAACGATCTCCGAAATTGAAATGGCCTTTCAGGCCCTAATGAAACACCTGTCTCCGCTGCAGCGGACGGCCTTTCTGATGCGGGATGTGCTGGGCTATTCTGCGGATGAAACGGCGGAACAACTGGAAACAACCGAAGGTGCGGTGAAGTCGGCGCTGCACCGGGCACGGCAGGCACTCACAGCCGTTAGAGAGGATCTGTCGGCGGACGGCGGGCCTGCGGTTCCGCTGGATACCGATTACCGGCAACTCTTGTCGGCGCTGGCCGATGCTTATGAGCAGGGTCAAATCCCTGTCATGCTGGAGCTTCTCCGCCAGGAACATTCAGCAGAACTTACGATGGCTGTAAGCACAGGTACCGTGCAGGCGCTGCACTTTGCCAGCAGCAGCCGTTCAACCGCTAGCCGCAGCAGCAGCACTAATGCCGGGCTGCGGATGGCCGCCTAACCCAAGGCTTCAGGTGGGTCAGCTATTTCAATTTATAAAGGAGTGTATTGAATGAGGAACATACTTGTGCTTGGGGGAACCCGATTTTTTGGCAAACGGCTGGTGGAACGGCTGCTCAGGGAGGGAGACAGCAAGGTAACGATTCTGACCAGAGGCCGGGCGGAAGACGACTTCGGGGAACAGGTCTCCAGGCTGAATGTGGACCGTACGGACGCCAAAGCGCTTGCCGAAGCCGTCGGGGATACCCCTTGGGATGTGGTCTATGACAATATCTGCTTTTCACCGGATGAGGCTGATGCTGCAGGCCGTATTTTTGCCGGCACCGTTAAACGGTACATCCTCACCTCAAGCTTGTCGGTTTATGATCCAAGGCCGGAAGCTTTGACTGAAGCTGACTTCGACCCTGAAGTATACCCCTTGCGATTAGGTGCGAAGGAGGACTTCAACTATCAGGAGGGCAAAAGACTGGCCGAAACGGTTCTGCTGAAGCAGGACGCATTCCCCGTGGCTACCGTGCGCATACCCATGGTGCTGGGCACGGATGATTATACGCGGAGGCTGCATTTTCACATCGAGCATGTCCGCGAAGGCCGGCCGCTCGGCATCCCGAATACCCAGGCGGCCATCTCCTTCATCCGTTCGGATGAGGCGGCGGACTTCTTGTATTGGCTTGGCTTCTCCCAACTGACCGGACCGGTAAATGCATGCTCGGACGGGACTCTTACCATTGGGGAGATCCTCACCATCATTGAAGCAGCCACGGGTAAGCAGGCGGTGATTGAAGCCGAAACTGCAGATGAGGATATGTCTCCCTTCGGCATTACCGAGTCCTGGCATATGGATACAACAAGAGCCCGCTCGGCGGGCTTTCCATTCCTTGCACTCAGTGACTGGTTTCCGGAGCTGGTGATCCAGCTCAATGCTTCACTCGGCAATCGCGAGTAATTTTTCCGTTGGTTCGTTGAGTTCATTCCAGTGTTCTTCCAATACCAGCAGCTGACCGGATGGCGAAACGTCCCCGGTCTCCTCTTCTATTTTGAAAATATTAATTTCCGTGAACAGCCGCTGCGAAATTTCGTTAATTTCCACTGCCTGCCGGGCAATATCGCGGATCGCCTTGTCCTGCTGCGTGCTGGAAGCATTGACCTCCTGAACGCCCGCAGCTGTCTGCTCGGCTACGGATGCTACAGAGTGAATGGATACGGCAAGCCGGGAATTAATCTTCCGGGTCAGCTCCACCTTATGATGAATTTGTCCAATTTGTCTGCTGATTCCGGTAATCGATCCGTCAATCGCCTCGAAAGATGCAAGGGTTTCCGCTACCTGATGATCCTGCTGCTCGAGGCTTTTTTTCGTCTCCAGCATGTAGCCCTGAAAGTCGGTCATACTGTTCTGAAGCTCATGAATGATCTCGCTGATATGTATGGAGGAATCTTTGGTCTGGACCGATAAATGCCGGACTTCGTCCGCAATAACGGCAAACCCCTTGCCGGAAGCTCCGGCCCGCGCAGCCTCAATCGCAGCATTCAGCGAGAGGATATTTGTCTGCTTGGAAATTTCGGTAATGGAATTCGTGATCCGGGTAATATCCTGGGATTGCTCCACCAGCTTCTCCAGCGCTTGATACACCCTGCCGATGGAATCACGGGAATGCCGGGAAATCTGCTGCAGTGCGGTAACCGTCTCAGACCCTCTGCGGGTATTGTGATTGGCCGTTTCACTTGTCGTGAGCATGGCATCGGTATGATCTGTAATCTCATCCACTTCCCGCTCCAGCTCTTGCAGCAGGACTGCACTTTGCTCGGACTGAACGGCTTGCTGATCCGCGCCCACGGAGATTTCCTGTATCGTTCTGACAATATCCTGATTGGTATCCGCGGTAATGGATGAGGATTGCTGGAAGGAATGCGAATAATCCGCCAGTGAAGAAGCAACGGTCAGGGTCTGCCGCAGCATCTCCCGGACCCGGGTAACCATATGGTCAAAATGATAGCTCAAACGTCCCAGTTCATCATTATAAGGAGAGTTGATCTGCTGCCGTAAATCGCCATCGGCAATTTGCCGCAACGCATCCTGGAGCCTGCGCACCGGTCTCAAGAATGAGCGAATCAGCAGCCAGGCCAGCACTAGTGTAAACAGGAAAACTCCACCTGCGGCGTAAAGCACAATGGATACCGTTTGATCCAGCAGTGCAAAAGAATGATCCTGTGCCCTCTCGGCGTTCCCCGCGGCAGCGTCATACAGCTTCCCGTTGGTCTCCAGCATCGATTGATTTACAGCCGTTGCCTTCATATGCAGGGCGTCGATTTGTTCCAGCACCGTCAGTGGATCAAGGCTCTCATCCTCCATCGTCTTGACCAGTTCCCCGAATAATCCGGCATATTCTCCGGCCCGGGTCCGGAGCAGCTGCAGCTCTGCGTACGCAGGTGTCTCCTGTTCAAAATCCATACTAGCAATCTCATCGGTGAGCCGCTGCTGCTTGTCCTTAAAAGGTGCGGCAAGCTCCACATCACTGGACTCAGCCAGCGAACTTTCCAGACCGTCCAATTCCTGCAAAAGCTGCGTGATCGTTTGAACGGTGATTCTTTTTTCCATCTCCGTCTTCTGCCGTTCCATAGAGAGCTCCACCTGATTAATCTTGTGTCCCTGGTACAGAGCCACCCCCAGGAAGATGAAAGTTATCGCAGAGAATACCAGAATCAGCTTCCATTTCATAGATAGGTGCAGCAAGCTTCTTTTCAAGCATATCATCCCTTCGTATCACGCGTACTATAGGTATATTTTACTAATAAGGTCATTATAGGAGCTGGATATTAAATACTCTCCAAGGTTTTGTATGCGGATCGTAAAGAATATGTTGCGAAAATGTTAACAAAACCTGCACTGTGTGCTCAAAATCCCCCCATGTCCCCATATCCGCTGAACGTCCGGTCGCTATGCTCCCAGCTATTTCAACCTGCTTACGGACCTCATGGACGTTATTCCCTCCCAAAGAGCCGCCAAAGCTTCCATCCGGACCGGAATGACGTTATTTCACTAAATCATCGTAGTTGGAGCGTTTTTAGGGCGAATTAGTTCTCTGGAGTCCGCAACGTCAGCGATAAAGCTTTTTTTGACAAAATAAGGGCGCTGGGGTCCGAGTACTGCTGTTCAAACTTCTTATATTTTAAAAGCAAAACAAGCCCCCGGAATTCTCCGGAAGCTTGTTCTTGACCCATTACTTATTCTGATTCGTCCGCTTATTGGGCACTTTCTTCCATATACATGACTTCCCACAGATGCCCGTCAATATCCTGGAAGCTCCAGTTGTACATAAAGCCGTGATCTACCGGATTGTTAAAAGGCTTCCCGCCTGCGGCCAGCGCCTTCTGCACCAGCTCGTCCACCTCGGTTTTGCTGGAGGCAGAAATGGCCAGAATTACTTCTGTCTGACCGGATGTGTCGATGATCTTTTTGGAGGTGAAGGTGTTGAAAAACTCCTTGACCAGCAGCATCGCAAAGGTGTTGCCGTTGATGATCATACAGGTTGCGTTCTCATCAGTATACTGCGGGTTGAACTCAAAACCTAAAGCGGTAAAAAAGTTAATCGAATTCTGCAGATTGTCTACCGGCAAATTAACAAAAAGCTGGCCTGCCTGAAATCCCATTCTTCTCATCACCTCGGTAATTATTTGAGTGTATTCCGCTCGATTATAACACGAATTACCGGAGGATGCCTCTAGTTGCGGGAACCCCGGACTCCAGCGCGTTTGCACAATTGCCACACTTTGCAGAGTTGATATTGGAGCTATACAAGAGTACCTTAGAATTAAGCGCAAGTTCAAACACATCTGCCAAGGATACCCCAAGGATTACAATCCAAAGAAGCAGAATGCAATCTCTGTTAACATGAAGAGTTTAAGATGGAGCTATCTAAGCGTAAAAGGGGTGGAGCGATGCCTAATATTTGGATGCATTTAGAGTATGGGCAGGTGCTGGCGGAACAATTTGCGGATCAGTTTCCTTTTCTGGGCGGGCTGAAGGAGCGGCCTGAATTGTACCAGCTTGGCTGCCAAGGACCTGATTTACTTCTATACCACAGCTTTCTGCCGTGGAAAAAAGATACCGGTGCCCTCCGGCTGGGCGACCTTATGCACTCTGTACACTGCGGTCCGGTGCTGCTGGAGCTCTGGCAAAAAATCCGCAGCCTCCCTCCTCCTGACCTTGCAGAAACACAGCAATACTTCCTTGGATTTCTGACGCATCATCTGCTGGACCGCAATCTTCATCCCTACATTAACTGGAAAGCGGGCTACAAGCACCGCAACCATCAGCGGTTTGAGATCGTCCTCGATACCGTGTTTATGCAACGGCTGAAGCAAATCGATACCTGGCGGATTGCAGCTTGGAAAAAAATTCACGTCGGCTCGCGGCTCCCCCATACCGTTCACACTCTCCTTCATGAAACCGCAGCGGCCTGGTATCCCGAAACAAAGGGCCTCCCGGATGAGATCTGGCAGGAGGCGTACCTGGATATGGTTCTGGCCCATAAATGCTTATATGATCCCAAAGGCTGGAAGAAGTCGCTGCTAAGGGGAAAAGCGCGCCACCATTTCTACCAGCCGCTTTCCCCAAGAGACGAGCAGTTGGATTATTTAAACGAAAAGCATGCCGAATGGCGGCATTCCGCGCTGTACTCCGAGGTCCGGACGGAAAGTGTCTGGGAGCTCTGGGAACAGGCGCTGGCGGAAGGGCGGAGTGTGCTGCAGGCCTTGGCCGATTGGCTGAACAGCAAGGTGCCCGCAGAAGCAGCCCGCGCGCTGGAACAGTTCAAGCGGGTGCTCGGCAACCGGTCTTATGATACCGGCAAGGATTGCAGCAGCAATCTCAAGAATCAGTTCGCCGAACCGATCTGGGATTCCGGTATTAGCTCGTAAGGAGATTTAAATTTAGTCAAGGGTGGAGCTCCGAAAGGGGCTCCTTTTCGTATTATTAGGTCAGCCAGAAACCTCTGGTTGGCCTATTTTTCTTGCCCTGCTCACCAAAAACCCCTGACGCTCAGGAAGCGCCAGGGGTGTTAAAGAAATCCGTTGCCGATTTCAGTCGGCAAGCTTGAGCAGGGCAGCCAGCATCTGCGCGGTTTCCTCGCGCGTAGCTGCAGCCTGCGGCGCAAAGTTAACACCGCCATCCGGGGCGGTTTTGCCCGAAATGATCCCCGCCTGCTGGACAGCTGCAGCAGCTTCCAGCGCAAAAGAACTAATGGACTGCCGATCTGCGAATACGGCAGTGCCGCCGCTCACGGGCAGAGTCCAGTTCCGCTCATCCGCCAGACGGATAATCATAACTGCGAGCTGTTCGCGTGTAACCTTCGCCTTGGGCGCAAACTTCCCGTCTCCGGTGCCGTTTACGATTCCGCTAACGTTCGCCCAAGCGATTGCCGCTGCATAATAGTCATCCGCCTTCACATCTGTGAAGCTGCCGGACACTGCCGTGTTCAGCTCCGCTCCGGCCAGACGGGCCAATAGCAGGGCTGCGTCTCCACGGCTCAGGTTGCTCTTCAACCCAAACTGGCTTTCGTTGATTCCGGAAATAATGCCGCGTGCCGCCAGATACGTGATAGAGTCTTTGGCAAAGCTGGCAGCAGTATCGGTAAAGCCCGGGTTGCTGTAACCAACTGCATAAGCAGAGAAATGAGCGGTACGGAAGGTCAACTGGCCGGTCACCGCATTATAGCGGCTGCCAGGAAGCACAACCAGCTCGCCTGCCGCCGTAACATTGTAGGCCACTACCGCATTGGCATCCTCCGCAGATGACAGTGAATACGGGATGCTCACCAACGCTTTCCCTTCCCCAAAGCTGGAAAGGGTACGGCTACCGGTTTGCACTGTAAGGTTGATAACCGGACGGCTGCCGATTCTGCTCCGCGCGGCTTCGCTTATACCTCCAGCGGGATTGCCCATGACACTGCCAAGATCGGTTCCCGTAATAGATAGTTTCACCGGTTCACCGTTTGCCGCAGCGTTCACTGCAATTACCGAAGTGCGGTCAAGCGAGACGGTTCCCTGACCGGCTGCGAATGTCACACTCTGCACAACGCTGCCGGAAATCGCAGCCCAGACTGTGGCAGGAACCTCCAAGGTTACGGCTTTGGCCGCACTGCTTGTTGCAGCAACGCGGAAGACCAGCTCTTTGCCGGCAGAAGTTTTCAAGGATTCCAGCGCTGCTGCCACGGCTTCGGCAGTAACGGACAGAGTTGCCGCTCCATCCGCACCTGCTGCGGCCTTGAGTTCAAGAACAACCTTGGAGCCTTCAACAGTTACCGCCGGGGATTGAGCTGCAACTGCCGGAGTCTGCCCCACGGAGCCTCCTGTACCCGGATTCGTAATAACCGGATCAGCCGCCGCTACAGTCACCAGCGATTCGGCTACGCCATATCCATCCGCACTGTATACGGAAACGGTCACCGTTCCCGCTGCCAGCGGAGTTACCGTCCCCTTCTGATCCACTGCGGCCACTGCAGGATTAGAGGAGCTCCAGCTAAGCAGTGATTTCTCCGGTGTTCCAGCCGCAGGCTTAACCTCAGCTTTGAGCGTTGCCGCTGTCCCTCCGGCTTTTAGAGAGAGTGACTTCTGGTCCAGCGTAACCTTTGTAACGTTTAATTGATAAACCGCTACAGTGCCCCCTACCTCATTGGCTACCAGCACCAGCGGAAGTCCGGTCGGACTGTCCGTTGCCGGAATGAACTCGATGCCTTCCGGCCCGGTGTCCGTAGCGATATTATTTTTCGGCGTGAATTCACGGGAATTAATATAGTTGAGAAACTGCGGCTGCTCAGGATTACTGACATCGTAAGTCATCAGGCCGCCAATGCGCTCCAGGCCGATGAAGGCCAGCGCTTTTTGCCCCACCTTACCTACTTTAACATATTCAGGCTCCGGTCCTTTTTTGGTGCTGCGGCTGTCCAGCGTTGTATTGCTGTTGCTTGCATTGAAGTAATCAGGCAGCCGCTCCGCTGTAATCCGCTCAAAATCACTGCCACTGTCATACACCTGCTTCAGCTTATCAGCATCCCATACCGAGAAGGAACGGCCCCCGTACAGGTACATGCCGTCATGACCCATATCCGTCATGACCTCTACACCGTCATATTTCGTATTTCCGTTCAGAAACAGTGCAGCCGCAGAGTCAGGTTCTAGTGCCCCCTTCATTTTGCCGATCGTGCTGGCATTTTCCTTACCGTCCCATTCCGTGGCATCGCCCTCATTGGCCGTGAACAAGTAGGTCTTGCCGTTTACGGTATACTGGCTGATCCCATCTGGCATATAAACGCCGTAGAACGGTACATTTTCCAGCCTGCTCTTGCTGTCCTTCACGAGGTCAAGTCCATTTAGCGGATCGCTCAAATCCTTAAATCCAAGCCCCTTGACCCACAGCAGCTTGCGGGAAGCAATATCAACTGCAGCTACTGCATTGTTCTCCTGAAGGGTAATATAAGCGGTCTTCTGATCTTCGGACAGCTCGATAAATTCCGGCTCCAGATCACGGACTGCCTCTTCCTTTGTACCCTTCCCTGTAATCAGCTTCGTTGCCGGATCAACCGCCCCGCGGATATGCACGAGATCGTCGATCCGCTCAGGGTTGTCGAACTTGACGTAATCCGCTGATTTCGCAGTCGTGTCAATGATCGTCACACTGCCTTCCGGGTCTCCCTCCAGTGTGCGGGGCTCGGCCTCGTCAGCCGTAAGAATAAAGCGGCCATCCCCGGTGAATTTGATCATATCGGGCTGGACTCCAGCCTCATAGGTATCCAGCAGCTTACCGTCATAATCCAGCACAAGAATTTTGCCGTTCTTCATGGCATCCGCTTCCTGTACGGCTACAGCAATCCGCTTCGTTGCCGAGTTGATGTCCACACTGGTCAGATCGCCATAGCTGAAGCCTCCGGTTTCCGCCAGCTGCTCCACGTTGATGCTCTTTTCCTTTTCCAGATGGATGCCGTCCTTCAGATTTACGATATCTACTGTCGCAGGATGCGTCGAACCGTTGACCAGATAGAACTTTCCGTTATCACGGTTATACTTGATAATCTCAGCCACACCGCCGTCTTCATTAGTAACCCCGACGGAATATCCGCCAAGCTTTGTAATGCTGATAACATCCGCCGTTGGCTCTCCCGCCGGTTTATCCACCGTCAGCGGAAGGCTCCCTTCCGCCTTCATAGCAGGAACACTGCTGTCGTACACCGAGACGCTGACCGTTGCCGGACCTGACGTCACCGGAGTTCCGCTGATTTTGCCGGTTGCAACGTCCAGGCTCAGACCTTCGGGCAGCCCCGCCGCCTCAAAGGTATAAGGCAACGTCCCGCCATATACGGACAGTGTCACCGAATACGGGGACCCAGCCGTGGCGGCAGGCAGAGACTGTTCCGCCAGGCCAAGAGGCTGAACAGCCACGCCCCATGCTCCATCGGCACTGCTATGCGGCTTCATCCGATTCAGCGTTCCCGCATCCAGTGAATCGAAGCTGATCTGTTTAAGATCCGTTTTATTGTTGTCCGTATCGGCAAAATCGCTGCGCCGCACCGATTTCTGCTTCGAGGTGCCGCCGGATTTGCCGGTTGGATAATCGCTTTCATAGCCGTCGATGGTTGAACCGTTGTCATTGCCGGCCGTGCCGATCATATCCACGTAGGAATCCGGTTTATTCAGGAACGGATTTACCGTTTCCAGTAGCGTGGTACTGTTCAGCAGCACCACCTTCATTCCTTTATTGTAAAAGAGGATATCACTCCATACCTGATCGCCTTTGCCGCTGATATCGCTTTTATAGTCGGGGTTCACTTTGCCGTCTGTAATCAGATAAGAAGAATGCGCGTTGATCGTGCCGGTCAGCTCCAGCTTGCTCCAGGCATCGTTCATGGTTGGATCTGAGTATTGCACGGACCAGCCGCTCAAATCCACAGCGGAATCCGTAGGATTATAAAGTTCGATATAGCCCTTGGAGAAGTACCCTCCCGTTGTTTCGACATCCCCGCCGCCATATATCTGGTTCACGACAATATGGGGAACGGTTACATCATAAACGCCGCCAGCGGTATACGGAGTGCCGGACCCGGGTGCTGCTGCAGCTGTTGCCGGACCTGCGTTCCACGCCGGGCCCACTGCCAGTTCTGCGGCAATCAGCAGAGAAAGGATTGTTTTGCCTGTTGAATTCAAGTGATTGTCACTCCAATACTCTATAGATTTTTTACTACTATAGAGGACGAGTATGTTCTGATTTGCCGATTTGCATAAACGGAGTGTAAACCCCAGAATAAATCACCACATGAAGGTGGAAATGAGTTGATTCCCCGATAACCTCACTAAAATATTCGCCTGTTATGATCAAGACAACAAGAGTACCGGGAGGGATTATCCATGCGTATTGCCTTGTTTACGGACACCTATCTTCCTCAAACCAACGGAGTCGCCCGCACGCTTCAACGGCTTGCCGGCCATTTACACCGCCGCGGCATCGAGCATCTGCTCTTCACCCCGAAATCCGCCCCTGAAGAACGTTTCGCCGATCCCGTCCGTCCGATTGCCAGCATCCCCTTTTTTCTGTATCCCGAGTGCCGGCTGGCGCTGCCCGTCATGTCCTCCATCCAGCACGAGCTGCGGTCCTTCCGGCCTGATCTGCTGCATATGGCCACCCCGTTCAACATTGGTCTGTATGGTCTCCGCTATGCCCAGAAGCAGAACCTCCCTCATGTTGCCTCCTACCACACCCACTTCGACCGTTATCTTCAATACTACCGGATGAGAAGAATCATTCCGCTCTACTGGAAATACATGAAATGGTTCCACCGTTCCTGCGATGCCATCCTGGCCCCTTCGCGGGAGACAGAGACTACGCTGCGTTCCCATGGCTTCACCCGGCTCCGGTTATGGTCGAGGGGAATTGACTGCGGTCTGTTCACACCGGAGAAACGCAGCGGACAGGTACGGGAGCGTTACGGAATTACAGCACCGGTAGTATTGCTTTATGTAGGACGGATTGCTCCGGAAAAAGACATTCCCACCCTCTTAACCGCCATGCGGCAGCTGCCGGAATCCACGGCTGCGGCGGTTCATCTGCTGGTGGTGGGAGACGGCCCGCTGCTGCCGGAGCTGCGGGCGCAGGCGCCGCGCAATGTCACCTTCACCGGGGGCAAGCACGGGGAGGAGCTGGCAGAGCTGTATGCCTCGGCAGATGTATTCGTGTTTCCCTCCAGCACGGAAACCTTCGGGAACGTTGTTCTGGAAGCGATGGCCTCGGGCCTGCCTGTGATCGCTGCCGGGGCAGGCGGCACAACGGATCTGGTCTTGTCCGGTGTGACCGGGTCATTGTTTGAACCGCATCATCCGGGAGAACTGGTGAAGGAAATATGCTCTATGGCGGATCAGCCGGAGCAACGGATGGCTATGGGCCGGGAGGGACGGCGGCTCGCGCTCGGCCGCTCCTGGGAGCATATTTTTGACGGCCTGATCCGGGATTACGAAGAGGTGATTGAGAACCGGCGCTCGAAGAGCCGAACGGGGATATTTACAGCCTAGTGTAAAGAGGTTGACGGATTTCCCCCGCTGATGCAGGGAGGGATCGCATAATTCTGCCCGCAAAAAACAGCGCGTTTCCTCCCCTTCGAAAAGGGTAGAGAAACGCGCTGCAATCCCTACGCTGCACAATCAATAATTACAACATTCTGCTAAAGGTAAAACAGCTTTGTTCTTCACTTTTCGGTATCCAGACCTTTGCAGAGCGCCAATTCTTTGGTCTTACATTCGGTATATTTATTCAGCAGATTACTGGCATGGTCCGCCATTCTCTGGCGCAGTGACGGAGGTTCAAGCACTGTAAGCTGATGGCCGTACAGCAGCAATGTTCCGAACCAGCCGTTCTCCTCTTCCGGGACGGTAAAGCCCATGACCAGTTCCTGATCCCGGACTTCTATAAGCACCGCATTGGGGAGCAGCTCCTCCATCAGCACCCTGAGACCTGCCGGGCATGCAAGCTTAACGGTTATGTACGGCCGGTGATCCTGCGCCTCAGCCAGCAGACTTTCCGCATCTCGATGCATTGTTGAAAAGTTCCCGTCCGTGGCCCGAAGCTCCCGGATTCGGGAAAGGCGGAACAGCCGGTATCCGCAATGGTCACAGCAATAAGCGAATAAATACCATGCATACCACTTATAGGTTAAGAGCAATGGCTCGACATTTCTGTCTGCCACCTCATTCCTTGCATTGGTATATTGAAAGTGAAGCACCTTTTTCTGGCGGATGGCATGCTCTATAACTTGAATCGCCTCTCCCGTGCCCGCTCCCTCCCTTAGAACCCCCAAATCAAGCTGAATGGGCTGCGGCGCTGCCTCCTTCTCCGGTGTTAAGGACATGATTTTCTCCATGGTATCCTCTGCGCGTCTGCTGCTGTAGCCCGATACCAGCCCCTTCAGGGCGGCCAGAATATAAGCGTAATCCTCGGACTGAAGCAGCTGTCTGTTCATTTTGAAGCTGTCGAGTATGTAATAACCTCCATTAGTGCCTTGCAGCGATCCCACCGGAATCCCGGCGAGCCCAATAGATTCGATGTCACGTTGAATCGTACGCGGCGAAACCTCGAATTTATCGGCCAGTGCACGGGCACTGACCACCTCCCGATTGAGCAGATAGACTACGATTCCCAGCAAACGGTTAATTTTCATCCGATTCACCTGTTTCTTCTCAAACTGATTCTATCATCCGATAGATCCGGGAGGTTTGTAAAGGATTAGTCTGACGATTCGTCATTCTAACAATTTCTGAGTTTCTACTTGAAACTGATCAGAATAAGCTTTCAGATTGCCGGCAAGTCCCGCGAGCTGCCCGGAGACGATTGATAATTCTTCTGCGGACCGCTTCTGTTCCACTGCACTTGCCGCAACTTCTTCAGACATTGCCGAAGTCTCTTCAGTTGCCGAAGCTATGTAGCTTAAATGTTGTTCTACTTCCTGCCGGATAGTGTGCATGTCCGCCGTACGGCCTTGCAGCCGCTGTGCCAGCTCCTGCACTTCAGCCGAAATACTGCTGACCTCTCCGAAAGCTTGAAGACAATCAGCAATCTGACTCTCCTGTTCCTTAACCGCCGCTATATTCTCATCGAATTGGCTGCCCATACGATGAGTCTCTTGTACAAAGGACCCCAGGATTGCATCAATCTCCTGAATAGATTGTTCGGATTGCCGTGCAAGCTGGCCCATTTCTCCAGCGACCACCGCGAAGCCTTTACCCGCATCACCAGCTCTGGCTGCCTCAATAGAAGCGTTCAGTGACAGGATCTTTGTTTGTTTCAGAATACTGTGGATTTGCCCGCTGATCGATGAAGCCAGTTGGGATTGAGCCATCAGTGATCTGGAAATCTCCTGCTGGTACCCGACCCGCTTAGCATTCTCCCGTCCCTTCTCCAGCAGTGCCTCATGTTCACGGGTAACCTGCATTTGAACAGCAGACAACCGCTCTGAAGTATCAGTAAATTGATGCACATACGAACCCACTTCATCCATAATTTTGCCGAGATTATCTGAATGCTTCACCGATTGCTCTGTTTCCTCAGCCTGCTTCATGGAACCCGCAGCAATTTCCTCAATCGCACGGGACAGCTCTTCGGTCTGGCGCTGGTTCGTCTGGACCGTGTTGGCTATATTGCCCGAGGACTGCTGCAGCGTACTTGAGCCTTGCTGTATTCCAACAATGATCTTCGTTAATTGCGCGACCATCCGGTTAATCAACCCGCTGATATCGCCCAGCTGGTCTTTCGTGATATGTCTTGAGATCACTTTAAGATTCCCGTCTGCGACCTGCTCGAGACTAGACTTAATATCACGAACCTGCCTTAGGATTCCCCTCACCACGAACAGCATCATCAGCAGCGATAGAATCAGCACAACAGCAAAAATAGGGATAACCGTCCGATAGGAGTCAGCCAAAGTTTCTGCTGATATTTGATTCACTGCCTTAGCAGAAATATCAATGCCCAAATAACCAATAATCTTCCCCCCTGAGTCCTTGATGGGCGAGAATGAAGATAACAGCTGGCCCCAGGTCGGATCATTAACAATACCCGTGGTGACTACTTCACCACTTAATAATCGCTTCTCAATCTCGGGAGCAAATTTCATTTCACCCCCATAAGGACTATAATCAGGGTCATCCCATCCTGCTCCGTCTACCGTATACTCCCAACCCTCGGAAGTCTTATTATACATGTATACATATAGCGCCCCTGATTGAAGACGTGCTGTAATGAGCTCGTTTCTAAGACGTTTGTATTCATTGCTTTTCTCTGAAGCACTGGCATGTAGTTTCTTGATAGATTCGGATTCTTGGCCCAGCAGCTGCGTGGTGTTCACCGCCAATTGCTGATTGTTATGCTGCATCGTAGTTAATGAAGCACTTGTACTGGATGTTATTGTGGACCACATAATCAGTACACCCATAGCCAGCAGCGGAACCAGAATGATTAAATACAATTTCAACCTTAAATCAATCTTCATTTTACTGGTGTGTCTCACGTTCTGTTCCCCCTTTGATGTAACTATATGGAATAAATAAAGACTGCTATAATCGCGGTACTCCAAATAGCACTTTATATTTATCGTATTAATGAGGGTTTAAATTAAGAGGAATCCCAATAACACAAAAAAGCCCCGTGCAATAGGATATTTCATCCAATTACACAACCTATATAGAACCTTTTTTCCCAAACGTTAACTGTTTCCGGGCACAATAGAAGGATCATTCTGCAGAGGACATCTAATTCCTTATATAACAAAAAGAAGCCGGGCATCTGCCCAGCTTCCACTTCAGCTGTCGAATGCAGCTTCATTCATTGACTTTGGATTTCTATTTCACCGTAGCATTGTACTGGCCGATTTTCCCGGTAATCTGTTTGCCGGCATCCTCCAGCGCCTGTTTAGGCTCTTTTTGTCCGTTCAGCGCTTCTTCAATCGCACCTTCAACAATCTGGCGTGCTTCGGGGAATACGCCCATTACCGCACCCGAGGTCGCCGTTGAAGCACTCGAAGCATGAAGCTGGTCAACAGCAGTCTGGAACTGCGGATATTTCACCATATTATCCTTGAGCACCTGCTGCTCATAAGCAGCCTTGTTAATCGGGAAGTACCCGGTGCTTACACTCCATTTTGCCTGAACCTCCGGTGAGGCCACATATTTGATAAATTCCCATGCCGCCTTCTGCTGCGCTTCCGGTTTGTTGTTCATAATATACAGGCTGGCTCCTCCGACAATCACTCCGCCGTCCTTCGCCGAGGCAGGTTTCGGCAGGAAACCTGTGCCAACCTCGAATTTGCCGCCAGCCGCCTCTACCATATTGCGCAGCGAAGCCGTAGAGTTCAGTGTCATCGCTACCTGACCTGCAGCAAACGCGCTATCCGTATCATCTGTGTCCCGTCCCAGATTGGCGACTACTTTATCGTCGACCATCTTTTTCCACCATTCCAGTGTGCTTACACCGGCATCCGAAGCCAGCAGCGATTCTGTGGCAGCGGCTTCGCGCCCATTGCCGTTATTAACATAATCTGCGTTCTGATTGGCAAACAGCTGCTCCATGAACCAGCCGTAGATGGCAATTGTCGCTCCGGCTTTACCGTCTTTGCTTAATGCTTTGGCAGCGGCTTCGAATTCCTCAAATGTCTTAGGCGGGTTCTCAGGATCAAGTCCGGCTGCTTTGAAAGCATCTTTATTATAATAAAGAATCGGATTGGACGTATTGAACGGCATCGCATTCAATTTATCGTCAATCGTATAGTATCGGATAATGTTGGGTTCGAGACCTGACAGATCAAAGCCGTCCTGGTCGATAAACTGCTGCACCGGTGTGATCATCTTCGAATCAATCATAAACTTGCTGCCGATTTCATAGACCTGGATCAGATCCGGTCCGCTGTTCGAGCCGATGGAGGCTTTCAGCTTGTTCAAGCTTTCATCATATTTACCCTGGTACACCGCTTCCACCTTGATGCCGGTCTGGCTGGCATTGAAGTCGGAGACAATCTGATTAATCGCTTTTTCACCCGCACCGGACATAGAATGCCACCAGCTGAGTTTTACCGGAGCGGCAGCGGCACTGACTTCCCCATCACTGCCTGAGGAGGTGCTGCCGGCTGCATTATTGTTCTCATCTGCATTTGAATTGTTGCCGCAGGCAGCAAGAACCAGCATCAGACTCGCAAGCAATGGAACCATACCCTGTTTGAATTGTTTCATTCTAAGTATCTCTCCTTTTTCCCCTATACTTTGGATTGAAGAAGCTATATACGTATTCATCATCTGCAATAAGCAGCTGACTAGCTTTTAGCTCTGCGCATCCTATCACTTATCCCTTCAGTGCACCGGCCGCCATGCCCCGGACAAGCTGCTTCAATCCGAATACCAGCAGCAGCAGCGAAGGCAGAATGGCCAGTGTGATTCCGGCAAATACCAGATTCCACGAGGTCGATTCCTGAAATTCAAGCATGGAGATTCCGATCTGCACCGTCCGCATCGGTTTGCTGTTCGTAACAAGCAGCGGCCAGAGATAGGAATTGTACATATTCAGAAAAGAGTAGACAGCCAAGGTGCCCAGTGCCGGTCTGGAGAGCGGCAGCATATGAAACAGAAAGTAGCGAATATGCCCGCAGCCGTCGATTTTGGCTGCCTCAAACAGCTCTTTGGGCAGCTGCATAAAGAACTGCCGCAGCAGGAAGGTGCCGAAGGCCGTCGCCAGAAAAGGTATGGTCAGACCCTCATAAGTATCCAGCCAATCCAGGCTGCGTACAGTCAAATAATTGGGAATCATCGTCGCTTCCCAGGGAACCATCATCGTGGCCACGAACAGGCTGAACATCAGTGATTTCCCTTTGAAATTCATCTGGGCAAAGGCATAAGCTGCCAGACTGGCGGTGATCAATTGGCCGATCATGACAATGCCGGATACCAGAAAGGTATTGCCAATAAAGGTGGCGATCGGAATAATATCGAACACTTCGCTAAAGTTCTCCGGATGAAAGGAATGCGGAACGATGGACGGCGGATAAGCGCTGGCCTCTTCCGGGGCCATAACGGCCATGAAGAAGCTGTAGAATACGGGATACAATACCAGTGCTGCCACCACAGTGAGCACACAGTAGGTAAGTACTTGTCCTGCTTTTGGCTTTTTCATTGATAGTGCACTTTCCTTTCCACCCATTTGAACTGGATCAGCGTCAGCAGCATAATAACCAGAAACAGCATCAGTGCCTGGGCGCTGCCCGTTCCGAAGCGGAAGTTGACAAAGGCCTCACGGTAGATGGAGTATACAAACACGTTGGTACTGTTCATCGGTCCTCCGGCGGTTAAAATATTGATCTGGCCAAACGCCTGGAAGGCACTAATGATCGAAACCACGAGCACGAAGAACAAGGTCGGGGACAGCAGAGGCAAGGTGATCTTGCGAAATACCGTAGCCGCTCCCGCTCCGTCAATTCTGGCACTCTCATAGATTTCGTCCGAAATGCCCTGCATTCCGCTCGACAGGATGATGTAATTGAACCCGAGATTCATCCATACTGTCATTAATGAGATAGACAGCAGCGCGGTATCCGGATTGACCAGCCATGCGACCGGCGTCATCCCGGCAAGCTCCAGCAAGTAATTCAGCATACCCAGCGTGGGATGAAACAGGAATTTCCAGATCACTGCCGCCGATCCAACAGACAGCACCATGGGCAAAGAGAAGGCGAATTGGAACAGCCGTTTGCCGCGCAGCTGATTGTGGGTTAGCGCCGCGAGCACAAGTGCAAGCAGCAGGCCGGTCGGGACCGTCAGGAGGGCAAACAGCGCCGTCACCCGGATACCGTCCAGAAATAGTCCTGAAGTGAAAAGGGCTGTGAAATTGTCAAAGCCGACATACGCTGCGATTCGTCCCGCCGGGTCCGTACTATGCAGACTTAAATATACGGATTTCAGCAACGGGTAGAATAAAAACACACCGAACAGCAGCAACGAAGGAGCCAGGAACAGGTAGGCAAGCATATTCTCCTGAACCTTCAGCTTGCTTAAATATGCCGGCCGTAAGGGAACTCCAGCCGATGCCGCTTTTTCTCTTGCAGGCAGGGTTAATGAATTCTCTAGTTCACTCAAAATGGAAGCCTCCTAATGACCTAACAGTCCGCTTTTATCTTCTTACTACCTCTGCAAGTGTAAGGCTTGGATGTCAACGCAGCATCAGGAGGATGGCAAGCCAGCGTTAAAATTATATAAATTTTGTAAACGGAGAGATAAATTATCTCAACTATTTATACAAAAAAAGGCCTCCTCGATTTCTCAAGAAGGTCTCTGCTTACACTTGTTATTCTGCCGCTTTCTCCTGATTCAGATTCAGCCACTCCTTACCAAGCACACCATAGGCAAAAGTATCATGCCATTTCGGCATACCTTGTTCATCGGTTTTAAAATAGCCCGTCTGGAGAAAATGCCCCTCCCGCCGCAGCTTCAGCCGTTCGAGCAGCCGCCAGGATGGTGTATTCTGCGGATCACAATGGGCGGTTACCCGTCTAATGCCTAGAGTATTGAAGCCGTACTCCAGCAATGTACGGCAGGCTTCAGCCGCATAGCCGCAGCCCTGATACTCACGGTTGAACACATAGCCAATCTCCCAAGTCTGAAACTCCTGCGGATGCTGCTCCTGAAAGTATAAGTTACCGATTACTTTGCCTGAATCCTTCAGGCACACTGCCCAAAATGCCTGATCCGTGGAACGTCTCACCGCCTCAGCATGGCTGTCTTCTTCATTGTAAACACCATAGGGCTCATATTCTACAACCTCTTCACAGGCAAGATATTCATGCAGGTCCTGCCCATCTTCTGCTCTGAATCTCCTAAGCACTAAACGCAACGTTTCCAAAACTTCCATTAACCCTCATCCTTTTGCTGCTTTGATTATGAAGAGATCTTCAATTCTCTGACGAATTGTAGCGGACATTCACCGCCAAGTTATCGCCCATGCCGGGCGCACAATCAAAAAACTGCCCTCCCTGCAAGGGAAGGACAGTTCTCGAACAATCTGCCGGATACTCAGAGGTTATGTAGGCTCAAAAAATAGAAGAGATATTAAAGACGGGTACTCGAATTCAACAGTTTCAAGGGAAGTGACAGCCTGATTATGCTCCTCCAACTTGATCATTAAGGATTACAATATGAGACGGATTTGAAGGCAACACCGGCAATAATAAAATGGCTAAAAAACTGGTAGCTACTAATAATAAGGTCAGCTTCTTTTTCATTTTCCCACACCCTTTTTAATAAATTTGTGATACTGTGTCAGTAATTCAAACAACGCATACTCTTTAAATCTCTCAGATAAGCCTACACAAATGATTATATCACAAACTTTTCTTTTTGTTGTATAATTTCCCAAATTAAAACTGACCATTTGACAAAGTTGGACAGTTTTTTTCATCCGGCAATTACTTAGATGCATATGTAAAGAATTAATAGCTGCTAGATACTACTAATAACGAGGTCAGCTTCTTTTTCATTTTTTTCCCATACCTTTTGAATAAATATTTGATACTGTGTCCGTGTTTCAGGAGGCGCATATTCTTTAAAACTCTCAAATAAGCCTACACATTTGATAATAGCATTGCTATTGTTTTTCGCACTGTATGATTCCATACTTTCCAATAAATACTTAAACCCTTCTGCATACATTGCTTTTCTAAGGTAATATTTTGACAACTCGTAACTAAACCTTGCTGTTTGTTCAGGAATGACCTGCCGGGTATACACATCGGAAGCCAGATCTCGTTCATAAAAGAGAATCTGAGACTCGAATTCATCTAAAATATAATCGATATCAAAAGAATACTGATTAGCTGCTTCAATAATATTAAGGAGCTCAGTAAAAATTTCTTTTTTGCCTTTAGTAATTTCAACAAGGTCAGAAATTACACTTTGATCTCCGCCTCGAAGCTTATTTATATAGGTATTGACTTGTGCCCAATGCTGAAACAATTCAACCCAATGTAACGTCTCAGGGTCCGTCTCTTTGACCCAACTAAGATCGGCATAAGCATAGGTGCATTCCAATGCTTGCTGAAAATCCCCTCTGGCGTCCCATACACTTGCAAGAAGCAGGTTCGAATAGGCTATGTATACAAAGAGCGGTAGGCTGGTTGCCAAGTCCTCTTGCATTCTTTCTTCTTTGCGGTGTTTGCTAAAATACTGTATCCGGGCCTTCCGGCCCATCTCCTGGGCAAGCTCCTCAACCTTGTCCCACCGCCGTAAAGAACGGTAGATATTCGCTAAATCTTTAAGTGCATCCAGCTGATCCTTCTCATCTAAACGTTCGACAAAAGGTTCAAACTGACAGGCCGCCTCAAAGTTCTGGATTTGGTCATCTCCAATGCTAAGCGTGAAGAGACGGTATTGGCAAAAGGCCAAACGTTCGGAATGCTGGCGGATTTCACATCTGGCCACATTATCATACAGAATCGCGGCAGAGTCATTCCAGTTTCTCTTGAAAAAATCATTGGCAACATCAAAGAGCAAGGGTGCGTAGGTCAATTCCTCTAGAAGAATAGTAACCGTCTTCAGAACGCAATCCAGTTTGTTTAGTTCTGCGCAGCGGTAAAGAAACGGTCCGATCCTTCGCCAATTAGGCGTCGCTTCTATCATACTTTCCTGAATATAATTTTCGTAAAAATAACCCGCAGGCAACGAAAGCACCGCGGTCACCCTGTCAACCTGATCCACGCTCATTACCTTATTGCCCTTTAATATGGAGCTTATAGATCCTACATTTATACCGATGGTTCTACCCAGATTACTCATATTCCAGCCTTTTTGTTTCATGAGGTTATCCAACTCGCTGCGGATCGTGGTTGTAGCTATCAAGTAAACCACTCCTTCAGAATCAACTCGTAGCAACATATGAGAGAAATTTTATTATATTACAAATATAACCATAGTTTTACCGTTGGTCAATTGAAATATATATTTCATAGTTTTGGCATCATCGTGTATAATGGTTATCTATTTTTTTTGGCAATTCAGTTTCCATTGTATTGCAATAAAGCAAGACGGGGGATTTCTCCCCCGCATCCATTCCTTCTTATGCAGATATGTCAGCGACCAAATTTTTCATCCATTTTCTGGAGTATATTCGTATCAGTCCAATGCTAAGTCTAACCACTTCTTCCATGGACAATATCATGTATACCAGAAATACAGGTTGTTTCCAGACAAATGACATTAATAATCCGGAAGGGACACCAATCAGCCATGTCGCAGTGGATTCCATCGCGAATACAAACTTGCTGTCACCGCCGCTGTTGAGAATGCCGCCCGCCAATATCATGTTGGCAACCTTCACCCACAGGAATGCAGCGAATACCCAAACCAGGCGGGTTCCCATGTGATGCGCTTCATCTGACACCTGAAAGATAGATACATACAAAGGTGCAAATACGGCAATCAACACGCCGATTCCAAGGGAAACCAGGATACCCAGCTTAATGAACCGCTTTGAAAAATCCAGTGCCGCATCCTGCTCGTCGGCCCCCAGCTTATTCCCAATCATGATGCCGGCCGCGCTAGAGAGCCCGGATAATAAACCGATACTTAAGCTCTGAAGCGGATAGGTTATCGTCATCGCGGTTATTTCAGAAGTTCCCATCCGGCTGTAAATAATGGCGTACACAGTTTCACCCAGCACCCAAATCAGCTCGGTCAATACGATCGGATACGTAGTGCGAAGGAACTTCCCAAGAAGCGTCCCGGATGCCCCGAACCAGTCACGGATATGGGTTGCTCCGGGAAGACGAAGCTTATAGGCAGCTGCGATGATAAAGCAGCATTCAAACAAACGGGCGATAAGTGTAGCAATGGCTGCTCCTTTTAACCCCCATTCCGGAAAACCGAATTTCCCGAAGATTAGCAGATAGTTAAGTATAATATTAATGCACACTGCAGCTATGCTGGTTATCATAGGGAGCTTCACATGTCCTGTAGCACGCAAAATAGCGGAATAGATCATCGTCAGCATGACCGGAATATAACTCAGAGAGATCACTTTCAGAAAACCGGACCCCTCTGTGATCAGCCGCTGGTCCTTAGTAAATAAGCTGAGACTGAATTGCGGGAAGAAATGAATGGGCAACGTAAAAATAATCGAGATGCCCATTCCTAGAAGCAGCCCTAATCCCAGCAGTTGCGCTGTGCTTCTCTCATCCTTCTTCCCCCAGAACTGCGCGGCATAAATGGATACTCCTGTCGCCAGTCCGGCCAATACTACAGTTATAATCCCGTATATTTTTATCGATATGCCTACAGAAGCAACGGCCACATCACCGAGTTGTCCGACCATCAGCTGATCGGTTAAGGTTAGCAGTGCCATAATCAGGCTTTGCAGAGTTACAGGAATTGCTATTTTATAGATATTGCTATAAAAATCCGCCTTTGAATCTTTTAACATTACCGGGCCCTCCCATCATCGTCATACAGCCTTCTGATAACGAAGCAGTGTATAGTTTTTTTGCGGGAGAACTTCGACAACCTTGAACTTCTTTGCAAAGCTCAGGTCATTATATCCCTTGCCGTCAACAAGCGTTATATTGGTCTCGCCTCCGATAATAATCGGCAGCTGCATTAAGATGATTTCATCTACTAAATCCTGGTCAAATACATTCCAGTTTAGAAATCCGCCGCCTTCTATCATAATGCTGTGCACGTTGTAGCTATCCTCCAATTCACGGAACAAATTCACAAAATCCACTTTGTCCTCTCCGCAGATTAACACCTCTTTATTCCTGTTCTTCAAAATACTTATCTTCTCAGGATCCTGACCATTTTCAGTGGTAACGATCAGCGTTCTGCCGTTGTCGGCAAAAACATGGCTGTCCAGTGAAATATCCATATGTGAGGTGGGGATAATCCTCAGCGGGTTATTATTCTCCTCATACCGGTTTGTCAGCATCGGATCATCATTTTGTATTGTATTTTTCCCTACCATAATAGCGTCAACTAAGCCCCTGAATTTATGAATATATTCAATATCAGGTTCCTCGAACATACTGAACAATTGTTTGCTGGACTGCCCCGCACCTAAAGTAAGCTTTCCGTCGATTGACACTTGGCTAAAAATAGTCGTTTTCATGGTTTTCCCTCTTCTCTATAGAGTTTGTTGTTTGCTGCTTCCGTTCACATGCTCTTCCATTAACACCAACAATCTCGCGGCGTCTTCTTGAGACAAATATTTCAAGCCTACGGAGATGGCATCCCAGACATCCCTCATAACCGGCTCAATCGGCATGTTACGCGCACTTTCAAGGCAGGAAATCAGTTTAGCCCTGACCGGTGAGGCGGTAACCCTGATGTCCTCCAACACCCCGGTATGCACTGGAATCCGCTGTACACGCTCCGCCCATTCCCGTTGACTGCTTTCACTCAGCAGAGAAGCGGCAAATGATAGAAGCTCGTCCGCTTGCTCCGATTCCAACGAATTCTGCGGAAATACCAGACCGATAGATGAAGCCATTGAGACTGCCGGGTTGCCAATAATAGTCGGCAGCGCACCTACTAACAATCTGTCTCGCATATGAAGGTCTAAATAATTGTAAATCCATTCCCCGCAAATGATGGCACCAATCTCTCCGGCGATAAAACGGTCCAGGAGTTCAGTTGAACCGTGAAAACTGCCAAGCACCCCTTGGGCAGTTTGCCGCTGAACAAACCGCAGAGCTGCTTCCATTTCCGGAGTTGACAGATCAGGTTTCCCTTCCTTCAGCGGCCAGCCTCCAAATGCAGTCAGGAATGGGATAAAGCAATACGGGTCTGCCAGATCAGAGGCAACCGGAACAATTCCTTTAGCCATGAGCTCCTCCGCCTGTTGTTCAATCGCTTCCCACGAAGCTGGAGCCTCCGGATAGATTTCCGAGTTGCAATAAAGCACCAGATGATTGCCTTTCAGAATAGGAATACCATACTGTCTGTCGCTCGACCGCATGGAGTAACGGATATCCTTATCAGTGGAGCCGGACATGGACCAGAATTTCTCTGGAATCTCCGAGTACATGGCTGCTTCCCCATAGCCGGCCATATCTGCCGGAACCAGCGCCATTTGCGGACCAGCCCCGGCAGTTTTTACCTGCTGTAAGCCAGCGGTTAGTATGGAGATATTCATGACTTTCGGAATAACGGGAACACCGAATTCAGAGCTATACTGACGGCAGAGTTGCTCCAACACCTCTATGGAGGTATCTCCCTTCCCATCGAATTCATGCCAGATATTCAGTTGCTGTTGCTGTACGGTTTGTTTGTTCATAGCAGTCCTTCCTCCTTGGTCATTTGATCAGTTCCATTAATAGTACCAGCGCCTGATAAGGCCGCATCTCATAGGTTTCTTCGCTGCCAGGCTTGTCCCATCCGCCCTGTTCGCTTTCTATCAGCAGATTTGTCTTTTTAGACCCCGGATAGATAAGCTCAGTCTTTAATGTCTGCTCTTTTTCCGGGTTCAAATTAAAACAAACACTGAACAGCTCATCTTTCAAATAGTAAGAGTAGATCATAATATCGCCTTGTGAATCGGAAAGATAAAAGTTCGTTGGCTTCAGCAGATTAGAGTGTTGTCTCTTTATCTGCTTTAATTGCTCCAGGAGCGGCAGCAATGTGGATTCATTGGTCCAGTTGATCGTCATGGTATTGAAAAAAGCTTTTGGAATATCTGCACCGCCGGTATTATCCCCGAGACCGCAATTGAGCGGCTGTTCCTCATATACTTCCATTCCTGTAGTCAGATAGGGAATTCCGTTCGGAAGGAAATAATTGAACACCGTCATGAGACGGGCCAGCTCCATCCCGCCCCGGCTTGTAATTCTTGGAGTATCCGCCGTTTCCGAGCAGGCAAATACGTGGATCTGCAACTCCGGAAGTTCCCGCAGGTACTCCTCCAAGCGTTCGACACGGATATCGGTCATGATGTTCCACCCGCTGCCTAACATCACATTGTATCCGGTTCTTGCCGCTTCACGGTGGTTGCGATTGAATAAATCCTCACTGATCAGAATCGCTGTTGGCTTAATATCTTTAATCACCTTGAACATAGATTCCTGTAAGGGAACCGGGAGCGTGTGTCCAATATCCATCCGGAAACCATCAATGTTATAGGTGTTCAATTGGAAACAAGCAGCCTCTATCAGCGTGTTCCATAATTCCCGGTTCGGCTCCTCTCCCGGGTATACATTGCACTTGATCGTATCAAACAGTACGTATGGCGGTTGTCCTTCAGGTAAATAAGACCGGACCAATGGAGAGGGATCATTGTACAGACGAAAGAAGGCAACATCTGTCCAGATTGGCTGAACATCATTAATCCAATCCGAATGTGCGGGGGCCGGGGTAATCCCCATCTCACGTTCGATCATCGGTAATATGGATTCGCCTGACTCAAGCGCGCGCCGTTTGATGTCACTCCAAAGGGCTGCATCCAGTTCATTCGGCGGCAGACGGAATTGGTTCAGAAAAACCAAGGTTTCATCGCTGCGGTAAATGGTTTCCAGCTTATCAGGTGTGCATTCGGCGAAAAACTCCAATTCGGCAATTTTCGGCGGCTGGAATCCCGGCAGCACGTTAAGATCAATCCAGTAAAACCATTCCGGGTGTTCTGCCAAAAAAACATTATCTCTTGCACTCACCCGCGGAATTAAATCAAGTACTACTTTGATATCCAGCAAATGGCAGGCCTCAACCAAGGTCGCCAGCTCATCATGGATGGTCAGCTTCTCCATACCGTCCAGCAACGAATCATGTAAATTCTCATCTAAATCAAACAGGCTATACACGGCATACGGCGAACCAATATCCCCCTTGAGATTCAAATGGCTGTACTGGGTTACAGGCAGCAAGTACAGGATATTGACATTCATTTTTTTTAGCATTGGCAACAGAATCATAAATTTCAGAAACGTTCCAGACTGGATATTTCCGGTATGGCTATAATCCCAGGCTGAGGTATAACGGAGCAAGGAGCAATAGATGACACTATTATCTAAATCTGTCTGGTCGATATTGAAATAACCCGAAGACAACTCAAGCAAGTACTGCAGATGCTTAACCATAAACCCTGCCGGATCAACGAGAATTTCGCCATCTTTGTTATCCAAGGCCGACAAATAACCGCACTCGTTCCACAAAGCGGGTATCCAGATGGGTTCCACTTTATTAAATTGGCAGCCAGCAAAATATTCAAGCATCCGGTTTATTCTTTCATCCCGTCTGATCATTGAGCGCATCTCCCTATGAAAGTTCTTTTCAGAAAACAAACACCGTTTTTAGAAGCGGCTTGTCCGAAGAAGCTGCAGGATCCGGCACATGTCCCAGCAACTCCTGAATGGCGGTCCCGGATTGATTCAAACTGTACTTGCGTGTAATCAGGGAAGATACTTCCGGTACATCCTTCGCAAACTGAAATGCATCCGCAAAGGTGTTCAGGTATTCACCGGCTCCCAGGAGCCTTACTGCGTTCTGGGTATAAAAAGTTGGTGAGATTGTATACTGGTATTTCCCATTGATGCCGAAGGGGATTATCGTACCGCCGCGCTCCACCCACTGTTCCGCCATCTCCATCTGTGTGCCCACCGTATCCATTACGATGTTAAATTTCTTCTCACCCAGAATGCTGGACACCAGCTCCGGGGTCAGCTCCTCCGGCGGGCAGGCATAGTCAGAGATTTGCTTCGCCTTTGCCAGCCGGCCTGCATTGATTTCCGTGGAAATAGTAGTGCACCCTATGCGTTTGGCAACTATTTGACATAAAAGCCCCATCGGACCGGAACCAAGAATTAACACCGAGTCACCTGCGCTGATCCTTGCTTCACGGAAGTTATGCAGAACACAGGCGAGTGGTTCAACGGCCAGTGCCGCTTCCCAACTCATTTGTTCAGGTAATTTATACAAATACTTTTCATCAGTAACAAACCAGGGAGCAAAAGTGCCATTTTTGTTCAATCCGGCAATCGGCATGCCCTGTCCATCCGTTCCGATGCAGAGATGTTCTTTGCCTTGACGGCAAAATCTGCACTCGCCGCAGCTTTGATTGGGATCAATGACTACTCTGTCGCCTATTTTCAGGCCTGTCACATTCGCCCCGGTTTCGATGACAGTTCCTACAGCTTCATGACCGCGTATCACTCCAGTAATACCAGGTTCTTTTCCTGTGATGACAGCCAGATCGGTTCCGCAGATCCCCGTCATTTGAATTTTTACTTTGACATCAGTTAAAAGCGTGATCGCCGGGATGTCCAGTTCAGACAGATTCAGTCCCTGCGAACACCATACCAGTGCCGGCATCTTCTCCGGTAATGCACATTCAGCTTGTTCTGATCTCATTGCCTAATCCCCTCTCCGTTCCCTTACATTTACTTTCTTTTCTTTTCACACATTTCCAAATCTATTCACACCAACTCCATACGCCTCCTTTGTTTCTGGAAAAGATAAAATCAGAAGTTGTGCAAACGTTTGTTCAATTGCATTTTTTATACTATCATATATTTTTTGAAATGTAAGGAATTTTTTGTCGAATATTACATCATTTTTATTTTTTCTATTTCATATCATTAATGATCACCAAAATATGACTGCATTCGTTTATTGGGTCCATCAATCTCAGCTCAGGAGATCGGGAATAAATTCCGGTCCAACAGGCTCGCTCTGCGATTAGAAGCCAGGCTAGGCCTGGCCTTCTTGGTCTAATTCACTTATAAGTTGTCTCTCGCCGATCTATTATTTTCACTCTTAGCGTTTCTTCTATCCGTATCATTTGGCAATCTGTCCTGCCTGTATATTGCATTAAAATTTTTTTCTGTAGACCACTCCCTGCCGCGCAGGTTACGACTTTGATCCAGCAATGTTACCTATTTGCGCACGGAATTCGTGAAAATATGACAAAAACTGATTTTCATGAAAGTGCGCCTGTGAGGCGCACATAAAAAACCGCAGCGACATCAGCTGCGGTTTTCCGTTCGAATATACTGTTTTCTCCAAACTCTCCGCCAAGGGAATAACCTGCAGTTTTATTTACGCAGGCCTCCCAGGATGGCTCCCTTTGCAAAAAGCCGCTCAATATGACGCTCCACCTCAGGATCCGGGATTAACGGCGGGGCCTGATGCGGTTTCGTACGGGCGTCTATAATGACATTGTCGCAGGACCAGTGCTTGTTCTCCACTACACTGTTCACGCCATATATATCATGTGAAGGGTTGCTGCGTGTGAAGGTCGCCCATAGGAAATTGTTCAGGGTCCCGCTCATAAACTCGCTGTCATCACACAGAATAATCATCGGCAAGGAAGGGAGCGGACCTAGTTCCTCAATGGCGGTGCACAAAGACCTTAGCTGCTGCTGCGCTTCCTTGTAATTAATGAATGCCGGACCTTGCAGGGCAACGATGCCCGGCATCACCATTCTGGCCTCCCCAAAGCCCTTCAGCCGGGACAGAACCTCCGGCACTTCTGTGCACAAGTTTCGCTTCTGCTCTCCCACTGCTGCAAAAATCACCTTGCTGCCGCTGTTTATCCCTGTGCCGGAATAATCAAGCGTATCAATCGTCGTATTGGTCTGAAAATGAATGTCGCGGTGAAGGTTAATCCGCTCCAGAATATAGGTCAGGAAATCAACCACATTATGAGTGCTTATGGCCCGGTCCTCCTCGGCCGTAATGAACAGATACTTGGCCAGACTAAGCTGGCCGGTTCCCAGGATCCGGTTGGCGATGGTAAGAATCTCCGCCGGCTGCTTCAACTGCTGATAAGGCGTGTACCGTTCGCTGCCAATGGCAAACAGCAGGGGATGTACACCCGAAGCATCGACCGCGTGTACTTCTTTCACTCCCGGGATCTCCTGCTTCACAGCGCCTCCGGTCAGTTCATGAATCAATTCCCCAAAGGCGGTATCCTCCTGCGGCGGCCGTCCCACTACGGTGAACGGAAAGATCGCCCCTTTCTTGGCATACACCTTATGTACTTTCATGACCGGGAAAGGATGCACCAGGCTGTAGTACCCCAAGTGGTCGCCAAAGGGACCTTCCGGTTTGGTCTCACCGGGATGTATTTCCCCGGTAATTACAAAATCCGCATCTGCGCTGATGCAGAAGCCGTCTACATAGCTGTAGCGGAAATGGCGTCCGGCCAGCAGGCCGGCAAAGGTCATTTCGCTTAAGCCCTCCGGCAGCGGCATGACAGCAGACAATGTGTGTGCGGGAGGACCGCCGATGAAACAGCTCACTTTAAGCGGTTCGCCCCGCTTGTTCGCTTGGGACTGGTGGATTCCGATGCCGCGGTGGATCTGGTAATGAACCCCCACTTCCTTATTCACTTCATACTCATTGCCGCTGAGCTGAATACGGTACATGCCCAGGTTGGAATTCATTATGCCCGGCTTGTCCGGGTCTTCCGAGTACACCTGCGGCAAGGTTACAAAAGCCCCGCCGTCTCCCTGCCAGTGCTTAATCTGCGGAAGGTCGGAGATTTGAATTTCCTCGAAGCCTGCCGGGACACCGCCGAGTGTCTTAAGCGGCAGAGCCTTTCTCGCGGCCAGCCCTGTACCTATATATTTAAAGGGCTGCTTGAGCGCCTTCATCGGATCATTACGCAGCGCGATAACATTCTGCGAAGAATCCCAGGTATCCCGGAATATAAACTTGCTGCGCTCAATGGTCCCGAAGAGGTTCGACACCGCACGGTACTTCGAGCCTTTGACATTTTCAAATAATAATGCAGGGCCGCCGGCCTCATAAACCTTTAAGTGGATCGCTGCCATCTCCAGCAGGGGATCCACTTCCTCATGAATACGGATCAAATGTCCGTGCTTCTCCAAATCTATAATGCACTCTTCCAAATTGCGATAGGTCATGGTCTTACTCCAATCTGCAGAAGAAATATGAACCTCTTTATTATAGCAAAAAGCCCTCTTGATTTCTCAAGAGAGCTTTTCCTTACAAATCTCCGGTAAATTCAATTTCATTATAGGAGTAAAAAGATTGCAGAATCCTCTCACGGTCATCCCCGAAGAGCTGATCGGCCACCCCGGCTACAAGCTTGGGTATGGCGTTCCGGATGCCTGAAATCGCCGAAGCGGACAACCCGCAGCTTGCTAAAGCGGAATAGTTAAATACAAACAAACCATGCAGCAGCTTCTTCCCGTCTTCCCCACGGCTTTGCAGCGCAAACCCCGGGCTGAGATAAGGATGCGCATCAAGCAGCGGATTTGCCTTATCTTCTGGAGCTTGATAGCAGTCGCTCCAGCGGGCGATATAGCGCTCAACCAGCCGCAGCTCGGGCCGCAATCCGGGATCACTGAGCAGGCCGGTGCTGACCACAATATAATCAAAGGCAAACTCTCCCTTGGGAGTTGTTACTACCGCTCCGCCCGGAGCAGCCTGCACATCAAGCCACGGGGACCCGAGATGCAGCGTGAAACCGGGCCAAGCCGCGGCACGGGCAAAGGTATCATTGGTCGGTGGCTGATTGTACTTGAAGAAATGGGAAATCACCGCATATTTATCGTCATCCGCCAATGTATGAAACCTTTCAATCATCCCCGACATTTCCATCTGGCGAATCGGGTTGACGCTCGGCAGCTTCTCCCGCCGTACAAAGACATGGGCTTCGGCTGCACCTTCGGAGAGCATGTAATTAGCATTATCGAAGGCTGAGGCTCCGCCGCCCAGAATGGCGATTTTTTTGCCCTTCAGTGCGCTGAAATCAATGGCCTCCGAAGTATGTGCGTACAGATGCTCCGGCAGATTCCCCGCAATGAGCGGCGGCACATGCCATTCACCGCCACCCTGAATGCCGGTTGCCAGCACTACCTTCCGGGCCAGCAGCAACCCGGAGGGTGCTCCCGGGCCGGCAATGTGCAGGCGGTGCAGCCCCTCTTCTCCAGGCTCAATCAGCTTCAGCTTCACCTCATTGATGACAGGAAGTCTGAGCACCTGCCGGTACCAGCGCAGATAGTTCATCCATTCACCGCGCGGGATTTTGTCCATGGCCTCCCAGCCCTCAGGACCAGCCTGCGCTTCCCACCAGGAGCGGAAGGTCAGGGATGGAATCCCCAAATCAATGGAGGTCAAATGCTTGGGGGTGCGCAGTGTAACCATCCGGGCATAGGTCTCCCAAGGCCCCTCTGACCCTTCACTGTTCTCGTCAATGACCAGAATGTTGGATATCCGTTCACGCAGCAGTCCAAAAGCCGCTCCCAAACCGCTTTGACCGCCTCCGACAATAACAACATCGTAGACATGCCCTTCCAGATGCTCCAGAGGACGTACCCAGTCCGTACCGCCATAGGCCAAATAGGAAAGGTCCGTTTGTACTCGTTCATTTAAAGTTTCCAGGCTCATCATACCTCAGACCTTTCAATGGCATCTTTAGGATATCAAAGTGCATGGCTATCCGCCGCCAACCTTCACGCTGATACTGATGGCCACATTATATCTTGAATGCTGCGCCTTTTAAATATAAATGTTAGGTTTATTGTCATTATAGCTAAATTCCTGCCAACCGATTGTACATAATCACTAATATTTAAGCTTATTAGCTAGCTGTATATTGACAAACTAAGCTATTGCACTCCACACCTTCTTGTCCATGGAATAAAACATGCCATTTACTCCAATTCCAGAAGAGATTCTCCGCTAATGATTGTTCCGTGATTGATCCCTTCACAAATCTCTTTCATGGAACCCGGCTGGTCAAAGTTGAACACATGCATCGGAAGATGATAATCCCTGGCCAGGATGAACGCTGATTGATCCATGACCTTCAAATTATGCTGAAGCACATCGTTGTAATGCAGGGATTTGAACTTTCTGGCCGCCCTGTCATGTTTAGGATCTGCACTAAGTACACCATCCACCCCTTGTTTGGCAACCAGCAGGGCATCACAATTCACCTCGATCGCTCGTTGAACCGAAGGATAGTCTGTTGTCACATAGGGCTGACCGTTCCCTCCGGCAAAAATCACGATATACCCTTTTTCCAAATGGTGAATTGCCCTTAGACGGATATACGGTTCAGCAACGGATGTAGTCGGTATTGCCGTCATTACGCGCACTTCTCTGTCAGATTTGGCCTTGAGTACTCCACGCAGCATCAAGCTGTTGATGACGGTCGCGAGCGTGCCGATATTGTCAGCCTCCGCTCTTTCTATGCCCCAGCTCTCCGCCATGTTACCACGGAATATGTTGCCTCCTCCGATCACGAGTGAAACCTCAACGCCCAGTTCCACCACGGACATAATTTCACTCGCGATATGCTCCATTTTTTCCGGTTCAAAACCAAATTCCGTCTTTCCTGCCACTGCCCCGCCGCTTAGTTTAATGAGGACTCTTTTGTACCTTACCAATCTCTACACCTCCGTATAATAAAAAAACACTAAAGCATAAAATGCTTTAGTGTTTCAATAAAATGAAAATATGAAGATTTGAAAATGAAAGTGCTGTTCGATCGCCGCTCTTCCGTTCCCGCTTCATATTTCCACCTCTTCCAGTATTTTAATTCAATCTATTGTATACTCATCAAGAAGAAAATAGCAACTGCTAATATCTTAATCTAATTTCTTGAAGAAATAACGCCAGACCGCTATTCACAGCTCATTCCCTCTTTTTCTCTCAGGAGCAGAGTTTCATACATCTCCCTGACCATTATTATTGCCTCGTCAATCTCCAGCTTCTTCGTACTTGAGTGGATCAGGGTTCCCAGCCCGATTAAATAGATGGCGAGATTCAGAAAAACCCGCTTAAGTCTGTTTTCTGAAGCTGAATTGAGCCGTTTGCTATGACGCATGTAGGCCATGCTTATGGCTTCGCCTATAAATTCTTCTTGATCCAGATCATAGCTCTTATAACCGGAGAGATACACAGATCTGAACAAATGCTGTTCTTTCTTGGCAAAATGCAAAAATCCGATAGCCAAATTGAGAGCAGGTGAATAGTACCCATCCTCATAACTTGTCATGCTGTAACGCACATGATCTACAACCCTCTGATACGCCAGGCTTTTGATCTCCTCCATATTTCCGTACAAGCTGTAAATCGGCTGGGTGGAGCAATTCAGCTTCTGCGCGATATTTCGGGCTGACAACATTTCAAGCCCTTGCTCCTGCACGATGGCAAATGCCGCCTGAATAATTTGCTCTTTCGTAATATCTGATTTCGGCGGCACGATCTGCACCTCCCCTATGAATAACGCTTGTGCTATAACGAAGGTTATTAAATAATAATAGGATTGTCAATCCTTCCCACTATTCCTGCATGGAATAATTTTCAAATAAATGGTACATTCAAAATATAAAATAACCAGCCAATATTGTAGGCATGGTTAACTTAGAATGGAGGAAATAACCTTGGAAGAGACTCCTGGCTCTAACCTTTTTTATTTATCCGAGAACGGTTTTTTGATCATTAATGCTTTATTAGGAATTACAATCATTATAGGCATCCTATTGGCATTATCGTTTTTTCGCAAAAATCTGACTGGAAAGAAACTAATGTTATTTGGCGCCGAATTGATTTTTTTAGGACTCATTTTTAATGCTATCGTTGATTACAAGGTCAGATATCCCAGCTTGAGTTTTCTGACTATATTACTAGGAGCAATAATAAGTGTTATTGGTCTTCTCAGTAAGGATTAAGTTCTACCGATTTCTGTAATTCAGCTTTTCTATATAGATTGAACTTAAGGTTTTAGAGTACAGGATCAGTCGCAACTACGGTGAATATTTGGACTTCCGGCCGCTGTTGTCTTCAAATTTCTTGATTTTAACCGCTATTAGCGGTAGAAATCCGAAGACTGCTTATGCTTTCGATGCTAGCTTTCCTTCGGAAAGCTTTCAGGCGGACACTACCGCTCCTACAGTTCCAAAATCCCCCTCCGTTGCTCCTTTCCCTTATCTCAAGTTTTAAGTTCAATATATAGCCCTTTTTTTCACACCAGGCAACCGCACTGAAGGCATCATAACCTTATTATCGTTGATCAATATATTGCCGGGCCGGAAATCCATATACACCACACAAGGACCATCCGTTTCTGGCAGGCTGCAAACCCCCTGATAGAATCCATCATTTTCCTCCCAAGGCATTAATAAGCCGCAATTCCCGGTTAACCGCCTCAACCATTGCTTTCGTGAAATCCGAATCAAAAAAAAGTCCTATGCCCTCAGGAATCGGCGCTGCAGTCTCATGATCAAAATCTGCAAAGTCACTGTCCTCCGGCAAATAATAACCCTGTCTCGCCCGGAGATCCTTCCAATCCTCCACCGGTGGCTGCCCGGCCAAATCAACCACAAAGACCAATCCAATGCCCATATCCATGTATAAATAATTATTGTGTCTACGCGGCGGCTGCGGCTTAGCTGAATTCAATTCAAGCGTATGTGATAATTCATTTTCGCCCATCCGCAGCACTACTACTTCGTTGCTGTCTGCATCCACGAGCATCGTAACATGTGGGACAAATCCGGCAAGAAACCGCAGCAGGGCAGAATCCCGTAAGGAATCCTCAAACATCCAGCCGACCGGCATCAGACTGGATACTCCCCCGGATTTGAAATAGAACTTTCTCAGCAGCGTTTGCAGTTCTTGCACATCTGGCGCATCATAGGGCGTAAGCAGCTTCAAATTCACAGGATAATGAATCAGTTGTCTCTTGCCTCCATGGTAACGGCTGCTCATATCCTTGTGACGGTACAAATCCTGTATTACGGGCAAAATCCCGGTCTTCGTCTCCTCGAACAATATCTTCGATTCCGGTCTAAGCTGCTCCAGAAAAAGTGATTCTATTACACCTTCATGGCCAGATTCCTTTACTACCGTAAAATGTGGCGCCACCTGCTCCATCAATATGGCTCTAATCGCTTCGTCCTGTACCGGGATTACCTGGGCGAAGGATTCGTCGTCCAACACACTCGAAGCAATGAAATATTGCCCGAGCACCGTCATCCCGGAAGGTGGCTTGTCCATCGTCAGTCTTTTCTTATAAAAACCAGTTAACATGTCCAATTCAAACCGCTCCTGCTTGGCGCTATATTCCAGCAAGCAACGGTCTTTGATCCACTCGTACATAGGACACTCCTCCAGTCTGAATACCAAGCTGATGCGGGTACAGGAAAAACATTACAATTCCAGTTTACTCTAATTTTCTTCCATATCATAACAAACAGCGCACACCGTCTTGCATCGGCGCACGCTGTTTAGACTATGTCACATCCATGGATCACCCCAGATTAGAATCTGGCGATGAAAAATTCACGGTCTGCAGGAACATTTCGGCTGACTACAGGATTTCCGTTGGCATCTCTTATTCTCAAAAGATACGGGACCGTTGTTAACGTAGTGATTGTGGGGAATCTGGCCACACCAAAATCATCAAAATCGGCTGTTGTTGTTACGCCTGCATTGGTCAAGCTAGCTGTCCATCCACTTGTATCTCTTGGTGCATTAGACAGATTCGTAGCAATTACGATAAATCTGTCGAGGCTTTGTCTAATTCTGCGTTTCTTTTTCACTGCGGATGCCTTTGCCTTGCGGGCCATAAGCGCTTTTTTTGCCATAAGCGCCCGTTTTGCCATAAGAGTCTTCTTGTCCACTGGCTTCATTTACTCTTCACCACTTTCTTATAGGATACACTATTAGATTCATTTCCCGTGCTCTCTGAAACTACAATGGCCTACTTGTATTAAAATGTGGTAGTGTCCTAGGTTCATAGATACGTACCCGCCGTATCTTACTGTGCATACACTGACTGAAGAGGTGATCACTGAGCAATGAACGCACAGCTATGGCTGCAGCAGCATGCCACCAAATTAAATCGGCCCCTGAAACACAAAGTTCGGCAAACCTATGCCTCTGGCTACAAACCGGTGGCCGTTCCGGTCATTATTCAGTTTAAACGGCCCATCACATCCTCCCGTCTTCTTGCTTTACACAGACATATCGGCCCGCAGCCATTTATCGTAAGCCGCCGTCTGCCCCTGCTCAATGCGGTATCCTCACAGGTATCATTGAAATGTCTGGAACGCATATGCTGCTGGCATGGAGTTCACAAGGTCTATTTGGACGCAATCAAAACGACTTCATTAAATATAGCCACCCCGTCAATCGGAGCTTCAGCCGTTCGGCAAGCGGATGGGCTTACGGGCAAAGGAATCCATATCGCCATTCTCGATACCGGAGTATTCCCGCATCCGGATCTGACCCGGCCGGTGAACCGGATTATAGCCTTCAAGGATTTTATAAATCACCGGAAACAGCCCTATGACGACAATGGTCATGGCACGCATATCGCCGGCGATGCCGCAGGCAACGGCTGGGCAAGCCGGGGGAAATACAGAGGCCCGGCACCGGAAGCCGGAATTGTGGGCATTAAAGTATTGGATAAGAATGGTGATGGCTATGATTCCACGATTATTAAGGGGATTGAATGGTGTATTAAGCACCGGAAGCGGTTGAAGCTGCGCATTCTTTCACTGTCCTTCGGCGGACCAGTGAATACTTCATGTGAGGACGACCTGCTCTGCCAAGCTGTAGAAAAAGCAGTCAAAGCCGGGCTCACCGTCGTGATTGCCGCCGGGAACAGCGGTCCAGGCCGCAGAACGATTGAGTCACCGGGCGTTAGCCCTTCGTCAATAACAGTTGGGGCTGTGGATGACCGCCGGACGCTGCCGCAAGGCGATGACCGAATCACCGATTTCTCCAGCCGCGGGCCGGCACCGGGAGGAAGGAAGAAGCCTGACATTGTAGCTCCTGGCGAAACGATCATCTCTCTGCGGTCTCCCGGCTCACAGTTAGCCCGCCAATATCCGTATTTGAGAATAGATAATCAGTATTTTGTCTTGTCCGGCACCAGCGTCTCGACGCCTATCGTCTCCGGCGCAGCCGCGTTGCTGCTGCAGCGTTCCCCTTCCCTCTCCCCCTTGCAGGTCAAAACAGCTTTAAAACGGAATGCTTTCCGTCTGGGTCTCCGTCCAAATACCGCAGGTAGCGGAGAAGTGAATGTCAGGTTTCTGCGGCGGTACGCAAAGGGCACGAGCTGAGCTCGTGCCCTTTCAATGCCTAGTTTTTCTTTTTCCACAGTAGCCTTAACCTTTTATACGTAATTCATGGTATATTCTGTTTTATTATAGTGTAGGGGAGTTGTGCTTGGTAATGACTGAAATGCTGCATCTGCATGGCTTTGATCATCAATTTGTAGATTACTCCGGGGTTACCCTCGATGAGCGCTACGCTGTCTTTTATGTCAGTGACGTTATGGATGAAGAGGCGGTCACCGAATCCGGGCCATTTGCCGGAGTGCTCCGTTATGATCTTATCAACCATACCTCGGACTTTGTCAGCTATGGCCATAAGCCCTATATCCTTAATTATTCGGACGCCGGGCGTTGGATTTATTATGCGTATTTGAGCTGGGAAGGCCGGACGGCCGTCTTGGCGATTCATCAGCTGGATTGCCGCAGCATGCAGGCCAAGGAGGTCTATATTCTTCGTTTGACGGATGAGCTGGCGGAAAGCACGGAGGTTTCGGCAATAAGCCGAATGGGATTATATGGTCTGAACAAACGTTATCTATTGGTTAGCCTGCCTGATCTGGACCCCTTCTCCAAAAAACGAAACTCCGGATTTACCGGATATCTGCTGATCGACGTCGAGCTTGGGCAAAGCTTCCCCGTTCCCGAGAGGATCGGGCCGAATGACCGGATCGTACATTTATCATACACCTCAGTCTTTGAACAGGATCATATCGAACAGCTTATGCTTGTGACGGGCCGGATTGGAGTCTCTGAGAAAAGAGCGGCATGGGATTACAGCCAATACGATATGCTCGAAGGTACAGCCATACAAAGTGTGGCCATTATTCCGCTGGAACAGTTCGTTCAGAATGTCCGCAATCACCTGCCAATCGACGAGACTTTTATTATTGACCAATGTGATCCGGCCCATGGGTATGCCGGCATCAGCCGGAGAGGATCTTCTCTTTTCCTATGCAAACAGCATTTTAGCGAGAACTCTTCAGAACTATGTACATACGGTCTAAAGGACAGGCAGATGGAAAGACGCGGACTTGATGAGTGTTATGACAATATTTATATCGGGGAAGATCTGAAAAAGTTTGGAATCAGAACATCGGAGCCTCTGGATCAGATTTATGATCTTGACAGCGGTGAGTTGTTGTACACGGCCAGCGATCAATATACGATGGCACGGATGATTAATTCCCGCTGTATGCGTACCCGCAAGTTCATCGCAGAACAGAATGGCCTATTGCTGCAGCTGATCGACATTTATACCTTGCAAGTCATTGGAACCGTTACCGGCCGCTGGGCATCCATCAGCTATATTCCTGAGGCTGGGGTATACCTTTGTTCTGAAAGGATATGACTCTGCAGAAATGCACAAGTATTTCATCCGGAAATCAGCATTAATTACAATTCCGGTAGAAGACTTGCTTGCGGTCTATCGTTTCCCTACAGGTCGAGAATAGGTACATTGCCATCCACCCAATTCAACTGGCTGTCAATCATGAACTGAATCGACCAATGTTTGTCGGATGGGTACCAATCATGGAATGCAACAATAGATGCATATAGAGCTTCGATAGAATCTGCAGTTTTGAGCTCGATCACATTACTCATCAGGAGCATGAATTGATCCGGTTTATGCTCGGCCGCCTCCAGCTCCTTCAGTAACCACTTGTAGGAAGGGAACAGCTTCTCATTAAAGGCAAGGATCAGTCTTCCGGCAAACAGGACAACATTCGTCCGGGAATAATCCATCAGCAGCTGGTTATTCCTTTTCAAACCCTCGTAGTAATACCATTTCCAGGTTTCAAATTGTGCGTAGAATTTTTTGATATGGTCCTCCTTCTTCTCTATGGGATATCTGGAGGCCGCCTGTATCCATTCTTCCAAACCCTCAACCTTGGAGTAGGAGAGGAACGTATCCTTGAAAGCAAATTTTGCAGGCTCGCTTCCGTATTCGGCAACCTTGCGGATATAATCTACCGATACAACTTTCCCGTCCACATAGCCCCCTTCATAGGGACAGGACTCCGTTTCAAAAAAACCGAGTTCATTGGCTGCATATGCCTCTTGATAGTCTTCTTCAGAAAGCACAATCATAATATCAAGATCAGAGGTTTCGTTCGCGTATCCATGCGCGATGGAGCCTCCGATAATGATTCCCAAAATCTCCTCCCTGACCTTTAGCTTGGCGGTAATGGCATCAATGGCTTTTTGGTGATGTGTGTACATTTTGCGCGCACTCCTTTAGTTAATATAAATATAAATTAATTAATAATAATATTACTACTAATCCAAAAAAATCATAGCACACTCTTTGCATATTGCAACATTTTTTGTATACATAGGAAAACAATGTGAACAGCAGAAAAAAGCCCGCCTGACACTTCACACAAGTGTTGGCGGGCAATGCATATTTATAGTTCAACAAGTGGAAACGGCTTCGCCTTCCTCAAAATAGCATAAAGCATATGAGTTCTTACATTTTCACAAATCCCGAGCCACTTCCCGGGCCCAGGCCAGCAGCCATTCGTCCTCGCCAAAGCTTCCGATGCACTGAAAACCGAGCGGCAATCCCTCAAGGCTTGCTGACGGAAGGCTGAGGGTCGGGCATCCGGCAAACCCCCATATGGCGGGCATTCCCGACCATCCGGTATTATTGTCCGCTACCTTCGGAGCGGTTCCGCCTTGGGCTGGAGACACCCAAATATCTATCCCTTCTTTCACCATCAGCGATTTCAGCTCTTCCCGCAGCACCCATTGCTTCCTGCGGTACCCGTCCAGTTCATCTTCTGCGATGGCTTTGCCTCTAAGAATAGCCTCTCTCACCGGAGGACCATAGAGCTCAGCATAATGCTCAAACCAGGATGCATGCCCGCGTGCCATCTCTCCTTCAATGAACCGCAGCATGCTGTCCCCGTAAATAAACTCATCTTCCCATGGCATGTCTGCATAACGGACCTGGTAACCCAACTGCTCAAGATGTTCGATTTGCGCAGTAAAGGTGGCTTTGACCTCCGGGCTCATCAGTTCCATGTACACTCCCCGCGGGATACCGAGTACAGGCTTCCGATCTACCTGGCGGGGGGTCCAGTCCGGAACAAGATGGGCTGCAGCCACTTCCATGCTTGGCAGATCCTGCGTGAAGATGCCTATCGTGTCAAATGAAGGCGACAGCAGAATCACTCCATCCAGCGGGACTCTTCCATAGCTGGGTTTGAATCCGGTCACTCCGCAAAAGGAAGCCGGTGCGATCACAGAGCGCAAGGTCTGGGTACCTATTGCAAGGGGACATAGACCGGCGGCTACCGCTGCCGCAGATCCTGCGCTTGATCCGCCGGGCGTGTGCTCCGTGTTATGCGGATTCCGTGTAGCGATAGGCCCGTTGTAGGCAAATTCTTCGGTCACTGTCTTTCCGGCAATCAGCACTCCCAAGGCGCGAAGACGTCTTACCAATGAGCCTTCCTTATCCGTCAATACTTCTGGAGGAAGCGCGGAACCGGCACAAGTGGGTAAACCGTCGACATGCAACAGATCCTTTATGGCGACCGGGATTCCCCATAAAGCCGGTTTGTCTGCCATTGCAGCGGATGAAGCCAGCAAACGCTCCGCTTCAATGGCCAAACGCGCCTCCAGATGCACTTCCGGAACAAAGGCATGGATCTGTGGTTCAAGCTGGCGGACCCTTTGCAGATAAAGCTTTACCGCTTGCTGCAAAATAATATCCAGGTTTTCTTCAATACTGGGCAGGTCGGTTAAGGAGGAGTGGGCAAGTTGCACGGTATCATCTCCAAGGTCATTTTTATAATCTCGAATGATATACGGTGCCAAGTCCTATAAGTTACATAAATTCCCTATCCATCAACTGTCGCTCTTTCCCGCCTTGCCATATTCACTCAGCTTCTCATTCAGCCGTTTGGCTTCTTTCAGTCCGTCAATATGCATCATGGCATACACCATTCCTTTGACCACAAGAATCACAAGGACGAAAGCAACCAGAATCTCTCTATCCATCACCTGACTGGAGCTGAAAAACCACAGCCATGCGATGACAAAAATATCCGCTAGCACAAAACATATATAGAAGCTGATCCTTTGCGCTCTTTTCCCCAGTTCAGGGGTATCAATCAATGCGTATTTAAAGGAAGTAAAGGCTGAAGCGGCTAATATAATTTGCCAGAGCAGGGAGGGTTTCATCATTTCTGTAGAAGATAAGGTCAACACTAACGCGGTTAAGACAAATAAACAGCCGCAGGCGATTAGAAAATCCTTTGCGATGCGTGAGACATAGCTGCTGACTTTCATCGAAAAGCCTCCTTAGAGTCCTAATTTTTTCTTGAGTACAGGCACATACTGCCTGGAAATGTACACCTTTTCGCCATTCTGCAGCAGTGCCTCAAATTTCCCGTACAGGATCGGGCTGACCGATTTGATTTTGGCAATATTAAGAATGGTTGACTTAGATGCCCTGAAAAAATCGCCCTGCTCATAATCGGCCTCAAGCTCATACAGTTTAAGGCGAGACTCATACACCTTCTCCCGGCAATAAATAAACACCTTGTTGTCCACCGCCTCGAAATAAAACACATCCCCCGGACTTATCACATGCATTTGCATACCGGTCAGGCCAATCAGCTTTTTGGAGCTTGATTTAATGGAGTAAATAAGCCTTAACAACGCGTCGTCAGGTTCATTGCACCTGAGGATAATTTCCGGCTCGCTGCCTTCCGGAATATCCTCAATCGTAATCTTCACCTTGCATCGCCCCTCCCGCACTTCTGCTTACAGTCACAGTATATTTTTCCGGCACTCTTTATTCAATGGGTGTGAAGCAAGCTGCGAATTTAGAACGATAAGCTGCACAAACAGCTGTTTAAGTCGGAGAAGATTTGCTCGCGAATACTGCGTGAATTCCATCGAACAGTTTGTTCATTGCAGAAGAAAGATGATATTATGACCCTGAACCCCCAATGAATTGGAGTGAAATCATGATCAACATACTGGTGGTAGAAGATGAAAAGCATGTAAGAAGACTTCTTGAAGCTGTTCTAAAACGCGAAGGATATTCTGTTGTCACTGCCGAAGACGGAGTTAAAGCTTTGGAGGTCCTTGATTCACAGCATATTGATCTAATCCTTCTGGACATCATGATGCCTAATATGGATGGTTATGAATTCGCAAAGGAAGTAAGGGATGCCAATAGCTTGATCCCCATACTTATGGCTACAGCCAAACAGCTCCCTGAAGATAAAAAGAAGGGGTTCCGGCTTGGAACCGATGATTATATGACCAAGCCCATTGATACCGAAGAAATGCTTCTCAGAATCCAAGCTCTGCTTCGCCGTTCCCAAATTGCAAGTGCCCGTAAACTGGCAGTGGGTAAAGTCGTACTTGATTATGACGCCTTGACGGTAACCCGGGAGGATGAGAAGCAGACCCTTCCGCAAAAAGAATTTTATTTGTTGTATAAGCTATTATCCTATCCGGAGCGGATTTTCACCCGAATCCAGCTCATGGATGAAATATGGGGCATGGAAAATGAAAGTACGGATACAACCGTCAATGTTCACATCAATCGGCTGCGGAAACGGTTTGAAGCTTATCCGGAGTTTGAACTGGTTTCTGTTCGGGGTCTGGGATACAAGGCGGTGAGAACACCATGAGCAAAATGAGTAACAAACTCAGCAGCAGAATCTCTCTGCCCCTCTATTTCTCTCTTGCCGTATTCGTCATCTTTCTCATTACTGTTGTGATTACCGGGCTGCTGTTCTATCTTGCGAATGTTTTTGGTCTGTTAAATGAAAAAATTGCCCAAGATGGCACCTTGCTTCCCGTAATGACATTAATCGCCTGCACAATAATCGGTACATCGATATCGGCTGTCACAAGCCGGAAAATGGTAAAATCCATCCGGATGTTTATAGAAGCCACGGACCGGCTTGCCAAAGGTGACTTTTCCATGCGTCTTCAGCTCAAAAGTCCTCCGGAATTTAAAATTCTTTCGGAGAATTTTAACCGGATGGCCGAAGAGCTTGGGGGAATCGAAATTCTGCGAACCGATTTTATCAATAATTTCTCCCATGAATTCAAAACCCCCATTGTCTCGATCAAAGGATTTGCCGAAGTGCTCAAGCATGATGATCTTAGCAAAGAGGAACGGGATGAATATCTAGACATTGTTATCGAGGAATCAGCTAGACTAGCTTCCCTCGCCTCGAATGTTCTTGAGCTTTCAAAAATTGCGGCGCAGACGATTTTAACGAACAAAGCACGGTTTAATGTTGGAGAACAGATTCGCCAATCTGTGCTGCTGCTTGCTGCCAAATTGGAGAAGAAGAATATGTCACTGAATGTTAACGTTCAGGATTACAATATCTCTGGAAACAAAGAGCTGTTGAATCAAGTCTGGCTGAATTTGTTGGATAACGCGATCAAGTTCACACCTGACAATGGCCTAATTGAAGTTGACATGAAGCAAAATGAAAATACCATTGTCATTCTGTTCCGCGACAACGGTTCCGGGATTAGTCCGGAAGGTCTTCCCAAGATTTTCGATAAATTTTATCAGCAGGATACTTCCCACTCGACTGCTGGCAATGGTCTTGGATTAGCGATCGTGAACCAAATTATTCATCTGCATGAAGGAACGATTGCCTGCAGCAGCACACCATCACAAGGTACCACGTTTACAATTACAATACCGAATGGACTTTGACTCTAGTCTTGAAAGAACTGAATGGTTCTTTCAGGGCTTTTTATTTTTTTCAGAAAAGTTAATTTTCAGTTTATCTTGTTTCGTTATCATGGATACAACACCACATAAAGGAGTCAGAGATATGGTCACTATACTTAAATACTTGAAACCGAAGGAATGGGCTCTAGTCGGGTTTAGCCTCCTCTTCATTGTTGCACAGGTATGGCTGGATTTGGAATTACCCGGTTATATGAGCGATATTACCCGTCTTATACAGACACCGGGAAGTGAAATGAGCGAAATCATTACAGCCGGAGTCTGGATGCTGCTCTGTGCCCTCGGCAGCTTAGCCACCTCCATTATTGTGGCAGGCATTGCCGCCAGAACCGCGGCTAACTTCTCTTCAAGATTACGCTCCAAATTGTTCGATAAGGTACAGTCCTTCTCCATGGAAGAAATCAACAACTTTTCTACAGCCAGTCTAATTACCCGGTCAACGAATGACATAACGCAAGTGCAGATGCTGATTGTCATTGGTCTGCAGCTGCTGTTGAAGGCTCCTATCCTGGCAGTCTGGGCGATGCTCAAGATCACGGGCAAAAGTTGGCAGTGGTCGCTCTCTACCGGTGTCGCTATTGGCGTGTTAATCCTGATTGTCGGCATATGTATCGTGCTCGTGCTGCCGAAATTCCAAAGATTGCAGCAACTGACGGACAACCTTAATCGTGTTGCAAGAGAGAACCTTACCGGACTGCGTGTTATTCGCGCGTATAATGCGGAAAGTTATCAGGAAGATAAATTTGGAGCAGCCAATAACGAGCTTACCCGGACGAATCTCTTCGCTAACAATGTATTGTCCATGCTGATGCCAAGTATTTCTCTCATTATGAGCGGTTTAAGTCTCTCTATCTATTGGGTAGGTGCTGTGTTGATTCAGAATGCCGATGGTGCCGCGAAGATGGGCTTATTCTCCGATATGATTGTCTTCTCATCCTATGCGATGCAGGTGGTTATGGCGTTCATGATGTTGATCATGATTTTTATATTAATGCCCCGCGCCCATGTCTCTGCCAAACGAATCAACGAAGTGCTGGACACTAAACCAAGCTTACAGAACGGATCGCTTACTTCCTCCAAGGCGGATCGGGTTGGCGAAGTCGAATTTAGAAATGTCAGCTTCAAATATCCTGATGCAGAGGATTATGTTGTAGAGGACATCAGTTTTACGGCAAAAAAAGGAGAAACCGTGGCATTTATCGGTTCAACCGGATGCGGAAAAAGTACCGTTGTTAACCTGATCCCCCGCTTTTATGATGCTACAGCAGGTGAGGTGCTGGTGGATGGTATCAATGTCAACCAATACGAGCAAAGTGCGCTGCGAAACAAAATAGGATATGTATCCCAAAAAGCGATTTTGTTTGGCGGTACGGTAAGCTCCAACGTTGCTTTTGGTGATAACGGAAGTAATCTTGCATCTGATGTCGTTGATGCCGTTTATACCTCTCAAGCTTCGGATTTTGTGGAAAAGATGGACGGCAGCTACGAGGCCCATGTCGCCCAAGGCGGTTCGAACCTGTCCGGCGGGCAAAAACAGCGTCTGTCCATTGCCCGGGCCATTGCGCGCCGTCCTGAAATATTGATCTTCGACGATTCCTTCTCAGCCCTTGATTATAAGACAGACCGCAAATTGCGCAGTGAGCTGAAGAAAGAAGCCCGCGGCACTACGATGCTGATTGTTGCCCAACGAATCGGCACAATTAAAGACGCGGACAAAATTATTGTACTGGAAGCTGGACGTGTGGCAGGCATGGGGACACATGATGAATTAATGCAGTCCTGCAGTATCTACCAAGAAATTGCCTACTCACAACTTTCCAAGGAGGAGCTGGCCTAATGAACAAGAGCAAAGAGCAACTCAACACCTGGAGCAAACTTCTCCGCTATGGCAGAAAATATATTCCCGTAGTTCTTATTGCAATTATCAGCGCAGCAATCGGCACGGTACTGACTTTGCTCGGGCCGGATAAGCTTTCAGAGATAACAGACTTGATCACCGAGGGCATCGTCACCGGTATTGATATGGAAGCCGTAACTTCCATTGGACTCTTCCTTGTATTTATCTATCTCCTTAGCTCTGTATTGTCTTTGGCACAAGGATTAATCATGTCCGTAGTTACACAGAAGGTTTCCAAAAGCTTAAGAACCGATCTCTCCCGCAAAATGAACAGGCTTCCGATCTCTTATTATAATAAATCTACAACCGGTGACATCCTGTCCCGGGTTACCAACGACGTGGATACCATCGGGCAAGCCTTAAATCAAAGTGTCGGCACACTGGTCACTGCCCTCGCCCTGTTTGTCGGGTCTCTAATCATGATGTTCAAAACAAATGTGATCATGACCATTACAGCGATTGTTGCCACCGTAATTGGCTTTGGTCTCATGGCGGCAATTATGAAAAAATCTCAAAAGTATTTTCAAAGCCAGCAAGAATATTTAGGAAAAATCAATGGCCATGTGGAGGAAGTCTATTCTGGACATACTGTAGTGAAGGCCTACAATGGCGAATCGCAAATGCGCAGTACATTCGAATCTCTGAATATGAATCTTAAAGATAGCGCATTTAAAGCACAGTTCCTCTCCGGTCTTATGATGCCGATTATGATGTTTATAGGCAATCTGGGGTTTGTGGCCGTTTGTGTCGCAGGTGCTATACTTGCTATGAACGGAACGATATCCTTTGGGGTTATTGTGGCCTTCATCCTGTATGTCCGTTATTTTACACAGCCGCTGTCACAGATTGCGCAAGCCGCACAAAGTCTGCAATCGGCGTCTGCCGCAAGCAAACGTGTCTTTGAATTCCTGGATGCCGAAGAAATGGACAATGAGAGTCACAAGGAAGGACATCTTGAAACCGCTGCGGGCAAAGTGAAATTTGAGCATGTGCAATTTGCTTATGACAATTCAGACAAGCTTGTTATTAAAGATTTCTCTGCAGAGGTTAAGCCTGGACAAAAAGTCGCTATAGTCGGTCCTACCGGCGCAGGTAAAACAACGCTTGTAAACCTTCTAATCCGGTTTAATGAATTAATGGGCGGGGAAATTTATATTGATGATACCCCGATCAGCAGTTTGACCAGAGAAAACATCCATGATTTATTCTGTATGGTTCTGCAGGATACCTGGCTTTTTGAGGGCACTATCAGGGAAAACCTAGTGTACAACAAAACGGGCGTAACCGATAAAGAAATCGAAGAGGCTTGTAAGTCAGTGGGCTTGCACCATTTCATACAGACCTTGAGTGCCGGATATGATACCGTGCTCAACGATAAAGTCAATTTATCTACCGGGCAAAAGCAACAGCTTACGATCGCCCGCGCGATGCTTAAGGACGCGCCGATGCTCATCCTCGATGAAGCAACAAGCTCGGTCGATACAAGAACAGAGCTGTTGATTCAGCAGGCGATGGATAAGCTCATGGAAGGAAGAACCTCCTTCGTGATTGCACATAGGCTCTCAACAATTAAGAATGCCGATGTGATTCTGGTTCTGAAGGATGGCGATATCTTGGAAAGCGGCAGCCATCATGAACTGCTTGCCAAAAATGGCTTCTATGCGGAGCTTTACAATAGCCAATTCGAACAAGCATCTTAATCCGGTTACAAAGAACAAAATGACACCAACCTCTAATAAGCTTGCTAATTTGAGGTTAGTGTTATGCAAAAAAGCCGCATACCCCACAGATCGCGGGGTATGCGGCTTTGATTGTTGTGCCAAGCTTTATTTTTCACTCTTGATCGTAAAGCTGCGGACCTTCATCCATTTCCCTGCAACGAATTCATCAATGGTCCCTGTTTTTGTTCTGACACAAAATTTGTGCTGTGTTCCTTTGTCAAAGCCCGTGGCCTCAAAGAGCAAATCATCGCCTGCCGGACCTTTATAATAGACCTGCTTCAGGCCAAGCCTGCTGAGCAGTTCCAGCTTTACACTCTCAATAAACGAACGTGAAATCTCAGTTGACATCCAGGTTCCTCCTGCGGTATTCTCTACTTTTCTTTGGATCTGACCAGCTCCGGGAAAGCTGTGTCTTCTTAGAGGATAACGCAAAAACGCCTCAATTACACTTTAAATTTCAAAAAATGCTGTAATAAGCAAACCGATTCTTATTCAGGAGAGTATCCCTTCCTTTAATACTGCTTAGCTAAGATTTCATCAATTCGGGCCGCCTCCTGCGCGTCCGCTGCAATCAGCAGATCATGGACCGCCTGGTCCTGGCCTCCATTCTTTTTCAGTGCAGCCAGATACCAGCGGGCGATCTCGCGGTTAGTAACATCCGCATAATCTGCACTTAAGGCCTGTTTTAAGATATCCGTAGCTTCCTGTACTTCACCCATCATAAACTTGATCTTACCCGCGTTCAGGGCGATGAGCGGGGTTACAGAGAATGGATTTCCTTGCAGCTGTTCGGGTGGCAGTGTTTTCAGATGCTCCACACCGGCAGTCACATGATCGTAGGCTTGAAGTCCAATTGTGAAATATTCTTGTTTAGCTGCATCGTCCTTTAAGTTAAGGGCTTGCTCTCCCTGCATAAGGGAGCGGCTGATCAGCGTACTGTACCAATCGATATCCCAATTATACTTGCTGGCATTATCGTGGTAGACCTTGAGGGCAAGGTCGCTTTGATTTTTAAGATCATAATAAGAAACCAACTGTTTCAGTAATTCTTTATCGTAAGGCTCTCTCTTTAGCGCAGTCGTCAGCAAGGTGTGCGACTCCTCCAGAAATTGTTCGTTCTGCGTCTGGGAATACACCTGCTGATCCAGTGAAGACAGATAGATCGTCGACTCCGGATGGCCTGGGCGTATCTTCAGCGCCTTGACCAGCGGAGCTTTGAGCTCATCATAGGATTGGCTCACACTGAACAACTGCCGGGCTTTATTGCCGGCATTGTTGGAGCTGATATAGTTAATGGACAGAACCAGCATGAACACCGCCCCTGCCGTAAGGATTGCAAGGTACCCGTAACGCACCCCTGCCTTGTTCCAGTTCCGGCGCAGCGGTTTGCTGTCCATCACCACTGCCATTCCTGCCAGGCCCAGAAAGACCAGAATTCCCATAAACGCATAGCTCATATTGAAATCCAGCAGGCTGTGAACAAGAATAGATAATGCAATAATCAGATAAAAGAAACCGTTGCTGAATTCATCCTGCTTCCTTGCCGCATACCCGCGAATATACTTATAAAAAATAAAGAGAATGAAACTCATAAACACAACAAATCCGACTATCCCCACCTCAATCAGATACTGCAGGAAAAAATTATGCACTTGGTGGCTGACATAGGGATTATTCTGATATTGCCCGAACACTGCCTGCCAGCCGTCACCTCCGATCCCAAGAACCGGATTATCCTTAATAACCTTCACAGCATCCTTATAAAAGGTAATCCGCTCCAAAACACTATGCTGTTTGAAGTTAATATTCTCCAGCCGGACTTCAATATGATCCGGAAGAATACTCCGTACGCCTGTACCGATCAGCAGAAAGGCAATAATACCGACAAGCGCTACCGAACCCAGCGGAATCCACATTCCATTCAGTTTCCGGGAGTTCTCGCCGTCCAGCTTGCCCCGGAGCCATGGAGCCAGGTAACGCTGCACTGCCCAGCTTAATCCGGCTGTGAGGAGCGAAGCCCCGAGCAAGTAGCTCCAGCCCTTTAAGGCCGATGATGACGTGAAATCCGTATTGAGGCTGATTCCCAGATTAGTGACGGGTGACGCAATAATTAAAGATGCCAATCCGGAAATTCCAAGATGAATGATCCATAGAATCTGCTGCACAGACTTCAGGAATAACAACAGCAATATAAATACTACCGGCATCATGACAAGCCCGCCGCGTGACAGCGTGAGCAGCATGGAAACGATAATCGGGACGAGCATGAACCCGTGTATCAGCCAGCCGTACCCCTTCTTGGAGCGGACCAGTGCAAACAGAGCAACAAACAGAAAGGCCATTAAGAAGGCTGCATACGTATTGGCATACTGAAATATCGAGGTCAAGCGCAAACCGTTGGAATCGGTTATCAATGCACCATTGTAAGTTCCATTGACCACTTCATTCGTGAACCAGCCTACCAGACTGCCCGCTAACTTCCCGCTCCCTAACCAATTGAGCAGGCCAAACCATACAATGATATAAGCAATACTCAAGATGGCCTGCTGTACCGCTAAGTTCACCTGCTTTTGCTTTAACAGGTAGAAGGAGATTATAAAGACGGCAGCGTACATAGTCTGAATAAACAGCATGTTCATCGCTGAGAAATGCGAAACAGCTACAAACAGTGTGAGCGCGTAAATGATCGGCAACATAAATGCAGCCAGGACAAGCAAGTCACTTTGCTCCTGCAGCTTGAATTTTTTATAATTCAAACCTACCCAGCCAAACAGCATAAGACAGCATAATAGAGCAGACACAAAGAGAGGTTTCTCGAATATGAGCTGCTGACTGTTAAACAATCCCCTCTGAAATGGCGCCCACCCCAGAAAAAGGATAAAAGCGGCAGCCAGCAGCCATACCACTCCTGTTGATCTGTCGTTATGATTCAGCTGCACAGCGTTTTTTCCATACACAGGTTTCGACACAAGTTATAACCTCCACACTTACTAGATTCATAAATTTATAATGTTTAATAAGTCTCACAAGGCTCAATGAGCCCTTTTCCCATATTTCAGCAGATGGTAGAGCCCCAGTGGTTTCTCTTCGCCATGCGCCAACCGGACAAGGTTCGGCCAGTGCGCGATAACCGCCAGCAGCAAATATACAGTGACAAGCGCAGGTACCCACCACTCCTCTATGGGAACTACCATCCAGGCATAAATCGTCTCCACGACAAAAAAAGTTAAGGCAAACACCGACATTCTATCAACGATCAGCAGCATAAGAAGCCCACAGACTAGTAGAATCAGTGTAAACAGTGGCTGGAGCGCCATAAACACACCTATTCCTGAGGCAAATCCCTTACCTCCTTTTAGACCCAACAATAAGGGATAATTATGGCCTAATATTACAGCACAACCCGACAAGTAACCTGCTAGCCTCCCGGCTTCGACTCCTCCAATTGAAGTCATAATCACCTTGGCAATAAGCACACAGATCAGCGCCTTAAGTAAGTCTATCAATAAGGTCGCTACTCCGTATTTCACGCCAAATACCCGGGCCATGTTCGTCGTTCCGGCATTTTTACTTCCTAGTCCCCTGATATCCTTGTGCATAAACTTGTTTGAGACTATCACCGCTCCGCAGATATTCCCCAGGAAATAGCTGACGACTCCAATTAAAGACAGTTGCCACCAATACTGCATTAAGATAATTTGATCCACTCCTTAGCGTATGTATAACGCAAGCATTTTCAATTGATGACTGTAATAATATGTAACTTATATTGTACAGGAAACTCGGAAAATGTAAAATAATGAACAGGCAGGAAGATTACTCTGAATAAGTGAAAGTATCTTACCTCCGTTAAAAGTCATCATTTATCATTGTCTGCTTTCAGCAAGGACGCCAGAAGTTTCCTCCCGTTTGCTATAACTTTGGGCATGTTATTTTGAGTGCCCCAATAGAGATCTCCCAAAGCCAGCTTAATGCAGCAAATCCTGATATGAATCTGCTTGTGGATCAGAATCTCATCACCATAGCCTTCAAAAAATGCTAACTTGGCGCGCTCATCCTTAATAAAATATTTCTCAAACAGTACCGAAAAATGGTCCACATCTACGCCCCATAACATGTTCTCGAAATCAATCAGCCCGCTGAAAATCCCGTTAGAATCTACCAGCCAGTTGCCTGGGGTAGAATCCCAGCTTATAGGCACAGGCTTGCTGCCTTCAAAAACACTGGCATTCTGTAGAGCCCACTCCAGCAGTTCAAGCTCAGCAGGCTGAAGAAGCTTTAGTTCCATACATTTGCCGGCCATATCCTCAAGCGTGCTGCGGATATAGACAACAGGATCCGCATGATGATATAGCTCAATGGGATTCCCGTCTTTATCCGGACGGCCAAACCAATCACCGGTCTGTGAATCATGCAGCTGCCTGGTCAGTTGCCCTGCTTTATTGTAAGCAGCGTATCGCTCAGCCGGCTCCAGGTTTGCTTCTCTCATAGTGATTCCATCGAGTGCGGAGATTATGACGGCTTGCCAACTCTCCCCCTCAAAAGCTGCAATAAGCTCCGGGACATAAGGCTTTAAGCCATTCACCCAGTGGTTGTAGGCATACACTTCGGGATGCCATCTTTGAATACGGCTATGAGTCTTCAGGTAATAACATGTCTGATCTTGAGCCGCTTGAATCTTCCACACTCCTGTTCTTGAGCTGCCTTGTCTGTGATCTGAGAGAACTTTAAATGATCCAATATGCGCTTCTACAACGGCAGACAATTCATACGGATAAATCTGTGGCTGATTCAATGTTATCCCCCTTTATGATGGTGATCTGCGCAGGACAAATTTCTGATGGGGATAATCAAATTCCTCTGTCAGCTCATCCTCAACAAATCCAAATTTCTTATATAACGGACGCGGGGCTGCCCCCAGCGGATCATTTGCTCTAAACGTAGTTACGGAAAGCTCCGTATCCTCCGGAAACAAAGATAACATTTGATCGATCATCGCTGTGGCGATTCCTTGTCTGCGGTGATCCGGGTGTACAGCCATGCAGGAAAGACATTTGGCATTATAGGAGAAGAGCATCAGCCCGGCAACCTCGCCAGCATAGACCGCACAGATAGCCGTCCGCCTGTTAATGTTCTTAATTACGGTCTGTTTATACCCCTCCAGTAATTCTTCGCTGTGGAGACCCGGAAAATTACTGCGGACAGCTTCAATCATTGACATCCATGAATCAACATCCTGCATTTCCGCAAATTTCACTTTGTATTGTCCGTTCATTACTTTCGCTCCTTCACTCCATGATTAACGGGGGCATGCCTTGCAGATCAAACTACCCAATTCGGGATGTGATGTTTGAAATATGCTGCTACCTTCTGCATTTCGTTCATCACACATTTTATCGAAGAACATAAACTCAGTGATGCAATCAAAAGGAAAAGACATCAGGCTCTAACCTCTCTCGGTTCAAGCACACTGCGCAGGTATCTTCCGGTATGGGAAGCTTCCACTTGCGCCACCTGCTCTGGAGTTCCCTCCGCGACAACATATCCGCCCTCGTTGCCGCCTTCCGGTCCCATATCAATGATATAGTCTGCCGACTTCATCACATCCAGATGATGTTCAATGACGATGACAGAATGCCCGCTGTCCATCAGCTTGTTCAGCGCAAGCAGCAGCTTCTGTATATCCGCCAGATGCAATCCCGTTGTAGGCTCATCTAGAATATACAGGTTGTGGGCGCCTTTCTTGATCTTGCCCAATTCGTAAGCCAGCTTCACTCTTTGCGCTTCTCCGCCGGACAAGGTGGTTGAACTCTGGCCAAGGGTCATATATCCCAGTCCAAGCTCGTTCATAATCCCCAGTTTATGCTTAAGGTACTTATGGTCCTCGAAGAAGATACTGGCTTCTTCCACGGTCATTTGCAGAACATCGGCTATGCTTTTATCCCGGATCTTGATTTCAAGACCTTCTTCAGAGAACCGGTTGCCTTTGCACACCGGGCAGATGGATTCAATGTCAGCCATAAACTGCAGGCTTGTGACGATAATCCCGTCGCCCGCACAGTGTTCGCATCGTGTCCCGTTGGCATGGGTAAGGCTGAAGTCGATTGGCTGATACCCGCGCGCTACGGCATCAGGCTGCATGGCGAACAGGTCACGGATTTTATCGTATATCCCGATATAAGTGGCCGGATTGGATTTGCTGTTTCTCCCGATCGGTGTCTGATCAATATTGATCACATGGTTTAGCAGCTCCGAACCGAACAGATAATCATGCTCCCCGGCTACAATCCGTGCACCCGTTTTATCTATTCTCAGCTGCTTGGACAGAATCTCGTTGATCAGCGAGCTTTTCCCTGAGCCGGATACCCCGGTCACGCAGATAAAAACACCCAGCGGAATGTCCAGATCCACATTCTTGAGATTATTCTCCCGGGCTCCCTGAATGGATAAGAAGTGATCTCCCAGATTCCGCCGCTGCTTGGGAATGGGGATGCTTGCGCTTCCGGATAAGTATTGGCCCGTAACCGACTCGGGCTCGTCCATAATATCCTGCATCGTTCCGCTCGCAACAATCTCCCCGCCATGAATACCGGGTCCTGGACCAATTTCGATGATATGGTCGGCAGACTGTATCGTATCCAGATCATGTTCAACCACAATGATCGTATTGCCGATATCGCACAGCTTTCTCATCGTATCAATCACCTTGCTCGAATCGCGCGGGTGAAGTCCAATGCTCGGCTCATCCATAATATAGAGCATGCCCATCAGCTCACTGCTGATCTGCGTCGACATTTTGATCCGCTGCATTTCGCCTCCGGACATGCTGTCGCTTCTTCTGCCCAGGTTGATGTAATAAAGCCCGATTTCGATCAGCAGGGAGATTCTCGTGTGCAGCTCGCGGATAATGGTCTCCCCTACATCCCGTACCTCTTCCTCAAAGGTCAAGCCATCCAGAAATCCCAGCAGCTCATGCAGCTGCATGCGGGTGAGCTGGTCAAAATTCCGGTCCCCGACCGTAATCTGTAGCCGTTGTTTCTTCAGCCTCGCTCCACCGCATGCCGGGCATATTTTTTCGATCATGCACTCCTTGATAAAGGTCGGTTCAAACGCCTCCGAGGTGGATGACTTACGGATATATTGCTTGTACCAGTGTTCCATCTCATGTACAAATCCCGCAAACGGCCGGTCCCGGCCGGTAATCCAGTTCTTCTTTTGTGAGGTAGGCGGGTGCAGCATGGGGACGAGTTCGCCTTTTGTGCCGAAGAAGAGCAGCTCGTGAACCGATGTAGGAAGTTCATGAAATGGTGTGTCCAGGCTGAAGCCATATTTTTGGGACAAGCTGTACATCATCACCGAGCGGTAGCTGTCTTTGCCCGATGTGTTGAACACCGTGTTCTTCAGCGCTCCTTTATTAATGCTTTTCTCCGGTGCAACCACCAGAAAGCGCGGCTCCACGACATAGGACATGCCCACACCCATGCAGGTATGGCAGGCGCTTGCCGGAGTATTGAAGGAGAAATGGAACGGCTGCATATCGCAGAGGAAGAAATGATGCTCCCGGCAGCCAAAATGGTCGTAGAACCCGTCCTCCACTCCCCCGATCACTTCTACCTTGATCAATATATCCTCATCCAGCGCCAGCATTGCCGCTTCGATGGTCTTGGTCAGCTGTATGTAGGTGTCATGCTTTAAAGTAAACCGGTCAATAACCATCTCAATCCGGTATGTTACTGATTCATCCAGCTCAATCTCTTCCGACAATGATACCGGAGCTTCGTCAATAAGCAAATGCTTGAAGCCCTTGGACCGCAGCTGCTGGAAAGTATAGCTGTAGTCTTCCCCGTAGATTTTGTATACAGGGGCCCGCAGCTCAACGACCGTACCTTTAGGCAGTGCCGAGATATGCTCGGCGATCTGGGCCGCAGACAGCTGCTTGAGCGGATGGCTGCATTCCGGACAATGACCGATACCCGCTGTCGCGAACAACAGCCGCAAATAATCATTGGTATCCGTCACAGTCCCTACGGTAGAACGGGGATTATTGTTACCCTTTTTCTGTTCTATGGCAATGACCGGGGACAAGCCCCGCACGGAATCGACCTTCGCTTTCTTCACCTGGCTGATCCGGCTTTTGGCAAAATTCGAGATCGAATCGAGAAATCTCCGCTGTCCCTCTCCATAGATGACATCAAACGCGAGTGAGGATTTGCCGGAGCCGGAAACCCCGGTGATGACCGTTAACTTGTCCCGCGGGATCTCTACGGAGATATTCTTGAGATTGTTCTGCTTGGCCCCCGATATTTCAATTGTCGTGCGTACGGACATATGCGAATTCCCCCTTCTTTTTATGGAATATACAAGAAACCAATTTCCTCGACGGCCGGTTTGCTCTTGGAGGTGATGCGGATCGTTTGTGACACCTTCTCGATGACACCCTTCCCGGCCATATACTCCAGGATGTTGATCAGGAAATGACTTTGCATATGAAAATGCTTCGCCAGCAAGGTTACGGTCTTCATCTCCTGATCTGCCATAAATTCAATGACCGGGCGCTTGATCATGTCGAGATGACGGTCCAGGAATTGTCCTATTGTGTCAATGGCGTTCTGAATTTCATCCTCACTTAAGCGCCTGGACATTGGGTTCTGATAAAAGGGGGCCATACGTTCCGGACTGTATTCGAGGATCTTCAGGACCGACTCCCGGATCGGCGGCTCACCTTGTGAGCACAGCTCCATATTGGCTATCAGACTGCCTGCCTTAAGCAAAAAATACTGGGCATAAAGCAGATCTTTGCGCACCGTCAGCCATTTTTGGCATTTGTGGTACACATCAATCAACTCACAGGCATTCCAAAGCAGGGACAACGCAATATCATAACTTCCCAGCTGCTTGAAATCTTCGAAGTAATCATAGAGACTGTCATCGGAAGTATAGATCATCCGCCCCTTCGCAAAAAAAGACTGCGGCATCGAGCCGCCGATCATCCGTTCAAAACCCCGCTTGAAGGTACTTCTCTCAAACAGCTGGACGTTTATAGTAATGCCATCCTCCACGAGACAATAAGCGTTCTGTTGCAGGGTCTGGTCGCGGACGACCAGGCCCATGTCGATATCGCTTTTCTCCCAGACTGAATCATAAGCGAGACTTCCGCACACAATGACGGCAATAACGTTCGGATCTTCCCTGACCCTGTCCACGAAGCTTTCGGTCGCGGCCAGATAGCGGTCTTTTAACTCCAGCAGTACTCTATCATCCATATCCAATGATCCTCCACCCACTCCATATGATTGAAATCGCTTGCCGATTCTGGAGCTTGTGGTAAAATTATACTTCACGTTTTCCATGAAAACCGGACAGAAATTGCTGGAAGGGAGACCCCTATGGATCATTATTTACTGGAAACTATCAACCGGACAACGGAATATATTGAAGAGCATCTGCTGGAAACGCTCTGTCTTGATGATATCTCCGGGCATGTCAATGTCTCCAAATTCCACCTGCTACGCATCTGGAAAGGGGCTACAGCCACTGGCCTAATGGAGTATGTGCGCAGAAGGCGGATTGCCCTGTCGCTTGGCGATCTGCTGAATCAGCGGAGCAACATTGAATATATTTCCGCCAAATACGGCTTCAGCTGTGAACGGACCTACAACAGGGCTTTTAAGGAAGAATATCATGTCACTCCGGCCAAATGGCGCAGATCGCCTTCGCCGCTGAATATCCTGGACCGGTTCAATGCCGACTTTATGAGCCGCGCCGGAGATGGCCTCGTTTTTTTTCGCTCCATCTCGGTATTGCCCCCTTTTTCAATAGCAGGGCCTACCTATTCTATTCATGCAGAGGACAACCTGCTGTCCCAGGCTGCGGCCCGTTATGGTGTCGAATTCTTCACGCTTTCCCGTTCCAGGATTATGAATCCGGTAGAGAAGGATGTCTATATCGGCTTCACTTCCATTCCCGAGCCCTTTACCGGGTCTATGATCTACCAGCCCTCCCTGCAAATCAACCACAGCAGCATCATCCCGCCTGACCTGAATATCAAACATATTAAACCGCATAAATACGGTGTATTTACCTACATCGGGCTGCATCGGCCCGAGGAGATTACGCCGCACTCTCTGAGTGAAATCTGGGAATACATCACCTCAACCTGGATGCCGACCGTACCTTTTCAATTAGAGGAGAAGTTCAGCTTTGAATATATTAATTACGCCAAGGGCAACAAGCATTATTGCGAGTGTGATCTGTATTTTCCGATATCGGGATTATGAACTAGAGTCGCCTCAAAATAGTACATACAACAAACCAAGCCCCAGTACCTCAGAGCTTGGTTTGTTTGCGCGCTATAAAGGGAATTACGTTCAAAATAAAACACTATATTTCTTTCTTCCACACGGTCAGCTCCACGTCCAGCTCAAAACCGATATGCTCATAAAAAGGCTGCATGGGACCCGTATATGCCTTGACCATCCCCATTACCCGCAGCCGGTTTAGAGCTTCATAAATAATCGTTCGCCCCAGCCCATGCAACCTGTAATCTCTATGAGTACCCACCGGTTCAAGTATGCCCATCTTGTTCTCCTCATCCAGAAAAACATTGCAGAAAGACACGACCTCCCCTTGCCCATTAACAAGTGACAGATCAAGCTCAGGCCGATAACCGGGAGCTTCAGCAATCCCACGGTAGTATTGAAGCATCTGCTCCGCATATGGAGTTCCCGGATAATTAAACGCCATAATATGCCCCTGCGCCTTAGCCCTATTAGGGACATCCGCTCCAGAGCAAAGAGTGAACCCCGATGGAATCTCCACAGGGAAAATCCGGTCCAGTGCGATAGAAACGAAATTATCGCTTTCGTTCGGAAGAAGCTCATATCCGCGACTTAGCGCCATCTTTTCCAGCTGTGGCATAAAGGCCGGAATAGCCAGTTTGCAATAACCGGCTGTTCCCTGGCGGGACTTCTCTTCAATGAATTCGAACATTTCCATGAGCAGGCTTTCCTGCGGCTGTTCTGTATCGAGCTGGAAATAGAAATCGCCATCCTTGCAGGCTACGGCAACCAGCTTACCGTCCTCTTCTTCCCATAACCCTATATTCTGCTCCCACTCGGGAAGCCATCCGGCATTCTTTTGCAGGAAAAAAATCTCGAATTCAAAGCGTGCAATCAGCCAACTATTCGGCCGCCCAAGTTTACTATAAACATGTGAAAGAAATTGGCGTACTTTCAGCATATCTTCCGGAGTGTAGGCTCTGAACCGTACCGTCATCGTTAATCATCCCCTTAGTCTTCTGTATGACCTTATTGTAAGGAAATTGCAGGTTGGGATGATATACCGAGATCTCTTATTAAAAGTTGTAAACCAGGTCTCATCTAATTATTTTGGTGTATCGTCCCCCACTCACATAAACCTTCCAAAACAGGTAATAGTGTTTCGGCTTTATCTGTGAGACTGTACTCGACTTTAGGGGGAACTTGTGGATACTCTTTCCGTATCACCATACCGTCAGCTTCCAATTCTTTCAGTTGTGAACTCAATGTTTTATACGTAATAGCACCTATCTGTCTTTTCAGATCATTAAAGCGAACCGGTTGGTTTTCTGCCAGCAGGTACATAATCACCATCTTCCATTTACCGCCAATAACGGACAAGGTATAACCAAATGGTGTATCTTGAATGTTTTTAACCTTACCTTTATATTCAGCCATACTCATATTTACACTATCCTTTCTGGTAGTACCTATCAAAAAAGTGCGTACTATATTTTTATTTACGTTCACTTTATACTGACCTTACTTTGAAGTAAAGGAGAGAAAAAAATGGCTACTGTCAAAACCTACAATCACGATCTTTGGGATCACGGCATCACCCAGGGCTATAGCGTCAACGGCACCATCTACATTTCGGGACAATTTTCCCATGATACGGAGGGCGCGTTCGTTGGCGAGGGCGATATCGAGGCACAGACCCGGCAGACGCTGGAGAATCTCGATCGCGTGCTGGCGGGATTTGGTGTCACGAGGTCGAACCTCGCTTATGTGGAGATCTATCTGACAAACGCGCAAGAGCACTTTGAGACATGCGTCGGACTGTTCAAGGAATACATGGGAGAACACCGGCCAGCCGGCAGTCTCGTCGGTGTGGCCTTCCTGGCTTACCCTGAGCAACTGCTCGAAATCAGTGCCGTCGCACACACCAACTAACTCCATCATCGCACCCTGAAATCCAGCGCCTTACGCTGTCGCAACACTAAGCTGCTCGCGGTCACTCACAAAGTTAAAAACCCGCAGATTCATCTGCGGGTCAATGTTATCTCTTCGAATATACGATTTTCTTAATACTCTCCACCGACAATCCGAACTGGTCAGATAATTGATCGATGGTCACACCCTCGCGGAAACTCTGGCGGATCTTTTCATTACGGGCAACATAATAGTTAGCCGCACCTGAATTCTCGCCCCATTTTCTCCGCTCGCTTGAACGGGTTGGAATATAGATCAATTCCCCCTGAATATACCGCTGGATCTCTTGGAGTAGTCGTTCCGGGAACACATCCGTCGCTCTTATATAATCCATAATTGGCTCGCTCCTTAAAATAGAATAGATATTCTAAGGGCAAAGCCTGCTTTAATAAACACAACTTTTAAGTTACTATAGGCGAAATTATTCCTTCGCTCCATGCCAAGCTTCGCCCTGTTTATTCCGCAGGCTTTGCATGGAGCTTGTTGAGTACGAAATCAATAATCTGGTACAAGGTTTACACCCCCTAATCAGCGCCTTATGTCACCAAGCAGAGTTACAGATCATGGTATTCACAAATCTTACTGTAAAATATAAATCCAAACAAGGCAACGACTAAAATTACACCTTCCCGGAGCTTTGAAGGGATACAAGAAGCCGCCCAACACCCGAAGGTGTTCAGCGGCTTCATAGGCTGATTTTATTTATTGGCCAGCATGATATTCACAATAGAATCCAGTTGTAGCTCCAGAGAATAAGGGTCCTCCATAACAAACTCATCGCCTTCTTCTCCGAAAGTGCCATACATGTAGACTTGACCTTTCTGCACTGCCGGAAGTCCCTTCCATATTCCGCTGTCCAGAACAGCGCTGGCCCCTTCATCCTTACTGCCATAAACGAAAATATGGTCACCCATATATTCAGGCAGTACCTCCAGTGAAATATTCTCAAAGCCTTCCTTCATATGGAGCGCCTTGTCCGTTGGCGGAAGCTTCAGCATTTGATAGATCGTGGGACTGCCGTAATTCCCGCCTTTTGCACCTAGAACATAAAGAGCTTTATTCGCAACTTGTACGATGGACACGGTCTCTCCATCTTTCACAATGCCGGCAATTTTCTGCCGGGCTTCCGCCACCTTCGCCTCATATTCAGCTATCCATTGCTCCGCTACCTGCTCCTTGCCGAAGATTTCACTGATACGGCGGAACTTGTCCAGCGGGCCTGCCGTAGATTCACCTTCCCAATAAGGCAGGAATACTGTCGTTCCTATCTTTTGATAATCCTCAATGTTCTTCTCAATGGAACCGATAATCAGATCCGGCTCGAGATACGTTAATTTCTCCAGATTCATCGGGAAATTGCCAAGATCCTCTATACCGGAGATCAGTTCCTCTGAGATGCCGGCCATCTTAATCCAACTTTCATTCAGCATGTAACTTCTGACCCCGACAGGCACAATTCCCAGCTTCAGAAGCTGCCCCATATACTGGTCGGATGCTACCCGCTGCGGATTGGCCGGTACCTCAACATCTCCTTTTAGCGTAGACACAACTCTCGTTTCTGCTTGTGCCGCAGTCTGTTTTTCAGCATTCGACTGACCGCTGTTGCTTGGAGCAGCCGTAGCAGCTGTTGCATTAGCCGCTTGCGAGCCAGCATTTGCATTTGTATTTGTCGAGCTTGAGCAAGCAGCCAGCAGCAACGATAGGCATAACAGCATCGTCATTGCCGTAATTTTGATTCGTCCGTTCATGTATAGATCCCCTTCCGCCCTCTTCTGATATTGATTATCAATATCACTATAACTTAGGGGCTGAGGTTGCTGAACGGCATATTTTAGCATCGTTAAGGGCAAATCCTGATCTGAGGACCAATGCTGATGTTCTTTTTTGAAGCGCAAAGGAGATAACCCCTTGTATTTCTTAAAACTACGGCTTAACGAATGCGCATCGGGAAACCCTACGTTCTCGGCGATCTCCTGCAAAGTGGCATTCGTCTGCATCAGCAGCTGCACCGCTCTGTCGGCCCGGATCTGCCCCAGGTAATGAATAGGACTGGTATGCATTTTATTCTTGAACAGTCTAGAGAGATGCCCGGCGCTGCAGTCCAGCTCCTCCGCTATCGACTCCAGTGTAATCGGCCGGCTGTAGTGCTCACGGATATAGGCTGCTGCCTGGGCTACCAGATCCGGCTTCATTGACCTGATGTCCTGCCAGTACATCTGCTGGAGCAGCTCGTACACAAACTGGTGAAACAATGCCCTGACATGCAGATGGCCGAGTCCGGAGGACAGCCGCCATTCCCGCTCCAGCAGTTCAACCTTGTCATACAGTGACAAGGGATTATGCGGCGCAAAAGCATACTGATCACGGAAAGGATTGTCCCGCTCCATCAGCTGTACAAGCTCCTTACGGCCAGGCAAGGCAAGATTTGCCTTATACAAGATCAGATAATACTCAAGCCCGTGCTCCGCTATAATATGTAGATTGGCACCTTTGCCGCCATGCAGGATGTGGAAACGTTCCACTCTATGAATACTATTATCCAGAGACACATTGGCCTCTCCGCACACGAAATACAGAAACGTGCTGGCTGGCAGCCTGTATGGCGGCAAGTTCTCTCCCTTTTCCAGCGACTGATGCCTGACATCCATTACTTTTATAAAAACATGATTCCAGAGCAAAATATGATCATTCAAATTCATTACCGTTATCCCACCTCATATCACAACCCTCTCAGATGATCTATATTATAGATGATAATAATTCTCACTTACAATGGACTAGACTATATTTCCTTGAAATTTTCCGCAAAAGAAAAACGTCACCCCAATTTCTCCAGTGACGTTAATATACTAGGATTGCTGATATACGGTAGCTGTAATCTTATCTTTCGGACAAATAAACATATAATAGATGCCCTCTCCGTAAGGGCCAAGCTGTGACCAATCCAACTGGGCTATAAACATCATATTTTCAGAGCAGCAGGGACAAGCCGGATATTCTGCATCCTGAATCCAGGTCGGGTGTCCGCCAACCTGCGAGACTGCGGGTTCCAGTGTCCACTCCACGGCATGATATGCATTTCGCGGTTGAGCAGCGAGATGCAGGCGGGGTGCAGCGGCTAAATACTCGTCATTATCTTCCCCAAGATTAAGATCCGGCAAAGGTTGCGGTGCTTGATTGTATATGCTCCAGCAGGGTTCTCCTTGAACTCCAGTTTCCATATAAATCACACTGTAACTGCCACAGGATAGGCATGTATCCACCTTAAGCCACTCATCTGCCAGAGCCAAATCACGAACCGACGGATGATTATTCCACAGCTCCATCAGCCGCGTAAACCCGCTGCCGCACCACGGGCATTCCTCCGGGCCCGCTCCCAGGAACCGTGCCGGTTCATTCACAGCAAACTCAGCATTCAGTGGTTCCGCCGCCCGTTCAATCGCAAATCCGGTGTGAGAAAACAAATCCCGCCGCACTCCGGCTTCAGTAAGCTTCCAGCCGGCCTCAAGTGAGTACTGATCAGGTGAAACAAAAAGCTCTTTCGCCCACTGGGGTGGTTGCTCCCGCCACTGCTGAAACTGCTGAACAATCCGTCCGTCTCCTATCCAGGCTAAGGCCAGCAGCAGATGATTGCGGTTCTCACTATCCTGTTCCACCTGTTCCAGCAGCTGATCCCGGACCTCTGCTGAAGCATCTTTATACAGAATCCCCGGGTAATACAGCTCATGGCCGATAAGCACAGGGAGACAGTCCGTAAGCCGCACGTTGTTGTAACAGAGCAGCGACAAAAGAATATCCACGCTGGTCTCCTCGTCACCGGCACTGAGCAGATCTAATGCATATGCCTTCATCCTCTCTGCATCCTCACCCGACAAGGAAGAATACACCTGCTCGCGGTTTAAGGGATAAGGAAGATAGCGGATCAAAGGGTCGTAGGCTTGTTTTGTATGCATAATCTTAAGCACTTCCACCGGATCAGCGGTTCCTTTATATAGATCCACATCCCTGCGGTGCTGTTCAATATAAGCCTGGCGTTTGCGGCGTTCCTGTTCCTGATAACAGGGCATGCAGAATCCGCCCGTTTTGTGGGCAGTAGCCGGTAAAATGGTTGCCGCACAGTTTTGGCTTTGGCAGGGAATCCGTTCCGTCACTATTTTCCACCTCACTTACAGGTTCGCCCTGAATGATTTCTCCTGCTTCTGCAGCATCTTCTTTTTCGCTTTGTCCTCTGCTTGTTGAAGATTCTCAGCCACTCTAAATTCAACGATCCGGCTGATTAAATCATAGGGCATCGGCTTATCTAAAGGGAATTGAACGGAACCCTTGGCTCCCTTATATTCCGCCAGCTCCTCTTTGAAGGCTTCAACCCCGCTCGGTGCCGGATACAATCCAATATGTTTTTTAAATGCCGCAAAATGGACCAGATTGCCATGCAGCTCGAAAGTAGGCATCTGATAACTTATCTTTTCTTTCGCCTCAGGGGCCGATTCTTGAATGACCTTTCTCAACGTTTGGAGGATCTCCTGAACTTCAGGAGCTGATCTCGAAATATAATCATCCACAGATTCATAAGTAATTTTGTTGTCCATAACATTTCCCTCCTATAGCCTGCCGGCGGGGAATCCCCAGCATGAATTATTTTTTTCTGATCTTTTCTGTTTCCCGCTCGTAGATTTCAATGTACTCCTGCACCGCAATCTTGCGGCTCAGTTCGGCAATAAGCCCGTATGGAATGTTGTTTGTTTTTTTGAACCGGATACATGATTTTCCCATATCAAGCTTTGTCTGGACATGCTTCGGATACTCCCCGCGGAACCACGCCAGCAGCTCAGGGTGCATATACACTCCCATATGATACAGTGCGATAAAATTCTTTTGTGAGGCTATGCTTATAAACGGAAGAGGCTGTTCAGGATTCACGTGATAACCCGGCGCATACAAGTGATGTGGAACAACATAGCTAATCATGCCATAGGACATCGTTTCCTCGAAGCCGCTTGGAAGATTCCCCTTGATTGTGCTCCGTAGCTGCGTAATGGCTTCCTGACGATCTTCCGGCAGTTGGCTGATATAGTTTTCCGGACTTTCCGACTCGTATTTCATGCTGACCCTCCTCGAAGAAAACACTTTAATTTATCTCAATATTAAATTGAATCCGGAAACTAGACAAGTTCAAGTCAACGCCGCCTGTTTCCTTCCATCAGCAGACCGTTGAAAATGGGTGAATGGAGTAGGCATATCGCCTGATCCATGTATCCATGGCAAACGTATACTATGGTACATTCACACAATAAAGTTGAGAGAGGAATTAGCATATGATCGAACTTGCGTTAGCTTTTCAGGATCAGGATGGACACTATGCCGAGCATGCCGGAGTTGTTTTAGCCTCGGTTTTCCACAATACCGCTTCCCGTGTTAATGTTCATATTTTGCACGATCAGACTTTAACGGAAGAGAACAAGTCAAAGCTCATGAGACTAACAAGCCGATATAAACACACCATTACCTTCTATCCCATTACTCTTCCTGAAAACATGCTTCAGGTAATGGAAAATGTAGGCTCGATTAATGTATGGACACAGGCATGTATGTACCGCTTGCTTCTTCCCGCACTTATCCCGGTTGAAAAAATCATCTATCTGGACTGCGATGTGCTGGTCAATATGGACCTTGAAGAGCTGTGGCGAATTGATCTGGGTCAGTATTATTTAGGCGCGGTTTGGGATCAGGGCATTATGGAAGTTGCACATGTTATCAATTCCAAAGGTTTGGTTCCCGAGCATTATTTCAATTCCGGAGTGGTTCTGTTTGCCCTGAATACTATCCGCTGCCACCAGGAATGGTACGAAGAAACACTGCACTTTTTGCGCAGTTTCCCGGATTCCACGATGCCTGATCAGGATGCATTGAATGCAGTTTTCGGGGGGAATTACCTTCAGCTGGATCGGCGCTTCAATTTCTTCAACCAGTCTATACCCAATCATGATTTCCATAATAAAATTGTCCATTTTACCGGAACGGAAAAGTTTTGGGATCAAAACTCTCCGGGGGCAGGTCTGCATCATAAATACCTCAGCCTGACGCCGTGGAGAAAATTCAGAACGTATTTGAAACGGAGAAAGCGGAAAGTCACCCACCTTAAACTTCGTTACAAAAAAAGCAGAAGACTTCACTTGAAAGTGAAACGGTCGAAGACTCTCCGCCTCTCCTTAACCGAACTAAGCATCATCAGACAGCTCAGAAGCCGTAGAGCGAATCTTCTCAAAGCCAAAAGAAAAAGCCGTTATACTAGACATTAGCTTGGAGCAAACAGCCATATCCAATGATATGGCTGTTTGCTTTTAATTTAATATGGACTATATAAACTAACCGAGCGTAAAATATGGAGGACTGTAAAGAAAGTAAAAAGGAGCTAACACGATGGAGGATTCTTACATACAGGCAGCTGCAAAACTTAGCACTCTCTTGTTCATAATCATTGCTTTGATCCAATTGCTGCTGACGTTCGGTTTGCCCTGGGGCGAGATCACAATGGGCGGGAGATATAAAGGCAAATTGCCTGGAAAGCTGCGTTTTTTCAGTCTGCTGTCGGTTTTCATTCTCTTGTTCTTTTCAGCAGTTTCGCTGCAACACGCCGGAGTCCTTGCCTCAGGATTCAGCTTTCATTTCACATCTATTTTTATCTGGATCATTGCTGTTTATTTGGGCCTGAATACGTTCGCCAACCTTTTCTCCAAGAGTCCAAAAGAAAAATGGATCATGACCCCTTTAGCCGGGATCGCCTTCTTATCCGTGTTAACAGTGGCCATTTACGGGTAAGCACCGGTCAACAAATTCACCCATCTTATCGAAAGGCAGGATCAAACCTCCATTTCCTCCAGCCACTCTATGCAGACCGGTATAAAATCAGCATAATCCGCCATAGCTTGTATTGTCGGTATGACTTGACTCATTCCCAGCTCTTGTTCCGCAGCGTCTGTGCTCTCCACTCCTAGTGAGCGTTTGATGCTATAGCTGAGCCAGTCCAGCTTCCCTTGAAATCCGCAATTCAGCACATCATGCCAGTTATCGCCGATCTTGCCTCCATGCTTGCGGTATGTGCTGATCATTGTACGGAAAGCGTCTTTGTTAACATTCCCCTGCTCAGAGCCCGACCAATACAAAGCTACTTCGATCAGCTCCTGCATGGGGTTAACCGCCCCGGCTGCTTCCCAGTCAATGATAACCGGAAGATGATTGTTATCCCATAACACATTTTTCGGATCTAAATCTCTGTGACTGATCACCTTGTTATTCATCAAAGCAGCCCCTGCTGCGTTCGCCTGCTGCTCCCACTGTTGCAGCTTATTCAAGTATTCTGTCAGCATGGACGACCATTCCAAGTGAGCTTGCTCTCCCTCGAGGGCGTAACTCTGCCAATCCACGGTTGACGGTACATAATCTTCCTTGGCTGAATCAGCTTCATCTGTAAGTTGAGAGAAATCTATGCGATGTATGCCTGCGAGAATTCCGGAAATTTTCTCGCAGGCATCTATATCAATGGTCCCGGAGGATAGCGGCTTACCGTCCACCCAAGGAAACAGCAGCACATATTGACCCTCTACTTCATGCATAAAGTTCCCCTTCGCTACGATAGCCGGAAGCGCGTTTATACCTTGCTCACGGGCCAGAGTTGCCACCTTTTCCGCAAAAATATAGTTCTCCATCGCTGTGCTCCGCTTCATAATTTGCGAATTCAGCACTTTTACGGCGTATTCAGCTCGGTCCGTAGTTAAGCGGTACATTTTATGAAGGAACCCGCCGAAAATTTGTTCCGGCTGTGTTGTTAATTGCCCCAAATCGCAAGCTGCGCACAGCTTGTTGAAATCGAATTGCTGATGCAAAGTATCCATAGTCCTATAATCCTTCCACTTAATTAAATTGGCCCGGCCTTCGGCCTCATTCTAATCTATCATAGAATTGGTTATTTCTGGTGTGAAGAAAACGGTTCTGAAATGGAGGGTTATCTACTTTCATTGTTGAGTTGGAATTTTCAAGGTATAATCACAATTATAGGTCGTGAAGAACACGCCGCTTCCACACTATTCATCTCTCGAGTATCAATCCGGGATGAGTGGTGTGAAAGCGGCTTTTCTTTTTGTCCGTAACAATTCTTGATCGGTATCGAAATACCCATCTTATTAGGGAAGGAAAGCAATGGCTCGATTTGAGCAGCAGTACATGGAATGGTTAGAAATTAATCTCACGAATGAGCTTAATCCTAGACGGAGGGAGCTGCTGGCCAAAGGTCTGGGACATGGAACGGTTGAATTCTTAAGGAGAGTCTGGTTCCCGGCAGTCGGAAATTTTGACCATCTGTTTCCTGAATGGGAGGTTCGGGATTTCAATAATGGCTACCGGTATTTGGATTTGGCCTATATGCCAGGAGGTGCCAGAGGAGGAATTGAAATTCAGGGCTATGGTCCGCATGCCAGAGATCTTGATGTCAGGAGGTTCAAGGATCTGTGCATGCGCCATTGTTTGTTATCGCTGGACTCCTGGACATTTCTTCCGATTGCCTACCTATCAGTTATAGAAGAACCGAAACAATGCCAGTAGCTTGTGCTCGCTTTTATTGGCAAAATTCATCGCAACCGATGTTTCCTCCACATTAACCTGGCTTGAAGCGGAGACTCTTCGTTATGCGAGACGGTTACTGCGTCCGTTCACACCAGTAGAACTGACTGCCCATCTGAAGGTAACCAACCGCCATGCCAGAAGAATCCTGCAAAACCTGGTTGAACAGCAGCTGATTGACATTGAGAGCGGCAAGCAGCGTATACGTACCTACCGGCTTCGGTTATAACGAGGTAATCGTTTGGGATTATGAATGGATAAGCTGAGGAGGACAGGCTGAGGAAACACGCAGCATTGCAATAATGTGCATCGAATAACCTCAAGCGGACCGGGGAGACCTTATTTGCAAAACTTCGGATCTTATACCCGACTTTCGGACTCAGATGCAGCTATTTGCTCAAATCTCTCCTATTTAGGAGTAACTGAAGGCGAATAAAGGCTATACGGTCCGCGAACCTGGTAAAAAGAGCTATCCAGCATAAATAGAGGCTATACAGTCCGCAGCTTGCGGGGATGATCTGCTAGGTACGTATTCTGGTACTTCTTCAGGTGCGTTACGTATTCGGGTACGCATGGTACATATTTCCCTGCCGCTAGCGCCCGATCGAGCACACCAAGGAATCGCGCAGCCGCCTATTAGTAAGTACTTGCTGAGTACTGGCCATCTGGTGTTTATAACAAAGAAACGGCATTTCTGCCGTTTCTTTGGATGCATTGCCAGAGAGTTACCCTCTATTCAAAACTCTGCAGCAGCCGCTCCACATACTCCGTGGAAACCTCGGCACGCTTGCGCAAATTGCTCTCCCGCCCCAGCTTCAAATAAGAGGATAGCAGCTCTTTCATAGCAGTGCCTTCGTCAATAAAGCTGCGGATATAGCCCTGCGGCTGTGCCAATTGCAACGCGGCTCCCAATTTAACAAGGGCCGTCTCCGTTAACCCCATACCCTGATAAAGTACACTCTGCAGGATCAGCACCTGAATCTGGCCCCGCTGACGGTCCTCCTTGCATAATAACTGATACATCCGCTCCAACAGCTGCAGTGCGTTATCTGATTGTTCGCAAGCCGCAAGCACTCTCGCCAAGATCAGATGCTCGGCAACAAGGTTCGGAGACACCTCGTCCGTAAAGGTTACATCGCAGCTCTGCAGCCAGGCGCGGGCCTCTTCCACCCGGCCCTGCTCCAGTTCCAAGAAAGCTTGCTCCGCTTCAACTCTTTTCATAAATAGCAAATGATCCGGGGAATCAATCTGTGAGCCCAGACCGGAAAGCAGCTCCGAAGCACCTTCAGGATCCCCCTGGGCAGTATGAATTCTCACGGCGCTGACGGTAAGGTGAATCAATATGCGTGCATAAGGCTTAATATCCTCACGCTTGAGCGCCTTATGAATAGAAATAGCAGCTTCCTCCAGGCGGTTCCACTCGTAGAGCAGCTTGGTATAGGAGACAAACAGGAAACCTACAAAAGGATATTCCCGCTTCCTCTCCCAGACAGTTATCCACTTCACCAGTGTCTCTTCTGCATAATGAAGATCGTTAATATAGACCAAATGATCGTCGAAGGCATCATATCCCTGGTGTCTGTTGCGCCCCATCGTTTGAAAAAAGCTGCCCTCCGGGATATGCTGCTCCATCTCTTCGAAGTATTTCGACATGCTTACCAAGTCTTTGCGCAGATAGGCGGAGACCGAACACATAAAGTAGATGTTGCCCATCGCCTGATGAAATGCTTGTTCGCTTAAAGTGGCTTGCAGGGTTTGGAATGAGACCTCAGCCTGCTTAATTCTATTAAAAGCTGCTTCCCATTTCCCTACTCCGAGCAGCACAGAGATATAGAAGACTTCCACCATTGGTTTCCCGGCAAAATAATGCTCAGGAATGACGGATAACCATCGGTTGAGCACAACACTTCTGGATTGCAAAAGGTGAAGGATATTCTTCTCAATCAACCGGACAGCGTCCTCATATTGCTCGCCCTCCAAGTAATGTTCCACCGCTTCCGCTTCAAATCCATAATGCTCCCACCAATGCGCCACATGGATATGGGCCTCAGTTATTTTTGCCGGATCTTCGGCTGTCAGCTGTTCCTGCAAGAAATCAGACAGCAAATGATGATACCGGTACCAGTTTCTCTGATCGTCCAAAGGGATAATGAACAAATTCAGCTGTTCCAGGCTCTCCAATTGCTCCTGGCAATCCGGCTGACCGGTTACCACTTCACAGATGGAATGGTTCATCCGGCTCAGGATCGAGGTTTCCAATAGAAATACGCGTATGGGCTCAGGCAAATGAGAGAACATTTCCTCCAGCAAATAGCGGGATATGTCCTGATGCTGGCCTCTAATGCCATCAATGGAGCGGGGGATGTTATCGCTGCTCTTTAGAGCAATTGCGGCCAGCTGCAGTCCGCTGATCCAGCCTTCGGTCTGGTGGTAGAGCTGTGTCACCTGTTTCTTCGTCAACCTTAAATCCGTTGTCTCCCGGAAGAAGATCATCCCTTCATCCAGTTGGAAGCTCAAATCCTGCATAGTAATTTTATGTACAGTGACTGCTTCCGTTATAATGCTGGACAGTATGGCCAGGTCGGTACGGCCAGCGATAAAAAAGTGAATATGAGGCGGCAAATGCTGGAGTAGATAGACCAGCGAATCATGTATTTCCGGGAGACTGATGAAATGATAATCATCGAGTATAATGACCAGATCGGCAGCAGTTTCTCTGAATTCATTCAGCATAACGTCCAGTGCAGGCTCGGAGAAGATTGAGGAACCTTTCTTAAGCAAAGGCCGGATTCTGGCACCAAACCCAGGAATCTGCTCCTCGACCGCAGCTGCCACATAGCTCCAAAATGTGATCCAGTCGTTATCCTGCTTATCCAGGGATACCCAGGCGGCACGCGATCCGCTGTATTTGACCCATTCACTTAACGCTGTTGACTTCCCGTAACCGGCGGGTGCTGATACAACAGTCAGCCTTGCAGTCATTCCTTCATTGATCTTGTTCATCAGACTTGGCCGGGGTACCAGGGAGTTGCGGCCATGGGGGATGTGTAGTTTTGTGCTTTCAATCATTATGTATTTCCTCCAAATTGCAGCAAGCAACCCTATGTTTTAAATTTGTATAGTTAATCCTATTATATCAGACGATACTTCCGATAATAAAGCTATGTTCTGCCCGAAACCATAGAGAACATAAGGAGTTATAGTGAATCTCCGGAATGCCCTATATAATGGAAGTAATAAACAAGTAGGAGTGTAAACGATGCAGCAACGCAAACGGATTCTCATCATTGAAGATGAACAGGACATTTCCCGTATTCTGAAGGATTATATTACATTGCAGGGTTTTGACGTACATATTGCAGACAATGGCGTGGACGGTCTTCGGCTGCTTGAAGCAGTACAGCCCGATTTCATTATTCTGGATATCATGCTGCCTGATGCAAACGGGATTGAGCTGTGCAGACAAATCCGCGATAAAACCCGGACGCCAATTCTCATTCTAAGCGCCCGTAGCAGCGATACCGATAAAGTGCTGGGGCTGGGATTCGGTGCGGATGATTATATGACCAAGCCCTTTTCCCTCAGCGAGCTGGTGGCAAGAATTCAGGCTCATCTGCGCAGAATGGAGAGCCTCGGAACTCCGTTGCCGCAGGACGAACTGATTTCTATCGGTACCCTGACCATCGACAAAAAAGCCTATAAAGTAACGCAAGGCGGTCGTGAGATTTCGTTGTCTGCCAAGGAATTTGAGCTGCTGTTCTTTTTGGCCGAGCACAGAAACCAGGTATTTTCCAAGAGCCAGCTGCTCGATCAAATCTGGGGCTACACCTCCTATGGGGATGAGAGCACCATTACCGTGTACATCCGCCGGCTGCGGGAGAAGCTTGAAGCGGACCCCTCCAATCCTGAGTATCTCAAAACCGTATGGGGAGTCGGCTATAAATTCAACCTGGATTAAATCAAAGAATGGAGCAGCTGAACTATGTATTGGAGAAATTGGTTTAAACCGTGGTTCGCCTCAGCCATCGCTTGTATTGTAATTATGGGGGGCTGCGCGGCGTTCATTCAGTATAGACTTTCGGCTACGGAGCAGGATGTTCTTCCGGACGAAGTGGTGAATCAGGCGCGTATTGAGATAAGCGGCATTATGCTGGTTCTGGAGCAGCATCACACCGAAGTCTCCAGTCAGAACAGGATACGGGAAGAACTGCGTAAGTGGAGTGAAGAGAAGCAGCTCCACCTGCAATACACTGGCCTTGACGGTACCCTTCTTTTCGACTCCTCTGCTCCACATTCCATGAATAAGGACAAGCTGAATCTTAAAAGTGATCTGCATTATGATCTATACAGCTCCAAAACAGCACAGGAGATGTTCAAACTGGCCTTTCCCGTTGTTGATCCTGATTCTGGAGTGCAGGCTGGAAATGCGATCTTCACCTTGCCCGGCTCACTCCTCGCTTACAGGCAAACTGCGTCTTTTCCTGCCATGTTCACTCTGCTGATGATAGCCTTGCTCCTCGTGCTGCTGCTTCTATTCCGGCTCCGGTACAAAATCAATCACGACCTCCTTCATCCGGTTAACGGTTTAAAGGATCATGCCGAGGCCATTCTCAAGGGGAACTACGGGCAGAAAGCCGAATATGCAAAGCAGGATGAAATCGGTGAGGTCTACGCCGTATTTGATCAAATGCGGAGTGAAATTATGACGCTAAGCATGCAGAAAGAAGCACAGAGCAAGGCCCAGAAGGAGCTCATCTCCAATATTTCACATGATTTGAAAACACCGCTGACCATCGTAAAAGCCTACATTGAGGCGATCCGCGAAGGGGTCTGCTCCGATCTGCCGGCGGTTATGGCGTATATGGAGATTATGCAGGCGCAAGCCAACAAGATGGCCATGCTGGTCGAGGATCTGCTGGTGCATGCTTTAAGAGATTTGGACCAAATTTCTGTACATCCCGCGGAGCATTACAGCAAGGAGATTTTCGAGTCCATCCTCAGACCGATGGGCCCTTATATCCGTACGGCGGGCGTGGAATTTACTGAGCCTTCCGAAATCCCAAACGTGCTAATCCGCATAGATCCTGTCCGAATCGAACAGCTTCTATCCAATCTTATCGCCAATGCGCTGAAGCATACTTCTGCCGGAGATACGATCCGGGTAGCCATCGTTCAGGAACAGCATCAGCTTACGGTGACCGTATCCGATACAGGCGAGGGAATTCTGCCGCAGGACATGCCCTTTATCTTTGAACGTTATTTTCAGGGACATGCGCCTTCACAATTTGAGAAGCGGTTCAATGAGGGGTCCGGACTGGGTCTGTCGATCTGCAAACATATTATTGAAGCCCATCATGGCACCATTTCCTTTAAAAGCGCCAAACATCAGGGGACCGAATTTTATTTCACCCTGCCTATCTCCTGACAGCTCCTTGCCTTGTAATAATTTATTAATAACCTGATAAGCTTATTGCAAGATTCCCCCTCTACAATGAAGGAAAATGATAACTGGAGGGATTTATGCATGCCGAAAACCGCGATACTTCATACCAAAAACCTGTGTAAAACCTATTCCACCGGCAGCGAGCAATTCCACGCCATCCGAAATATTGATTTGGACATCTACCAAGGGGATTTCACCGTAATTATGGGAGATTCCGGGTCGGGAAAATCAACGCTGCTCTACTTGCTTAGCGGTTTGGACACGGTCACCGCAGGTGAAGTCCATTTCAGCCAGCAGCGTATGGACAGCTTCTCCGAGAAGGAGCTTTCTTGGCTGAGGGCTAGGAAAATCGGATATATCTATCAGAGCAGCAATCTTGTGCCCGATCTGACACTGCTGGAAAATATCGCTTTACCCGGCTATGTTGCAGCAAGACCACGGCGTGAAGTGAAGCAGAAAGCCTTGTCGCTGATGAAGGCCATGAGCATTGAAGAGCAGCAGCACCGGCTGCCAGCTGAGGTGTCCGGGGGCCAGCAGCAAAGAGCTGCTATTGCGAGGGCATTAATCAATACGCCTGAGATCATTTTTGCAGATGAGCCGACAGGAAGCCTGAATTATGATCAGGGCGTTGCGGTACTCGATATTTTGACAAGCATGAATGCCGAGGGACAATCCATCGTCATGGTCACTCATGATATCAAATCGGCCTGCCGTGCGAACCGGCTGATTTTTATCCGCGATGGTCAGGTTGGCGGCGTGCTGGAGCTTGGTGCTTTTACCCCTGATCAGCTGCAGGACAGAGAGTCCCTCATCTTCTCCTACATCTCCCGTGAAGGGAGCCATACGTAATGCATGCAATAATGACGATTTGCTGGGGGAATCTGAGGAAACGCAAAGTTCAGAACAGTCTGATTGCGCTGCTTATTCTGCTGTCCACGCTGCTGACGAACACCGCGATAACCGTTATTTCCAACTCGGAAGATCTTTACGAAAGCCTGCATCGCGACACTAAAGGCTCCCATGAACTATTAATGTTCAGCAGAGGTCTTCACAATCCGCAGAAGTCAGCCCAGTGGTGGTCCCAGCAGGATGGCGTAACGGCATCCGTGCTGCTGCCTTACAAGCCTTTGGCAGGAGTTAAACACCGCGGAGAAGATATCCCCAACCTGTATTTGTATATGATGAATACACCGGACCGGCCTTTTGGCACAGATGAGCTTGTATTTGCCCAAGGACCGGAGACTGCTCATCCTGAACAGGGTACGATTTGGATTCCAACCTCACTCGCCTATAAATATGATGTTTCCATTGGTGACGAGCTTCAGTTCAAGACAGGTAATACTCCTCTTAGCTTAACTGTATCTGCTGTCGTGATCGACCTTCCGCTGGGAGGGCCCTTTTCCACAACAGCGCGGATCTGGATGAACAGCAGCGACTACCAGCAGGATCTAAGCTCTGTTCAAGACACAGATTCATATATTCTGGGACTCCGTTTCGCTGACTACAGCCAGCGTGCTGATTATTGGGAACGGTTCGAGAAATTTCTGGGCACTCCATTTATGGAAGAGATGAACAGCTATGAGCAAATTTCAGCTTTCTACTTTATCATGAATAAGATCATCGGTTTTGTCATGAGCTTCCTTGGCATTGTAATGATGCTGGTTGCCTTGTTTACGATCAGCTTTACGATTTCGGATGCAATTCTGGCCAATTACAAAACCATTGGGATTTTCAAATCCATGGGTCTGACTTCAAGGCAGATTATTGGCACCTACGTTGCCCAGTACAGTTTTCTTGCACTGCTGTCCATCCTGCCCGGGCTATGGATCAGCCGCTTTCTATCGGGAGTTATTATTGAACAGTCTCTATCCTTCTTAAAAACAGATCATTCCTCGATCCGGCTCCAGGGAGCTTGGACTGATTGGATGGTCGGAGCAGGGATGCTGCTGCTGATTCTTGTATGCGTGTGGATTTATGCCAGCAAAACCCGTTCCATCCAGCCGATGCAGGCCATTCGTTATGGCATGTCTGAAGCTTCGCACAGCAGCCTTGGCAAACGTTGGAATGGCCGGGGAAAGCGGGGCCGCGAGTTTGAGCGCTGGCCGGTTCCTGCTGTCATCGGGCTGAGAAATGTAACCAAAAATCTTAAGGGCTCTATCCTGATGCTTATTCTGACCACCGTTACTACGTCAGTGCTGGTATTCGGCTTCGTCCTCTTGAACAGCATCTATCAAATGCAGAAAACCTCGCCGCTCTGGGGTTATGATGCCTCTGATATTGTTGTCATGGTCGTGAACGAAGCGGATTTCGACCGTGAAGCTCTGAATGCCGAGGTTAAGGCCGATCCCGCTATCCTGAACCTTAACTGGGCGGGCCAATCCATCGGCGTTGTGTCTGCGGAAACCATGCGAAGCTCCGGGAAGGTGGACGATGCTTCACAATCCCTCAGCATTCCCCTTAATGCCGTAGAAGGAAGTCTGGATGAGGTGGGCTTCGCCTCCTTAAACGGCAGAAATCCGGCCAACCGGAATGAAATATCCATCGGCATCAACATCTCCAGGCAGCTCGGGAAAGAGCTGGGGGATGTTATCGAGCTGTATGTTGAAGGAGAGCAGCATACCTTCACAGTGACCGGCATTTATCAGTCGATTGCCAATATGTCCAATCAGGCCAGAATAACCTCGGATGCGCTCACCCAGTTTCACCCTGATACAGCTTACTTGAATTTAATAAACGACGATGATGCAGAAAAGATAGTGCAGCAGCTGAATGACAAATATGGCCCTGGAATTCAGGCCATCAAACAGCAAACCCTGCTCGATTCGGTATTCAAGGAAGCTACGGCGGTCCTGATCATTCCGATGAGCATTCTGAGCCTGCTGTTTCTGCTGGTCACCTGCCTCATTATTTACAGTACCTGCCGGATTCATATCCGCAAGGAAACCAAGACCTATGGCATCTACAAATCCATCGGGATGACTTCGAATAACATCCGGGGTGCAGTAACCTGGAGCATTGTAGCGCTGTCCGCGGCCGGGGCGGTTCTCGGCATCGGCTGCGGGGTATTCCTCCTCCCCGGCATATTAAGAGGGCTGCTCTCCTCCTATGGTATTGTCAAGCTGCCGCTCCTAATGCAGTGGGCTGGCATCTCCTTCCTCGCTTTGCTTAGTATAACCGTGGCCGGTCTCGGCTGCTGGATCGCCTCCAGCGTTATCCGCAGCACTTCACCACGGGTTCTGGTCACGGAATAACAGCAGCTATTTGAATAACCCATTGAACCGCCCTTTTGCGGACCGCTGGGTTTAGTAGATAAACAGCAAACAGACAGCAAGCCAGCTCAGATGTCGAGCTGGCTTGCTGTCTGAAAGGAGGTATTCGGGTGCATCAGAAGGAGATACTGTCCCCGGGAAGCAGAGAATACAGTCCCGTAAACCCTTCTTCCTCCAGGATGGAAAGCACCTGATCCGTCTGCTTCTTAGGGGCATGAACCAGCACTGTGCGGTGGCTTGGAACAGCCCGCAGCATCCGGCGGATGTCAGGAAGGCCTTGATGCACCTTGTAGCGGATCAGTGAAACCATGCAGCTGCCGCTGCCTTGCTGCCCAAGCAGGTTGCGGCCAAAGCTGCCTTCAGGCAAATGGCCTGTAAAAATCACATGGCTGCCGGGAACATCAAGCAGCTGCCGGTAATACCACTGGGCTGTAGGCGACTGGAGCAGTGCGTCGTTCGTGAAGATTATCTTATTCTTCCGCTGCCGCAGTGCCTCCTTCCGCTCGGAAGGACTGGAGACTGCTTCCAAGTTCCTGCTGTTCAGGAGCTGTTCAATGCAGCCGGAAGCCTCATCTCTCAGCCAAGCTGAACGGGTTCGCAACGCTCGGAGCGGAGCCAGCAGAGCTTCTTCCACCACAAGCTGCGCTTGTGGAAACCGCTCAGCAGCCCAGATGAGCAGCTCCTGGCCCCGGCCTTGCAGCGGCATCGGCAGCAGCACACAGCCGCCGCCTTCTAAAGTATCCCGGATCGCAGTCTCCAGCTGCAGCAATTTCACATGCTGCTCTTCGGGATCCGCTCCGTAGGCGGCGTCGATGATGGCCAGATCGGCGTCTCCTTGCTCCCTGCCTGCCTCAGGCCCGGACAAGAACAGCGCCTGTGGCCGGTCCACTGCCAGCAGCTGCGACTCCTCGGTGTAATCACCGGAGAAGTAGACCGTCTTCCCCTCCCACTCCAGGGCAAGCCATACCGCACCAGCCAGATGTCCGGTTCGTCCCCACTGCACACGCAGGCCGGGTGCAACGTTGAGCCAGCTGCGGGGTCCGGCCTGCTCGTCCAGAAACATAAATTCCATCGCCTGCTTGTCTTCATCTCCATAAGGCAGCCTGGCTGACTCAGCGGCCGCATACCGGCTCCACGCCTCGAAATAGCCGGGCAGCTGCCTGACGGTATCGCGTGTTGTCCATACTTTCCCCTTATAGCCATATTTATAAAGCAGCGGAAGGGCCATCGAATGGTCCTCATGGGCATGGGATAGAAAGACCGCTTGAAGCTGCGGAATAACCGCGGCATCCAGCAGCGGATACTCTCCTTTCCCTTCCTTCTTCACACCACAATCGAGCAAAATACAGGCTTCCTTACCCTGTAAAAGGTAGGAGGAGCGCCCATGCTCCCCGGCGCCCCCCCATATGGTCAGCTTGGTCATAGTTGTCTCCGCTTTCTGTCTGGACTTAAGTATTGAATTACAAGCAGCAATGCAGTTGTAACGCCTACGGAGATTACGGCCATTGCCATGCCCATCGCCACTGCACCTTGTTCAAACTGGGCAAAGATATAAGTCGCCGACGTCTGCATCGACGGCGGCAGAATCAGCAGCGAGGCCACCAATTCACGGCCGGAGATGGTGAAGGTCATCATCCAGCCAGCCGCCATTCCGGGAAGAATGAGCGGCAGCAGGATACGGCGGAACACGTAAGTCTTGCTTCCGCCAAATACCTGCCCCGCCTGCATCAGGGAGGAATCAATCTGCCCGTAGCTGGCTTTGACATACTGCACGGTGTAGGGAAGGAACAGCACGACATAGGTCAGCACGACCATCCCATAGGTGTTATAGAGCGGGACCGGCATCCAGCGGGCATTCCACAGGAGGATCAGCCCAACGACAAGGACAATGCCCGGAACGGTGTTCGGCAGCAGGCTGAACAGATCGGTCCATTTTTGCCGCCATGCTGTGCCCTTGCCAATGATCAGCGCGAGCCATGTACCAAGAATTACTGCGATGCTCGAAGCAACAATCGCCAGGCTGAAGCTGTTGATCAGTGCCTGCAGGCCTGGTGAGCCTGGAGAGAGCAGCTCAGCATAATGACTTAACGTCAGGTTCCCCCACGACAGCCCCTCTCCGCGCAGCTTCAATAATGATGCGGTAATAATGGAGAAATACGGGACTCCGACGGAAGCGAGCAGCAGCAGCACAATATACCCCCAGCTGAAGAAGCCCAAGGCTCCCTTTGCGGCGTAATGCTTGCTGCGTATCCCTTTCCCGCCCACCAGGCGGTAAGAATAGCGGCTGCTGATGATCGTCTGGATATACCAGAGGATCAGGCAGACTCCGAGCAGCAGGCTGGCCAGTGAAGTCGCTTTGCCGAAATCAATCGGCCAGCTGGAAATATATTTGTGAATTTCCGAGGTCAGAACATAAAACCCGATTTTGCGCCCGAAGGTCGCAGGTGTCCCAAATTCAGCAATCGTCTTAACAAAGATCAGCAGCACACCAAGCCCGTAACTCGATAACAGCAAGGGCACAATAACTCTTCTAACCTTGTAAAAGAATGGAGCGCCGTGAACCGAAGCCGCTTCCTCCAAACCGCCCCCGATCTGCAGCAGTGCATTGCGCAGCAGCAGATAGAGGAAAGGAAACAGATGCAGGCTCATAATCAGCACCATCCCCCCATAGCTGAAGAAATAAGGGGTCAGCGCTGCAGAAGACGGAAGAACCTGCTCCATATAGCCACCAGTTTGCATAAATAACATCCACCCCATGGAACCGATGTAAGGCGGCGTCATGAACGGAATCAGCAGGACAACATCCAGCCAGGCGTGGCGCCCGATGTCACTCTTGGCCATAATCCAGGCCAGCGGCAAGGCGAACACTGTAGTCAAGGCGACTACGCTTGCTCCAAGACCCAGAGAATTCAGCAGCACCTTCATTAGCCCGCTGTTTCCGGTAATGGTCCTGAGCGGCGCGGTGATATCGAGTTTTTGACCAGAATAAATGCTGGTCCAGAAGATCAGAAGCAGCGGCAGCAGCACCAGAATGGTCAGTATACACAAAGCAAGGCTGCTGCTCACCCACTTAAATGAGCGTAAAGCGTTAATTTTCATTCCGCTTATTTGAACAAATCCGTAAATGTTGTGGACACTTCATCGCCATGTTCGTTCATCCAATCCCAATTCACGTCAAAGGTTTTGATTTCATCCAGATTGGCGCGGTTCTCCGCCTTCACATCGCTTCTTCCCGGCAGCAGGTACGCCTTGGCTACGAGTGCCTGGGCTTCATCAGAAAGCAGATAATCAATAAATGCTTTGGCGTTGTCCACATTTGCACTCGTCTTAATAATGGCCGCCGGACGCGGGCTGATCACTGTGCCTTCAGCCGGATACACGATATCCACCGGCTCTCCATCCGCTTTGGCTTTGTAGGCCATATAATCTACCCCTGCGGCAACCACGGATTTGGCACCGGTAATTACCGGATCCAGTGCTTCCTGATTCGCCCCTGCCATCGCCACCCCATTTGCTTTATATTGCTTGAACAGATCCCAGCCGCTGTCTCCCTGAGCACTCAGGTAACCGGTCATGAAATCCAGTGCCGAGCCGGAGAGCGAAGGATCGGGGATGTTGACCACGCCCTTCCATTCCGGCTGGCCCAGGTCAGCCCAGGAAGCCGGCGGTGTGGTTACTTTCTTGGTGTTATAGACAATTCCCAGTGCGGACGCACTGTAGCTGAAGTAATTCCCTTCCGCATCCGACCAGTCACTGACAAGTTTGCCGGCATTCACCGCTTCTTGATAAGGAAGCAATAATCCGTCGTTTTTCATGCCCTGCATGGAAGGCAGGGAGGCAAGAACCACCACATCGACCACCGGGTTGGATTTCTCCGCCTCCATCCGAGCAAGAATCTTGCCTGTGGTGCCCTGGAACATTTCCACTTTGACTCCGGTCTTCGCTTCGAACCCTTCTTTGATTTTATTCGCCAGTCCCTCAGGTCCAGCGCTGTATACCACAAGACTGCCGCTAAGCGTATTCTCTGCCGGTGGTGAGGCTTGTTCAGTAGCAGAAGGAGTATTATTGTTTTTGGTCTTGCTGTCGTTCGCTTTAGCGTTAGCCTCAGGTGTATTGGAGGAACCGCAGCCAGCCAGGCTGATGCTTAGTACGGCAGTCAAAAGAACGGAACCTAGTTTGCTTTTTTTAATGAAATTCAAGGGAAGACCTCCTAATAATAATTGTGATTAGTTCAGATGGTGAATGTGCTCCTGTGAGGCGTAGACCTGAATGCTCTCACCCACCGTTAAGCGGTGTGAATGATAGGCCGTCCAGGTGCCCATTCCCTGCATCTCCAGAATGACCTCATAGCGGTCACCCATATAGCTGACATGCCGGATAATTCCGGTAAATGCCTGAGAGGTTCCCTCCCTGTCGATCCAGCGTAGTTGCTCCGGACGAAGCATTTGCTTCCCGGGGACAATCCAGTTTGACCTGCCGATAAAGCGGGCAACAAAAGGCTCTGCCGGCTTCTTGTAAATTTCCTCGGGGGCACCGGTCTGTAGGATGCTTCCGCCATGCATGACAACCACCTCATCCGACATGGACATCGCTTCGGTCTGGTCATGTGTCACGTACAATGCCGTGATGCCCATGTCCTTCACCAGGGAGAGCAGCTCCAGCCGCATCTCATCCCGGAGGACGGCATCCAGCGCACTGAGTGGTTCATCGAACAGCACCAGCCGGGGCCGGGTCACCACCGCTCTGGCAAAAGCGACCCGCTGCTGCTGCCCGCCGGACAGCTGATGGGGAAACCGCAGCTCCAGTCCTTCCAGCCTTACGCTGCGCAGCGCTTCCTGCACCCGGCTGCGCAGCTCCTTCTTCTGCCGCGATGCCCGCAGCCCAAACGCTACATTCTCAAAGACACTCAGATGCGGCCAAAGCGCAAAATCCTGAAAGACCATTCCGAAATTCCGGCGGTGAATCGGCTGGCTGATCTTCCGGCTGCTGGAGAAAATAAGTTCCCCGTCAGCCACAATTTCTCCGGCATCCGGTGTTTCCAGTCCTGCTAGCAGACGAAGCAGGGTGGTTTTACCGCAGCCCGAAGGCCCAAGCAACGTGGTAAAGCTTCCTGCCGCAATGGTCAGATCGGCAGGCTTCAGGGCATGCACGTCACCGAATTTCTTTTCCAGTCCGCTAATGATAAGCTGCTTCATTCTCATGTACCTGCCTGTTCTTAACTTATAAAGAGATAATGACTGCACTAAAGTAGGATTGCTATGAACATGTCCTTAGTTTATAGGCAAACAATTCCCGCAATATTTGCCGGGTGTAACGCCGATATTAACTTTTTCACCGATTTATTTTAACATTCATAGAATTTTTCTATGTTATCGTTTAGCTAGCAGACGAGGGAGTGAATAGAAATGAACCTGAATTTGATTAAGCTGCAGATCGTAGAACTGCTCCATAAACACAGGAAAATCACGACAGTAGCCGAAGAACTGGGACTGAAGCAGCCTACAGTGACTTATCATTTGAAGAATTTGGAGCAGCAGCTCGGGGAGAAGCTTTTTGAGTCGAGAATGGATAAAATGATCCTGACGGAAAGCGGCAAGGCGTTTCTTCATTATGCCGTCAAAATCAATGCCCTGGCCGCAGAGGCCGAGCGGGTAGTGAAGGAGTTCAGTAATGCAGGCCGCGGCACGCTCAAAATCGGCGCAAGTTATGTGCCGGCCACGTATATTCTCCCCCAAATCCTGGGCCAGTTCGGAGAGCAGCATCCGGGAACAACGATTTCGTTATCGGTTAAGCCCTCCCCTGTAATTAAAGAGATGCTGGTGAACCATGAAATTGATCTGGGCATATTGTCCACGGAATCCTTTTATGTGCCGACTCTGCACAGCCAGTCCTTATGCGAAGATGAGCTTGTACTGGTGTTCGCCCCCACGCATGAATTTGCGGCTCAGACCAGGCTTAGTCCGTCCGAGATCGCGTCGGCCCATTTTATTCTGCATGATATGGAATCGAGCACACGCCAGTTGACCAACAAATGGTTTGAACGATCCGGCGTAACGCCAAGAGCCCATATCCTGCTCGATTCACTGGAGGCGATCAAGCAATCGCTTATGGGCGGCAGACATGTGTCTTTTATTTCGCGGCTTGCCGTGGAGGATGAGGTGGCGAGGGGAAAATTAATGATGCGGACTATTCCGGATTACAATTTTCAGCGGCATATCTTCTATTCCTATAATCGCGACCGCCACTATTCCCCGCTGATCGGCTTGTTCATCGACCTGATCCGCACGATCCGCATCTGAAGGCGAGACAAGCACATAGCGCCACGAACATCGTAATTGGAGATAGAGTTATTGAGGGCAGAGTGATTGGGGGCAGAGTGATTGGGGCAGAGTGTTGGGGGCAGAGTGTTGGGGGCAGAGTGTTGGGGGCAGAGGTTGAGTGCGGAGGAAATGTTGCGGACCGAGGCGCCCTTATTCACATGAATCCGCCTCATTAAGCCACCTTGCGGACTGGAATGCAGCTATTTGCACAAATCACCTCTATAAACATGATGCTGAAGCATAATAACGGCTATACGGTCCGCGAACCCGCTGAAATGAACAGATACGCATAAATAAGAGCTATACAGTCCGCAGCCTACGCGGGGGATTGCCTTGAGCGGGATTGGCCTGTGCTGGATTGGCTTGGGCGGAGCTTATCCTGCTATGCCAGTTGGTTTACGCTGGGGATTGGCTTGCTCGCGGCTTGACCTGCTCAGAGGCTTGGTTTGGGCGGGATTGGCCTGCCCAGGGGTTGGTTTACGCAGGGGATTTAACTTGCGCGCGGCTTGACCTGCTCAGGGGCTTGGCCTGCTCAGAAATCCCACTGCACAAAGGATTGCCCCCTCCCGCGCCACGGCCTTCACCAGCTGGAAAATGCGTGCTTATCCGGGGACGCGGGCAACAAAAAAACGGCATTTCTGCCGTTTTGGAATAACTGTTCAAGGTTCAGCTTACTTACGAAGCTTTCTTGCCGTATGCATACACCTTATTCCCCCATACATATATCGTTCCGTCCTTGCCAATGATGATTGGAGACCGTGCGTCTGTGTTAATGGGCAAACTCCAGTTGATCTTTTTAGTCTTCATATTGATGGAGCTAATGTAAGCGCCACCGTATAGACTATCATAGCCGCTAAATACAATATTCTGGCTGCTGTCAAGGGTGAGGCCAGGTACGGAATAAGGATAAAAGCGGTAAACCTTGCCTTTGACAGTCGGCTGAAAACTCCAGAGCAGCTTGCCGGCAGGACTGTACACATGCTGTGCAAAAACAATATGCCCATCCGTGCTGATGGAAGCCGGAATCTGGTTGCCGATATGGCCCGCTTCTACGCTGATGGTCTTGGTGATCTTCCCGGCGGTATTGATAATATACAAGTTGTTGTCCCCGCCATAGGGTTCACCGCTCACATAGAAATTGTTGTTGTAATAGACAGGAGCATACGGACTAATGCCTTTATACTTTGTGCTGGACAACAATTCCCCCTGCTTGCTGATCTTTAAAAATTGGGCATCCGTGAATTCGGCGATCATCGCTCTTGAACTATAAGGTCTCATGAATCCCTTGGATATCGACAAGTATACGTTGTCCTTCACAATTAGAGGAGCAGAGAAATTTACAGGGACCGTCTCCGTGTCCGAAACCATTGTGTTGTTGAACTTGGTTTCACCACTCGCATTCATGCCGATCAGCTTCACATGTTCCGTATATCTCTTCGATCCGCTTGCTTGAGTAAAGTACGATAGCGCAAGCGCCACATAGCCGTCATCGCCTACGGTGATATTGCCGAGTCTCATTACATATTCGTATGTATTTTCCCAAAGCAGCTCTCCGGCGATAGTGTATTTGGATACAATCGCCGTTCTGTCGTTCAGCCTAGAAGAATCCGTCAGCTCCCGGCCGTCGAGCGAGCTTGATACGATCAGAAACTTATCGTTGGACAGGTTGAGTGCATTCGCCTCTACGCCCTTTATTTCCTTGGACCAGAGGATCTCGCCGCTTGCCCGGAGTGACGTTAATTTCACTACCCGCACTCCTTCGGACAGAACATACAAAATACCTGCTGAATCAATAACCACCTGCTTAATTTCTCCTGTGAACGGAACCGCCCACTTCAACTCCGGCTTGGCTAACGGTGCAGCATAACTGGATTGCCGGGGCCCATTATCACTCGGATAGACGGAATTCGCAGCTGCCCCCACCCCGGGAATCAAGCTACCCATTATAAACATGAACAATATTGAACACAAAACAGCCTTCTTCAATCCCATTTCCCCCATAACACATTAGATCTCTATGCGAAACATACTTCATCTGCCAAACTCTGGTTGCATAGGAAGTTGTAATAATAGGCTCAGTATACCAAATTGTAACAGGGTTGCCAGCCTTCCTGCAGAAATCCCCCCGGAGTACATCGTCACAGCCATGCGCTCCGGAAGCTGGTTAGAAAGTTTCCTGTCAGTGATCAGCGGCTGGATACTACACTAGCTTCTATTCGAATATAGCTATGATCCCTTCTGCCACTGGCTTCCACAGGCGCGGGTACTCCTGATTAATCAGTCCCCTCACTTGCTCAGCCTGAATGCTGCTGAAATGATCCTGTTCGACCAAGATCGTATACGCCCCCTTGGCCACGTCGCCGATCGCAATATGCCCGCTTGCATAACCCCCGATGGCGATCCGCGAGGCAACCGCACAGCCGCCGAGCGAGAACATTCCGATGGACAGCCCGCCGATGGCGAAGATTCCAGCGGCAAGCCCTCCTATAGCGATAATTCCTGCGGCCAGTCCGCCTATGGCCAACAACAAGCCAAGAGCCAGCCCGGCAATACTGATCATCCCCCCTGCAAGTGCGCCGAAGCATAGGCCGCCAAGCGAGAGGATTCCGACTGACAAACCGCCAACGGCAATATTCCCAATAGCCAGAACTCCCTTGGCGACATAAATTCCGCGTCCGACATTAATATGCACCAGCGGAATCCCTAACAACGTTCGTTTGCTCTTGTATTCATAATGATACTTTGCAGTTACATCAGCGTGGAAGTTCCCAGCATCGAGTGGCGGGACTGTTTCCTGATTACCTGAAACTTCCTTAACCATATGGTCCATACTTACACCAAAGAACTCGCTTAAGGCAATCATCTTATCCATTTCCGGATACGACTGACCCGATTCCCACTTAGATACGGCTTGCCGCGACACACCGATGACCTCCGCCAAATTTTCTTGGGACATCCCCCTTTGTTTTCTGTAGCCTTGTAATTTATCCGCAAAATCCATCATCATCACCTCAAGCTTATCGTATTAAACCGGCATGTTCCTGACTACCAAGCGACGTTAACAATCTGTCAACCACAGGTTGCATATGTTCGGAAACACGGTTTTTAAAGCATTTGACGGATTCCTTGAGCTACGGCATCGGGTCGTTCGATATGAATATTATGTCCGCTGTCTTCCACAACGACCAGTTCGCCCTGGTCAGACAACTGGGACATTTCTTCAGCTACATCCAATAAACAACTTGTTATTTTATCGGCTATCCCTGACGGAAGTTTCTCTAAATGCTCCACTTTGCCACTTTTCAGCACAAGTAAGGGCAATCCTGCAGGAAGACTTTTATTCCGGACGGCATCATAGCCAAGCTGTAAATTTTTGAATTCCTGATATACTGCCAACCCTGTCGCTCTCTGCGGCGTCATTAGTCTCATCCGTTCCGCTATAGGCTCAGGGAAATGCTTCAACAGAGCTTCAAAATCCTTCAGCTTGTTCCGCTGCAGTAGCCATTTCAGAATACCTGCTCTAGTCAACCAATACAGCATCCGAAACATCAAAATTCCCGACTTTTGGCCCTTCACATGTTCTCTTGGGAACCGGTCTGTCAGCTCATCTTCGTGACTCGCATCAGCAAGCACGATGCCAGCCAGATTTTCCTGATAGCGCTCCGCATAAAGACGCGCATTTACACCACCATAGGAATGGCCCACATAGATAAAAGGTTGTCGAACGCCTGCTGCCTGAAGCAGCTCGTGCAAGTCTTCAACAGCTTCCTCATTGTTTCTAGGAACGGATCCCTTCTCACTCCAACCATACCCCGCCCGATCGTAAACAACAGTCTGTGCAAATGGCGCTACTTTCTCCTCAACTAGTGACCATGTATCCGAATAAGATCCGTAGCCGCAGCCATGATCGAAAACAACGGTCTTACCTCCTGGTAACCCACTTATTCTGATATGCATCTGTTTGCCTTTAACCCGAATTAACTTTCCTGGTGGTGGGATCAACTTCGTCTTCAACATCAGCACTCCTTTGCTGAACCGATGATAACATGGATGCATATGGATTTCCGTGACAAAAAAATAGATTTGCACCTTATCACCAAAAACCGCCAAACACTTAAACGTGCTTGGCGGAATATCGGTGTGTACAGCTCTGCTGTCCGTTTGGAAATCACTCTACTGCGCTTGTGCTGGAAAATAATCTGTTGCAGCCGTTCCAGCTCCTCCGTCCCATACAAACGGTACCCCGCTTTACTGATCTCACACGGCATCAGCAAGCCGATTTTGTGATAGTGATGCAGAGTTTTGACGGTTACCTTGGATAGTGCGGCTGTCTCCTTTACGCTATAAAGCAACTGAACCCGCTCCTTTCAAAACTTAGTTTAGGGCCTCCTCTAAGAGGAGAGTCAATACCACCCGTCCAAATTAATTCAAGGTCTCCGAACATTATTTTTTTTGTTTTTCTGAGGCTCCAGCGTATATAATATAGTGCATATGGTAGAGAAAGGATGTTGATGATTTCATGAAATTTACAGAATACCCTTATGAACGCCCCGACGCAAACAAGTTCAAACTGGAGTTCACAGCGCTGTTAAAAGGTCTCGAAGCGGATAACTGGGAGGAACAAAAGGCCGCAATCCTTGCGCTGAACAAACTCCGCAGTTCTTTTGAAACCATGACAAGCCTCGTCTACATCCGGCATTCCATCAACACTGAGGATGAATTCTACAAGGCAGAACAGGATTACGTAGATGAGATCAGCCCCATTGTCCAGGAATACATAACTGAATACTACAAAGCGCTCGTAAACTCCAAATTCAGAGCTGAAATTGAGAAGGAATGGAGCCCGCAGCTGCTCCAGCTGGCTGAAATTTCGCTCCGGATTTTCAGTCCGGAAATTATTGAGGATCTGCAGCTGGAGAACAAGCTCTCCACCGAATACTCTCAGGTGATCGCTTCCGCCAAGATCCAGTTCGATGGGGAAGAACGCACCTTGTCCCAATTGACACCGTTTGAAACGGCAACAGACCGCGATACGCGCAAACGTGCTTATCTGGCCAAAAATGAATTTATGGCCGCACATGAGGCCGAATTCGACCGTATTTACGACGAGCTCGTTAAGGTTCGTACCCGCATAGCCAAGAAGCTGGGTTACGCCAGCTTTGTAGAACTCGGTTATGACCGGATGATGCGTACCGACTATAACGCCGGGATGGTCGCCAATTTCCGTAAGCAGGTGCTGGAGCATATCGTTCCCGTCTCCCTGAAGCTGAAGCAGCGCCAATCCGAACGTCTGGGTCTGGATGCCCTGAAGTATTACGATGAAGGCTTTAACTTCAATACAGGCAATGCTGAACCCAAAGGCGATCCCGAGTGGATTGTGGCCAACGGTGCAAAGATGTACAAAGAGCTTTCTCCGGAAACGGATGAATTTTTCACTTTTATGAAGAACAACGAGCTCATGGATCTGACAAGCAAAAAAGGCAAACAATTCGGCGGATACTGTACCTATCTGAGCCAGTATCAGGCCCCGTTCATTTTCTCCAATTTCAACGGAACGGCAGGAGATATTGATGTGCTGACCCATGAAGTGGGCCATGCCTTCCAGGTCTATTCAAGCCGTAATATGCTGTTGCCTGAATATGAGTTCCCGACTTCGGAAGCGGCGGAAATTCACTCAATGAGCATGGAGTTTTTTGCCTGGCCGTGGATGGACCTGTTCTTTGAGCAGGATGCCGACAAATACCGCTTCAACCATCTGGCATCCGGATTGGAGTTCATTCCCTATGGTGTTTCTGTGGATGAATTCCAGCATTTTGTCTATGAGAATCCAGAGGCCACACCGCTTGAGCGCAAGCAGGCTTGGCGGGCAATTGAGAAGAAATATTTGCCGCACCGCGATTATGACGGCAACGCTTATCTGGAACAAGGCGGGTTCTGGCATAAGCAAGGGCATATCTTCCGCTCACCGTTCTATTATATCGACTATACGCTGGCCCAGCTCTGCGCTTTCCAGTTCTGGAAACGTTCAAATGAAGATTTCAAATCTGCCTGGAGCGATTATTTGCGCCTCTGTGAGGCCGGGGGAAGCCAATCTTTTGTCCAGCTGGCCCAGCTTGCCGGTCTGATCTCACCATTCGAGGATGGTTGTGTCAGCTCCGTCATCGGAGAGATTGAAGGCTGGTTAAATTCCATCGACGATAAAGCACTGTAACCGATAAGCTGCAACACAAAAAGCAATTCCTGCCGGGTTGGAGGAGTTGCTTTTTTCGTATAAGCCTCTCCAACTTGACGGACTGCCATAAAATAGTAAGAATAGAATGACTGCGGAGTTTCGCTTCCCCCTGCTTCAATATTCCATAAATATAACTCGCGAGGTGAAAGCCATGATGGTCGGGCCGGATAAAAACAAGCTGTACCCCAATGAGAATATTAAAACTGTATGCTATATCCGCAATCTGCCAGCCAGGGCAAATGTGGAAATCGGTGACTATACCTACTACAGTGACAATAACGACAGCCCGGAGCATTTCTATGAACACATTCTGCACCATTATGAATTTTTGGGCGACAAACTGATCATTGGCAAATTCTGCGCCATTGCAGAAGGTGTTACGTTCATTATGAACGGTGCCAATCACCGCATGGATGGATTAACAAGCTATCCCTTTAATATTTTTGGCGGCGGCTGGGAAAAGGTGACACCTACGCTGGACCAGCTGCCTTTTAAAGGAAATACCGTAATTGGCAATGATGTCTGGATTGGCCAGCAGGTTACAATTATGCCGGGGATCACGATTGGGGACGGCGCCATCATCGCTTCCAATTCAACCGTAACAAAAAATGTAGAACCTTATTCCATTGTCGGCGGTAATCCCGCCCGTTTAATTCGAAAACGCTTCAGTGATAAGCTGATCGGGCTGCTGTCCAAAGTGCAGTGGTGGAACTGGGATGAGCACAAGCTGTTTCAACATCTAGAGCTGCTGGTATCGGGCTGTGACGAAGAAGAACTTCAAAGGTTGCTACAGGAAGGTTAAATGGGAAAAGGGGGATCAGCATGCACAAGGAGTCGGTTTCGCTGGATTCTTATGAAGAAATGGCAGAATACTATCTCAACTTTGTGGACAAAAAACCTTATAATGCTTACTATGAACGGCCAGCTACCTTATCCCTGCTGCCGGATGTGGAGGGCAAATGCGTAGTGGATGCAGGATGCGCGGCTGGCTGGTATAGTGATTGGCTGCTTGGCAAAGGTGCTTCCGTTACCGCGCTCGATTTCAGCCCCAAAATGATCGAAATGACCCGGAGAAGAGTTGGCGACCGGGCCAAACTTGTCTGTGCGGACCTGAATGAGCCCCTTGATTTTATCGGGGATGACTCCACTGACCTGGTGATTTCCTCGTTGGCATTGCATTATCTGAAAGACTGGACACTCGTTATGCGTGAATTCCATAGAATCCTGAAACCGGGCGGGTTCCTCGTTTTTTCCGTTCATCATCCGTTTATGGATTTTACCGTATTTCAACGGGAGAATTACTTCCTGACTGAATTGCTGGAAGATGATTGGGATGTCAATCACGTCAAAGTGAAGGTTCAGTTCTACAGACGGCCTCTTAATGCGATTATGTCCGCTGTACTTCACGCTGGCTTTATACTCGAAGAGCTGCTGGAGCCTATGCCGGCGGAAGAATTCAAACAAGCGCTGCCTCAGTCATATGAGAAGCTGCTGCGCAAACCGCAATTTTTATTTATCCGGGCAAGAAAAGCCTCCGAACACTGATGCCATTATTGTTTGTGAAAGGTTGGGGATTAACCACCTGTGGTTGTCCCCCCCTCAACTCCACTTCTACACTTTCCGTTTTGCGATTGCCCGGTAATTGTCGGTCACGGCGACAGGTATACTTCCTTTAAGATAAAAGCGGTCTCCCACTTTCCACGTGTGGCTGCCCTTGTTTTCTCTGCGCATATAAACATAGTTATACGGGGATGTGGCATAGGTACGATACCCTTTGGCGCTGCATCTGCGTAAAAAAGCAACATCTTCCCCCAGCGAACGATCCGAAAAACGCACCTGCCTCGTCACTTGTCTGCTGAACAGCAGCGTTCCCCCCTGCACAAAATCCGCAGCTTTATTCTTTTCTCTGGGCGATCTGATGATGAGCCGTTTGGTGCCTGACAGATACACAAGACAAGCATGTTTTCCTACGATATCACTTTTGGTACGCTTGAGCGCATTCATCTGTTCCTTCAAATAGTACTGGGAGTAGTAATCATCATCATCAAACTTGGCGATAAACGGGAAACGGGCTTTGGCAATCCCACAGTTTAGACATTGTCCGAGCGAAGTTTTTTCGGGTACCTTATACACCGAGATATTGGGATAGGCGCGTATTTTACTTTGATACTGCTTCAGATTCATGCTGTTTCTGTTAAGTATAATGATTAATTCTTTCGTTTTGTATTGCTGACTTCTAAAGCTGCCTAACAGATTATCAAAAAATTGCGGGCGGTTGGTGCACACGATGATTGAAACGCCGTATGGATCAGCTGCTTTTCCCAAGGCCGTTCTCCCCTCTCCTGTCGTCCATTCAACATATGAGCAGGAACAAGCTGCGGTTCGGGCTTATGGTTTGTGATTTTATTCGCTACACTAAAATGATTATAATGATATACCAATATATGTAATATGAATTCATTGATTCACAACATATATTAAACAAATGGATGGGAGACTCTGGATAATGTTACCTATGGCAGAGTTAGAAGATAAACGGCCTTACCCGATCAATCTGTTGATTGCTCTGCTCACAGTCGCTTACCTTGCTTATGCGTTTCTTACTTCCAATAATTACGGTAATCTCACCGTCTCGCTGGAACATGATTTCTCCAATATCCTCTATCATAATAAAGATACGACAACGCTCTATTTATATTATTATGACGATGGACTGGAAAAGCCGGTGATCGTGTATTCCCTATTCATTATCGTGACATCGCTCTTATTGCTAGTCAGTTTCCTGATCCGCAGAACGCTCAGCACCTTTCTGCTCTTATGCTTTTATGTATTCAGCTTCTTCCTGATGGCCTATCCTTATTACCATCTAAGAATGACTGGAGATTATATGTTCTTAACAAGCCTGCACTTTTTATTCCTGACCAGCTACGTGAATGAATACAGCTTGTATTACTTCATACCGTACTATGCAGTCTTAATTGGACTGACCTTATATTTTATAGTCAGCCAATTGCCTCTGCGGCAACTACGCTCTTCTCGGTCCCGCTAAAGGCTCTGAAGTATGTACTGTAAAATACAAAAGCAACCCCGCCTGGTGGCAGGGTTGCTTTTGTATGGTTTCATGCTTTTCACATTTTAGTCCAATCCATGCTCTTTACGGATATTGTACATGCCTGTAATCAGCAGCTCGGACGGATCACGGTTCAGCTGCAAATGGGTTAGCAAGAAATGTAGCGGAATCGCGCAAACGTTAGGGCCATCAGTAATGGCCGGGAATCCGGCTTCCAGGACCGGGCCATGCTCCGGGTTCAAGGCAAGCCCCGCGTGAATTTGCTCAGGAGCAAATTCTTCACGAATAGCTTCGATGCATTGCGGAACCAACACGTTGTCGATGACTGCTTTTGCTTCTTCCTCGTTTGCAGGCGGTTTGGGAAGATCCTTGCCTCCTGGAGTCTTCATCAGCTCGTGGAAGAAAGAAGCCATCCAGATCGCAGGATCATTACCCGACTGAAATCTTGCGATCAGCTCGCGAAGGAAAAACCCGCAGAAATAGTCATTGTTCGACGCATCCTTAACACGGTATACAAACACCGCACCGTAAGCCTCTAGCTGCGACACTTGTCCTTCCACTTCATTAAAGCTCATTTTCAAAGCTACGAGGCCGTTATGATGAACAGCGTTCAGAAGCTCGGACCAATTCTCGGCAGACATATTCTCCTGATTGCCTTCTACTTCCTCGTTTGTTGGTTCATTCGTTGTCTCATTATTCATTGTCCAATTCACCCCACTTCCTATCATACCATTCAGCAGCTTGGGAGACTATCTGTACCGATTAAGAGCAGGCGTGTTTTCAAAATTGTCACTTATAAGCGTCCCAGTCCTCCTGCTGCTAAAGGTCCTGTTTATTCTGTTATTTTCTTCAGTTTCGAAGGGTTGTTGATCTTATACTTTACAGGATGCTGGGTGAGCTTCTTGGCAACCACCTTTGCTTCAAAAGAAACTTTATCCCCGACCGCAAGTTCAAGTTTCTTCAATGTGGCGCTGTGGCTGGACCAAACTTCCCCGAGCTCCAGCTCGTGGCCTTCTATAGCTACCTCATCATAAATAATGACTTCATCATCATTATCTGAAAAGTGGTTGGGCACGGTGGTAAACTCTTTGACTGTAGCGGACATTTGCAATTTCTCTTCAGGCAGTTCAAGCGCTGCTTTCTTTTTCGTTTTCTCCTGTTTCTTCAAGGGTTCTTGTGGCTTTTCCTCAGTCTTCACACCGGCAGCCGGCGGAAGTGGTGTTGGTTCGATTGCCGCTGGTTCAATTACGGTTTCTTCACTTACCGCTTCATTGCCAGCTTCACCCGCTCCCTCTGTCACCTCGACTTCAGCACCTGCTGCTGATTTTTGTCCAAAACCGGAGGTCTGCATCTCCTTTAAATAAGCAGGGTGAATGCAGTGCTGCTGCTTATTCTCAAACTGTATCACTACAGTCATACTATCGACGTACCCCACAATCTCACAAGGCAGCGTGATGCCGTTTCTCTTGTACTGATAGGTCTTCACCCGTGTTGCTGTACTCGACAAGAGATTCCATTCCTTGCATTTGTTTATCAATTCATCTTCACTGTCAAATTCCTGCAGCTCTATAGGTCCAATTGCGAACGAATAGGTCATCTAAATTCTCACCTCTCCAATCATTGTAACTTATTATCCCACATTTCCAGGGTCAGCTCAAAACGGATGGCTCGGCGATAGCCGATTCCCCCGCAACACAGGTATCAGAAAACGATAATTAGTTCATTGACGGGTGGTAAAATATAACTTATTATCACCGGGTAAACTGGCATCAGCTTTCTTCAAACTGTTACCCGTTTAATATAAATCCCTTAAAGGAGAGAATGTATGCTAAATCCACAATTATATCTGAATGGTGATTGCTGCAAAGCTATCGAACTTTATCAAAAGGCTTTTAACGCCACTACAGATTCCATCATGTATGATCCCGACAAGGAGCCCCAGAAATTTGTCATTCACGCGGAAATGCATATTCTCGGCCAACGGGTTATGTTCAGCGACTACGGCGGCAACAAAGAACATTCATCCGATTCTATCTTAGAGCTGGTCGCTACCTTTGATAACGAAACAGTTCTGCGGGAGGCCTATCAGATCATGAAGGATGAAAGTACCACAATTACGCCCATAGGTCCGGTATTTTTTAGTCCATGTATGGTCCAATTTGTGGACAAATTTGGCGTTCGATGGTGTTTTATGGTGTAAGCTCCAAAACTCTCTCTATTCTTCCTTGATAATAACATTAAAGTTGACGATAAGAATAAGGTACTATAAATTAAAAAGAGAGGAAAATTAACCCTCATTTAAAGTACATAGTTAAAATAAACCAAGCAATGAATTAGGAGGATTTAATATTTATGCACATTTCAAAAAAAGCATTCGTTTCTACTATTCTGGCAAGCGGATTGTTGTTCGGGGCTGTCGGTGCCTACGCTGCTGACGGGATTTCTTTAGTCAAAGCTTACCTGAACAGCACAATTAAGTTTACTGTAGATGGAGCTTCCTGGACTCCTAAAGATGCCAGTGGAAACAAAATCTCTCCTCTGGTCTACAACGGATCTACTTATCTTCCCGCCAAAGCCGTCGGTGAAGCGCTGAATGCGGAAGTCCTCTGGAACAGCGGCAGCAACACCGTTGTCATTTCAACTACTGGTGGCGCCAATGCCGGTATCCCTTATAATGATGCTGCTCCTAGCACACCATCAGCGAGTGCTCCAGCAGCCAGTGCTCCGGCAGCTAGCGCCCCGGCAGCCAGTGCACCTGCAACTCAGACGGCCAGCACACCGGCTGGTTTGATTACACTGCCTGCGAATCATGATCTCAATGCCTCAGGTGACAAATACAAATCCGTAGGATTGGCATTTATCCAATCCTACGGCAAGGCCGTTAGCTCAGGTTCAACTGCCGATTACGATGCCCTGGTGGATAAATATGTGATTGATGATTTAAATGACTATGACATGGGCTACAAAAAAAGAGCGAAGGAAAACTTCGCCAAAACTGTCCAAGCCTTTGTTAAAGTCAATGAAAAAGATATTCTTACGAAATATGCGGCTATTCTAAAAAATGCAACTGTCGACGGTGTAACGTTAGATAAGACATACTCTGATAAAGGGGCTACTTATACTACTTTGGTCTATGAAGTTGACTTGCCCGGATTCTTCATCTCTAGTTTCAGTGTCTATATGGAATTTGAACTAGACAAGAAGACCAACACGTTGTACCTCAAAGCCGTCAATATGTAATTTGCATTATAATCCATTGAGCGGGGACACCCTCTAGCAAATAATTGGAGACACTATGGTTGATCCGATTTATTTCTAGAGGGGGTTCCCGCCTTTTTATTGGGTTCTGGCAACACGAAACCCGAGATCGTCAATGGAAAATGTAGGGTGACTGCGGCGGCGGCAGGTTGCTCCACAACCTCTGGCTTCTTCCGCCCAGCTCCCACCACGGAACACCCTGTAGGAACCGTATATTTTCGCATCATATTGATCCCAGCACCACTCCCACACATTTCCCAACATATCATGGAGCCCCCATGCATTCGGCTTTTTCCCGCCTACCTCACGGACCCTCCCTTCTGAATTCCCTTCATACCAGGCAACCTCATCAAGCTCACCGTATTGATACCCGGAAGTTCCTGCTTTACACGCATACTGCCATTCCGCTTCTGTAGGCAGACGGTACCCATTTACTCCCCAGTTACAGACAACACTCTCGCCGTCATTACTAACTGAGTAACATTCTTTTAGACCTGCTTGCTGAGACAGCAAATTACAAAAGAGGATCGCATCATGCCAGGAGACATTCACTACCGGAGTCTGAAGATCGTCAATAGGTCCAGATGCACCCGGCAATATCGAAACATATAGCTCTTTCGTAACAGGAACCGGCGCAAGCCAAAATGATTTCAGCTCTACAGCCCATGAGGTCTTTATCCGATCATCCCTTAATGTAATTTCTCCTGCAGGAATTTCCACCATAGGAAAACCGGTATGACTGTGCTGCGCTTTTGACAACTGAGTCCCTCTCCCTCCCGGTCTATTTTTACTTCAGCATGCTTAACTTTACAATCGCTTGTTGTTCGGTTGGCATGAATAAGAAGTCATTCCCACGGTTACATTCATAGATGAAATCTTTAAGGCTTTGACTGGTATATATAGAAAAATCACCAACCAGCGCAAGCTTCACTTGATAATTAATGAACTTCTGCAGGACCTCGCCAGCCAGGCGTGTTTTCAAGTCGAAAAAGCTGTCGCTTACATTGGATTGGTTCAGAACAATACGGTCACAGTCCGTTTCATATCGTATGGTAGCTATAAAATCCAGCGCTGACTGTACATCCCCAATTAATACCTCGCTGCTGCTCACAACAGCAATATCTACGCCACCTGCTTCTACCTTCGCTACATTCATAATTGTCCTCCTAATATTGCATATTCAATGCTTGGTGAACCTTCTGACATAATCCTCGCAAATGTACCGGTTGTCTTCGCTGCGGCTTGGCGGTATGTCCGCTACTCTGAAGAAGCTTAGTCCTACTACCATAGCCAGCAGCCCATAGGCAGCGCTTTGCGCATCCTCTACAGTCATTTGTCCCGCCTTGTTGCCGTAATCAAAGATCTTAGCGATGCCATGGACATCAGCCAGATAACTGCTGGACACAACTTCCTGTAAATTACGGTCCAAGACAGCTTTCGAAAAAAACTGAATAAACAGCCTGCCTTGAGCTGAATACGGAATATGCATCTTTTCAATTCCATCCAGCTGCGATACATTAATCTGCTCTCCCGTGTCATTACGGGCTGGCGGTAAGATATGCTTCAGTGTAACGTCGAGCATATCCCCGGCTGTCATGGTGTTTGCAATTTCCGCTTCAATCTTTAGGCCATAATAGGCCAAAAACGACTTAAACGCTTCGATCGTCAGGTTATCCTTGTTCTTAAAATAATAGGTGACCACTCCCTTTGAGCAGTTTGCAAGCTCGGCAACCTTATCCAGAGTCATGCCATCCATTCCGTAAATGCTGATACAGGTTAACGTGGCGTTGATAACCTCAGCCCGGCGAGTGGGTTCCATTCCTAGTTTGGGCATATGTTCTCCTTGCTCGTTTTATTTATACTGAACAGTCGGAATAAAAAAATTGTACTTAATAATTTAGTATTTTGTCAAACCCTGGGGTATCAAGAGTAAAATATTCAGCTGGACAAATAGAAAGAGACCGCAATCTCAAGGAATGCGGTCTCTTTCCTAAGCCTGCGGTCATTGATCGATTATTTTTTTATCGCATGGAGATAATGAAATGTCTCAAAAGCAGACAAATAGTCTGTCCTGTGACTGAAGAAACGGTCATTGATCTCAGGCGGTGATAGATGCTCGTAGATTAGTAAGCCTGCGCTCTCCAGCAGCTTCTCGATTTCCGAATACGTGAAGCCTGATTTCATCGGTTCTCCACCGGCTGAAGCCATTTTCACCATATTATCAACTCTATTAGACATCCCTTTTTCCTCAAACAGTCTGTCGTCTGCATAATCAAGGACTATTGAGCTGCCTGACGGGATGTTAGCAAATAAATGATGGATCAAGGTCGAAATTTCCTCTTTAGTCAAATAATAAGAAACTCCCAAGAGGCTAAAGAACGTTTTTGTGCTGTCAAACCCCGCCTCTATCAGATGCTGATAAGAAAACTGTTTGGTAAAGTCCATAGGAACAAAATGAAGATTTCTCGGGATTGTTAAATTAGCCTCATCCAACCTGTTCTTCTTCAATTCCTGTGTAGCCGGATGATCAACCTCGAAAATTTCCACGCTGTTCTCCAGTTCCGGATGCCTGAAACAAAAAGTATCTAGCCCGGCTCCAAGGATAACATACTGCTTTAGTCCGAGCATCGCTTCATTCAGGAATACTTGTTCACAATACGCAGCCCGTGCCAAGGGTGTTGGAGAAAGCTGGACTTGTGTAATCCACTTTAAAATTTCATCCGGGTCCTCTTGATATTTTTGAGCAATTTCTTGGTTAAAAAAGGATATGCCTTGGATCATATTCTCGCTGATGTCTGTAAATTCTTTTGCCGTAATTAAATCTTTGGCAATAAAATCATCGAAAATTTTGGGTGTGTCATATTTACTATGATAGGCTCGACCAAATGCTGAGATTAAGGAAGTTAAACTGGACTCATTTGTCTTCATACAATCATCCTCCGCATAAACAAAAATAAGACTCCCCCTGGCCAGGAGAATCTTATTATAAACGTTAAATTCATATATGTAAATTATAGCATAAATAAAATATTTTGTCAATGATAAATCTGATCAACATCACTTCAGCCGATGGTATTGTGCAATTAATTTCTCATCAGACTCTACCGTTGCTCATTTCCCTTCTCTCAAGTTTTAAGTTCAATCTATCTAGCAAATTTGATTATTGATAAAGATCATCACTAAATACGGCAACAATGCCCATGTATAACTCCGTAAGTATAGTACTATCTGGATCCTTGTTATGAGCAGCTTGACTTACACCTGTTGTGTAAAGGTAGAACAATTGATACGCCAAAGGTTTAGATATTTCATGTCTTCCTTTAGTGAATTTTCTTAGTGCCTCTAAAAAACCCAGTAGTTCTCTTATACTTTCTTCCGGAAATTCCCTATTCGTTCTTATATACAGAAGAATATTTAATATGAGAGTTGATATTTCCTTTTCTAATTGAATTTCATCACTCATAGAATCCACCCCACTTTCCAGTCATTTCAGCTGAGCACTCTTCCTTCATTGGTTCATACATATTATCTAGCATAGAATATATTAATAATCCCTTATTCGATTATGTGCTTATGTTTATACTGATTACTTGCCCTATATCTCCAATAATACCCTTTTCAAAACACTTTGCAGGAACTGGAATCAGGTCACCTTCGTTCAACGCGGATTTGATCATTCTTTGGTTTGCCAAGTCATAAACAGTCACAAGAACACCGTTCAGGAAAACCGCGGATCTCATGCCGTCATCACTCCAATGAATTTCAATATCCTTACTATCTAATTGGAGATGGCCAGAATAACTGAATAAAACATCATTACACTGCTGTACCAAAGTAATCTCATTCTCAATTGAAGACAATACAGTTCTCACTTCGGAGCGGGTGTCTTCGACCTCGATAGCCCATTTCTCACCAGGAGACATCTCCATCTTAAGTATTCGTCCAGGTAAAACCGATGTATTCAAATCCATCCTCATATTTGACATCATAATGTTCATCAAAGTTTCCATGACGTTTATAGCTCTGTCGTTTACAAATATCTCATTGTTCTCTATCCTGATCCTTTTAGAACCGGTTACTTGTACATCTCCACTCAAGCAGTAACCTTTTGGCCCAAAGACCTTTTGAACCAAATAAACCAGCCATTCCACAATATTAACCGTTTGTTTACTGGAGTTCCACATGATTTGCTTACGATCTTTGGTTGGTATCCAATGCAACCAGAGGTCCGGTTGGCAACTGGGCGGAGTGTTATAATCAACAATGGATGGATCTACGCTCTGTCCAGACTCTGGAAAATCTAAGGGATTATAATAAAATTCACCGTCAACCCCCATATCTTTATCTGGAACCATACTAGAAAGTATCTTGACATCTCTTTTCATTCTTCTTGTTTTCGCAAGGCCTTCCACTAAATGATAGGTCTCTTCATCCAGTTGTCGGTCAAAGTTTATAGCTATCTTCACCATACTTCCCCTCCCAATCAAACAGAACAGCACCCTGAATTCATTTGTGGCTATAAAAAAAATTCAATGTACTGAAACATTTCGTCCTACGCCTACTGCTTTGTTTTGAATTTGGTGCAATAGACTGCTAAGGCTCTATTCACAGTCAAGGGATTCTGACTAAAGATTCATTGGATAAATTCTTGTTCTCACTTAATATAATTCGACACATGATCAATTTTCCCATTTTTCTAATAAAAACCAGTCTCCATCTTGGTCCAATATAAGTTCTCCCTTATCAGTGTAATAAGTAATATTGCCATCACCATAATAAAAGTTCTCATATTGATTATCTTCATATAGGCTTATTTCCTTAAGGGTTTTAGGGTTTAAATCTGTGCTCATGGTACTTTCTTCTATCCAATCAATATCAGATAAAAAGCTTTCATCAGAACTTTTGCTCAGCTTGTAGAAAATAGGCTTTTCTTCAGCTTCATCACCAAATTTAATTGAAATTGAAGTGAAAATAATCTCTGTTCCGATTAACTTTTTGATATCTTGCGCATCATTTTTCGAACCACCCACTCCATATGCATAAATACGGTCAATTTTCCACTTTCCCATTAATTTTTCTATTAGTTCAGAATTGGATTTATCGGGAATAACAGAAGAAGAACTAGCGATATTTGTAGCTGGAGTTGCTATACGTGAAATATTGCCTTTCTCTGTTCCGCATGCTGTGATAAAAACTAAAATTAAAAAAGAATCCGTGTGGGCAGGGTCTCCCCAGTTCACTGCATTATCTTTCAACCCATGCCGTTCCCTCTACGACGGAGGATTCTTCGCTGTTGTTCCAAGTTCTGCACAGTTTCCTTGGCCTTCGTCTATATATGCAAGACTCGGCACCCTCTTTTCCCCTTCGCAGGGCTTTGACGACGCGGCAGGATTCACTTGATGTTGCGGCCTGGGTTGCCGCTCGCCCGGTCTCTGACCGGTATTTTTGTCGATGCGCTTTTACACACAGATCTCGCCATGTGCAAGCATCCTAGCTACAAAGGTGGCTTGGCCCCTCCTTTGGTTGGACTTTCACCAACTAGATAATGCGTGCCTCTGGGCATGCCATAAATAAAAAAAGCTTATTCAACTCATAATTCACGTTGAATAAGCTTTTAAAGGTCTAACAAGTGTTAAATAATTTATTTTGTATTGATTATGGACAAATTGGTACTAGAGTTGGAGTTTATTTCACACTAATTATCCTATAAAAACTTTAAATCTTAACATGGATTATACCTTCAATCAACTCCCTCTCTATTCCAATATTCAATCATAACACTCTAATATTTTCTTTGATTTCATCAGCAACATCGAGGATTTTTCTCCATTCAATTGAGTTTCTTACTGAATTAATATTCCATTTGTCCCCTTTTTGTAATTCTAGAACCAAACTTCTTAATGCAGCGCTCTTTTCCATTATTTCTTCTGTGATAAGTCCAGCATCGTTAAGTTTTTGCAAGCTAGCAGTGTGGAAAAATGAAATAACACCTGTATCAAATTCTTCAAAAATATTGTACCCGATTATCGTATCATCTGCACTTAGTAGATATGTCCCACACTTACTAAGTGTATCCACATACATTTCCATGAGTTCCTCTAAAGAAATGTTTTTCATAAAACACCGCCCCTCTACTTTTGAATAATTATAGCTTTATCTCCTGGTAACGGTTTATAATCAGACCCTACCACCTTGACTTTACCAGTTTGTCCACTCGAGAATCCAACGTATGACCCTCCATGTATTCCTCCTCCTGGATGATAGAAGACTGATTTATCACCGCTCGTGAACTTCCATCCAGTTCCAGCAGAACCATACGTACCTCTCGTCCATCCATTTCCTAAAGCCTTTCCTACTTCATCGGCTGATTTTCCCCATAAAGCTTTGGGATTATTTAGAATATCATTATAAGATTTCAACTCACTTACCCATACGACATTCTTGTTTCCATATTTGCTCTTATAATATTCATTCCATTCTGCTCCAGACCTTGGTATTTTTCCAGAGTCAGCTATCTCTTTGGCAGCACTATTTGCTCCCTTAACAATTATTTTAGTTCCTTCTTTAACCCCATACTTCTCCATAATTTCTTTCGCTAGGCCATGTTGCCCGTTACCTTCCATCATCAAGACTAGTGTTCCATCGTCAACATATGTGATGAATGAAAGAGTAAACCGCATGACCATCATCTGGTCTCTAGAAATACCTTTTCCTGAATTGGCAAGTTTATCAAATGCAAGTCTGTCACTATTTCGCCATGCCAGATAATAATCCCATGCTACACTGCCATTGGTGTAATACAGGACACCGTTTGACCCTATCATTCTAGTCTCAAACGCAGAGCCTCCGATTTCTTCCATGTGCCCCGTTGGATCTATAAATTTCAACGGATTATTCTTTACATACGTATACAAATTCAACGTCTGCGGATCATTAATATCCCCTTCATAAGTATCCTCACTCATAAACCGGCCAATACTAGAGTCAAAATCCCGCGCCTGCGCATGGGAGTAGCCACTGTAGTAATCATAGCCCAGGCTGGTGTAGCCGAACAAGTTGTCTGGACCGGACCAGTTCAGGTCGAATTTCTCCGGGTTTTCGGCTACGCCGAATTCGTCGTAACGGTACCGTGCTGACATGCTGCCGTCTTGGCCTTCCAGGCCAATCACGCTGCCCTGTGCATCACTCAGATAATAGAGTGTCTTCGGCGCTGCAGCCGCCGCTCCTGCACCACTGGCTCCATCAGCCGGTTCCCAATCATTACTCTCATCTCCGCTGACCAGATAACTCATGCTGATCCGTTCTTCACCGGCTCCGTAGACGTAGGACTGCTTCCAGTTCTGGCCGTCAGCTCCGGTTGCCATAAGAGGCTGTGGAATGCTCATGGTGATGTCATTGGTAAAATAAATATCAATCTGCCGCTTCTTATATTGCGGCTCCCAGCCATCCCGGTTCCAAGCAGGATTGCTTGAGAGATAGGCATCCTGAATTGCACCGTCACCGATGGTAGTCCGCATGGAGACCCGGTTCCCGTCACCGTCATACTTGTATGTGGTGATATCGCCGTATGCGTTGGTGTTCCCGATCAGCCGGTTCAATGCATCCCAGCGGTTGCTCTCCAGCACATGAGGGCCTGCAGCCTGCGCAACCTTCAGCAGCGCGTCAGGATTCAAGACTTCGTCTGCCCCGTACACCTCTTCCGTGACGCCAGATTCAAGATCTGGCACAGGGCGGTAAAAGGAAAGGCCTTGGGAGTTAATATCCTCAAGGCCTTCAAAAATTAAAGATTATTTAGGTTAAAAAAACTTAATTTCTTGTGTATGATAGATTTCCGACGACTGGTTGCTTAAACTTAGTAGGTGTTTTAATCTCTGTTTCACAAACAGGGCGCAGTCCAGTTTCCTCTCATGTGGTCTTTTATTGATAAAGGCCATCATTGAAAACTGAAGTAATCTTCATATATAATTCTGTAACAATGCTGATGTCTACATCTTTATTGTAAGATATTTGGCTAATAACAGTTGTATATAGATAAAATAATTCATATACTAGTTTTTTAGATATATCATCTCTTCCTTTAGTGAATATTTTTAAATCATCTAAATAATCAATCAACATTGAAATTTCTCCAGTTGGTATAATTCTGTCTTTCCTAATCAAAATAAGAATTTTATGAACAATCGATGATATGTCCTTCCTTAATTCAGCTTCATTTGTCATGGAATCCACCCCACAATCGCACTTATTGGAATGTATTTATAAACTGATACTTCACTATCATTCTCTGCCATTTCAGCTGCATATTCAACACCAAATGGTTCATACAGTCCCATAAATTCATATTGTGCGGACTTTTTAATTGAACTAACTTTATTTAAGTCAATCACAACAATTCCATGCTTGCCTCTATATCGCTCATTAGCTATTCTCAACTCTCTAGTTGTAGCTATCCAAGGATCAGAACCCATAGATATATCTTTTCCATCTTCTTTCTTATTTCCATCTAGTATGTGCTCAAGTAAAGACCATTCTCGATGGGGAGGGGTGTGTTTGGAAAGAATACCTCTCCCAGCTACTAGGTTACCGACATCATAGGAACTAAGCGATCTATACACTATATTTTTTGATGTATTTTTTTTTATATCCTCTGCTTCTTCTAAACTTAGAATAGAGATATTTAAACTTTCTGCAACCTTTGTATTTATATATTCTTGATCTTCACCTACTGGAGTTGCAGCAAAAAGCGCGCTTATAAAAGCACTAACAACTGAGCCAATCAGCCCTGTTTTTGAACCTTTCTTAGCCCCTTTAGCTGCCCCGCCTGTTATAACCTTAAAATCTCTAATTACTTCATCTACAGTTTTTGGTAGTGCCTCATGTCCGCTAGGATCTGTATACCTCAACGGATTATTCTCCACATACGTATATAAGTTCAACGTCTGTGGATCATTAATATCCCCTTCATACGTATCCTCATTTATAAACCGGCCAATACTAGAGTCAAAATCCCGCGCCTGCGCATGGGAGTAGCCGCTGTAGTAATCATAGCCCAGGCTGGTGTAGCCGAACAAGTTGTCTGGACCGGACCAGTTCAGGTCGAATTTCTCCGGGTTTTCGGCTACGCCGAATTCGTCGTAGCGGTAGCGTGCCGAGATGCTGCCGTCCTGGCCTTCCAGTCCGATCACGCTTCCCTGTGCATCACTCAGATAATAGAGTGTCTTCGGCGCTGCAGCCGCCGCTCCTGCACCACTGACTCCATCAGCCGGTTCCCAATCGTTGCTCTCGTCTCCGCTGACCAGATAACTCATGCTGATCCGCTCTTCACCGGCTCCGTAGACGTAGGATTGCTTCCAGTTCTGGCCGTCAGCTCCGGTTGCCATAAGAGGCTGTGGAATGCTCATGGTGATGTCATTGGTAAAATAAATGTCAATCTGCCGCTTCTTATATTGCGGCTCCCAGCCATCCCGGTTCCCGGCAGGATTGCTTGAGAGATAAGCATCCTGAATAGCACCGTCACCAATGGTGGTCCGCATGGAGACCCGGTTCCCGTCACCGTCATACTTGTATGTGGTGATATCGCCGTATGCGTTGGTGTTCCCGATCAGCCGGTTCGATGCATCCCAGCGGTTGCTCTCCAGCACCTGAGGGCCTGCTGCCTGCGCAACCTTCAGCAGTGCGTCAGGATTCAGGACTTCGTCTGCCCCGTAAACCTCTTCCGTGACGCCAGATTCAGGATCTGCTTCCGGCAGGCCGGATAATGAAGCTCCTCCATCATCGGTTGGAATCGTTCCTGCTGGACTTAAGGATGGATTTGCAATCGATGACAGCGGATCTAACAGCTCCGACAATGCATCTGTATTGGTAACTGCATCTGCATTTGCGTCTGCGGCCCCGCCTGCTTCCAGTCCTTTTACTTTCTTATCCGAATAGACACTTTCCGGCACTGTAACCTTCTGCGCATTGCCCTTCGCCGTGAACAAGCTCAAAGCCGTTTCGCTGTCGATCCCGCTCACTTCCAGCAAATTGCCGCGCTTATCGTAGGCGTAGTCCTTGTAGTCGCTGCCTTTTTCGTAATGGGTCAGCTTGTTGGCCGCATCGTAGGTGTAGCTCTCCAAGGTGGTAATTCCGGCTTCAGTTGTTTCTTTGCCCAGACGATTGCCTACGGTGTCGTAGGAGTAAACGACCTTAGAGCCATTCTGCTTCTGCACTTCAACCAGTTGGTTCAGCGCATCGTACGCATAATCCGAGATGTCTGCCGGACGCTGTGTGCCGGCCGGATTATCCTCATCGCTGCCGCCTTCCTGGCGTTCCGTGCGTATTTTGTTCCCTGCCGGATCGTAGACATAGGTCAGCTGCTCCAGAAGCGCGCCGCCCGGTGCCTGATGCTTCATCTCCAGCAGTTGTCCAACCCCGTCATAGGTATAAGTGCTTTGACCGTTGTTTGGCAGCAGCTTCTCCGTCAGGCGGCCGCCCGCATCGTACTGATAGCTGGTCGTCTGGTTCTGCGCATCCGTCACCTGCTTGATGCGGCCCAGCTTATCGTACGCATAGTTAACCACCGAGTTATCCGGATAGATCACTCTGCTGCGCTGTCCGGTTGCGGTCCATTCATAACGCAAGTTATTGCCGTCCGGATCAATGACGGACGTTGGCCGGTTAAGTGCGTCATAGGTATATCTTGTGTTTCCGGTACTGTCCGTCATCAACTCACGGCGTCCCGCGAGGTCATATTTGTAATTTACAGTAAGATCGTTACCGTACTTAATCTGCTCCACTTGATTGCCTTTATTATAGGCATATACGGTTGTATTACTGTCCGGTTCAGTAACCTTCTGCAGGTTGCCGTTCTTATCGTAAGCAAGGCTGGTCTTCTCCTGCAGCGGATTCACTGATTCAATCACCCGGTTCAGTGCATCGTAGTGATAGGAAGTCACTGCTCCCAGGGCATTGGTTTTGTCCAGCAAGTTGCCGGAGGCGTCATAGGTGTAATGGGTGGTGCTGCCCTCCGCATTCTTCACATCTGTTAACCGGCCCAGCGGATCATACGTAAAGGCAGTTTCACGCTGATTCGCATCCACGATCTTCTCTACATTGCCTTGAGCATCATAAGCATATGAGGTTTCGTACCCGAGCGCGTTGCGTACCCGTGTACTGCGTCCCAAATCATCGTATTCGTAGGTGGTCTTCTGGCCTGCCGCATCGGTGAACCCGGTCATTAGTCCGCGTGCATTGCGGGTTACGACCGTTTCCTCATTCAGCGGATTGATTGTCCCTGCATCCAGACCTCTGCTGTCGTATTTGGTCTTCCAGATGGAATGATTAGGGTCGATGACGGCGATCTGATTGCCGTTCTTGTCGTACTGGTATTCCGTTACCCCGCGTAGCGCATCTGTTACCTTCACCAGTTGTCCCAGTGCATTGTAGTCATAATAGGTGCTATTGCCCAGCGCATCCGTCTCTTTGATGGTATTGCCAGCAGCATCATAACGGTAACTCGTCTTGGCATCGAGTGGATCGGTCACACTCAGCAGTTCATTGCGTTTACTGTAGGTGTAGGAGGTGAGGTTACCCTTGGCATCCTTCCGGGTGAGCATATTTCCGTTATCGTCGTAGGTATAAGTGCTCTTCCCGCCTTCAGCATCGGTAACTTCCTTTACTTGTCCGACACTGTCGTAGCTGTAAGCCGTTGTCTCACCCGCCTTATCTTTTTGCTCTATCACGCGGCCAAGCGCATCATACGTATTGCTGGTACTATGCTCAAGTCCGTCCTTCGTGCCGTTTAACCGGTATACCTGGTAAGAGCTGACGGTCTTTGTTCCGGCTTCATCCGTTTGTTCTTCCACATTGCCATTTGCGTCAAAAGTGACCGTGCTCGTCTGGCCAAGTGCGTTGGTTATGGAAACGGCACGGTCCTTCTTGTCATATTCGACACCTTGCAGCTTGCCATCGGCATCTGCCACTTGGGTGGTGCGGTGCAGGGTATCACGTTCAATCACTGTCGTATATCCGCTCGGGTCCTTAATTTCCTGTGCGAACCCGGCAGCATCATTGATATATGCTGTGGTATGCCCTTCAGCATCGGTTACGGAGACCGGAACCCCTGCACTGTCTCTGACAATGGTGACAGTGCTGCCGAGGGCATCCGTACTTGTGACAAGATTGCCTGCGGTATCATAATCGTAGGTGGAAGGGTTGCCGAGGGCATCGATCTTCTCAACCGGACGGTTCAAGGCGTTATAACGTGTGAGGGTGGAAGTACCATTCTCATCTGTCAGCTGAGTAACATTGCCGCGCTCGTCATATGCCAATTTTTCTTTATTGCCGTTAGCGTCTGTGATCGCGGTTACCCGGTCACTGCTGTCATAGCTGTATTTAACGATCGAGCCATTCGCCGCTTGCCGCTGAACGACTTGGAAATTATTATTCCATACATAAGCAGTATCTTGATGAAGCGCATTGGTCCACGTTGTTTTATTCGCAGTAGTGGCGATGGAAGAGGCCAATCCGGCAGCACTCACCGTTCTGGCATTCCCGGAAACCACATCGCTTGCTCCGCTCTCCGAGTAGGTCAAAATGGTCTTGCCTGCTCCCACTCCCGTATGAACAACAGGAGTCTGGTTCGGAGTCATGTCTCCGCCAAGGACGAATAGACCGCCCGTCTGCACATTCAAATTATTGTTAACACTGACGTTGTCACGAACGAACAGATCGCCGCCGGACACGGTTAGATTCGCCGTCTGGTTGTTGGATACGATCCCGCCAACGACCATCTCCTGGGCGATGTTCATTTCCACCCTAGTGTTAATGGACAAGTCTCCGGCAATCAATATCCGCTGCGCATCAATGGTCAGCCCGCCGCTGTTATAGGTCAAACTGCCCGTTTGCAGGGTATCCCCCACAGTTACGGAAGAATCATTGTTGAGATGAATCGTTCCGCCGGACCACAGATTGCCGTACAAGCCTTGAACCTTCTGCACATCCAGTGCAAGCTTGGTATTGGCATTAAGTCCCTGCTTCAGAATCAGCGTACCGTACACACGCACGGTAATATCCCGGTTCGTATTCATACCATCCACGATCAGCACCACAGGCTTGTTCGGCGACCCGAATGTTACGCTTTCTTCAAGATTTAAATGACCCGAACTGACAACTGCCGGGGATGTACTGCTGGCCGCAATTGCACTTTGGATGGCAGCAATCCCGCCTGGAGCGGCAACCGCAGAAGTAATGAAGGCATCCCGTTTGTTCTCGATGGCTCCGATGCTGCCCGCCAAATAGTCAGCAATGAGCGGCTTCAGCCCGGCAACCTGCCGGTATGCAGGTGCATGAGCAAGATTATGCATCGTACCGGACAAAATCACTTCATCCGAGTCCGGAATATCCCGTCCGTTCGCAGGATTTATCCCAGTCTCGCCGCCTTCCGACACCTCTCCCCGAACTACTGGAGCTACACGCCCTTCATAGCTGGATGAACTCGTCTGCCCGTAAAAATCGGTAAAGCCAGTCACGCGTTGATGGTCATCATAGGTCACACTCATCGTTGCGGTCCCTTTGGCATCCGTAACACTAAGCACATGATGTTTGTTATCATAGGTAAGCTTAGTTGTGGCCCCATCCACATCAGTAATCGACATCAGGTCTCCAGTGGCCGGGTGATAATGAAATGACATTTGGCGGCCGGTTGGATCACTTGCAGTCATCAGTTTCCCTGCTCCGTCGTAGCTTAAGCTTAGAGAAGCCCCGGCTGTACTGACCGTTGCCAGCTTCGTACCCTGGTAAGCAAATGTGATCTTATTCCCGTTCAAATCCGTAATGGACTGTAGCAGCCCCTCTGCATTGAACCGGTAGAGATCGCCTTGAGGTGATGATAGAGTATACGCCCCTGCTGACGGAGCACTCAGCGTCCAGTCCGTGCCGCGCGGTGTCAGATACTCTCCTCCCGACAAAGGTACGTACTCAAAACGTGAGCCATCCGGGCTCATCACTTCTACCTTGCCGTCTTCTACCGCAGTCAGCTTCCATTCATAGCTGTGATGCCACCCTAATCCACTTACACCTGTATAAGGGTCACGGCTTAAATAGTTCACGCCGAATTGCAGCGGCATCAACGCCTGCAGCGAGATTGAATCACTGGAGTAGACAAAATCTCCCCGGGCCGGATCAACCGGTGCCTGTCCGGACGGGTTCACAATCCGCAGCCGATCCTGAAGTGCCGCTTCTGTAAACTGCGGCAGATCCCCGCTGTTTATAGCCCGGCTGGTTTGCGGATTGGTCAGCAGAATGGAGGTCAGGCCGCTGATTGTTCCCGCAGAGGTTGCAGACTGGTTCAATACTGCAATGTCCTGAGCCTTCTCCTGCATGGCCTGAACAGTATCCAGCTTATAATAATAGGCTGCCAGCGCCTCCCAGCTGAGTGAAAATGCAGGCATAGGCGCACGCAGCACTGCGAGCGGCTCCGAAACCCCCGAGTACTTACCTTCCTCTTTCGCTCTTGCCGTGATATGCACGGCTTTGCCCAGCGTTATCCCGATCTGTTCACTCCATTGGCCTGCGCTGTTGACAGCAATATTAGAGTACAGCCGTTTTTCCCCATTGGACGGATAATAAAGTTCCACTTCCAGCTGGGCCCCTGGTTCAGCAGTTCCTGAAACCACAGATTGTCCTGCAGCAGCAGGTTTGATCTGCAAAGCTGCCGGAGGAGGCAATTCATCGCCTCCAAGGATTTCAAAGCTGGCGATCTGCCCGTAGTACACGCCAACACCGTTATACTCGGCAGGGGAGATACAGATGTTATAGCGCCCTTCATCCAGCGGTACACCGCCGATTTTCCCGTCCCATTCATACTCATGAACGATATATTGGCCGTTCAGCTTCGTTGGATATTCACCGCTCTTAATCAGATCCCCGAGGAGCGGGGACGATCCGTCCCGCTGCGGAGTACAGAGGCTGATATTCGTTTTATGATACTCCTGACCGTTGTCGGCCGCGTTGAAGCTGAAGGAGATTTTAACCGATTTTCCCGATTCCGGGTTAAGTTCACTGGGTTCAATCCGCATATTGGTAGCTGCATAAGCCGGAGAGATGAACTTATCCAGACCTGGAAGGATGGGAATATAAGAAATGACCAACAGCAAAGCAAGCATGAGGTTAAAACGTGCCTTCATGCTGCCGCCGCGCCACTTCCTTTTGAGCGCTCCGAATTTCATGATTTGATCTCCTATCCGTTGTAAGTTAGAGTAAATTCAGCTCAGCCAGCAGCTTGTACATCACGACCGCTGCTTCTGCTCTTGTTGATGAATCTTTAGGCTTCAAAAGCTGTCCGTTACCCTGCACCAGCTTCTTGCCCACCGCCGCAGCTACAGAATCCCTTGCCCAACTGCTAACGCTGCCGTTGTCCTTATATCCGCCCAATTCGGCTTGAAGCTTGGCAGATTCAGCAGCAGAAGCCCGGCTGCCGATAGTGCTGTCTATTGCCCGCATCAGCATCACCATCATCTGTTCACGGGTCAGCGGATCATTGCCGTGAAAAAGTCCACCTTCTCCCGTTACGATTCCTGCCGCTGCAGCTGCTTCCACATAAGGGTAGGACCAGTTCGCAGCTGAAACATCACGGAAAGCCGGTGTCTCCGGCCGCTGCGGCTGCAATCCAAGAGTTGCTGCCAGCAACTTGGTGAATTCAGCCCGGGTCAGGATCCCTTTTGGCGCATAAGCGGTTCCGTTCATCCCGTTCACAATCCCCCTAGCCCCCAGCACCTCTACAGCTTGCTGCGCCCAGTGGCCTGACATATCTGTGAATTCAGCTCCGCGCAGCATTACCGCATATAGTCCGGAAGCTATAATTCTGGATTGAACAACGGCGTCTTCCGCCGCAGTCACTCCGCCAATATAGTTCCATATGCCTTTTGCCGGATCGTTGCTATAGATTCCAAGCTTCTCACGACCTGTCGTCCAAGGCGCTTCCTTCGGGTACCCTACCGTCAGCTTGGCCGGCATCAGGAACGGAGCACTCGCTTGCACCTGCCACGCAGAACCTGCCTTCAGCAGTTTTTTGCCTGTTGCGTCGAGCAGTACTTCTTTCTCCAGCTCAGCTTGGGCCAAGCTTACAGTGGTATTGTCAGGGAAGGTTCCTGCTGCAATCTCCAGCCGTGCCCAGCCATTCAGTACAGACAAAGTACCTCCCGCACTTCCGATAACCTGACTGTCCTTGGCTCCGGTCACTACAGTGGTCTTCACTTCCGGGGTTGCACCCGGACTCGGATCTGCGCCTGGATTTGGAACTGCACCTGGAGTTGAGGTTGTCCCTGGAGTTGGAGTCGTTCCTGGCGTTGGGGTTACCCCTGGACTTGGAGTGGCTCCCGGACTCGGAGGGGTTGATCCTTCTTTCAGGTCTATCGACTCTATGTAATCATCCTTCTTGCTGTAAAGCAGTTTATCCCCGGTAATGCCGATCAGCTTCGTTCCGGGCTCTATTGCTGGCAGTGATTTCACTGCATATGTAGTAAGGTTCACTTGCTGCAATGTGGCAGCACCGTCCCTTTCCTCTTGAAAAACTGCCTGTCCTTCACCTATCGACATGAAGGCATACTGGGTTCCTCCAGGCTTCATCTCGGTGAGATCCACAGGCAGAGCAGTTAGGTCCTTGATATTCAAAATCACATATTTGCTCTCGGAAGACCCATTTTTTTGCTTAAACAGCACATCGCTGCCGTTAAAAACAAACCAGTCCACATAGCTTGCTCCGCCCAAACTAACAAGTGCACGCGTAGCCCCGCTTTTCAAATGGAGCAGACTGAGCCCCCCGTCACGGGCATTCTTATACACCACATTGCCGCCGGCCAGCACCGGGAAACGTCCTTCGCCGAGGTCGGCTTCAACACCCGTAGCCAGATCATGATAGATCATGCTGCCGTAATTTTTGCGCTCGTACCAGACTACACCGACTCCATCTGTAGTCGGATTGCCATATGTGCCAGACTGTTTGTTAAGCTTTCTTCGGGTACCCGTCTCAAGATCGGCAGTGTAAATATCCCAGTTCAGTGAAGACTCCTGCTCTGTTCCTTTGTCGGCCCACACTGCAACGTTGCCGCTCACATAAGGCGCATCCTTGGCGGATGAACCCGATGTAAGAACAGTGCTGGCACCACTGGCCTGATTCATCGCGTGAACCTGCTTCACCCCGTCGGCCTCTGCTTCCAGCCATACAATCTGGTCGCCGGATACGTTATAGTCCGTTCTACCCGGATCGGTCCCGGCAGCCAAAACCTGCTTCATGCTAAGGCCTCCGCTAAACAGGCCCACAAGCATACTCACCGCCACTGCGGACACAACCGTCCGCGAAAACTTCCCTTTCCTTCTAAACCTCATTTACTTCTCTCCCCCAGCGCTATTTGTAGGCACGCCAAAAAACCAAGTGCCTTGAGCGGCCCGGCTGTCTTAACATCCTCCTTTGGATGAAGTAGACCCGTGGCTTTGCGTCTCCGACTTTCGTACGGATTTGCCTTTGTTTCAAACTCGGTTTTTCTGTCCCGTTATGGGTATGCAGGTGTGACTTTAGTTGTACAGGACTCTTTCTTTATCGGAATTTATCCCTATAAAATTAATAAGTCCTAGTTCTCCCTTACTTATATACCTTTTCCTTTTTTAGGAAATAGTCCTCGTTCTTCGGCATTTGTAAAGATTTAAAACAAATTTAGAAACAAAAAAACGGCATCTCTGCCGTTTTTTTGTGTTATAGACTCTCAGGATTCGAACCCAGGCCCTATATAAAGGATTTCACTAACTACTCCTGCTTTAAATGCTTGGCTGCGGCTGCAGGTGCAAACAGCGAGCTTGCAAGCAGAGCTACCGTTCCTTTATACACTGCGTGCGACGCTGCGACACTTCCTAAATGTCCTCCTATGTGCAGGTGAATCACTCCGTGAAGAGAGGACCAAATCGTACCTACAATAAATTCCGCATTTGAATCACCAGCAATTAGGCCTTGCTCTTGAGCGCTGACAATCACGGACAACAAGCGCCGCATAGCAGTAACAGTGCCTTTCATGCTCTGCTCATCCGGTTTGAAATCTGCAAATGCTCCCCCAAACATCAATTTATAGTAGCTGGTATAGCGCTGGCCAAATTCCCAATACACTTCTGCCAGATTAATTAAATACTGCTGCAGATCCTCTGACTGTGAAGCACTCTCAAATTCGCTCGAGAGTATTTTGCAGCCCTCCAGATATAATTGCTGGGCTAAACCTTCTTTATTAGCAAACAGACTGTAGATGATCTTGGTCGAGCAACCCATCTTCTGAGCTACTTTTCGCACGGTGACAGCTTCCGGCCCTTCTTCCTGAAGAATAAAGGCTGCTGCATCAACTACGAGTTGACGAAGACTAGCTGTGTTCTGTAAGCGGGCTTCCTGGTAGGTTGTCAGCTTTCTATTGCTTGCGTCAGCAAAATTATTAGGTTCATTCAACTTAATCGCCTTCTTTAGTTATGTTGTTATTCTCGGGAAACGCAGTTTCCAATCATATACCACGCATTCTATACAGTCGATTCCACAAAGTCAATCATACATGCACATATCTTCTTGCAAATTTTAAAAAAGAAGGTTTGACTTTCTCCAGCCAGCAGGTTACTATGATTTCAACAGGAAACACTGTTACCAACTAACAAGCTAATATTGCTTTGGGCACTACGTTTAAAGTAATTTTTTTCGCACAATCGGTAACATCGTTTCCTAACGAATACATCGTTTTAATAGGAGGAGTAATTTTATGAATATTCAAGGAAAATGGTCGCTAGTCACAGGTGCCTCTTCCGGCATTGGCGAACAATTTGCAATACAGCTGGCTAAACAAGGAAGCCATCTGGTTCTCGTAGCCAGATCTAAGAACAAACTCGATGACTTGGCAGCGGAACTCGAAAGAAGCTATAACATCAAAGTCAAAGTCATAGCTATGGATCTTACGGAAGCAAGTGCACCAAGCGAATTGTTCCAGCAATGCCAGCTGTTGAAACTTGAGATTGAGCTGCTGGTCAATAATGCCGGATTTGCCACTCATGGGAGGTTCGAGCAAATCTCAGGCCAGCGGCAGCATGAGGAGATTATGTTGAATGTTGCTGCCGTCGTAAATATGACTCATTTATTCTTGCCGGATATGCTGCGCAGAAGCTCTGGTACTGTGATCAATGTATCGTCCACCGCAGGATTTCAGCCGCTCCCCTATATGGCTGTGTATGGGGCAACCAAAGCTTTTGTCTTGTCCTTTACAGACGCATTATGGTGGGAGAATCGTGACCGTGGAGTCCAGTTCTTTGCACTTTGCCCCGGTTCTACAGATACAGCTTTCTTCACCGTCGTGGGGACAGAGGATGCTTCAGTCGGGAAGAAAGCAACTCCACAGCAGGTAGTTGAGACTGCGCTGCGCTCACTCGCGAAAAAGAAGATATACACAGTTCCAGGCTCGCAAAATTACCTCGGAGCACAGTTGTCCAGATTCGTTACCCGAAAGCAGAGTCTGCGGATTGTTGGAAACATGCTTGCCCCAAAATAGCGTATAATGAACAAAATAGAAAATCCACAAAAAGGGGATAGGATACATGATATTGAGCATGAATTGGATTACGCTCAGGGTGCGGGATCTGGAGGCATCCCTTAATTTTTATCACAGCATTCTGGGACTTCCGATTGACCGCAGATTTGAGAGCAGAGGAAGACAGATTGTTATGTTAGGCACGGAGGGGCAGCCCAAGATCGAGCTTATTCAGGGAAGCGACCCGGCTCTGAAGCCGGAATGCGGTGTGTCCATTGGGTTCGAGGTGGCGTCACTGGATGAGGCAATAGAGAGTTTCAAAAGCCAGGGTATCCCGGTAGCGCGTGGTCCGATCACGCCGAATCCACGCATATCGTTCTTTTATGTACTGGATCCGGACGGTTTCGAGGTACAGATTGCAGAGCACAGCTAAGCCTGTGTTTTCGTCTTTCCCCTATGGAGCAGAAGCAATAAAGCTGCACCCCGTCACAAGATTCATAAATTACCCGAAACGGGGCACGGCATTCGACAAATTTGCTTCAGTGTCCTGCTAGGGTGTTAGTTAACTTTGGTAAACAACCACTTCTGAGCATCAGTTCCATTGTCGGTCCATTGCTGGACCACTGCCCCATCTGCCGTAGAAGATCCGGATACGTCTATGGCCAATCCGCTCACTTTGGAAACAAGTTTGAAGTACCCGCCTCCCGCATCCACGATTCTCCACCGCTGGGCATTGGAACCATTATCGTCCCATTGCTGAAGCTGTACACCGGTGGAAGTACTTGAGTTTGGGACATCCAATACTTTTCCGCTATGCACTGCTGTAAGCTTGTAGTATCCGTCACCCGTACTCTCTACCTTGAATTTCTGGTTATTGGCAGTGTAATTGGTCCATTGCTGCATTTTAGCTCCACTTGCTGTGGAAACGTCCACTACATCCAGCGCCTTGCCGCTCGCCTTGTTTGTTAAGGTATAAATACTGCCGCTTTCGATGTTTGGCGAAGTGGACGCCTGATACACGCGTACATAATCAACCAGCATTTGTGCCGGGAATGGAGTTGAATTGTCGGGACTGCCCGGCCAATTTCCGCCCACGGCAAGATTGAGCAGTATAAAGAATGGCTTCTGGTATTCTTCCGTATTTCCAGTTCCGTTCTCAATATAGAAGGCATTATATTGGTTGCCGTCTACAAACCACTTAATATAATTTGCATCCCACTCAATGCTGTAGACATGGTACTGGGAAAAATCCAGATTGCCGGATACCTGTCCATACTCAGCATGTCCATTGGCATCCCAATGCACTGTGCCATTAACAAAGGCATTATTGTTTACACGTTCCATAATGTCGATTTCCCCGCACTGAGGCCAATGCGCCGAATCGATGTTCGTTCCAAGCATCCAAAATGCCGGCCATATCCCCTGCCCTGAGGGCAACTTGATTCTCGCTTCGATTTTTCCATAGGTAAAACTTTTTAATCCTTGTGTCTTTATCCTTGCAGAGGTGTAATTCTTTCCGCCATAGGATTCTTTTAGTGCAGTAATGACGAGATTCCCCCCGGTAACTTTCAAGTTCTGCGCACGGTTGGTGTAGTACTGCAGTTCATTGTTTCCCCCGCCATCGCCGTTAACTTCGGCAGACCAATTGCCAGTATTCAGAGAATTCCCGTCGAATTCGTCGCTCCATACCTGATTCCAGTTAGAAGCTGCATTTGAATGCCCAGCGGGTACTAAAGAAATCAAGAGTGTGAACAGAAGTAATAGAACCAGAACTTTTCCCCTTCTCAACATCATCTTTCCCTCCTCTTAAAATGAAAGTTTTAATAGGACGCAGGAAAACAGACGGTAACAGTCTACCCTTGATCAGCCCAGTAATATCACCTCACTTATTTTCTCTTATTTCAATGCACGGCGCGCGCTCCGCACATTTGAAACCCGGAATAGCCAGAGCATAAATAAGCGTTTTCCACACTGTATAGGTGCTGACACCTTTGGAGGGGGGGAGTCGAATCGGCTCAGACTATTGTTATTCCAACCGGTTTCGTATAATCGTATATAAACGCCTGTTGTCTTCGTTACAGGGGTAGTTTCACAGGAAAATATGTAAGCGCAAACATTTTGTATAAACCCATTATAAACCGGTTTCGGTTCATTAATCTACCTAAATTTTGTCCAATTTTCAAAAAAATAGTGGATATAATGTAGGAGCTCGCACAACTTAGCAGTCTTGATGCTGAGACATCTTCACAATCCGGCGATAATAAACAATAGTGAGCACAGCGAACAGAAAATAGATGAGCGTATATACCGACATGGCAATAGCTGCCGGGAAGGTGAGGTTAGATAAAGACAGCGCAGAAGCCGCTTTTACGGCGAAGATGGAATGCAAAAGCCCGATCGCAAGCGGGATCGCGAATACAAACATCTGCTTGCGGATAATGCCGCCCATGATCTCACGCTCTCCGAATCCGAGCTGCCACAGAATCGTATAGCTATCCCTCTCCTGCTCCGCCTCTGTCATCTGCTTGAAATACAGAATACTGCCCGTGGAGATCAGGAAGATCAGGCCAAGAAAACCTGCTATGAAAATGATCAGCCCGAATTTTCGGAGCGACCCTTTATAAAAGCTATCGAAATCGGGATTGCCACCCTCTTCCTTGACATATTTCGCATAGATGCCAGCTGCCGCTGCACGCTCATTCTTATCCGCAATCTGGTAGGTGTCGATGACAATGGCTTCATATGCAGGCGAAGATGGTATTTGCTCACGAATAGCCCTTATCGAGTCCAGCGGCATCACAAGCTGATGACCGTGTAAGCTGAAATTCATGGCATAGCGATCATTTCCCCGTGTTAATTGTATGTTGGCGTGAACCCCACTTGCCCCGAAATCAACAGCTTGTGGAAAAGTAACCGGAAACGGCTGCTTGCTTAGCGCCTTCTTGAGACCAGTGTACCAGACGGCCTCCCCCTGTCCTGGGACAATAATGTCTGCACCGCTTGCCTGCAATTGTTCTGCCGCGAGCAACAACAGGCTGCGTCCGTCCCCTTGCCCTTTACCGATCGTCCCAGGCAGCCGGACAGCCTCAACCGGTCGATGAGCAAACGCAATTCCGTCCTTCTCCAGCTCAACACGAAATGACTTCGCAGCCCGCTCATTATTGGCAAAGATAAAGTCGTAAGGCAGCATTGCTCTAGACTCACTCTCCGCCGAATAGTACAGCGAATAAGAGATGGCTACCATCGTCAGCGTCATCGCAGATAGAATGGTAATCAGAGTGAGCGAGTTCGCATTCCCCTTCATGCGATGCATGATCGGGGCTAGCGACAAACTGTTTTTTAGCCCAAGCTGTCCATCCTTCCCCTTTCGTATCCGGAAGAACAGCCAGCCTATCGTCACACGAAACAGCAAATAGGTCCCAAGTATGGTCGAGGCAAGAATCACAAGCACCTGCTGGAACAGATTCTGGCCGAGGGTTTGGCTGGAGAGCAGATAGCCTGTAACGATCAGTCCAATACCAAGCAGCCCCATCAAAGCGGACAGAACAGTCTTCGGCTCTCGCGGATAATCGCCCTGCTTGTCCGCCTTGAATAGATCGAGCAGCGTTGAGCGGTAAACCTTGAACAGCATTTGTACCATGGTAAGGCCGATAAGCACAGTAAATACGATGACGGTCTGCAAGGCGGCTCCACTCGAGAAAGAGAGGGTTACAACGCTTTCTATACCGATCAGTTTCATCAGAATAAGCATAAAAATCCGCGCCACAAGCGCTCCCCCAACTATTCCGATCAGGAGCGCCCCCATCCCCAGCAGCGCACTCTCCGTGATGAGCAACCTTGCTACCGCGCTGTGCGTCAGCCCCACCAGCTGATACAGCCCGATTTCCTTGCTGCGGCGTTTCAGAAAAATGCTGTTCGCGTAGATCATGAATACATCCACAATCGTGAGCACCAAAATTCCGGCCACATCAAACACCAAAGTAAATGAAATATCGCCGAATGATGCTGCCATTACCGATGAGTCATTCTGCAATGTGGCAAACACGAAATAAAGGGCTGTACTGAAAATTAGTGCAAAATAATATAAGTAGTAATTATTAATATTTTTCCGCACACCACGGATAATCAACTCAAACAGTGTCAATATGATCACCCCCGAGCACGGCCTGCACATTCAATATATCTTTGAAGAAAGCTTGCCGTGTCTTGCTGCCACGGTACAATTCGGAATACAGCATTCCGTCCTTCAAAAACACTACGCGGCTGCAATAGCTCGAGGCCACAGGATCATGAGTCACCATCATAATGGTAATATTGTGCTGCCCGTTAAGCTCCTCCAGCATTCCCAATAGAGAGGAGGCCGCCTTCGAATCCAAAGCACCAGTCGGCTCATCCGCAAATACGATGGAGGGCCGGTGGATTAATGCGCGTGCAGCTGACGTCCGTTGCCGCTGCCCCCCGGAAATTTCATTCGGATATTTATGGGCAATCTCCCCGATGCCAAGATCTGCAGCCATGGCCTGAAAATCAGCCTCCACCGCTGCTTTCTTCATCTTATCGAGGGAAAGGGGCAGCAGGATATTCTCTTTTACCGTCAACGTATCAAGTAAGTTGTAATCCTGAAAGATGAAGCCCAGCTTCCTGCGCCGAAAAGCAGACAATTCGGTGTTTTTCATAATCGAGACATCCGTATCTTCGACGAGAATTTTGCCTTCCGTCGCTTTATCAATGGTCGCCAACACTTTGATCAAAGTCGACTTCCCCGACCCGGACGGCCCCATGATTCCGACAAACTCACCTTCCACTACACGCAGGTTGATGCCCTTCAGCACCTGCTGAACATTTCCCCTGACACCAAATGATTTACGGACTTCCTGCGCATGCAGTACGGTTCTCAGCCCATTGTTTTGATTCATCTCCATAGCCTCCACTCTGATATAACCTTCATTTTAGAGAAACAGGCCATGCCCGTCGCCCGTATCAGATGACAAGCAGGAGGTTCTACGTGACAATATTATCATATTGAAGTCCGGACAGATTCGAACGCATTGATCGCGGTGAAGGTCATCTGCATGGCCGTTCCTGATTGGGGCTCCGACTCTACCGTTAACCTAATCCCGATTTTGTCGGCAACAGTTTGAGCTAAATAGAGCCCCAGTCCAGTTGCCGCATTTTGCAGTCTGCCGTTCCCTCCGGTGAAGCCTTTATCGAAAATACGCGGCAAGTCATGTGCGGCGATGCCCGGTCCTTCATCTCTAATCGTCAGTCTGACAGGCCCATCCTCAGTGGCTGTAGTAGACAGCACAATCATTCCGCCGTCCGGGCTATATTTAACCGCATTCGTCAATATTTGCCTAATAATAAAACGGCACCATTTGCGGTCCGTTCTAACTAAAGTCTCTTCGCCTTCAAACTCAACAGCTATATTTTTCTCCATACACCAGGAGCTAAGCTCACGTACTTCCAGTGCAGCAAGCCGCTGAATTCCCGTCTGTTCCAACACATAATCAGCTTCAAGTGTCGGCAAACGCGAAATGTATAATTGCTGGTCGATGAGTAAATGAATCCGCAGCCATTCCGATTCGATTTTACGCATCGCCGGATGGTCTCTGTTGGTATCGATGGTTAATTTCACTGCAGTCAGCGGCGTCTTTACCTCATGCACCCAGGCAGCGATATAATCCTGCTCCATAGATCGGGCAGAATGGCTCTTCGATATTTTATGCCAGTACCAGTGGTCCACTGCCCGTAAGAGCTGGTTCGTCGCTTCCTCCTGATACAAATAAGTTGACGGCAAGGTTTCAACCCAATCCTCATGGATCCCTTCAGCCAGTTCAACCAGCGCTCGCGGATACCTCGTTTCTTTGCGAAAACGCCACCCAAGGAAAACGATCATCGCCAGAATTAGCAGCAGGTTTAAATAGAGCATCGAATTGCCCCGGATGGAAATACCATTATCGATCCAGATCAGCAAATCTACAAATAACAATGAGAGCAGGAAGAACACAATCCAGCTTTTCCTGTCATACAGATAGCGGAGGAATAAACGTTTCCCGCTCATAACGTACACGCCATATATCCAAGCCCTTTTTTTGTTACAATTGCTTCTTCCAGTTGGAAAAGCGCCAGCTTTTGACGCAGCCGCGTTATGTTCGCTGTCAGCGTATTGTCGTTGACGAAGGTCTCATCATCCCACAGCTTGCGGATCAGATCCTGGCGTAAAATCACTTTATCCTTCTCCTTGACGAGCACCACCAGAATAAAAAATTCGTTCTTGGTCAATAACACGTCCTGCCCATCCTTGCGGATCAGGCCACGCTTCATATCAATAATGGTGCCGTTCCATTCGATAAGGTCATCAGCTTCCTCTCTGTAAGCATAGGTCCGGCGGAGAATCGCTTGTATTTGCGCGAGCAGCACGTCTATATGAAACGGCTTTTGAATATAATCGTCCGCCCCCATATTCATCGCCATCACCATATCCAGCGGATGATCGCGCGAAGATAGAAAGAGAATCGGCACTTTTGACACTGCCCGAATCTCCCGGCACCAGTGAAAACCATCATACATTGGAAGTTGTATATCTATGATGACCAGCTGGGGCTGCACTTTAATGTAGGTGCTCATCACATCATCAAATCGCTCCGGTCCCGTGACATGAAACGACCACTGCTCCAATCGTTCCTTTAAGGAAGCAAAAATGGCCTCATCATCTTCGATAATAAATATATTAAAATCCATATCGGCGAACTCCCTTCCGGCTGTTGCTCCTTCATCATACCATTCCGTGCTTCCATACAAAAAGGGGAGGCAAATGAATCGCCCCCCCACTGTAATGAACTTATTGCGGAAGCAGCATCGTGAACAGCAAAGCCGCCAGTTCCTGCTTGTTCAACGCCCGCTGAGAGCCGTAATCGAACATGCCGTTCGACTCGGTCACCTCCGGTCCATGCAGCTTCCAGATGACCGCAGAGCTGACAGCATCGGCAGCCCATTTCGACGTGCCCGGTGCAAGGACAGCCGTGGAATCCGGCACCCTAATTCCCGTAAGTAAGCGGTAGACGATAGCCGCAGCTTCTTCGCGAAGAATCGGACGGTCCGGTTCGAACAATCCGTTCCCCGTTCCATTCAGCATACCAGCCTCGACAGCGGCTTGAATATCCTTTCGGTAGGGAGAATTTTCAGTATCCTTGAATGCGGACGGGTTTGAAGATTCAGGGATACTCCATATCGCGTTAAATGTATGGATGAACGCTCCACGGGTGACCGTTTGCGTAGGCTCAAATGGCTGTGACAAATCTTCCGTTAAGAAGCCCAGTGACTTTAAGCTAAGAATGTAGCTGGCATACGGATGATCGGCCGATACATCCGGGAATTCGGCTGGATCCTCCGGTATTTTGGCCGCATAGCTGAATAAATTAGAGTATTTCATATAGAGGATACGGCCCTCGGCATCCGCCTTGAAGGCTAGAGGATTCCCCTCCTCATCAACGAACAGCAGCTCGCCGGTCTGCTTCAACTGGTGACGGCTGAACATATCGCTCACCATTAGAGTGCCATCTCCTGCCACTTCGACTTTGGTCAACAGTTTAATCCGCAAATCGGAGTACAGGCCTTCAAACTTGGCAAGGTCTTCCGCGGACTGTACCTTGAAACCCTTCGCTTCATACGGCGATTTGCCACTCGCATAATAATGATTCATAAAAGCGGTAAACAGATCATTACGCAAATCCTGATTCGTATTGTAAGAAACGAAAACACCCGTTTTACGGTCAGGCAGAATCCATAGCAGCGAACTATAGCCCAGAATGTCGCCACCTTTGGAGATCACTGTTTCACCCTTCGTTTTGGCCGGAAGCACGGGTGACTCAAAGCCATATGTCATATCCGGCAAATCCGGATGGATGGCTATCTGATAAGCCGACATCGCCTTCACCGATTCAGGTGACAGGATAACCGTGCCGTCCGCCGCACGGCCATCATTCAGAAAAGCTTTCATAAACAATGCCATATCGGAGGCGGTCGATAACATGCTGCCCTCCGGCCATTCACCCGGCGAAAAACCATACACCGGAATAGCATTGCCCTCCGCATCATAAGAAGTTACAAGCCGGCGGGTCAAATCTTTGGTCATGCTAAAGCTGCTTGAAGTCATACCGAGCGGCTTAAACAGATGTTTTTGCACATAACTCCCGAAGGATTCTCCACTTACCTTCTGCACAATGTATCCTTGCAGCCTGGAAGCAAAATTATCGTACATATAGGACGTTCCCGGCTTGCGAACAACAGGTGGGAACACATCGTAGATGCTTTCTTTTAATGAAATAGGTTTCTGGGAAGGGTCAAATAAATAGCTGGCATCCGTAGGTTCGCGTACTTCAAAACCGGTCGTATGCGTCAACAGATGCTCTATCGTTACCGGTGTATCGAAGGGATTTGTTACTTTGTAACCATCCAGGTACTTTTCAATGTTGTCCTGAAGCGAAATTTTCCCTTGATCGACAAGTTGCATAATAGCTGCGGCTGTAAATACTTTAGAAACGGAGCCGATCCGGAAGGTACCCAGGTTAGCATCAACCCGTGCCTTCGACGTTTTGTCAGCTACGCCGTAACCTTTGGAGACGAGCACCTTCCCGTCTTGAACAACAGAGACCGCAGCCGATCCGGCTTTTTGCTTGATGGCATCCTGGGCAAAAAATGCGTCAAGAAACGCCTCAACTTCCTTCGCATCACGGGGCCCGTTTTTTAAATCTCCCGGGGCAGCGCTGCTGAGTGCGGCAACTTGTTGGACCGAGGCTAAATGATCTGATGGCTCAGACGGCTGAGCATACGCGCTTGCTTCACCGGCAAGAGTCAGCATTAGTAGAGCGGCCAGCATGCCGGACGTGCGGCGGGTTTTGTTATTCTTATTCTTACTCAACGAAAATCCTCTCCTTGCTTCCCTTAAATTTGGGCTTAACCCAAGTCAGATCGAACAGGCAGTTCCAACCAACACATTAATTGTATGGTTAAGCGCAAACCCTGTCGTTCGATCCAGGTGATAAGCAGGAGGGGGTTTGTTACATTGTTGTCACTTTGGGAATCACTTTCTAGTTTTCTTGGAAAATATCCTTAGCCACCTGTATCGCAGATGCGGCGCGCGGCCACCCCGCGTAAAAAGCGAGATGAGTTATCGCTTCGATCAATTCTTCCTCGGATAGACCGTTCTCCCGGGCCAGACGGATATGAAAGGGCAACTGCTCGGTAAGTCCACCAGCGACTAACGCCGATACCGTAAGGAGACTGCGTTCCCGCAGCGATAATTGCTCTCTCCGCCATACCTCCTCGAAGAGCACTTCTTCCGAATAGCGGGCAAACGCTGGGGCAATCTCCCCAAAGGTTTCAAGGGCTTTCGATGCAATTTTACGATGCTTCATTCCAATCCCCTCCTTTCCTTCTATGGACGTTCAATCATTTGTGCGATGCCACTACCAAACGTCCAGTCCTCAAATTCCGTATCGACCAGCATGACGAAGACGTCTTCTTTCCTGATGTGGAGGGTGTTCGACAACAGTTGAGCCAACTTGCTGTAAAAACTCTTTTTTTGCTCCGTGCTTCTTCCGGATTTGAGCGTGATTTGAATAAAGAGCAGTCCATCCGTTCGCTCTATGTTCAAGTAATTCGGACTATAGTAAAACTCACTTGCTTTGTGTGCATGAAATACTTGAAAAAAATCATCCTCAGGTACGTTAAAATGCTCAACTAGAGCACTCATGATATCACGGCTAATAATGGGTAATTGCTCCGCATCGTATTTATTTTCCATGTAACTTACCCTGACGAATGGCATGTTCACTTCACTCCTTTAGCGATTTATCCTTATTGTACTCCCCATCACTTATTCTGTATAATTGAATTAAATGATATAAAAATTCAATTTTTCCGATGGAGATATAGACTATGGACTTAAAGGAACTCACTACATTTCAGACTATCCTTCAAGAAGGAAACTTCTCCAAAGCCGCTGCAAAACTGAACTACGCACAATCTACGATTACGAACCAGGTTCAGCGGCTGGAGAAGGAACTGGGCATCAAGCTTTTCAAACGAGGCTGGGATTCAGAGCTTACCGCTGCCGGGCAAATAGTTGCAACAGAGATCGACAAGCTGATTCAACATTGGAACTATGTAGCAGAACAGGCCAAAGCTTTGCAAAAAGAGGAGATCGGCACTCTAAGTATCGGAGGACTGGAATCATTAACAGAACAGGTACTGCCAAACTCGCTGAAGCGGTTCCGAGACTATAAGCCCAATGTATCCTGCCACTTCGTAATCGGGAACACAGCCTCTCTGTCCCGTTCACTGCTTCAGAATGTATTGGACTTTGCCATATGCGGAGAACCTGCCGAAGCGGTTTCGTTTCACTTTGAGCCATTGTACAACGAGCGTATCTCGTTCATCGCAGTGCACAACCATCCTCTGGTGGGGAGAGACAGAGTCCCTTTTGAAGAATTACTGGGTTATCCAATCATATCCGGGGGAACTACCTGTTTATATTATTCGCGGTTATCGAAGCAATTTTCCCGTTACACTGAAACTCCTTTTCTGTATACAGTAAGTCAAATCTCAGCCATTGCAGGGTTCGTCCGGCAAATCCCTTCCTCCATAGGAGCCGTTCTCGATTCTACGCCATTACCGCCAAATGTTGTGAGAATCCAAGTTGAACTGAAGGATTCCGCCATTCCGGTCGGCCTGCTGCAAGCACGCAATGATGAGTATATCTCCTCTTCCAAGAAGCTTTTGATGCAATATATAAAAGAAGAACTGGAGCATGATCGACGCCGAAATTAAACGCAAAAAAACACGTCAATATTTGACGTGTTTGGTGCGCTTGTCCGATAAGAGCAAGAGCTTTGGAGTCGCTTTGTATGTGCCGACCGCCCTGGTCCAAAGGATGCGGTCTATCTCTGCCCGTAATACCTTAAAGCCGCCGCCCTTAAAAGCGGCTATTGCCTAGAGAGTCGTGTTGACGCACGGCTCTCTCTGCATTGTACGTCTTTTCTATCCAAACTATACCACGATTCAAACCAAATAAAAGCCACTCCGCTACCCGAACAGCAGAAAAAACGGCATCTCTGCCGTTTCTTCTGTGATGGACTCTCAGGGACTCGAACCCTGGACCAATTGATTAAGAGTCAACTGCTCTACCAACTGAGCTAAGAGTCCAAATAGATGTCTAATTATTCGAATTCCACTAGACTGGTATCTTTCAAAAAAAGAAATCATCTTCAAAAGACGCTTTAATATCATATAACTTTATATTGCTTATGTCAAGAAAATAATTACTCGAGTTCTTTCATTATTTTAAAACTACCGGTTTTTGCGGGACAGCACATAGTAGACCGGGAGTCCGGCCAGCGTAATGCCGATACCCACAAGGGAACGCAGCGGATCACTGACAATCGTACTGGCCAGAATATAGATCCCGCCTGCCACCCCTAGGATAGGGGTAACCGGGTAGAGTGGCACACGGTAACGTCCTTTCTCCTGCGGCAGTTTTTTACGCAAGATGAACACACCAAACACACCCATTGTAAAGAAAATCCACAACACAAACACCAGCAAATCCGTCAGCGTATTAAAGGTGCCCGAGAAAATATAGATGACCGCCAGCACACTTTGAAAAATGAGCGCATTGGCTGGAGTCTGGAACTTGGGATGGATACTTCGGAGTACCCGGGAAAAAGGAATCTGATTCTTCTCCCCCATTGCCTGAGGCACCCGCGCCGCGGTCATTAAATACCCGTTCAGCGCACCAAGTACAGACACGATAATCCCCGCAGTAATGAAAGCCCCGCCGCCGCTGCCAAACAAAGCCTCGGCTGCATCAGCCCCAGGAGTCTGAGAAGAAATGATCTGATCGTAAGGCAGCGCCTTGAAAATTGCAATATTGAACAACACATAAACGGCGATCACGAACATCACACCAATGGAGATGACCTTCGGCAGGGTCTTGGCCGGATCTTTGATTTCTCCTGCCATATTGGTCACGCTGATCCAACCGTCATAGGCCCATAATGTGCCCAGAACCGCCGCCCCAAAGCCTGCACCGGTCGCAGTAGCTCCAATCCCTCCAAAGCCGGGAGCCAAATCCGAGAATAAACCTACTCCTACGATACCTGCAACCGGAATCAGCTTCCCAACAGTCGCAACCGTCTGAATAATACCGCCGAATTTGGTGGCAATGACGTTCATGAGGAGAATGAATGCCAGAATGGACACCGCCAGCAGCTTCTGCTGCCATTGATTGAGCGGCAAAAAGTAGCCGGAGTATGTGGCAAACGCTATCGCCAGCGCCGCAACAGAGGCCGGATAGGAGATTACAGCCTGCACCCAACCCAGCAAATAGCCGAATACCCCGCCGTACAGTTCACCTAGATAAGTATAGAGTCCTCCTGACTTAGGAATGGCGGCTGCGATTTCCGCCACGCTCAGCGCCGAAGCCAGCGTAATGATTCCTCCAATCCCCCAGGCCAAAATACTCATCCATGGCGTACCGGCATGATTCAGCACAATACCCGGCTTCAGAAAAATCCCCGATCCGATGATCATCCCCACCACAATGGCCAGAGCTTCAATGAATGTTACAGTTTTTGTTAGCGGCTTCGTATTCATAGTGAAATTAAAAGTCCTTCCTGTCACGAAATTATAGATCTCCCGGTTGTATTATATGTATTGGGGAACCGCAGCAGCTTCACCGGTTCATCCGGGTTTACGCGAAAATCACATATATATAGTTTACGATATAACAGCAAAAAACACATCACGAAACCGCAAGGTGTATAAGGAATTTATCGGGAATTACGTATGCTGATTCTTCTAATAACGGATACGCTAAAGGGTCTAAATATTTGCTTATTTTTTAAGTAATTCTGTGCTAATATATTCTGATGAAACGTCACCAGTCTCCACACCTATTCTGCAGAATCTGAGGGGGCTTCCTAACAATGCATGAGAAAAAGGTTTCTTGGCTAGAGCTTTTTTACGATTTGTTATTTGTAGCTGCTGTTTCCAAAGCTACCCATGTATTACTGCATGTCGAGCATAACAGTATTTCCGTTGAGCATCTGGTGAAATTCATCCTGATTTTCGTTCCGATTTGGTGGGCTTGGGTAGGGCAATCCGTATACATCAACCGATTCGGCCGTGACAGCAATGCGCAACGGCTCTTTATGATCGTGCAGCTGTTTTTTGTTTTGATCATGACCGCTAGTCTTGATGTGGACTTTGATGCGAATTATTTGCCGTTTTTTGTCGGATATATCGGTTTAAGGAGCTTAACCGCCGTCCAGTATGTGCTCTCTTCGCGGACAGAGGCTGCACATAAGCAGAAAACAGCCCGATTCTTAGGAGCCTCCTTTGGGCTGGGGATCGTTATCTCCTGCGTTTCCCTCTTTTTTGACTCCTCAGTACGGTATTTGTTTCTATATGCAGGCATTGCTGTGGACATTATTGTACCTCTGCTCGGACGAAAGATTTTGGTCAAGACGCCTATTCATACTGCGCATTTATTAGAACGATTTGCGTTGTTCACCCTGATTCTGCTTGGTGAGTCGGTAGTCAGCATGCTGTCTGTCCTGCAATCCTATAAATTCACAGGATCTTCTGTTTTATTTGCAGCCCTGGCTTTTTTATTAGTGATAGCCATCTGGTGGCAATACTTCGAGAATGTGGAGAAGCACGTAGACAAATCGAAACAAACAGCAGGACAGAGCCTCATATATGGGCATTTGTTTATTTATTTTTCACTCAGTATGATTGCCGCTTCCATACAACTTCTCTTTATAGATCAATTGGAGTACGTCTTTATGCTTTGTTTTGCCTTTGGCTCTGTGCTGATCTATTATATTTCCGTGATGTTCATACTCTATCAGTACAAATTCAATCATCTTAGACCCAGCTTCACCGTTGTTACTCTGTTAACCGGCATTCTTTGTGCCCTGTTTACCCTGGACCTATTTATAGCGGCCTCTCCACATCTTATATTAGGCGAGTTGATGTTGTTCTTCATCATATTTGCCAAAGCAACGGCTTGAAGTAGGTTATCACTAAACGGCGGTTGAGCGAAAACACAAAGCAGCGAATCTCCAATAACCGGGAGACCCGCTGCTTAGTTCGCCTTCGGATTCTCGGGACGATTTCCGCCAGCCGCTATTTATTTATGTGTCCCTTATACAGATTATCAAATAGGGACTCGGAGCAAATCTCCTCCAGTGAAAAACCGTTTTTCCCTTGCTCTCGCATGTTCTCTGCAAATTTGGCTACCGTATTCAGGGCTCTTGTGCTCTGCACAGGATAATGACCAACCGAGCTCTCAGCTGACAGCATCACGGCATCGCTCCCGTCCATTACGGCCTGAGAGACATCTGTTACCTCTGCGCGCGTCGGAACCGGATGATCGACCATGGATTGCAGCATTTGGGTGGCCGTAATTACATAGGTCTTCGACAGGCTGCACTCGCGAAGAATCGCTTTCTGAATAAAGGGGATACGTTCAAAAGGCAGCTCCACGCCAAGATCTCCGCGCGCAATCATGATTCCCTCGGAGGCCTCCATGATGGATGGAAAGTTACGCACGGCATGAATAGTTTCGATTTTAGAAATAAGGCCAGGTTGACTATATTTCCCCAGTGAAGCTACATACTCTCGAATTTCCTCCAAATGCGACGCCTCACGGATGAAGGAACACGCAATCCAATCCACATGATGCTCCAGCAGAAACTGAAGATCCCGTTTGTCTTTTTCCGTAATGGCCGGCAAGTGAAGTACCGTTCCTGGAAGATTAACGCCTTTTCGGCTGCCGATCATTCCACCGACTATAACCCTTGTAGTGATCCTAGACGGATGCTTGTCCGTCACCTCAAGCTTGACTTCCCCGTCATTGATTAAAATAGTCGCTCCTTGTAAAATATCTTCCATTACACCAGGATTATCGAGCGCTGCGCGTTCCCGGCTCCCCGGTTCATCAGACTGGTCAAGGATAAACGTTTGGCCCTCATCTAAGCGAATCGCGTCCCCTTTTACGTTCTTCAGACGGATTTTCGGTCCCTGCAAGTCACCCATTATCCGTACGGGCTGTCCCGATTCGGCAGCTGCTGCACGCAAAGCTTCGATTACCCGCTCATGCTCTTCATGGCTCCCGTGCGACATATTGAGCCGGGCAGTCGTCATCCCGCTCAGCAGCAATTCCTTGAGAACAGCAGGAGAAGAACTAGCCGGACCTATCGTGCAGATCAAATCAATACTCATGTGAACTCACCTCTCATACTTGATTGGCTTCCCTGTCTTTTCCTTTAGTTTGCATTGTTCGTTTAATCTAACTAAACTATACATGATTGAAACAGTTACCATTCACTTTATGGAAGGGAAGGGGAGACGACCATGAATACGAAACAATTGGACCGGATTCACACAGGAAAGGGCTTCATTGCAGCTTTGGATCAAAGCGGTGGAAGCACGCCTAAAGCACTGCTGCAATACGGTATTCAGGAAGACCGCTATTCCAATGAAGAAGAGATGTTTGAACGGGTTCACGAAATGAGAACACGTATTATCAAGAGCTCAGCGTTTGATTCCAAGCACATTTTGGGTGCTATTCTTTTTGAGAACACGATGGATCGCTTCATTGACGGGCAATTAACCGCCGATTATCTCTGGGAAGAGAAGGGCGTTGTGCCTTTTTTGAAAATCGATCAAGGCCTGGACGAACTTGAAAATGGGGTTCAGCTCATGAAGCCTATTCCCGGATTGGATGACCTCCTGAAGCGCGCAGTGCAGAAAAACATCTTCGGGACCAAGATGCGCTCGCTGATTAAGGAAGCAAATCCCGAAGGCATTCAAAAAGTTGTCGAACAGCAGTTCACCATCGCTAAGCAAATTGCAGGTTATGGTCTGGTGCCGATTATCGAACCGGAAGTGGATATCCACAGCGCAGATAAGGGACAAGCTGAGAAGCTTTTAAAACATGAGCTCTCCACTCAATTATCCGCCCTTGGCAAAGATGTAAAAGTCATGCTAAAACTGTCCATACCAACTGAGGACAATTTCTACAGCGATTTGATTGAAGATCCGCATGTGGTACGGGTCGTGGCTTTGTCTGGAGGCTATTCCCAAGCTGAAGCCAATGACAAGCTGGCACATAACCATGGACTGATCGCCAGCTTCTCCCGCGCTTTATCGCAAGGGCTCAGTGATCAGCTATCGGACGATGAATTCAATGCTATGCTCGCAAAATCTACAAAGGATATCTACGAAGCCTCCATTACCTGAGGGTGGCTATCGGACACAAAATAAACCCCGGGCCTTTATGCAGCCCGGGGTTCATTTATATGGCAGGGCCGTGATTTACATAGTTTGTTTCGTCGGAACTTTGGCTCGATTATGGTATGGTAGTACCAATTACATACCAAGGAGGATCCATGGATAGCATCCAGTATTTATCCCAGTTTAATCTTCTGAATAATCTGTCCACTGAGGACTTAATGGAGATGGAGGAGATGACTTCCATTACAGCAGTCCCGGCGAATACGTTGATCCAGACACCGTCGACATTTACAGAAGGGTTGTTTTTTGTCAAAAAGGGCAAGGTTCGTCTTTACCAGCTGAGCAGCACCGGCAAGCAATTTACGCTCGATATTCTGAGTGAAGGAAATGTTTTTGGCGAAATGGCCGGCATCTCGCTGGGGACAAGAGAGCTCTTTATAGACACGCTGGATGATTGCGATATTTGTCTGATGAATAAAGACCGCTTCGAAGGGTTCCTGCTGAGCCGGCCCCGTTTCATGTTGAACCTGATACAGACGTTAAGCAGCCAATTTAATGAAATGGGCAGTCTGATGTTGCAGTTGGCACTTGGGGATTTGCGGTTTAGGCTTGCGCATATTCTGCTGCGTTTGTCCCGCAGATTCGGCTGTGAAGAGCAGGACGGATTATCGAGGATCAACCTGTCCTTATCTCACCAGGAACTCGCCAATATGGTTGGAGCCACCCGTGAGGCAGTAAGCGGCGTCCTGCGGCAATGGAACAGGGACGGCCTGGTCCAGACAGGCTTTAAAACGGTCCGCATCCATCCGGAGCGACTTGAGAAGTTGATATCAGATCGTCTTTAAGCTGTAATCTGCATTACATCCTCCATGCGCTTGCTCAGGGTATTTTAAGGAAAGCAACCCATGAGGAGGTTTTTTTTGATGAACGAAACGGCTTCACTTCCCGCAGATATCCTAAATCGCAAAGGCGCCAAGAAGGCGGCGGATATTCCGCAAAATGTGCTGGAACTCTTAAATCAAGGTTTTATTGAGAGCGTTAATCTGACAGAATGGCTGGCAGTGGATCACCGGGCGTTATTGTCCATTGTGCTGAACACTTCCGGTCTTTCACATGAAGCAGAGGTAATGCTGCCAGCTTTAAATAAGCTTAAAGAAGACAAGCCGATGAAGATGATTCCGGCCATTGCAGCGCAGTGGCATCGCCTGCTGAGCGAGTTGCCTGAGACCGGGCGAGGCCAATTGTTCGCCATGCTGGCGTCACACCGCTCCGACAGCGTCCGTTGTTGGGCGGCTTATGTCGTCGGAGTCACTCCAGATATGGATATTGCCGGTATACTGCAGCATATCCGCCCGTTTGCTGCCGATTCCCATTTTGGAGTGCGTGAGATTGCCTGGATGGCCGTAAGAGCCCACATCTCAGTCAATCTGGAGGCAGCCATCACCCTCTTGGCGAAATGGGTCCGGGACGAGGACGCAAATATCCGCAGATTTGCCGTGGAGTCGACACGTCCCCAAGGCGTCTGGGCAAAACATATACAAGCCTTGAAAGAAAACCCGGCACAGGGGCTTCCGCTCCTTGAACCCCTTCGTTCCGATCCGGTCAAATATGTGCAGGACTCGGTGGCCAATTGGCTGAATGACGCCAGCAAAAGCCAGCCGGATTGGGTGCTGCAGCTATGCTCCGACTGGCTGGAGGGCTCTGACACAAAGGAAACGAAACGTATTACTGAGCGGGCGAAACGGACCCTTACGCGTAAGTAAAGCAGTGACGCAGTTTGCATTTTCTAAAAACAAATCTCTGTATATTCTAATGTTCGAAAATGAGGGATACAACATGGAACCAATATTAAATCATTCATGGATTCTAACCGAAACGGAAGCAATAATATTACAGCAAAAGTTATCCTTAAAAGTTATAAAAGAAGATCAATTTGCTGAAATTCGTTATATCGCTGGAGTAGACGTCGCATATAGTGAACAACGTGACTTGCTGATCGCCGCAGTAGTCATTTTAGAAGCAAACTCATTAAACATAGTAGAATCAGTGGTAGTTGAAGATTCTGTTCAGTTCCCTTATATCCCAGGGCTGTTCTCGTTCAGGGAACTTCCCCCTTTAGTTAAAGCATTTAAGCAGATCAAGACCTCTCCTCAGTTAGTTGTCTGTGATGGTCAGGGGATTGCCCATCCGAGGCGATTTGGTCTGGCCAGTCATTTAGGTGTTCTATTTGATATTCCTACAATTGGTTGTGGAAAAACCAGGTTATTAGGAGAGTATGATGAACCCAATTTAACAAGAGGATCTATTTCACCACTGCAAGATCAAGGTGAGGTTATCGGAAATGTTCTTAGAACACAGAATAATGTTAAGCCTATCTTCGTCTCCACTGGTCATCGTATTTCATTAGATACCGCATGTGAATGGGTTCTACATCTATCACCCGATTATCGTTTGCCAGAGACAACACGTCAGTCAGACCAACTTGTTAAAAAGGCTTTAGCAAGTATCGAATAAACTTTATTCAGGGCGGATTACCGCCCTAGATATGTTATCCTATCTTCATTTTCTAGGCCCCGGTTAACATCAACAAGTTGCTGATTCGGATAGACAGATCTACCTTCTCAGCTTCTGTTAACTGTGCACCTACATCATTTATATCGAACTGTTCCAGCTCCTTTGTGATTTCTACAAATTGTTCATTTCCCTTAATATCATATCTAATTAGCAACTCTACAAGCGTAGTTTTAACAACAATATTTTCGCTAATCGTATTCTTACATTCACGTTCAAAACGCTCCAATACTTTCTCTATCATTTCATTTTCATTTTTATTCTTTACTTCATTAACAATGATCACAAAGTAGTTCTTAACTTCTTTCTCCATTTCATGGTAGTACCATCTTGTGTAGGGGCTATAATCTACTGGAATATTATCAATTTCATCTAATACCATATCTCTGCGCTCTAATATGTCCTTATACTCATCTGGAGTTGTTTCAATTTGAAGCTTATGTAAATCTAAAGAATTTAACGCCTCAACTATTCTTTCTTTTGCTTTAATGAATATTTTTGAATGCGTTAAGCAGATTCTTCCTTCTGAAATATATACAACAGCCTTCTCCATTTCCCCTCTACTCTGTACACCAAAATATGCATCAGCTGTACAGGCAATGGCTTCAGCATCGCTCATCTTCTCGCTTTTATAATCAAAATATATTTCATAAAACGCACCAAATAATGCTTCATAATTTCGTCTCACCTATCTGTCTCCTTTATTCTCACCGTACGGATGATTAATTCGCAAGGTGTAATATCCCCCATTTTGGCAAGGATGTAACTACGGTGAATATTTGGACTTCCGGCCGCTGTTGTCCCCAAATTTCTTGATTCAACCCGCTTTATGCGGTGGAAATCCGGTGACAAAGGCGGTCGCTATCGCTCCTACAGTTCCAAAATTCCCCTCCGTTACTTTTGCCCTTTTGTGTAGTCTTTAAGTTCATTCTATAGAAGGTTAATCTAATACATACAAATTATGATTGATGCATTTTTTATGCTTTCTTTTTTACTGTATTAATAACCTCTAGTATATTAGATCTCAAATCATCAAGCATATTTTTCTCATACTGATAGTGGCCATCTATTCCTCTATGAATTATTGCATTCATTACAGGATGATATTCTTTATGTGTTGCATGAATTAAATCCTCAGCAAAATCAACTGCTTGTTTTTCACTGTATTTAAACTCGTTAATTAGTAATGCTACTATAAGAGCATGAGCCTGTGGTTGGTTTAACTCGTCCCTTTGAACAATGGCATTTAGTGCACCAAAACAAAATACTGCAATAACCTGCCTCTCAAGCTCAGATGTATCTTCAAATCTAATTCCGATGAGTTCAAATAGTTCATTTGAAAAAAGTCTTAGTTCACGTGATACGTGATTTACTTTTAATCCTTCAAATTTATGCTCACTTAAAAAGTCAGTCATTCTCTATCTCCTATCATAAAATATATTAATAAGGGTTTAGTATATGTATAACGTACCTTTGGGCCATCTTCCCGTCCATCCACATGGACAGTGCCCGAGTTTGAGAACTTCTAGCATTTCGCTAAAAAACTTTGGACAGCCTTTAAACCCGGCAAACGCACGTTCAATTCCTGCATTAAGCAATAACCAACTTAATGTATCACCGAACTCTTCTTTTATATTCCGCTCTTCAACACTATCATAAAGTTTAGCTATGGCTGTTTTATACTGTTGTGACTCTCTTACTGCAGCAACAATTGAATTGAAATTCCTAACACTATATCCTAATTTCCTCATAATAAAATCTGCAAGATTATCCCTACTCTTTGATATTACCTCCTCCCATTCATCTTTTTCGTCAAATTCCTCTGCTTTCTCCCACCCATCAACTTGTTGTACCGAACATAGTAAATCTATTTCTGCTTGTTTACCGCAATTTGTAAACCACTGAATATTCTCAAACTCGTTTAATAACTCTTGACTAACTATTATCTCTTTCATTTAGGATTAAACCCGCTTTCCATCAATATTATTAATAGTTTTCTGTCTGTGAAAGTGGTCCGCTTGGTACGCTTTGCAAAAAAAGACTTACCTCAACTCAAATTCCGAGCGGAGTAAGTCTGCCAGACTAAAATACACTTCTAACGTCCAAATTCCTTCAATAGATTTAGTGCTAAAGGATCGAAGTAATTTTTAATCTTTTCGCTCTTGAACATGTTACCTCCATAAATGCTGTGTTGTGACTGTTATCGAACGAAGCGGATCTTTGGAATCATTCTGGCTGGTAGAGAGAATTTACAAACTCACCAAAACTTGAAGATACTAGTTTAATGAATTCTGGTCTCAACTCATTGTCCTCTTCGAAATAATCCATATCACAGAAATAAACTTTCCCTTGATCCTCCTCATTAACAGAAAGACATATTAGACTATCTGCAGGGTCTATTCCAATAGGAATAAAGTTAGGAGGGATTATTGCTCCACCATTATATTTTTTATAATAGTCTTCTAGATTACACTCCGTTTCATTGCTAAGTGGCAGAAATAACATAATAGACGATGTTATTTTTTGATCTCTTGTTTCAAATCTTCTTCGAACTGTCTTACCTCCGTTACGATACATTAAAAAATTCTTATAATCATCTGGCAAGATAAGACTATACGTTTCTTCAAAAGTTATAAGTTCTTGATGTTGAATTGGTTTAAACGTTGACTCAAATTCTATGTTCACAAAACTCCACCCACTATTCTCATTCTTCACTAATTACCTTTAACTCTTTACTCTCACATAAATTATGTATAGCTTCATATATATTATCGCCGAATTTCCAAATATAATAATCATCCATAATGCCATATACTATCCCTGTTTTAGACATAAACATAGTTGCATTCTCGTCATATGCCAATCCGATTACAACTAGCTCTTCTCCTATTATTGTTTCATACCTGCTATAGTGTTTCCTTTCGATGCCTTCCCTTAAAAATTCAGGACCTACCTGAAAGCCATCTGATTCGTCACTAGGCACTGAATACTCTAGTCCACCGAAGTGTTCAAATGCCTCTTTAGCAAGATCAAATACTTCAAACCCTTTTTCTGCTAAAAAGTTTATTGTTGAGCTAATCGCTACTTTCCTTTCAGGATACCAGCCAGCATCCTTTAAAATATCAATAGTTCTTTGTGAAAAGGTCATATGTTAACCTCACTCATTTTGTTGTTTAAGCAAAGTAAGCAATAAGTCTGCCTTCGTCTGGATAATCACCATCCCACCCGCATGGAAAACCACCAGCCTTATAGATTCTAAAAACTTGTTCATAAAAATTTTCAACCTCACCGTTTATTGCACGATTGATTGCACAATTTCTCAAGTCCACTACAACAGTTTCAAAAAAATCGTGATAGGGGTGAATTATTTGACTTCTAAGACCATCCGCTATTAATCCAGTTAATTCATCCAAACCCCTAGGTTTTTGGGAAGAATCTAATTTATATAACTTCCCCTTGACTTTTCCCATTTCAAGTTGTCTTATATCAGACCAAGTATACTCATCTTCACCAAAAACTTCAGTACCGGCTAGCCTTTTCGCCTCTTCATATTGATTAATTATAACGATATTTTGGGCTCTCGCTGTTTTCGGGAAATCCATAATAGAACTAGAGAATTGAATAACTTCCTCAACTAAATTGCTGTATATTCCGTTCTTCATAACTTATCAAACCACCTTTGCCACAAGTCTATCTGTTCCCGGGTTATACCTCTTCTGGTTTTCTAAATAAACATAAAGTATCTAGGGCTTCGAAAATGTTATCTCCGAACTTGAATAAAGAATATCCATTTTTCCCGTATACCTTCCCGGATTTCGAAATAAACATTATTAAATTTCCGCGATATGCTTCTCCAACTACAACAAGCGGCTCTTTTACTCGCGCCTCGAATTCCTCAAAGTCTTCTTTTTCATAATAATCCCCAACAGCTTCTTCAGGACTAAATATAAAGGTTTCCAAACTTCCATCGGGATGCTTAAATTTATATTCGATTCCACCAAATACTCTTAGTGCAGCAATCACTGAATCGAATACTTGATACCCCATTGCTTCTAAAAACTTTACTGTCTCGCTTAAATCAACCTTATTATTTGGGTTCCAGCCTGCTTGTACCAGTATTTCTTTCACATCATATGATAAGTTATTCAAATCGCAACATCCTGATAGCCTACTTCAGTTACTTTTTCATTCAATAAACGAATTCCCACTCCATTCTCTATATCCCATGTACAATCAAAAAGTATTCCGATATCTCGGCCTTCATAAATCCCTGCATATGAAACAACAATTCCAACCAAAGTAATCATCTCAAGAAGTTGGCTGGTTGTTTCAACTAAGGGATAATACTCATTAAATTCAATATCATAACCCAGTTCATATCGTTTTTGTTGGTAATAGTCTAAAATGGGTTGCAAGAAGCTTTGCTGTAATTGCTGCCAGTTTTGCATTAATGATTGATACGCCGTATATTGATCTTCATCAAACTTGCCATCTTCTTCACCATCGATCATCAATGCAATCTCAGTTTCTTTTCCAAAAAAATGAATCGTAGTATCCTTAGCCCAAGTATAGTTATACTCAATTTCACCAAAAATCGGATCGTTTATTTTCATTTTAAAATCTCCTCTTTTTATTTGCCGCCGATGATGATTCTGTAATCCTTACCTGTAATAATAAACTCGCTATTTAATTCAATGGATACGCCCTCATATTTTTCGTTAAGTATTTCTTTAAGTTTTAACTTATCTAACCCTTCCTGAACATATAAAAATAGGTCTTTAATATTTCGATTTATAGGGTCTAGGTACATCTCGACTCTTATAATATCATTTGAATTTCTTTCAATATTGCTTATTTTGTATACTACTTTCTCAACATCCCCCTCCACCTTTGTATCATTACCGAACATTTCACCCAGTGTTGAGTAGTTTGGTTGTCCATCTATAAATATTTCCACCAACCCTACAACTAACTCCTGAAAAGAACTTTCTGAAAATTTCACTTTTAACAATTCCCACGAGTTATCCACCATCCAGCTCATATCATTGAAATCATTATCACTATCGTCCAATACCCCAATAACTACAGGCTTTCTATAAAGAAACTTCGCATTAATGCTTTCGTCATTTTTTATAAACATTAAACTCCCTCCAATTTTCTGTGCTAGTTGAACTCGCTAAGACTTTTTATGATCCCATAAATACCGATACATATAAATAGGCTCACTCCTAACTCATGATTTCAAGTTGGAATAAGCCATATCTTAATCGTCATCTGAATGAGGGGCAATCGGGTAGCCTGACGGATCAAACATATATTCAACACACGCTTTTTCATCAGAAAAAACCAGACTTACCATATCACCCCCGCCATAAGGTGAAGGGGGTACGTTCATATTAATAATCCATGAGTACCCTTCAACATGTTCAAATTTCTCATAAAAAAATATTGACTCACCTTGATTAGGATAGATTACTCCCTCTAAATCATACTCGTCATTATAGCTTTGAGCAATTTGGAGCAATTGGTCAGTGGTTAACTTAGTGTATATTTCAGGTATTTTATTTCTATCGATTCCTAATATCCAAAAAGAAATAACTTTTTGTTCATCAGAAACAACCAAAAGCTCTTCAAAATCCCTAAAGTCTAACTCAACAATCCAAGCGCCGCCCGTCAATGCAAAAAAATCTTCATAATACTGAACAGATTTATCTATGTCACTGTCAATGGTCGATGGAATATAGTGTTTGTTAAACCTCATGATGTGCTTGTTACGTTCATTGACGTACTCTTGTGCAATTTTCAACGCTTGTGATGCAGAAAGTTTTGGTCTAGACATCTATATCCCCCCTTTCAAAATTATCCTATAAATTAATGGATTACTTATTTTCACAAAATCACTCTTTAAGCATTAATTTATAATCTCTATCAATAATTACAAGCTCATTGCTAACATTAACAAGTAAATCGGAATAGTTCTCCTCGATCCTGCATTTAAGTTCATTCATATGAGGCAGTACTTGCATATGTAAATAAATCTCGGTAATTTTATGACTATCAGAATCAAGAAACATTGTCACATTAGTAATGTCGTTTTCCTTCCGGTTCACCTGATTAACAGTGTAGATAATCTTATTTTTGTCATCTACCCTCTTTTTTTCAATGCCGAACAGGCTACCTAAATTGATGTAATTGGGATTCCCTTTTCTAAATATCGAGACTAAATCAACCAACAAGCCGTCAAGAGGCTTTTCAAAGAAATCCTTTTGTAATGCTTCCCATTCATGATCCGTAAAAGTGAACCAATTAGGGCTTACCGCTGAAGTATCAATCATCCCAGGTTTTGATCGTTCGTATAAATCTCTTTTTAAACCAACTTCGTCATTATTTGAATACACCATACTTTCCTCCAACTTTATTAGCTAAGGCATCATTAACGTATTATCTTTAGCAACCCTTACAAAAATCTTTTAATAAGTATTGGTTATTTCTTTATTCAAGATCTTTTCTTATTCTTTTTTTTGAAATATATACCTATCTTTAATATACCTGCGTTGCAAGAATTCTGTGAAAGTATCTGTAATCTTATAAAAACCATCCTTCTTTTTACCTTCTGAGTAAAAGTAGACAGGTGGATTTTCCCCTTCATCTAATTTAAAGAAGCAAAACATACAACCTTGACTCATCCAAAATACAAAATCGTTTGAAGTAAGCTTTAGTGGTACATTGTTTTCTTCTAACAATTCTGCTCCCCCTTCATTTAATTCTAACAATTCATCCATAAAACATGATTCACCACGCAAAAAGGTATGATCAGTGCCGTTTCCCATTGTTTCAAGAAATTCAATATAAGCCATTGGTAATGTTTGATCGCTAATCATTTTTCTCACATTAATTAAATCTTCGTTTGTACAAGGACTCATAGGAATTTTATCAATTCTAAATTGTGAGACTAACTCATTTAAATATTTCAAAATGTTTCACCCTCATTAGAGTCATTTACTTTTTAGCTAAAATATTCTTTTACTACTGCAGTTAATCGGTCGTTTCCTAACTCAATGTTAGTCAAATAATAAAGGAAATAATCTTCCACTTCACTTTGATTGAATAAACTCAGATATTGAAATGCAAGTAGTGTAGTATTATCTATTCCATAATTTTTTACCACTTTTGTTTTTACATATTGAATCGCTTGATTAATGAATCTATTGTCTTTTGTCTTAAAGAGAACATTAAGAACGAATGTAATCTCATCCTCATTCTCTATTTCGAAAATCTCACGCACCTCAATCTCTTCTAATTCTTCTTGAAATAGCTGCTCCTTAACCAAGTTAAATATACTCAAAGCCTCTAATTCATCATTATAATAATCCTCCCAAAAAATTAGATAAGCAAATTGCTTCGGCAATAGAGCTGAGCTATTATTGGGCTTGTTCCACAATATCCAATCAGAGTTCACTTTATCGGATACAACTTCAAATAAAGAGATTGAATAAGGCACAACTTGATTCACATCATTTTCCACTCTGAAAAATTTCTCACCATTTTTACTGGTTTCCACAGAAAAAACTATATATATTTTATTCATTGATAGATTCTCTTTTTTCGCTAAATCCTCTTTAAGGCATACTCTCATTTATCTTACTCCTATAATATTCAAATCGACATCCAATTCTATTATCCGGAATAGGTCGTTTTCATTTGCTCTGAGATTTAACTTTTAAAAAACTTGAGATATTTAATATTCTTTGGACTTCCAAAACATCTACCTTCTGATTTCCTATTGGCAATGCTGAAAAATTCCTTCGCTGTTTCTAAATCACCTAGTTCGAAAGCAACTTTTCCAGAAATAAATTCCTTATCACCCGAATCTATGCGATCAAATCCAGTTAAAAATATTTTATCTGCCCACAGTTTTGCTTTCTTAAGATCATTAATAATTAAACAAGTAGCAATAACATCCTTCACCAAATGATAGCTTTCTTCACAATATATCCCCTTTGGGTCGGGTATTAAATTCCAAGCCTCTTCTAACAAAGAAATAGAATCTTCATGATTTCCATTATTAAATTGTTCATTACTTTCACTCACAAGACTTTCAAACTTTTCATTGATTGGTGATTGCAAAGTAGCCATATTAACCTCCTCAAATCATATCTTTAATCAATTCAAAATACTTATCATCTTCACTAAAATAAATTTTGTATCCTTCTAACATGTAAGCTCTTAACAGATAGTCCTTAGCTTTAGCAAGCTCCCCACACTCGAACAAACTCTCTCCTAGTCTCAGTAAAATAAATGGATTTGAAATCTCATCTGGACAGTTTAAAGCATTATAAAAATTACTTTTGGCCATTTCATAGCTATTGTTATGAAAATAAGCGTCGCCTAATGCTGTATAAATCCATGTACTTGTTTCCCAGTTGTTCTTCGGTAACGGAACCAGTTCCAGAGCGGCAGTATAACTCTCAATAGCTTTAATAATTTGTCCTTTTTCAGTTAAAGCATCTCCCTCTTTACACAATTGTAAAATTTGTATATATACTTGATCATCTAGTTCCATTAGCAGTCCCTCCAATGATTATTTATCTGTAGCAAATAATTTCTGCTTGATCTAGAGGACAATATTTTCCATTAATTGCTCGAATTCCTATAAAACAACAAAAAAACAGGTCAATCATGGTGGTATCTTACCATAATCGACCTGATCATCGTAACGCTATTGTTAAGTTATATGTGTTGTTAGTTGAATGATGAGTTCATTTGGAACTGGGCAGCCCTCATTTTATCACGGGTTATTTCACATCATGTTATCACAGAGGGTGTCTTATAACCGTACATTATACTTTAAGTCCGTAAAAATACTTATGTCCCTTCTCCCAGTTTTTCTTTGAAAGTCCTTCGACATAATTAATAAAACCTTTATAGTTGTCTGCATTTATTACTGTGTAGTAATCGCCTGGCACTTTCTCCCCAGACCAAATCGATAGTAAGGATGGAACTAACTCCATTTCAAGACGCTGTCCGGTATTAGCGGCAATCATAACTCTTTCAATTAATTTTTTTGTTAAATTACCAATAAATGCAATTTCTTGATTATAGTAATACTTTTCCGAGTTACACCTGTTAATGTACTCCAAATAATATTGACCAATCTCTTCCACGGTTGCACCATCACCTAAATGCTCTTCAAATTCAATAAAAGCATCTATCGAATCCCTTATAATGATCGACGTATCATTAATTTCATCCCAATCTTCAAGCAATGCTAATAGGTATGGAACAACTTCGAGAGAAAGCGTTGTAACTGCCGCTGACGCAAATGTATGAACCACATCTTCTGTAGCATTTTCTAAAAACAGAAGATTGTTCGAGTCTCTTAAATCTTCATGCGTACAAATTGAGCAAAAAATCCGAATGCAAAGATTTAATGCTGCTTCATCTTCAGAATGATTTAACAAGTGAATTAAGAGTGTTTTTTGCGTAAAATCTCCTAACTTGAAAAGCTCCACGAGTTGGAGTATAATACCTCGTTCCGTCTTTGAACGTAAAATGCTTTCTTTAATATCCGAAATATTGGAATTTGATATTTCACCGTACCAACTGCTATTCATAAGGTGCGTATAGTTTGCCATTTTCCACCACCCTTTTATTTTTTCCTTCATCCAGTATCCATCTGCCATTTTAACACTTTATTTTTTTTGAAAACAGCAACTTCAGTATATCTGAGAATTTACCAAAGTGTATGATTCCATTTTCATCCGAGTCAATACTTCGACATTTTTTTACCATCACCATTTTCATGGTGAAAAAACAATTAAAGCTAGGGCACTACATACTTCTCCCCTTTTTTTCAGCAGCATTTCCCCCCGATTATACTGCATAAGCCTACACTAACCTTCAGTCCGTCCAGAACGATGTAACCCTGCTACTCACGTACTCCCGGGCTTGCTGACAGTTATCATGAATTCCAACAATTAGCTCGTATAATGCGCGGGCCTGTGCTATAGACCGTACCTTCTTTTCTGCTTTCTGCACTGGTTGCTGTTTTTTCAATTCTGCTGTCACAACCTGTACACGTTTTGCCATTTGTTTCATCCTTCTTTGATTTTGGGTATGTAAAAAAGCTCATTCCTACTCATGGTTCAAGTGGGAAAGAGCTTTGGAGTGTTATTGCGGCTGTAAATAGGTCAATATAACATTCTTAGTAGCCCCTTTTCCAAGCAGTCAGGCTAACACCCGAAATGTCGTGGAAACAATCCTTTATATTTTAGGCAAAAATAAATTAGAACTTATAATACTCTACCAGATACTCACACGCTGCTCTGGCGCTACATACATCGTATCTTTTTCTGTAATTCCATAGGTATCATAAAATTCTTTAAAGCTGGCAACTGTGCGATTCACACGAATTTTGTTAGCGGAATGTGTGTCATTGCTAGAAAGATAGGCAACCACTTCCTTACTCATTGTTGTACGCCAAATCGTTGCATAGCCTTCAAAGTAAGCTTTGTAATCAGCATTTTTCGTTTGAGACAATACTTGCAAGGAGGCGGCCATACCACCAAGATCAGCAATATTTTCGCTCACAGTCAAGCTACCATTATTATATACACCAGGAATGACTTCCAGTCCGTTATAATAAGAAATCACTCGCTCCGTTTTTTCTTGGAACTTCTTATAGTCTTCAGGTGTCCACCAGTTTACAGCATTTCCATTTTCATCATAGGAAGAGCCGAGATTATCAAATGCATGGCTGATTTCATGGGCTATCACCATACCAATTGCACCTAAATTTGTTTCGTGCTTCGCATTAATATCATAAAATGGTGCTTGAAGAATACCTGCTGGGAATACAATTTCATTATTGAGTGCGTTGTAATAGGCGTTAACATTGTAAACACTCATTTGCCATTTACTTTTATCCACAGGTTGACCCAATGTTGCTACTTCTGTTTTCCATGATGCTTTGCGAATAGCTACAAAGTTATCAAATAATGTTCCACCCTCTTTAATGGATACGATGGATACGTCTTTAAATCTGTCATCCCATTTATCAGGATAACCGATCTTGTAGGTCATTTTATCTAGCTTCAGCATAGCTTTAGCTTTAGTGGTTTCAGACATCCAATCGAGCGCCTTAATACGCTCCTTGTACACCGCAATAAATTCCTTCACCATTTTTTCCACGTCTTGCTTCGCTTCAGCTGTAAAATGGCGTTTTGCAAACATTTGACCTAAGTAATCACTCATTACACTTTGTGTTAATTGAATTGCAATTTCATCTTGTGTTTTTTGACCTTGAATACCAAATAGATTAGCTTGGAAATCCAACGATGCTTGTTGCAACTCTTCACTTAATACGCTACTGGTATTAATAAGCCAAATCGCTTGCATATAGTTTTTAAAATCTTGCACATGCTCATCAGTCATTAATTGTGAAAGCTTATTGGCTTGCCCCTTGTCCATTACAATTATTTTATCCACGGAACCAAGCTGTAGCTGCTTCAAATAATTAGCCATATCCAGTGAAGGGAACAACGCATCAAAGTCTTGGATCGTATATGGATTATAATATTTATTTACATCATTCTGGTCTTGAATGTCCATCGTTGCTGCTGCTATTTGCTTCTCAAACTCATACAATGAGTTTGCCTTTTTCTCGGCAACTTCCTTGCTGTCACCAACAAGTTGGTATAACTTGCTCAAATACGAGACATACACTTTTTTTGCTTGAGCATTGTTAGAAACATAACTCGTCTTGTCTAAAATCAAGCCTACACCTGCATAATATAATGCATTAATGTCACTTTTTTTAGCATCTGCCATGATACCAAATGATAAAATAGATCCAAAGCCGAGCTCTTTCTCCATCTTCAAGCCTACATTCATTACCTCCTGGATTGTAGAAGCTTGATTCAAGGATGCAATATAAGGTGCAATTGGCTTAATTCCCAAAGCATTACGATGCTTCAAATCTTGTGCATTCGTATAAAAGTCTGCAATTTTCTGTTCTACTGATCCTTTAGCATGTGTGTCCTTCACAACTTCTTGCAGCATATCTTTAATTCGTTCTTGATTTTGTTTATCCAATTCGTTAAATGCACCGTTGGTCATTTCTCCAGCATCAATGGTAGATGCATTCAGCCACTTTTTATTTACAAACTCATAATAATCATCACGAGGGTTTGTCCCCTTTAGCGCTACCATTCTTTTAACTAGTGCAGTTAATTGTTCAAGTGTAACTTGATCCTTAGCTCCAAGTTTGCCATCCGTATAACCGTTAACGATACCTGTCGCAGCAATTTTAGTCATCTCAGCTTGTGCCCACACCGGGATGTCACTAAAGGAAGACGCTGTATTTAAGCTACGCAAATCGTTTCCTTGCGGCTTCGGTAGGTCTGAGAATGCTCTACTTAGCATAATTAATGCTTCGGTACGTGAGACATACTCACCACCTTTGGTTTTTCCTTGAGCATCCCCCTTCAAAATGTCTTCTTTCTTCAAGCCAGGGTTATAATCATCTGCAACATTTAATAAATAAGTAACAACCTCTTCTCGTGTCATTGCTGCTTTCTCATCCTTAGCCAGTGCATGTGGCGCTAGTGAAGTAAGTATCAAGGATGAAGACAACAAAAATGCTAATAATTTCTTCAAAGCTTCCCCTCCTCGGATAAAATAAAATCTAATTGGTATTATTTTCATATATCATTTTGTTATTACGTGGTGTTCGTTCTGAAGTTTCACTTTGCTATATGTCAGCATTTTGCATATATTGAGAACGCTCACAAGTACATTTACGCTTTGCCCTTAATTACGGTTCGGATTACGTATCGTTTGCACTGCATTCTTCTTCAAGGATGATATGTACATACAAAGAAAATCAAGGAATTATTGTAGAGGTATAACATGGGTTTAGTGTGTTTATGGTTGAACAAAGGATACATTCGTCACTGGGTAGCTGTAGTAACAGTTCACCTCTCCCAATATATCCCGATCTCCTCAAATGAAGTTATACTTTCACTCAATCCTTCAGTATTTTCTGCTCCAATTATTTTGATCTCATTTTTTGTCAAAGTGATGTTCTCCTGAGGATTATTTACTTTCCTTGCATATATGGACTTTAACAACTCTACTTGTTCAGAAGTCATCTCATAATAATCTCGCCAAGATTCAATTGCAGCGTCTTTCTCCATAAACTGCCTCTCTAATAAATATCCACCACATTGCACTATTCTTACGATATTATCAACTGAAGTAATGGTATCATTATCACCCCAAAATGCAGTAGTGATAGATGGTGAAGACGTACCATCTTCATCTTCTTCAAGAAGATATTCTAAAGTTTCATTCTTAGCCAACTCAAGGATATCCTTTGGTGCACCCATAAAAAAATCTAAAGCTGTAAGGATATCGGTTCGAGTATAGTTTTCATTTCGAAGTGCCCCAACAAAGTAATTAACTTTGAAAGTAATAGTTCCTCTTCCTCCCGAACCATCGACAACATTATAGTTATTATCATCCCATGAATGTTCGTATGATAATCCAGGATAGTGAGACCGATGCAAGTATACAACCGCTCCATAAATTATTTTTATTTAATTGACTATTCAATATCACAGGTTTCATTTTTTTCTCCTTCTCGGTTTAGTTGGTGGTGTTTTCTTGCTTGATTTATCAATGTCCGAAGGTAACTTATTTGATTTGTCTCGATTTTGGATCGGGTGTAACACACGGTATGGTGCGCATTGTTGTATTGTTGATTTTATCGTACAACTTGCTTTTGGGGCTGTTATTTGGTTTACACAAAATCATTATCGTTTTCTAATTGATGAAATAGTTAATAATTTATGATTATATTTTCAAATGATTTGATCGTTTTGTCGGATTTTTTGTTTTTTACATTAATTTCATAAATATGCGGTTTATAATACTTGTATTGCTTATTTTCTTTATCGTAAGGAACCTCTTTCTCAATGATTTCGACTTCTATTGCACCAATAAAGCACGAAACAACTTCAGCAAATAAAGATAATATCTCAACATGTGTGAAATTGCGTAAATTCCCCTCATATAATCTTGTTTCTCTCCATCAAAACATATAAATTGAATTGGTGTCCTTGAGGTTATTTCAACCTCTCTATCATCATCAGACAATATTTTAATAGTTACATCTGGATTTTTTTCAAATTTAGTTATAAGGTATTCCCAAAGTTCTTCATTAGAAAATTTCATGCACACTTCTGAACCATAATTCACTTTTCCTTCTTGCATTAATCAATCACCGTCTCTTTATAAATTGATTTACTGGAGGCTTTATAATGCTCCCATAGGTTTGATACAGGAACGTGATAAATAAGTTAAACATACCCTTTATGACGAATAAAGGGCTTTACATTGAACCAGTCCCGAAAGGACAGGACGAGTTGATTGAAGAAGTTCACTGTCACTCCATGATATTCAATAGCAACTTTGTCTATTGAAAGCTGAACGTTAGTCATGCGTTCCCCTACGGGAGAAACTTTTGACGGATTTGCTGCTTGTATCATAGAAATGAGGGAGTCGGTGGCTATTCTTACCACATGACCTACTTTTTAAGTAAACCGGTCATCACCATATAGGATTCTTTGTCGTAATAATTGCTATAATGTCCGTTCTGTTGCGGACTAAAATCCAAATTATTTGATTTAGCACCCCTACTAGTAATGGTCGTGGCCATCTTAGAAGATGCATTACCTTTTTATCCTCCCTATCGTGGCAGAGTGTTCTACAGTTGCGAAAGATTCTGAAAAAAACGCAAGAAAGCACAGATAACAAAAAACAGGTAAATCATGGTGGTATCTAACCATAATTGGCCTGATTATATATTGCTATTACATACATAGATTATAGATTAAAGCATTTGATGTGCGTACAACCGAAATAGTGAAATCTTTATACGGGTATTACATGAGTTATGTCTAATTGGAATCAGCCGCCGACTCATTCGCACTGAGAGCTATTTATCAAAACGGGCAATATGGGAGCGTGTAAACGAGTTCTACCCAATCCTATAGCATCACTTAATCTCGGTAAACCCATTCAACTTATGACTATTATTAAATTTAACCATCAGTCGTATAGAGATATAAAAAAATCTGAAAGAGTATCGCTGATTTTATTAAATTCATCTAACTCTAAACTTTCATCATAACAATATACTGCCGGATCGTCTTTATCATCTAAATTAAAAAACCAAAACATGTATCCTTGATGCATCATAAATACAAACTGAATATCAGTGAGCTTTTTTTTAAATTTATTTCCCTCTAAAAGTTCAATTGCCCCTTCTTTTAAATCAGAAATATACTTCATGGTAAAATCTGAACCAGCTATAAATTCAATACCATTTCCAGCTTTATTCATAAAATCCAAATAAGTTTGAGGCAGTGTCTTAGTTGGTGACAAATTTATTAATTTGGATAAATCCTCCTTAGTACAAGGTTTCATAGGATAAGAACCTTTCTCTAAGGACGTCAAGAATTTATTTATACGACTCTCTTTGAAATAAACCATATTAAATTCCTCCATTATATTTTATTCATCTAGTGTTTGCACTCGCGTAATTCTAATATTCGGAAAATCTTTTTGAAATTGATCAATAATATCATTACAACTTCGACAAATTGTTTTGTAAGAGATATTTTCAATATCACCTCTAACATTTGGAGTATCTTTATACTTTTCTCTTAGATGTTCAATACTTTTCTGCTCTGTATCATTTATCCTACCATTTTTATCAGAACCACTATATATATGTTTGTTTTGAATAATCCGCAAGAAAACGAAGATAACAAAAAAACAGGTTTATCATGGAGGTATCTGACCATAATCAACCTGTTCAATGTAGCGGAATAGCGTTATTTAGGTTATAAGATCAAGCGTTTATCTGCGTATAATCGAATTAGAGAGAGAAACCTTTATACGGTTATTACATGAATTATACGTGATATTGGTTTAATGATGGCTTTTATCTGCACTGGGTAGCCCCCATGATTATCCCTCAGAATCACTCAATGGAACAAAGGCAATAATTTTGCCATCGGGATACTTACCTTCCCACCCACATGGCCATCCACCTGATTGATATATGCGGAACATTTTTTCATAAAAATTATCGTTTTTTCCGTTTACAAGACGATTAATTGCGCACATATAGAGGTCGCCTTGTACCTCCTCGAAAATATCTAAATAACCACTAGGAAAGAAATTTTCAGAGTAGTTTTCACTTGAATCAAATAAACCCTTCAATTCACGGTCAAGTGGTCGCAAGTTTTTTTCATATACTTCACCTATAATTTCACTGTCCTCTGAGGATTTAACATACTCCCACAGTGTATCTACAATATCCAAGTCCTGGGTCCAAGCTGTTTCTTGTGCTTTTTCGAAGTCATCAATAATTGTAATATTACTATCGAATTCTTTACTTGTTTGGAATAATCGATGTGTTTGAATATAGTTAATAACTTCCTCAACTAATGATGAATACTCCCCATACTTCATCTATTTAACCACCTTTCCCATAGTTCTTCGGTTGCTCCGCCGCCTCTATTCCAAATTGGCAACCTTTTATTTTCACCAGATCTATAAAATTTGCTTAGCCCCATTGCCTTTACTTTAGATTTATAAAGCGGCAACCCTTTTTCTACAGCTTTCTTTAGTTTTTGCTGTAAATTAAATACTTGTTTCTCAAGAATCTCAACACTTTGATTTACGTCCATCTTATCTAGCTGATTTCTTACGACATCATTATATACCTTATGATAACCCTTATGTCTAGATAAGCCACTAATAAACTCACTTGGTTCTGGAAGGAATATTCCATTAGAAGCATGGTTCATATCCATTCCGACTTTCTTAATAACCGGATGGTTGTTTACTTGAGAAGGTATAATATGCTGTGCCTGATATCCAGACCACGAAGTTGAACGTGGTAAACCCATAGATTCCAACATGTTCTGGCCTAATTCGGTCGGGTCTCCTTTTGTAGTATACCCTGGCGTACCCGGTATTCTTCTACTATCACCCGTCCCCCCAGGCATTTTCTTCGCTAAATCATCTTTGCCTGCCTCCATCTCACTCCAGAACTTCTTCTGCTGGCTATTTTGTGGTAGAGGATTATCCGGTTTGCTGAATGAAACATTAGAGGGACCATCCAGTGCTTTTTGTGGACCGGACAGACGGTTTTTCAGCCGGGTCATCGTATCGGATACCTGATCCATTACTTGATCTGCGGTTTTCTTAACTTCATGTTTGACCTGCTGCTTCCATCCCGTCCACATTTCATCCAGCGCGGACACGTTCTTGTGCAACGCTTTTTTCAGCTTGGCCGAATTCGTCAGGATGGTATTCATGCCGCTCTTCAGCTTCCCGGCCAGATCGAACGTACTTACATTGCTTGCCAGCTTCTTCGCTTTAGTCAGCACTTTCCCTAGACCGGCATTCAGCGCCTCCCCCGCATTATCCGCTATTTTTCCGATCGCCCTTGCGACATCGGCTCCTTTGTCCGCCACTTTGTTTACGGCTTTGGTCGCCTTCCCCACCACGTTCGCAACCTTCATGAATTTCTCGCTCTTCATGAGTAGCTTCGCTCCGGTCGCTCCCCAGCCTGCAAAGGGAACTGAAGCACCTACCGAAAGGAGGGCACTCGTATAATCCCCGCGCAGCGCATAGATCCCCGCATTCGCCAAATCCGCGATTTCCCCAACACCCGGGATCAGGCCCGCCACATCCAGCACCGTCTGGCTTACATCCAGCACCTTACTCCAGAAGCCTTTTTTCTTCTTCTTCGGTTGCTCTTCGGGGGCGGCCTCTTCCGGCACTGCCACTTCGCTCACGAACGGGGCTTCGTATTGCGGCTCCAGGTCTTCGACCTGCACGGGCAGCTTTATGATGCCATTCATCGTCAGGCTGCTTCCCCGCAGGTCCGACATCCCGTCCAGCACCAGACTGCTGTCCCCGCTTTGCAGGAACAGAATTTCCTTCGCTTCGATCTCTATACTCTTCTCGCTGTCCAGTACCAAATCCTGCACAGTCTTTATCTGGATGCCGCTGTTACTCGTGATCGAGATGCCTCCGTCGTCCAGCGTGATGAACAGGCTACCTTCGGTCGCGATCAGCGACATCTCCGCATCAGTCATCCGCATCTCTTTCCCGAAGTTCGTTCCCCAGCTCTTGGTCGCCGGATCCGCGGTCTTCGGTGACGGACTGCTGCCCCGTCTCACCGATCCCATCGCGAACGCATCTTGTTCACGCCCGCTTCCGAAATACACCTGCACTGAATCTCCCGCTTGCGGCATGCAGTAGAACCCTCCACCGTCACTCGCGTAGACCGCTGAGTACGGCATCCAGCTCGCTTCGTGTTCCGCTTGGGTCGCATCCACGTCCAGATGCACTTTTACGGTATCCTTCGTGACCGCCAATATCTTGCCTTCCAGCGAGGCTCCTGCCAGTTCATCGTTGCGGATTTCATTCTCCCGGATCCCGCTGTGGGGACTGAGGGTATACGTATGTATGAGCATGCCCTGCATAAGCCTGCTCTCTGCCGCTGCTACCCGCAGCTCCTGTCCTTGAAATTGTACGGTATCTCCGAGTCCGAACCAGCGCCGCGTCTCTACCCGGTAAGAAGTAAAGTCTGCTTCTCTTACGTCTGCGGCTCCCACCGACCAGGACATCTTCAGCGCGTGCAGATCTCTTGTTACTGTATAATTCTGATCCTTAAGCTCATGATATCCGCCATCCGGGACACCAAAATACAGCTTCGGCGCATCCGCCGTCACCTCCGGGATCACCACCGCTCCGAACCGGGAAGCGATTCGCCGCAGGAACTGCCAATCCGTCTCGCGGTATTGTACCGTCAGCCCTCCCAGCTTCGTGCCGCTGCTTACGTAGTCGATGAGGTCAGACTTTGGGTAGGCTGATAATACCTGACGGATCACGTCCTCACATTCCATCTCGCTATGCTGAAACGAACGAATTCGCGGCTCGATGTCCAGCAGATACGAATAGGAAACGGCCTCCAGTTCCAGGATGTATACCCCCTGAACATCCCGGACACCCACCTCCTGGATGATCCCCTGAAACAGCTTGCGTATTTCTTGGCCCCGTTCACCAGTCTCGATGAGGGAGATATTCTCTCCGTTTGCGGTCATATCGATTTCCCGGTCCTGTTGTTCTTCGGGAAGAACAGCGGTCAGGAACAAGCGTGCATGTCCGCCTGCCTTCCGCTCCATATGTATGTTCTGGATGCTGTGCACGGGATAGGGCGAATGGCACTTGAGGTTCCATGTGCCTGTTGCGGCTTCCACAATGCCCATTGTCTCACTCCTCTCCTTTACATTACCGGATGGCCCCGCCGAACCCGCTCGTCGTCCCCTCCAGGCTCGATCCCCCAAGCTCCTGACCGTCATTCTCGATCACAATTCGTCCCCCATAAACACACTGGTTCACACATGTGCTGAGCAGCGCGGGGTGTCCATCCACAAGCACATCTGTTTTTCCGTCCATCCACGAAGTCGAAATCCCCGGAACACACGGCGCCTTCTTCCGCCCTTCAATATCAAGTTTCCCGATCTGGACAGCCGGGTTCAATAAGCTGGTACAATTCCCGAATGGCATAATGTGGATCATCGGGTTCTTGTCCTCCACATTCAGCTGTGCTTTTTCTTTCAGGTGTACGCCGTGGCTATAAGGGATTTTCAAGCGATTCAGCTGAGTTCCGCATGTACAGCTTAAGATTGCCCCGGCAACCACGTAGCTCGGCTCTGCCCCTCCTCCGTCCTGTTCCACAACATCCGGTCTCGTTATTCCTTTGATTTCTGCCATAGAGCTTCCCTCCTAAATTCAACTGCCTATGTTAGTTGAAGTGCCTACAATAAACGATTTCCATTTGCCTCACACCATCGGCTCCGCTGTTGTCATCTCTACCCGCTGCATACATAACCCGGTAAAGTCTCTGCGCAAAATGGCTTCCGCGAGAGCGAGGTTGATCAGGAACACATTCTCGTGCAGACGATTATCCACGGCCTGGACAATCGGCCAGACGCAGGTCTGCAAGCAGTCGGCATCCGCCTTCAGCCGGGTGAGGCGGCCGCTGCTGTCGAACTGGCTGCCTTCGTTCAGACAGGCAAGCTGCGGTGGAACCATGAACCAATAAGGGTACAGCTGCTCTCGTTCTGCATCCATTAGTCCGGCCAGCCGGAAGATCAGGCGCGGGGCAAAGGTCTGAAGCAGCTGCTTCAGAGGATCAGACCACAGCGGATAGGGCCGCTCAATGAGGTCCACAGCCACCGGCTGGTGACTGGGCTGCAGCGCAAAATGCAAATTGGCCCGCTCCAGTTCCCGTAAATCCTCCCCCTTCAGCCATTCCGGACGGATGGCTTCTTTTACACCACGCGGTTCAAGTGCCCCCCGCACACGCATGTCCTGTGAGAGCTGGAACCAGTCGTTTCTCATTGATGTTCCTCCTTCAGCCAATCCGTAATGGCTTCTTCAGTGAACGGAAGTTCCGGCATTTCCGGACGTTCGCTGAGCAAGCTGCACGCACCCGTGTCCATCTGCACTCCCATTAAGCAGGAGCCTGAGAAGTTCGTTCCACGCAGATCAGCTCCCCGGAAATCCGCATCGGTCAGATCGCACCATCCAAGGATCGCTCCGGTCAGCTTCGCCCCCGTGAATCTTGCCCCCCGCAGCTTGGCCAGAACAAATTCAGCCTCGCTTAAGTCTGCTCCGGCAAAGGATACTTCTTGGAAGCCCGGAATCTCCCAATTCCCTGGATCAGGAAGCCCGCAATCCGCCTCCACCCGATGAAATAATGCCCCCACCAGACGACAATTCTCGAAGCTTGCACCGTGCAGCCACCCCTGATTCCATTCCGTATCCGTCAAATCACAGCCTTCCCAGACTGTACCCACCAGATTGCTCTCTGCGAAGCTGCTACCGCCAAAAGCGCTCTCGCGAAAGGCAGAATAACGAAAATCCATTTCACTGTAATCTCCGCCTGCCAGATCCAGCCGCTCCAGCGCGCCGTATCCGTAAGCACCTTCGATCCGCTCAGCCAGCCATTTCCGAATCTCGGTCTCATCCGTAGGGTCGCTATCCTTGCGGTAGACAGACTCGCTGATATCGAGATACTCGCCCACACGCACTTCAACAATTCCGCATTGCTCCAGCTCACGAAATCCCTCGGTAAGCATCGCCTCCGGCATCGCCGAGCGGAGCAGTGCAATGACATATTGATGCCCATGCTGCGATTCACGCAACAGCAGCTTCTCCAGGTCGGGACGGCTGATACCTCCGGTATACGGGGAACCCGGGCGTTGTCTTTCCTCCTCCAGCAGCAGCAGGAGCTCATCCAGATAGCCGAATGCCCAAGAAGCATCATACTCACCCGCCACAGAAGCGGGATCAAACAGCCACGTCTCATCCGAAGCCTCCACCAGATAGACTCCGTGTCCTTCCTGCAGCCGGGTCCGAAGCATCGAATAGGTGAAATGCCCGATGGCTCCTTTCTCTCCTATGCTCTGCAGCTCCGCCACCTCCCGGCACAGCTTGTCAAAGTGGCGGATGAACGCCTCCTGTAGCGGCTTGCGGTTGGCCTGATACAGCTGCTCCCAATGCAGCAGCACCCGGTTACGGACCGGCCCCACAACTTCTTCCATAAACATCTCCATCACGGCAGTCTGAGCCAACAGCTTCCCCTCCTGTTATCGCTTGCTCCAGTTTCGGCTTTCCTTCATAGTGGAACTAAACCGTTGTTTATAGGATGTTATCCGCACATATTTGCTTAGTTCGTACGTACTTCAGTTCCGCTTAAAGCAGTCGTGCCGTCCATCTTCAGGCTGCTGTCCTTACAGATCAGGCTGAGCTGATCCTTGGCGGAAATGACAATGCTTTTATCCGCGCTCATCATGATATCTTCCTTAGCATTGAGCTTGATCAGCTTGCTGCTGATAATCTCGATCCCGCCGCCCTCACTAAGCCGGATGTAGATCTCTCCGTCCTTGCCGGTCACAATTACCTCATCCGGCGTCATCTTCAGCTCCTTGCCGGCCGGTGTGCGGAAGAACTTGTGGTCAGGGTTGCTCAGCTTGTTGCTCTCGCCTTCTTCGGCATTCTGCCGCACCGAGCTGGTTGCTACCCCTTCTTCCTCCTTGTTCCCCGGAAAATACACCCGAACATGATCGCCCTTCTCCGGCATGACGTACCAGCCGCTGTTGCCTTCTGCCGTGTACACAGATGAATACGGAAAGTCATGCGCTTCTCCTGCCTGCTGCTCCGAATCAATGTAGAGGTGGATTTTGAGCTTGTCCTTGTTGATCCCGATTACCTGGCCTTGCAGCGAAACTCCGATAATTTTGTCATTATAAAAAGTATTCTGGCGAAGTCCATGACGCGAGCTTAAAATATAGCGGTGACGAAGCAGGCCCTTCTTCATTTCAGTGTAAGCTTCGTATACATACAGCAGCTTGCCTTTGAATTCGATCGCATTGCCCAGATCCAGTACCCGGCCCGTCTCGACCTCATAATATATGAAATCATCCTCGCCTACCTTGGCTGACGTATTCTGCGTAGTGTAACGGAATTTGTCCATTCTTTTGCGAACCCGGTAGTTAAAATCCTGCAGCTTGCCTTTCGAGGAGGTATCGAACACGCCAAAATAGAACTTCGGCGTATCAAAGACCGATGCAGGCATCAGACCGGTACGCAGACGTGAAGCGATCCGCTTCAGAAACTGCCAGTCTGTCTCTTCATACTGGAGCGTGAACTTACCGATAGCCGCTCCATCCGTTGCCGCGTCCATAATATCAATATTGGAATAACCCTCCGCGATCTGATCCAGAAGCTGCGGGTAAGTCATGCTGTGGTTCTGGAAGGAGCGGCTTTTCTTGCGAATGTCCAGCTCATGGGTATGGGAGACCCCCTCCACTTCAAGGATGTGGACACCGCGGTTCACCGACACACTCAAATTCAGAATGAGTCCACTGAACAGCACCCATTTGCCGCCTTCTTCATTCACCTGGGTAATCTCCACCACTGTATTCGATGAGCTCAACCGGACATAGCTGTCCTTCTTCTCTTCATCCACAATCCCGGTGAATTTCACATAGGTGTGCTCATTCATTTGCTTCGTAATGGTTAACTCCTGCAGACTGACCAGTTCAAACGGGCTAACCCGCAGATTATCGTAAGATAAGGCTGGTTCACTCATGAGACTCGTCTCCTTCCTTCTGTGGAATGAACTGAATGGATTTCATCATGGCCAGTGCGACCGGCTTCCAGTCATCAAGCTCCTCGTCCGTACAGTTAAAGGTACACATCAGTGCCCGATCCTCAAGTGAAGCGAACAGAATCAGATTATACAGATTGGCATTAACCGCCGGGGTCAAAAATTCACAAGTGGCGACCGGCTTGCCGTCAATGCTGAACTCATGGTCTCCATACCATTTCGTCAGCTTCTGCGTCCGGCGCAGCATCTGGATCATGGCCTTCTTGAAATCGGACAGCTCGTCCTCCGGCAGCGGGTTCATGGTGTGATTGATGGCAATGTTAATTCTGGCATTGGAAGTCGTATATATAACACTGGGTCGATGCTCAGAAGGATATTTCCGCTTTGCCATCTCCTTACTCATGAGCTTAAATGTCTGCGGGAGCAGCATGCGCATCGCACCGTCCAGCAGCTCCGTTTCCACAAAGGTGTGCGGCTCGTCTCCAATCTGCACCACGGGTGCGGTTAAATCCGGTCCAGCCTCTTCCGGAATCACTCCGTAATTATCCGCAGGCTGTCCGCCTGTATTGCCGTTAAGCATGGACACAATCTTCTCATCCCAATGCTCCATCTTCACCCCATCCTTCCAATAGTCGATTGATGCGCAGCCGCTCTACTCCACCAGCATCCGCTGCATACCCCCGTGGGCTTGCCCCTTATGTCCCTGTCCTCCGCGCGCATTTGTGAGAATCCGGTCCAGATAGCGGTGAATCTGCAGGCTCGGATAATCCCGGTATTCCTGTCCCAGCCGGCTCGCAATATAATGCAGGATAACGCTCCGGGCGATGACACCTTCATTCATACACAGCATGCCGAACATCACATCATGCGGATCCGGCGTACCGGTACGCATAAGGCGCTGAGCATAGTCTTGAAGCACAGCCGGAGGAAGGGTGCTGGCACCGGGAGCCGCATAGGGAACCTGCAGCACCTGGAGCGTATTGTATTCGGTGGCCAGATCCGCGAAGCTCTGGTAATCCTTGCGCAATCTGGCCCCTTCCTTCAGCTTGAAGCGGGCGAGCTCCATCTCATGGGAAGCGCTCCCGGACGCCGCATCTTCCAGTGCAAGCGAGGTCTGCCCCAGAGACAGGTCATGACCTGTCTCCAGCTCTGTGAAGCGGAGCTTCAAAACAGTCTCTTGACCTGTGGCCTTATAAGCAATTTCCGCCGGCTCCGTCATCATATAGAGCCGCCTCTCATGCAGAAGTATGCCGGGGCTTACCGATAACCGTTCGGCGTGTACCTCCACCTCTGCCCCAGACACAATTCCATCTGCATAATCCCTGTAGTACAGCTCCCAAAACTGCCGGGGGAAATCACGCAGATCCTCAAGCATCCGGGTCTTTAGAATCCGTCCCTTATGAAACTCAGGGTAAGTATAGGTGAACATTTGCGGCGCTCCTTTCCCAGACTTGCCTTTTTACTTCAGTCCATCAAAAAAGTCCAGTTCCGATGATTCATTCTCATAGGCGAACAGTCTTTTGTGACCCAGCAGCAACTGCTCATCACGGCGGGCGACAGGCAGGACATGGAAACCCCAATGCGAATGATCCGCGAACACGAAGAACTTCGTCTCCCCGTTCATAATGGAATCCGTATCGTCCTGCGGAATCTTCGTACCAAATCGGGACTGGATGTCCTCATAGACCACCTGCTCGTAATTCTCCTTACGATTGACGTATACACATTTCTGCCGCAGGGTTCCGTCGCTGCCGCTCACATACAGCTCGACCTCGGCCGTCTCGAACGGCCGGGAAATGCTGCCCGGCAGACCGTCACTCCGCTCCAGACTGTTAATCAATACCTTCTGCCGGAGGTTATGGGTATACGCGCTGACCGTATAAGGAATGACCGCCGCCTCATGGGTGATTTCCGCTTGAATTGCCCCCGTCTTTCTGGCACTGAGATAGCGGATCGCTCCCCGCAGGCAAGCCAGCTTCAGATCAGGAACACGGCCTTCCGCCGGTTTCTGGCGGAATTCTATACTGCGCCCCGGCACGAACTCCTTCAGCGCTTCCCGGAAAACATCGATCCGGCAGGACTGGCCCGTCAGCTTAATCATCGAATACTGGCCGAGCCTCCCCTCCCGGTAGAACTCCTCCAGGAACTTGCGGACTACATCATAAATATCCGCCTTGATGAGCTGGGTTATCTCCTTGATGTTAAAGACCACATCCGGAAATTCAAATTCATCACGGAGTTCGCCGTTCCGCACTACGGACAGAAACCAGCGCTCCATCGTGGTAATCTGCAAATCGCTGTCCTGTCCGTCCTCAATGGCGGAGTGGAATCGGTTGCGGAGCATGCCGGTCTTGCGGAAGAATTGCTGCTTCATCTCTTCAGCAATCTCCCAGAGGAAATGAAAATTCCCGCGAACCCGCAAATATTCGTCCCGTGAACGATGCTCCCGGTGGGCGTAGGCTGTAGGAATAATCTGCTCCGCCTCCAAATACCGGCGATCGAGTTCCGCATATACACTCTGGACTCCCGCTTCATCGACCTGGCGGAACACATCGGCCCCCGGTGCTGCAATCAGGCTGTCAATATCGGTTGCGGCCCGCCGTCCGGAGTAATAATCCGCGAAGACAATCTTCATGAACTGCATAATTCTGTAAGTGATATTATTGCCGCCGAAATTGGTATCCCCATTCTCGTAGGTGGTGTGGATGTCCAGCTTGTAAGCAATCTGTCCGTCTTCCACAGTAAAGCGGCAGGAGGAAAGGTCGGTTGTGCCCCCGCCGCAATCAATTACCAGAGCTTGATACGGCACGCCCTCCATAAAGGCATTGCGTTCGATACCGTCGGCAATCGTGTTGTAGAGCACTGACATTCCTTCATCGAGGGCATGCTCGCTCTCGATTTCGTATTCGGGCAGAATCTCGCTGAACATCTCAAGGAACTGGGCCTTCATCTTCACAGGAGCGGACAGATGCAGCCGTTTGAACCTGCATTTGAACTGGTGCTCCGCCGTCAGAATTACATGTTCAAGGTAGGCACGCACAATATCCAGACGCGTCACTACAGCTGCATTGCCCTGGGCATCCACTACTTCCTCCTGTTTACTGTAATCGCTGATCCAACGCTTGATACCGCGGAAGACACTGGCCCGGCTGCTGTAGCCCCCCCTGCGCATGCTCTTCAGTGCTTCATATCCGAATTCGTACAGGATATTGCCGGGTTCTGAGCAATCTGCGATGCTGACTGCTGTCGGGAGCACTTCAATCCAGTCCGTATTCTTAAAGGTTGTATCCGGAAAGGTCACATAATTAATCTCCTCCAGGCGGACACGTCCGTTCAGCAGGTCCTGGCTGCTGGGTTCCTGAATATAACCTCTATGCAAATAAGCACCCGCCGTCGTATTGGAGGTGCCAAAATCGATGGCAAGCACGGCTTGCGTCTGTTCCAGCTCACGGATGTCGAGATGGGCTAGCGGAATTTTGGTATATTGAATGTTAACAGGCGGCAGCGGCTTGTCCGAATAATAAATCTTGTACAAATACTCCGAGTCACGCTTGCGGAAAAACAATAGACTGTACTGGCGGTTCCTGCTTCTCTCCCATCTCGCTCCACTGTCGGCGGTTAAGTAGAAGGTGCCCGGCACGGCTCCATCCTGCTCCAGATTGAAAATCCCGCACAGCTCCATACTTTCGTTCACCAGCAGCACATTGGAGTCCGTAAGCCCTCCCGCTGCAGTAACGATGTAGCGGTCCAGCCTGTCCACCTTAAGCCCTTCGTACAGAATCAGACGTGCGGGAACACTAATCCCGCCATCACTGCTTAGCGGCGAGGTCATATGGCGGTTGATCGCCTGCTGAATCCGTTCGAACCCGCCCTTATGCACACGGCCGATACACAGTACATCATCCGCTCCCAGAAATTTCAGGATAATCCGGATCAACTCTTCGCGGTCCGTCTGCGGACCCAGCCCTTCTACCATCCGTTCTTTGTAGCAAATGTTGCGAAGCTGAAAGGTCGTCATGTCCATAAGCTCTGCCCGCGTATATCGGGTGGTTCCCCGAATGCGTTCACGGCTCGCAGCGTCAGGATGCAACCTGTATGTATAACCGTTCATGTTCGTAACCTCCTAGGCGGCTGCTCCCGCAGCATCTGAATCTGCCCTCTCTTCGTGCTCCTTTAATACAAGGCAATGCAATCCTGAACCATCGTGTGATCCACGTCGATAATGCCGAAATGGCGTTTCCAGTAAATCTCCGTTTCGAAGCGTACCGGTAAAAAAAGCTCCAAAATCAGTTCCAGCTTCTCCCTTGTCTCCGGGCGCTCTTCCTCACCGATGTAGAGCAGCAATTCATCCTTATCCTCACAATTCGCATACAATGTGGAACGCGGGAACATCCGGACCAGCAGTTCCCGCAGAAGATGCACCGCTTCGCCGGTATCGAACAGCCGCAGAACATGCCCGGCGATGACTTCCTGCTCTTCCCGTCCAAACAGCTTCAGCCGCTGCCGGATCCGTTCTCCGAAGACTCCCTCCTGCATTTCCCGCAGTGTGAAGCGGATTTGATATTCCCGTTTGTTCATCCCCTGCATCAGGTCCAATTCAGCCAGGAAATGAATGATCAGATCGAATAAAGACTCACGCAGTTCGGAATCCTCAGCGTTGTTAGGATCGAACAAGTCTCTGAAAATATCGTAAAAACGATAGTACGGGTTCACCTCAACCTCCTGCTCCACAGCAACCGCATTGAGATCGGCATGGCTCAGCTCCATATAAGGTGAATACACCTTCGCCGGAACAAAGTGAATGTCGCTCCGCTTCATTCCCGCCCGCCCCGACCGAACCAGCAGATCCCAAATATAGTTCATACCCAGGCTCCTTCACAGCGGTACTCCGGAAAGACCAGTTGAACTTCAGAGACGAGGAAACTGAGCACATCGTCACTTAGATAGGATCCGGCAAGTGATCGGTCCCTGGCCACAGCGCCGAACAGAAGGCGCATCCGGTACTTATCCGTCTGTACGCGGACCTGGTCGCTGACGAAGCTGTTCAGTTCATAAGTCAGCGGAATCTCTTGTCCCGGCGGCAGAATCTTGACATCCTCCAGTTCTACCTCTCGCGAAACTTCAAATGCCCCGGTCAAACGGGCAATGCCCCCCTTGGATCGAACCGGACTGCCGGCCTGACGGACATATCTGCCGATATACCCTTCCTGTCTGCGGTTCGACAAAAGTGGATAATGCATCCGGCCAATTCCAGAATTCATCGGCCTCGTCACCTTCAGCATGGTCCAGGAATCCGATTTATCCAGCGGAGATACAACTGTAATCTCTTCCTCCGAGCGTTTAATATAACGGATATTTGCTTCCTCGCCATCTACAAGATATCCGTGTTCTGTGCCTGTTCTTCTTAGCGGCAGCACATGCTCGTAATTCACCCGGTCAGCCGCCGGAACGGGAAAGCCGCCGATCTTCATCTCCATTCTCTGAATATTCCAGATCGGCACCAGATTCATATGTTTATACGGTTCCAATTCCTCCAACTGTATGGAAATCTGCTTCACCGTCTCCTGGTTGTCCCACTCCGCACCGCAGGATATCAGGATGCAGTCCATAAATTTGTAGGCATAAGGGATGTGGACTGTTTTCCACGGCAGGCTGTTTTTACGGAATATCCGGTACAGTTCTTCAATGCGTTCGGTGTACATTGAGCTCTGCTTCAGCCGGACTGTTATCTCATACCGGCCTCCGCTGGTAATCATCTCACCCTTGAACTGGCGCTTGCTCCGGGCAAGCGAGCGAATCTGTGAGGTATCACACTGGAGGAACAGCGTACATAACTTCATTTCCTCCTGCTTCGATAGGGCAGCCGCTACTTCCGCCAGATTGATAAACTGCGGCTCTGAATCGCCAGGGACCATGGGGTACAGGAATTCATGCAGTGGATCAAGCTCTTCGCGGGGACAGAGTGACGCATACACATCATGCCGCACCTCCTCCGGCTCCAGTTCATTGAAGACGCGCTCCTCAATTTGCCGGTTCAGCGTCTCCTGATATTCCACCAGATTCAGAAATAAACCGGTCATTACATCCTTCAGCATCCGGCGCTGCTCCAGATCCTCCATCTTGTTCAGACGGTCACGAATGATATCTTTCATGGCTGCACCTCCTCTTCAGCGGATTTCTGGACCGTTTCCTCTTTCGGCAGCGCGGCATCCACGCCGCTGCCCGGTTCTGTGCTCGCTGCACCTTTTGCGGCACTTTCCTCTAAACCCTTACCAGCTTCATTATTACTTGAATTATCTGTTATACTTCCGTTGTTATCCGTACTTTCATCTGGAGTCACCAGAGGCAAATCCATACTTCCCGTAAGGTCTGCAGCTCCGGCAGCATTCGGGTCTACAGCAGGTACAGGCGGGTTCAATTTCTCTTCCAGCTTGGAGATCTTGCGCTCCATTGCCAGTACCCGTTCCAGCATATCAATACTCTGATAGACCTCTTGTGCTGCTGCGTAAGCATCCAGCGCCCCGCTGTAATCAGCGGCTTCATTGTAACGGTCGCCCTTGGCTTCCAGCTTATCGGCCTGGAGCTGACTTACTTGCCGCTCCACATCCGATTTTTTGGCTTCCGCCGTTTCCAGCTTGGTTGTAATTTCGGCAAGAGCCTCTTTATAAGCGTTCTCCGTGGCGGAGGACCGCGCCCGCAGGTACAGCGTAATGGCGCCGCTGGAGTCACCGTTCTGGAATTTGAGATCTGCTTCCCGAAGCCAGTCCTGTACCTTCTGGAAGGCGGTCATCTGTCCCAGTCTGTCTTCAATCGCCTGCCGCTTGAAGATACTGTACGGTTCCGAAAGTTCCAGCGCTTTGGTATAGCTCGCTTTGGCTTTTACAATATCCCCCTCCTTGAGGTGGGCTTCGCCGTCAACCAGCTTTTGCGCAGCCGCCATTTTGTCTGTCAGCAGCTTTTTATGAATCCGGTCCTTGAGCTTGATCGAGTTGTTGCGGCCCAAACTATAGTCGGATACTGCCTTGCCATACTCCTGCTCTGTAACATACACGTCAGCACTCTGTTCGTACTGGAGCATATCGGCAGCTAATTCGGCCTTCTTAGCCGCACTTTTGACCTTATAGAAGATCCCGGCGCCACCTACCAGAAGCACCGTTAATAGAATAATAAGAATGCGTTTGATCCACTTCTTGCGGTTCTTCGGCTCTTCCTGATAGGTCTTATTAGCGTAGATACATGCTGCCGTATAATTATCTATCCGCATCCGCTGTTTGCTGAGCATGACTTCCTCAAGCGTATCCGCCAGCATAACCGGATCATTCGCCGCCTGAACAGAATCAATCATCTCTGCGTCCTCGACAGCCTGCCACAAACCGGAGGTGCACATCACCAGCACATCGCCATCTGCCAGCGGAATCTTCCCGGAGACATAAGGCTTCAGCTTGCCCGGCATCCCGGCATATTGCAGCAGATTGCCACGCTCATCATTCGTATCGATCTTGTCCTCGGCAATTTGTCCTTCGTCTGCCATCTGCTGGGCAAGGCTGTGGTCCCGGCTTTTCAAGATCAGGCGCTCCCCGCGAAAATGATAAAGTCTCGCATTCCCGGCCGATGCCCATACCATCTTCGTATAATCCGTCACCACAATTAGTATACTGGCCTTCAGACGGACTCTTCGGCTCTCATAATGCAGCCACTCATGGGCAATCCGGATGTAATCGGTCAAACGCCGCCGGGAGAGGGTGGGTTTCTCCAAAAAGCTCTCCAGAATCGTCTGCACAATCATTTCGGCACTGTGAGCCTCTTCATCTGAATCCAATCCATCGGCAATGATATAACAGGCCTTATCCTCCAGCTCAACGCACCCGAAAAAATCCCGGTTAGTCATAAAAGAACCCGATTCGGAGACGAAACTCATTAAAAAATCGCTGTTCTCCTTCCTCATGCGTATCCCCATTTCCCGTATTGATGATTTATGCTATGTACCCGGCGGGACATCTCCTGTTCTACCAACGCCTCTCCACAATAATGACTGTAGCGTTATCCTGATGTACAAGCCTTTTCTCCTCTATCAAATCAATCATGGCCTGAGCAGCATCATAGGGTGACAGCGGCCGGGACAGTATCGTCTCCATTTCCATTTCCGTGAGCGTGTTGTATACCCCGTCGCTGCACAGCATAATCTTGTCCCCCTTATACAGCTGAAAAGGTTCTTCTGCCAGCTCCATGCTCCTGAAATTCTCGGACCCCAAATAATTGACCAGAGTCTTGCGCTGCGGATTGCCTAGCGCCTCCGACTCGGTAATCTCACCGGACAGATACTGTTCCTGCAGTGTGTTCTCCAGCGTATGCTTATGGTTAACCGGAATCAGAATACCGCCGCGGTATACGAACAACAGGCTGTCCCCTACCGCCCCCCAGTAGAGCATACTACTGCGGATCAGCGCCGCTACCAGCGTGGTCCCCCCCTGCACTCCGTGCAACTGGTTCATGATCTCTCCATTGGCGTTCATCGCCGCATCACCGAAGAATTCCGGCGGATCGGGGAAGCGCTCCAGTTCCCGAAATTCTTTAACAAAAGTATGAACGGCCGCCGTACTGGCCACCCTTCCCCCGCTTAAACCGCTGATTCCATCCGCAAGCACAGCTAGCAATCCGAAAGGCATATTGACCGTCGCAAAATAGTCATCCTGCTCTTCACGCGCACCGATCGTCTGGCCGTTCCCGATTCCGTCCCCGGAACCGGTGCCAGCCTTCGGCATCTTTTGAATACGATGCCTGAACATAATCAGTGGCCAGATCAGCAATATCCAGACAACAATCATCCAGTATGGGGTCAATGCACTATCATCCAGCAGTTGCTTCAGCGTATTCATTGCTGCTGCTCCCATTCAAAGTGAACACCGCACAGGGGAACAAAAATAAACTTGCTGCGTCCCAGCTGAATGACATCATAAGCAGCCAGCTCTACCGGGGAATATACCGCCTCGTTATTGTGATAGGCAAGTCCGGAAGCATCACCGGGCAGCAAGTAGAAATTGCGTTTCTTCGGATCATAGACAATCACCGCATGATTGCGTCTGGAGATCGTATTGTCACCCAGAATGCGCACATGCATCTCTTCCGAGCGGCCGATAAAATTCTTCTCCGCCATAATCCGGTAGTCCTGTCCCATTTGTGCCCCTTCAATACAAACCAGCCAACCCGTCACTGGTTCAATTCCGGTAGCCTCTCCCAAATACGGCATCGTTCTGTCATCTTCGGAGGGACGGGATGCCATAGCAATGGCTGCTCCCTTGCTGCCGGACGGAGCCGGGCTCTCCACGGTAAGATTACAGTAAGGACACGTGTTGCCGTGTCTTCTTGTGCTGAACATATGTCCGTTAGCGCATCTTGTCAGACTCATTCGCTCTCATACCCCCGCATGTGTTGTTCATTTCACCAGAATCCTCGTGTTGGCAATATAAATTAAGTCCCCCGCCTCAAGCAGGCTGGGTTCCTCGATTTCCAATTTAACTGCTTTGCTCTGATTGCTTTTCCGTATACCCACACCGCTGGAGGATTCAATATCCTCTATGTACCATTTGCCGGATGCTTTGTTCAGCACTGCATGCTGGGCGCTGATCAGAGAAGCATAAGGTGTATCTGACAGATCTATATCCGCTTCGCCTTGCCTTGAGCTTTTGCCGATCAGAACACTTGTCTCGCCTTCTATGTACCATTCCTTTACACTTTCACCGTCTTCACTCAGCAGCACCAGCTTTACAACCTTGCTGCCGGGTTTGACCTTGTTCTGCGCCTTGATCTTCTTGGGTCTTGTTCTGACTGCAATTATGACTGCTGACAACAAAAGGATTGCTGCCGCAACCACCTGTGCCCCCCTAACCTTTGCAACCACAAATATGTAATAGAATATTACAGCCGAGATGGCTGTTATCAATAGATCCAGCACCAGGGTCCAGATCGACCTTCCTTGTTTCACTCCCATAACCTCCGCCTTACCGGGCTACGCCCCAGAATGACTGCCGGATCACTTCTTTCGGATTCCAAAATAGCGCTCGAACAGCTCCGATGCTTCCATACTTTTTGCTGGTTCAGAGTGTTTGGGAATATTCCGGTCACTCTGCTTTTTCTGCTGGAAACCAAAAAAACGTTCGAACTGCTCTTCCATATTTCCCGGATCAAAACTGACCCGCTCCTTGCCTGCGGATGGCTTCTCCGGCGGCTCTCCGGATGCTCGGGTTGTACGCGACTGCGACTGCGACTGATAAGCCGTCCTTGACTCTTCATTACCTAGTACCTTATAGGCCTCATGAACCTGCTTAAACCGCTCGGCGGCCTGCGGATCTCCTCCGTTCGTATCGGGATGATACTTTTTGGCCAGCTTCCGGTAAGCTTGCTTCACTTCGGCGGATGATGCATTTGGGGCAATACCAAGCACTTCATAATAATCTGTCAATCGCCTCACCGCTTCCCCTTACGATTTAGAGATAAATAAACATTAAGAGGCGCATAAAGGCCCCTTAATGTTCTGAACATCAGGCAGACACAGCCAGCCCGATGTCCCAGTCCGATTACCTGATATTAGGCCGAAAATCCGCCATCGATTTTGGTAAGTTCGGTTTTGTCTTTCTTTTGTTTGATGTACAGTGTGAACTCACCTACACCTTCGGTGTCCCCGTAACGTTCTGTGTAATCCACAACGAATGCGTTAGGGAAATGGATCTTGCGCACTACTTGGTCTGCTGCAATAACTTCGAGCGTTACCTTGCGGTAGCAGTCCGCTTTTTCAGCAGGAACAATAGACCAGAGCGCCAGCTTGATGGTGTCATCTGCATTATCGCCGTCAGTAGCCGTGATAATTTTACCAGTGATGCGCAGGGTTGCTCCAACATCGGTCGATCTTGCGTTTGAATCATCCGGAGTGTCCGTGTCGTACACAACAGAACGAATATTGTCCATTCCCAGTTCGATTGTTTCTGCACCTTCAACTTTTAAAATAAAACCCATAAATAAAAAACCTCCTCTATAAATAGTGTTGAAATATGTATAAAGGCTAGCTCGGATGAACAAGCCTCTGATACCTTAATAAGTTCTTTAATATAATCTTTTATCGTTGTTATATGAATTATCAAGCCTTAACAGCGCTGGTTCCCTTGGTTATCATGACCTCAAGATTCTTCACATTGCCGTTGAAGACCAGATCTATATGGCACAGGTTGCTCTTCTCGTCGATAATATAGCTCATATCATCGCCTTCTTGAATGATCGAGTTAACCGATCCGCGTTTGCCCAACCAGCGGCTCTTCTGACTGCTCGGATTGTTGCTGAAGAACTTCACTATGTTCTCATGCTTGAAATCTCCGGTCTGGAAGCGCAGGAAACGTTCGATATAGGTACTCACCTGTGTTTTGTAAATGGAATCATATCCGTCCTCTGACATAGCCATACTTCTCGATTTATATACGGTAATCCGTTTAATATCCGTATCCTGAAGCTGTGCGTTCTCAGAGGAGAAAATAAATCCGAAGTTCTTGCGGTTAATGGAATCCTTAATTGTATTCGTGAACCCCGAGATTTCCTTGGTCATCGTTGTTACGGAGCGCAGACTGTTGTCTCCCGCTTCGATATCGAAGCGTACCCCCGGAAATTCCCGGTTTACATTCTTAAAGTTGCTTCTCAGATATTCAGGACATTGATAAGCAGCTACAATACCAGCGGCAACGTAAGCGGCTCCAATATATACGCCTTCGATCCATAACTTCAGAATGTCTTCTTTATCCTTGGACAATTCCACACCGTTCTCGGTCTGCAGCATTCTGCTGTCAATGATAACTCCGGACTTCTCCTTAGGAATCACCGTGAAATTCGGTGCACTCGGGATCGCAAATTCACTGTATTCCTTCCGTGTCAATCCTGCACATTTGTCAATGTACTTGTCGATTCCGGCAGTAGCCATACTGCTGAACGTAGTGTCCTCGCCGGACTCGAAACTGAAGAACAACTGCACCTTGTAGTCCTTGATCACTTGCAGCAGCATTGTAAGTGATTCCATGCTGTTGCCATCCTGCTTGACCACTTTGTCGTTTCCGCGAAAACGTTCTCGGCTAACTTTGACCTTGCCGGTTGTCTCTAACTCAACGGAAGGAACAATCCCGAACCAGATCGTATCGGAGAATTCATTTTTCGAGTTCACTGTATTCAAATATGTCTCCAGCCGCGGGATATTGCTGCTCTTCACGAGCATATCCAGCTTGCTGTTGGCGATCAGCATCGAAGGCTGCATGCCTTTGTTTTTAACCGCATACTGGTCGAAGAACATCTTAACACCCAGTATTTTTTCCACTAGCGGCTTAACCGTCTTAACGAAATCATCTTTGGCATTCTTGTAGAATTCCAGGTATGTATTGTAATTCTGTACTTCCAGTGCGGCATTGACTTCAGCCCGGACCGCCGGAAGCGGACAGAATGTGCGTACTACCAGGTCCTGCACATAAGTAGACGGAGATTCGGACAAAGAGCCGTAATCTTCAGCAAATACCTGTGTGAGGTCTGTATTTGTGCTTTCATCCAGAAGCATCAGGTCGGTACTGTCACTCTTGGGAGCCTCGATGATCTTCAGTTCACCGCTCTCACCGATGGTAAGCTGGCCTACTTGAATCAATTCGGAAGATGTATCTTCCTGGGCCCGGCCGAGCAGCAGCCGAGTCTTGATATCCTCGATGGCCAGTGGCAGCATAGCCATGACATTGTTATAGTTGCGGCTGGCTTCCTCAAACATAATATTCAGTTTATCGCCGACATCCAGTTTTTTTGGATCTCCGTCATCCAGCTTGTCATACTGGCCGTACATGTAGTGAATCTCTTTGCGGACCTGGCGGATATCATCCATAACCTTCTTTGGAGAGATCATGTCCAGCAAATTTTCAAATTTGAAATCAACATTCGTAATCCCTTGGCTTCTTTTCGTATCGATCAGCGTGAACAACATTCGCAGGAAGTCATTGCTCTGATCAATCTTAATCTCCGAAATGGTATCATCCGGAATGCCTTCAGGCTTCTTCAGCGTGTACATTACTTTCTGGTTCGCCGCATTAAAAAAGGAGTAAATGCTCGGTGAAAACTTGTCGAGGAACTCATCAAAATTGTGCACAAGAAGATGCTCATTAATCTCTTTGATCTTATCGTCACTCAAGCTGTCGATACCTTTTACATCCCCGACGATGGTGATCAAATCGAGCTTTTCCGGGTTGATTTCCTCAAAAAGCAAGGTTCGGTTCGTTTGATTGATAATGTCCATTCAGGCAGCATCCCATGTTAAAAAAGGCTCATGAGGATGCCTTCCCCCCTCCATTATTTTCTGTTACCCGGCATGCATTCGTGAGTCTTTGGTTACACCATTCGACTAAATACTGCCATTTGATGCGATAATTTTTGGATTCATGGGACCCATCTTAACCAGTAAAGATAATTTTTGTCAATATAAAGGCATATAGTTCCATTTAATCATTTTTATTACTAACTAGACTAAAAGGACTATTTTGTATTTTTTCCTTATTTTCCCTCAAAAGGCTACCGATGATAACCTTATCCCAGCATTATATGGAGCTGCATCAATAACTTTAGGCCTAAACAGATACAAGGGGGGATTCCGCAGCTTATGTACTTTAGATCACTCAGGAAAATTGTAGTAGTGATGATACTTATTTCAGGTTGCTTGGCAGGGAACGGCGGGACTTCCAGCTACGCATCATCCGGCAAGAACTCTACCGCTTCCGCTTCGGCAGGAGGTCTGGATGCCATGTTTGTACTGGATGTCAGCTACTCCATGAATCAGACGGACAAGGACCGGATAGCCGATGAAGTTATCCGCATGTTCATGGATATGAGCGGGGGGCAAAAAACCAGGCTGGGCTTCGTGGCCTACAACGACCGGATCACCTCTTCTGTCCCGCTCACGGATATTACGTCTTCCGGCGCACGACAGCAATTACGGAGCAAGATCGACAGCTTGAAGCGGACCGGCTACACGGATCTTGGCCTTGGACTGCGGCGCGGCGCGGAACTGCTGGAGAAATCCCGGGCAAATGGTAGACAACCCTTCCTCATCCTTCTCTCCGACGGAGAGACCGATATTGGAAACAGCTCCGGTAGACGGACTTTTGCTGATTCTGCAAATGATGTGGACAAAGTCATTAACATGGCCCAAAAATCAGGATACCCGATTTACACCGTTGGCCTTAATTATGGAGGTAAGGTTAATTCAAGTGAATTGGAGCGGATCTCAAGTGAGACGGGCGGTACCTCTTTTATTACCGGAAGTGCAGACGATTTGCCTGAAATATTTAACCAGATCTTTGCCAGTCAGATTCAATCCGTACTTACATCCGTAGCAGCCGTTACAGCAAATGGCTCCCTTCAGGAAATCACCGTGGAGATTCCCAATTCCAGCATGGCTGACGCCAATATTATCATGCTGTCGGAGCATCCGGTAACGGAGGCCCAGCTCTATTACAAATCAAGCAATGTAAGCTTCATTCAATCGGATAAATACTCGCTGATGAAAATCGTCAAGCCGGTTAAAGGCAATTTCGTGCTGAAATTCCGCGGACATGCCGGTGATCTTGTCAAAGTCAATCTGCTTGGCAATTACAATATGCGTGCCGAAGCCGCTATATCCGGCGGACAAAAGGCGCTCAAAGGACAAGCTACCGCCTTCGAGGCTGCACTATACGGAATAAACGACGGTTCTAAAGTACAGGATTCCGATATTTACAATCGGCTGAAAGCAGAACTGATCGTAACACCCAAAGAAGGCAAAGTTGAACGGATTCCACTAACCAATACGGGAAGCGGCTTTCAGGGCACCTACATATTTCCTAAATCAAATACATACCAATACCATATCCGTGTAGACGGTTCGGATTTCTACAGAGAAGGCAAAACTGCAGTTATCGAGATTAACAATCTGCCGCCGGTCGCTTTGAATAAATCCATTGATTTGTCCAAGGATGACGGAGCTGTTAAGCTTGACTTAACCAGCTACTTCGAAGATCCCAATAAGGATTCGCTTACTTATACCGTGGATACAGAACAAGGAGATCGGAGCCTGGCTCAAGCAGACATCAAAGATGGACAACTCTTATTGTCTTCGCTGCATTCAGGAAAGTCCTATCTCTCAATAACAGCCACAGATGATGAAGGCGCCAAAGTAACCGCCCGAATCCCTGTACATATCACTTCCATGGTGGAAAAGATGCTGCGTATTGGCGTACTTTCCGTACTGTTACTGATCGCTATTGGACTGCTGTACTGGTTCGTGCTGCGACCAAAGCCAGTATTTCGCGGCAGACTGGAGGGTTATTTCCTAAGTACTGCAAGCGGTACGGATATTCCTGTGACCCACTGGCCGATGACCTCGTTTCAACAGCGCAGGATGAATCTGGCTGAATTACTTAACATGATGGAGATCCGGGAACATGTTCCGGAAGCGGGAAATATCTGGTTCAAGGCCGGCAAGAATGAAACCTTGATCGTCCGGCATGATTCCCGCTGCACCGTCGTACATGGGCGAACCCCTGTGGAGCGTGGCAAGCAGGAAGTGCTTGAATACAATGATCGGCTCTATATTACGTTCGAAGATGGTCTGACGGAGATTGAGATGCGTTATAAGGCCATTAAGCCAAAAACTAATATTTATGTAGGCCAGCAGAGGGATTCGGAAGCTATATAAGCTGTGGAGAATTACCGGGGGACTTGCGAGTGCTGCTTCCAGGCAAAAGAAAAGTGACCCTCAAGTCAGGATCACTACCGGTTACCGTATGGGACAACCTTTAGAGGTTGTCCTATTTCTTTCCGGACGACAGATCCATCGCCGCCTTCCCAAGTACTGCTGTACCTTTCCACTTCCATAGAAAAGACTGAACTTGCAGTGCCCTCCTGAACTTGGCGAGTGACGGGCAACGTTGTTCCTGCCGCATAGCCAGTCCCCAATGAACGGTTCGCGACAGCCAGCGGCTGACTTCCGGATTCTTGGTCCTAACTGCAGGAATTTGTTCATCGAACAAGCGCAGCTTCACATCGGCAGGTGCTTCACCGCAGAAGCAGTAATGTAATAGCGCAGCCAGACTGAATATATCAGACATCTCATTATGAGGTGACAATTCAGAGTAAAGCTCCAAGGGAGAGTAACATGCTGATGTAAAGATTGTCTGCTTCTCCCCTTCCTTAAGCGGAAGACGGACAGCAGACCCAAAATCAATAAGCTTCGGAGTGCCATCCTCCATAATCATAATATTGGAGGGCTTGATATCCCGGTGAATAATGCCTTGAGTATGTATGTATTCCAGCGTCTCCACCAACGGCAGCAGGGTATGATTGATGAATAATGCGCGGTCAACCGCTCCACGTGCACTCAGCCACTTATCCAGAGATGTTCCCTGGCAGTATTCCATAATAATATATCCTGTCCCGTTAGCTTCCAGATGAGCAAGATACTTCAGAAGATGAGGATGCTTCAATTCAGAAAGAAGCTCCGCCTCCTGCATAAACGAATGCAGAAGCTCATCATATTTGTCCAGGCTATTCCCCAATCTAATTTCAACCGTTCGCTTATCAGCTTTTCGCCGGGCCAGCACCGCCGGATAAAACTCCTTAATTGCGACAGGTTTCCCCGTCTCCTTTTCCCTTCCCAAATAGACGAGTCCAAGCTCACTGCGAGATATTACTTTTTTGATCTGATAGACGCCATTCAGCAATGTGTTACGCGGCAAGGCAGAAGCATTTGATTTTCCGTCCACAGCCAGCCCTCTCTTTTGTTAGAATTCTATTATACTGCATTCAAATCGAGTGAATATGAATATACATTATTCGTATATGATGTTTATCGACCGCTGTTGCTCAATTTTTTAATCAGTCAGCAAAAAATCTAGAAATGTTGTCAAAAAGCTTTCTTGCAAAGCCAATCCGCTTTCGATTCAGCAATGAAACGGCTTTTCTACCGGACAAGTCACATATATATTTATACCTTTTTATACGTCATTTTTGCAATCTTTTTCTTCTTTGTAAATTTCATCCTCTATTAAGATTCTTACACAACACATCACCCGGGCAAGTTTGGTTATATACAAAATTGCCGTTGTAACATCCATACTCTGGAAATATACTTAAGTGGTATCGTGCTGAAAGCTATTACCATGCAGAGCGGCACGAATAGGCGAGTTCTTGTGAAAGCGCTTAGATAGATTAGGTATCCTTGCATGGTGCTAATAATTTCAAGGAGGCATATATGTATGCTGTTTACGCCAGGCATTACCGACTGTTCACCGGCAGAGGTAGGTTATGATACTTCGAGAATCGGGGTTTTGCACAACCACTTCCAGAACCTGATTGATCAAAATAAGATCCAGGCCGCAGCTTACTGCGTCTCAAGGTATGGGAAGACATTTATGCACGGTGCTATGGGACCGCTTTCGTTCCGGGAAGACAGGGCCGAGCCGCTTTTACCCACAACCGTTCATAATATCGCATCCATTACCAAAGCCGTTACCTCAGTAGCAATGGCCAAACTTGTTGAGGACGGTATTCTCCGGTTTGACCTTCCTGTCAGCACGTTCCTGGAGCAGTTTAACGTGGACCCTTTTAACAAAATCGATATTTACAGCCTTCTGACCCATACCTCGGGCCTGTTTCCCGACTGTGCGGGCAGCTTAGTTCCCTATCATAAATCCTATTGGCAATTAATCGGTGAATATTTCGAAAAGTATAACCCTGAGAATGGGGATCCGGACTGGATCACAGCTGCGTTGAGCTGCGGGGTCAATAAAAAAGTCGGCGAGGAATGGCAGTACTGCTCATTTGGCTTCTGCCTGCTCGGAGAAATCATCAAAAAAGTGACTGGCGTAACCGCTGAACAGTACATAGAAGAGCAAATCCTGAAGCCTCTTGGCATGAAGGATACTGTTTGGGAACTGACTCCGGAGCTAGCCGGACGCGCCATTATAAGAAACGAGAGACATGAGAAGCGGCTGAACGATCTAATTAACGGTAATCAGCCTGAAGTCTCTCCAGAGGAAAAACTGTGGGATACAGTCTCCAGCACCGGCGGAGGCCTGGCCTCTACGCCAGCCGACCTCATCCGGTTCGCCAACATGCTTCTAGGCATGGGAACACTGGGCGATACCCGTATCGTCGGCCGCAAAGCGGTTGAGAAGATCACGACCCGCACCCTGTACGGAGTTCCTGATTACTGCTGGGGTGCCGATAACAAGGACCGGAGCTATGGCATTGGACTGGATATGAGGAGAGGGCCCGCCTTCCTCTACTCTCCAACCAGCTATTTTCACGAAGGCGCTGGAGCCTGCTGCATGGCCATCGACCCTACAGAGCAGCTTGCCGCTGTATGGTTTGTGCCTTTTACCGGTGATAATTGGTACGCAGAGGGTCTATTTAATGTAACTAATATCATTTGGTCTGGACTCACCTGATGAATAGCCTGCAACGCAAATGGCTTATTTGCCGGACGGTGGCGGAGGTAACCTACAAAGAATGGAGTGCCTACCGCACTCATTCCATGGTGTCTATTATCGTCGGTCCTGTATATTTTATGGTGCAATATTATATCTGGACGGCGGTATATGGAGATCATGCTTCGCTCGGCGGTATCGGACTCCCCCAAATGATCCGCTATTTCGGCGCTACTGCGCTTATCGGTTACCTGGTCATGGATTTTGCCGATTGGAACTTATCCATGCTTGTGCGCACCGGTAAATTCCTTACCTTTCATTTGCGCCCGATTCATCACCGTTCTTTCGCTTTGTTTCAGAAGATCGGGCATCGGTCTCTCGGTTTCCTGTTTGAATTTTTACCCTGCCTTTTGATCTTCATTTTTATTTTTGGAGTTGATATGCGGCCGGCAAGCTTTCCATGGATGCTTCTGTCGGTGCTGCTTGCCTTTCTAATGATTTTTTATGTGAACTACATGATCGGCCTGACTTCATTTTGGCTTGTCCAGTCAGCTGGAATACGAAGCGCTTTTATGTTGGTGTCGGGTATTTTTTCGGGTGCGCTTATTCCGCTTGATTTTTTTCCGCACTGGCTTCAGGTGATCCAGTTCTTCCTGCCGTTTCAGTACATGGCCTACCTGCCTGCAATGGTTTTTACCGGCCATTACTCCCTTGGAGGCGTTGAGCTTTCCATTGAGCAAGCCGTGGGCATACAGGCGGCGGCCTTGTTAGTTACGTTCGGATTAAACGAGCTTGTTCGCCGTCTGGCCATGAAGCAGTTTACTGCTGTCGGCGCATGAATGCCCCCATGAAAGGACAGTTCTTTACATGAAACGGTATCTGGATATTTACAGGCAGTGCATGTATTCTGCTTTGCAGTCGGCTGTGGCCTATCGTATGAATTTTATTATCAGCAGTCTGATCACCCTGGTCGGCAACATTCTGTTTCCGCTGGTGACCCTGCTTATTTACCGGGCGGGCACCAGCTTTCCCGGTTGGAGCTTGTTTGAGGTGTTGTTGATCCAGTCTGTATTCACCATGTCCAGCGGCCTTTCGAGCCTTATTTTCGGGGGCGTTCTCTGGACCACAATGTCGCATGTCCGTGAGGGAAGCTTCGAGGTTATTCTTATGAAACCGCTGAATCCGCTGTTTTTTATTATTGCCACAACATTTTCTACCGAAAGTGTTGGCCTGTTTCTGGGCGGGGTTTCGCTATTCATATTCTCCGCTATGCATGTCGGCGCCATTCCGGTCCTTTTCTGGCTCCAATTTGCCGGGATGTTTATCGCAGGGACGGCGGTCCTGGCAGGATTATCTCTAATGATGGCCGCTATGTCCTTCAAATGGGTGGGCAACTCGAGAATTTCCGAACTTGCTGACAGTGTGCTGCACATTGGAAAATATCCGCTGCCCATATTTCCGAAGGCTGTACAAGCATTGGCCACGATGATAATTCCTGTGGGAATGGTAGGCTTCTTCCCTGCTTCCGCTCTTCTAGGACAGGTGCATGCCAGCGATTTCGCTGCTGTTCTGCCCTGCTTTTTATTTCTGGCGGCAGGAGTATGGGTTTACCGGCATATGATCAGATTGTACGAGGGGGTAGGCGGATGATGCCGGTTATTGATGTGAAGCATTTGACTAAAACGTATAAAACCTATAAGCGGGGCGCAGGTATGGGCCAGACCTTTAAGAGCTTCTTCCAGCGCGAAGAGGTCGTGGTCAACGCCGTCAACGATATCAGCTTTGCCATTGGGCAGGGGGAAATCTGCGGTATTCTGGGTCCCAATGGGGCGGGAAAATCAACGGCGATCAAAATGCTCTGCGGCGCGCTGTTTCCCACAAGCGGTGAAATTCAAGTTCTTGGTTATTCGCCTGCCCGGGACAGAAAGCGTTATGTCGGCAAAATCGGAGCCGTATTCGGTCAGAAATCTCAATTGATCTGGGATATTCCGCCTATCGACAGCTTCAATATGAACAAAGCAATCTACGGAATCGCCAATCAGGACTTTAAACACCGTCTGGAAGAGCTGACGGGGATGCTGGATATTGCGCATGTGATCGAAAAACCCACACGAGTGCTGTCCCTTGGCGAACGCATGAAATGCGAATTCGTCATGGCTATGCTGCACCGGCCGGAGGTTTTGTTTCTGGATGAGCCGACCATCGGGCTTGATGTGATCGCCAAGGTCAAAATCCGCGAATTCATTCACCAGATGAACAAGAAGCATAATATGACCTGTATTCTGACCACCCATGATCTTGAGGATGTGGAGGAGCTTGCCCACCGGGTCATTGTCATTAACCACGGGGAAAAGGTTTTTGATGAATCGCTTCAGCAGCTGAAGCTTTTTCTGGGGGATAAGAAACGGGTCAGTTTTACTTTTGCGGAGTCCGTGCACAAAACCATCTTCGACAATGCCTACACCAAAGTGGTCGAGCGCCCGTCAGACTTTCAAATTACGCTTGAAGTGGATACGGCACTTATTTCAATCAGCGATTTTATCGAAGAAATCTCCAGGAAGCGCCGGTTCTCCGACATTTCGGTCAAGGAACTGCCGATCCAGCAGGTTGTCATGAATATTTATGAGAATGCGGAAGGTGTGCCCGGCTAGCGGTTTGACTCCTACTGGATCATATTACTGTAAGGCTAGGGCGTGTATGCAAACCCAAACGAGCCATATCATAATCGAAGCCAACGTCAAAAAAGTCATAAAGGTACTGGCCAATTTGTCATAGCGAGTGGCCAATCGATGTTTTACTTTGTTGGAAAAACATTCGATCATGTGGCGTTCTTTGTAGAGATCTTTGTCCCATCTACGTTGTTTCCATCGATTCTTCTTACCCGGAATCACCGAAGTTGCAGCTTGCTTTTGCAAGAGGCGAAGAATCCGGTTTGTATACGCTCGATCGGCGAGTATCTGTTTCTTCGTTAAGTCCATCTGCCCCAGCATCTCGTAGCCGGTTACTGCGTCATGGCACTGACCTCCGGTCAACACAAAGCGCAACGGGTTGCCTAGGGCATCGACAATGGTATGGATTTTGGTCGTTAACCTTCCTCGGGATCGGCCTATGGCTTGTTGAGGCCCATCCCTTTTGCACCTGCCCAATGTTGATGAACACGCACAATTGTTACATCAATCATGATGCTTTCTAGGTCGGGTTCGGTCGAGACATGATCTAAAATTTGGTTCCAGATACCGGCGATTTGCCAGCGCCGAAACCGACTGTAGACAGTGGACCATGAGCCGTAGTGTTCCGGTAAACCTCGCCAAGGTGCACCTCCCACAGCATGGCACTCAGCATCTGACGATGATCTTTCGGGGTTCTCCCTCCTTCTGGTTTTCGTTCCGGCGGAAGTAGGCCTTTGATCTTTTCCCATTGGTCATCACGAATTTCGTTTCGTCTTATCCCATCTATTATTCACCCAATTTTTATAAAATCATAGTTTGCATACACGACCTAGAATCACATTGAATGAATAAACAGACTAAAATTAATGCTATAGCGAAAAACATAAGTTTTACATTCTTGACAACCATTCCCCTTAAATAGCTCATATCTAAGAGGAAAGGTTATAGCTACCTGATTCTTCTTTCTCGAAATTTTCGCAGGTAGTACGAGGGCCGCATGGTCCATAGCGCGATATTGTGTTATCTGATGTATCAGCCCTCTTCGATTTTCTTTCATATTATTATTTTTATTCACTTAATATCCTCGCCAACAATAATCTTCCAACCGTCATCCTTTTTAATAACAGGTAATGTGATCTCAGTAGAATCCCGATTATTTTGTTTGTATTTAATTATCGCATGATATTCTGTTTTCGTGATTTTAACCAGTTTTTCAAGACTAGTTTCTGAAATGTCATCTTGAATATTTTCATATTCATTTTTCTGATCTTGTTTACTTGGAAATCTTACATCATCAGCATATTTTATCATTTCAGAAATGGTTCCCGATTCAATAGCAGCCAAGTAACTTGTTATATTCTTTTTTATTATTTCTTCTTCATTTGGTTGGTTGGTGCATGCGATAACTATACACATCATAAATAATACTGTTAAAGATTTTAATAAATTCATCGTAAACTCCTCCTAATCATCATAATCACTTCAATTTATTTAACCATATAATAAATAATATGGATATTATCGCAAAACAAACTACCTATGCAAAAATAAAGCTCGAAAAAATAAAAGAACCAAAAATAAAAGGACCAAGAATAAGTAGTGCTAATACACCTCCCCTTTTAGAGTTTAAATTTCTAAAAAGAAGAGAAAGTCTCACAATTATATTTCGGATAAATTATTCATTGTTGCGAAGTGGGATAAAAAGCTCTATCTGGACAAAATGAGGCCGCTGAAAAACTACCATTTTTTCGAAAACACCAAAACATTAGGGGGTCAAATATGATTCCCGAAACGCGAAACTAGCCTTAGAAACGATTTTAGAGGTTCGTTTTTTTGATGATTTTTTTAAAAGAGACTTTTTCAGCGGCCTCGGACAAAATACGTTTAGCTTTCTCTCCTATACTGCTCATTCCAATGATTGTCTCTTGAATAGAGACTCCACTACATAAGTCAGGTGCGCACCTCACGTATTACAAAGCATATTTCCTTTCATTCTAAAAACGATTGAGATATGCGACACTGTTATGTATTGGTTACACACTAGTGGATCCATCCAGATCGTATACCTTTTCTCCATTAATTTCATACAGATTTTACACACACATACTCAGCATAATAAGCACCTACAAGAGAAGATGGCACCCTTACTAATTTGCAAAATGCTATTCGACTTAGTGTTGCTATAGTTGCAATATAATATTTCCGCGGAGTGTCAAGTACTATTGCAGCTTGGGTAACGATACCGTTTATCAATGTAACTATAGCTTAAATACCTAGTCTGCGTGGCTATCAAAAACAAAAAGGCCTAAAGAAATAAAAAACAGTAGAACGAAACTATAATGAATAAGTTCATTCTACTGTTTTTTATTGATTTCGCATTATAAAGAGATAAAATCATTTGAAAGGTAATAGTTCTGTAATTGCCTCACAAGATTACTCGTTCCAGGATCGGCAACCTCAGTTTCCCAGCCTTTGTCAGTGACAAAAACGTATTTCTATCTTCACAAACGGCTCTACATACAAAAAATCCTTTGTTTCACTTATGTCTGCTTGTTTAAAGAAAAGGAGTTTATTAATTCGTTGAAAGTCACTTCTTTTTTAATTAACAATATAGACATATTATAGCATGATTTTCATTTACATTATTTTATATAAAATGTAATAATATAATAGTATTTAAAATTATTGAGAGGGTGAACTTATTAATGAAAAAAATGAGTTTGTTCGGTAAAGTTACAAAGACTCTGATTGTCATTCCACTAATTGTAATTTCTGCTTTTTCAGCTACTACAAATGCATCTCAAATTAGTGATCAGGATCTAGCAAAACAATCAGTAAGTAATTACTTTAATGCCATTCAAGATGGAGATATTTCTGAAGCTGTAAAATGGGTAATTGATACTAGATTTAACTCCCCTGAGGAGCAAGCAACTCAATATCAAGAACTACTAATTACAGATCCTTTTTCAAATCCTACTATTGAGAGCATTAATTCTAATTCAGATGGTTCGTATACTGCAACAATTGAACTAACTCGTAAAGATGATGGAAGTTTGAACGAAATTACTCTACCAATAGTACAGAAAGATGGAAGTTGGAAACTATTAATTGAGGGAACAGAAATAAGAGATAAAAATGTTATAACGACTTATTTAAATGAAAATAAAAGTGAATCTACTATCACGCCAATGGCTTCAGTGAATATTGGAAATTACGAAGACTGGTTAAGCAAATCCGATGAAACGTATAGTAATGGATTTAACATGCATTCATCAAGTATTGGTGTAACTGTATGGCAATATAACCCTGGATCTACGGATCCAGTATATGTTACATATTTAATTGTTATAAAAGGGTATTTAGCCGATTTAGTCCTTGGAGAAACGATTCATGGTCCTGTTTACAGACCAACAACCGGATCGGCCGATTATATAGTAATTAATAACTCAAAAACAGGTAATGCACAAAACGGAGTAAACTTAAAGATTATAAATCCTAGTGCAGCTTCAGGAGTATATGTCAAAGGTTATATATATGAAAACCAGTAATTACTAATAAAAAAGCAGAGAAAGTTTTATAAAGCAATTTGTTATAATCCCCTCTTGGTAGACAGTAAAAAAAAGGGTTCCTGTAAAATGAACTCATTACTGTTGACCGGAGGCTTTTTTATGTCACCTAAGAAAGGACAAGCCTTTACACGGTATAGCGCGAAGAAAAAAGGCGGATCGTCTACGATTGGAGGTGAACTGGAGCTATCCCGTGATTATGAGGTCGGAATATAAAACGATACCAAAATCTTAAATTGGGTGCATAAATTCCAGAAGGGAGAGGTTTCGAAGTCTACAGAGGAAAATGGAATAAGAAACACTACAGTATAGAAGAAGAAGTAGCCTATTTGAAAAGCGCGCTGGTTGAATACCTAAAAAACTCAATCCTAATTTGCACCAGATGGGAATTTGGATACAAATACTCAGTGCTAATCCATTCAAGAAATGAGTGGTCAGTATCTGGCGGTTTTACTGTGACGTATCGAAAAGCTTCAACGAACAATCTACTATAAATGGAGAAAACCGGCTTGTTACGGGAAATGCGTCGGCTTGCCTTTGGTTATAAAGGGAATGTGAACGGCTCTGCGCAAAGAAGAGCTTGCAATGAACAATAAAAAGGTAGGGATTAAATCGGTCATCTGAAAGAAGCGTACTTCGCCGGGAGCAAACCTTCCGCGGTCTTTAGCGAAACTTAACGGGTAGCCATTCTCGGCGGAAAAACTGTTACAACAATACTTGTATTGAATCGTATTTTCCTCTCAGTTGAAGACAGAGAAACTGTATTTGGAGAATCCTAAAGATCTAAGGTATATTAAATAAAGGTAAATGAAAGCATGGTCTACTACAATCAAGAACATTTCAAAAGCAAACTCGGCGACCTGTCTCCGGTTTAATACCAAAAGCAAGTCGCCGCTTAGATGGCTTTTTTTTCTGCCTACTTGACGGGGTTATGACCAATTCATATTAACTTTTTTATTAATTATTACAGGTTTTCATATATATAACCTTTTACAAATACCCCCTGTGTATAACTGGGATTAATAACCTTTAAGTATACCCCATTTTCTGCTTTACCTGAATTTGCGTTATGAACTACTATATAATCGGCAGATCCGGTTGTTGGTTTATAAGTAGGACCATGAATCGTTTCGCCAAGGACATCGTAACTAATCCACCCATTTTTCACAATTTGGTATGTAACGATTACTTCCTCCGAAAACCCAGGGTCTTGCCATACAGTTACACCAATATTTAATGAATGCATGTCAAATTTATTACTTAACGTAGAACCAGCTCCATTTAGCCATACACCCCCATAATTTCCAATATTCACTGAAGCCATTGGCATGATAGTAGATTCACTTTTATTTCCATTTAAGTAAGTAGTTATAACATTTTCATTTCTTGTTTCTGTTCCTTCAATTAATAGTTTCCAACTTCCATCTTTCTGTACTATTGGTAGAGTAATTTCATTCAAACTTCCATCTTCTTTACGAGTTAGTTCAATTGTTGCAGTAAACGTACCGTCTGAATTAGAATTGATGCTCTCAATAGTACGAACTGAAAAAGGATCTGAAGTTAAAAATTCTTGATATTCAGTTGCTTGTTCTTCAGGGGAACTAAATCTAGTATCAATTACCCATTTTACAGCTTCAGAAATATCTCCATCTTGAATGGCATTAAAGTAATTACTTACTGATTGTTTTGCTAGATCCTGATCACTAATTTGAGATGCATTTGTAGTAGCTGAAAAAGCGGAAATTACAATTAGTGGAATGACAATTAGAGTCTTTGTAACTTTACCAAACAAACTCATTTTTTTCATAAATAAGCTCACCCTCTCAATAATTTTAAATACTATTATATTATTACATTTTCTATAAAATAATGTAAATGAAAATCATCTTATAATATGTTTATATTGTTAAATAAAAAATTCTATTGGCGGAATTACTCTTTTTGGATCTTGAAAGATTGTCAATCTAAGTGTGCAGGAAATTAACAAAGATATATAAGTAGTCTCCCCCCATAGCCCACCATGTAGTATGGATACTACTCCAAATGATCTAGCCAATCGTGCGACATGAAGTATCTAACGACTGTTAGCGTAGTTCTACTAAATCTTACGTTCTCCGTAGTTATTTGGACTGCTTGAAAGCTGGTTCTAGCTAATAGTAGTAGGCATACACGTAAGACGAATTCTACACGAATTGGTTCAACTACAGTTACTGGATATAGCAAGCGGCGGAAAGCAGCGCAATCGTACGTTCCTACTGAGATTGTAACTAGGTAACTGCTGGGTGGCTGACTAATTAGGGAGTTGGGTAAGGGAGTCGAGTGAATCTCTGCGGACCGGGGAGCCTTTATTTCCACCAAAAACACTGTTTTGTCTACCTTCCGGACTCAGATGCAGCTAATTGCTGACCTTCCGCGTAAAACATGCCTGATGGAGGGGAATAAGTGCAGCACGGTCCGCTAGCATTGCTAAATGTGCCAATTAGAGAAAATAAGGGCTGTGGGGTCCGAAGTTCATCAGAAGGAATTCAGGGACTCGATAGCCTATCGCAGAAGCTGGTGTTTGGTGTTTAGCGTTGGATCAGGCGGGTGCGAAGGGTGAACTTCGTAGGTGGTAAATCATATCTGGCCTTCCTTTAGCAAATACTGCACAGCACTTTGGAGTTCTGCCTGCACCTTCTTATATTCTATGGCTTGCCAGGTTCTAAGCAGTGGCACAAAACGGGCATTGCCTGTCCCTTTGATCTTCTCAATCAATAAAAGGATCATTCCGCGATTGCGATCCTTAAGCGTTTCTACATAAGAATAGTCATGCCCGTCCAGCAACGAGCCAAGCTTGAGCAGCAACTCCTCAGCATATGTTTCACGTTCTATAGCCCACCCTTTTTCCGAAAAAACTATCAACGGCAATCTGTCGCTATATTCGATTTCCAGATACCCTTTGCGTTGTAAATAATAAAGGGGGAAATCCGCTCTCCCAAGATTCCCCATATTCTGCTATGCTAATATAATTACAAAGAACGAAGAAGCAGGAGGCGCAAGTAGAATAATGGATGCATTTCAATATGAGCTTACTTCAGAGACTGCTATCAATCTGAAATATGAATATGGAGGCGAATACTTCACGTTCAGCCTGTACCGGGATGACAGGGGATGGGTTCTTCACCCTTTTGATGGTATGCTGCTGGGGAATCAGGCGATGTGCGCTCTTGTCGTACAAGAGTTGTTCAAGCACAAGCCTTTTCAGGTAATGCTGGCGAAAGAAAGTATTCTCTTTTCTGATATACGTTCTACCGTTAACCTCGAGAATGTTAACACTCCGATTGCCGCACGCAATGAGCGGGAGTCACACGATAGCCCGGCCGATGACATGATGGAATTTGTTGAGCAGCACACGGTTGAAGAGGTCATTGATTACGAGTGTGGGCTTATCGGGAGCCGCATTTCGTTTTATAAGGAAATCCTGCAGCGTATGTTCATGGACAATCTGGGTCCTTCGGATCCGGAGTTCCAAAAGGTACAGGATATTGTACGTATTTACGAACATTCCTTGGAGAAGCTATCCAGTCTGAACGGTCCGAATCTCGACGCTGGAAGACGTGGCAGATTCTAACCTGTTTCAGGTATTGATCCAGCTCTACTAATCTTTTGAAAGGCTGATTCTAATGACATTTGATCTGATTAAGGGACAAAAATGCAATTTAACGAAAGACAAGCCTCTACTTACCCGTATTATAGTAGGAATGGGCTGGAATAATACCAGATCTGAGGTTGAGGTTGAGGTTGAGGTTGATTTTTCTGCTTTTTTACTTACGCCGGCCCAGACTGTCTCTAAAAATGAGGATCTTATTTTTTATGGCAACCCTTCTACTTCGAACCAATCTGTAGCTGTATTGATGTCCGATAAAAGAGCCTACGCGGGCTTAACCGACAACACCCAAATCGCTGTTGAGCTCCGGCAAATTCCTACGGACTACGAACGGATTGCATTTGCGCTAACGATTTATGAGGGTGAAAAGCGGCAGCAAAACTTCTCGCTACTGGACGATGCATATTTACGGATTATCAACGCCGCTGATGGAACGGAGCTTATCCGCTACAGGCTAGGTAAAGCTTTTTCTGTAGAGACCGCCATTGTCGCCGGAGAAATCTATAGATACAATAATGAATGGAAATTCAGCGCTGTGGGTTCCGGATATGCAGGAGGTTTAGCTGCCTTATGCGAAAGTTATGGAATACAGGTTAATAACATAGTGCCGTCAGTTCTACCCTCTAGCCCAGTAATTCAATCGCAGCAGTCACCCTTTTCTCTCCCAGAGCTGCGGTCACGGCCTAAGGCGGGCAATTTGCCTCCCTCTTCACCAGCATCCCCTCCAGCCCCTCCTTTAGATCTCAATACTATCTTGCTTAAGAAACGCGGTGAGATGATCAATCTCCAGAAAGGGACTGAATCCCTGGGCGAGATACTGATCAATCTCAACTGGTATCAAAAAAAAGCATCGGGCTGGTTCGGAAGTAAAGGCATCGATCTTGACCTTGGTTGTCTGTTTGAATTAAAAAATGGCATTAAAGGCTCTGTCCAAGCACTTGGTGAATCCTTCGGAAGCTTGAACAGACCGCCTTATATCTCCCTAGACGGGGATGACCGCACCGGATCCATTGCCACGGGCGAGAATCTGCGGATTAATGGCCATTATCTTTCCGAAATCAACAGAATTGTTATCTTTGCTTTCATCTATGAGGGAATCACGAACTGGTCGGAGGCTGACGCTGTTGTAACCATCAAGCAGCAGAGCGGACCGGAGATCGAGGTCCGGCTGGATGAGCATAACAACAATAAGGGTATGTGTGCCATCGCCATGATTCGTAATCAGAATGATGATACATTCAGTGTGGAGAGACTCATAGAATATTTCGGCGGGCACCAGGAATTGGATCAGCATTATAACTGGAATCTGAGATGGGAAGCCGGTAGCAAATAGCGCTCTCCCCAGATGTAATGAGTAAGAGACTTTTTCCTGAAACGCACCCATTTAGCTTAATGGATAATAGCCAGTTCTGTATTTTGTTCATATGAGACAACTTGCTTGTCTGTTCCTCTTGCGTAAATCATTCCTTCCGTTTATCGGAAGGAATGAACGTTAACGGACGACTATGATTGGAGTCTAGTAAGAAATACGAGTACTACTTGTTGATGCTTCACTCGTCTATTCCCTTCATAAGTTCAATGAAGATCAATTCCTTTTCCTCTTAAAAGCTATACAGCCCTTTATCCTCCGCTTTCCGTATCCAAACCTGCATGTATCCTGATTCCCTGTTGTCCCAGGCATAATAAGGGATGAATTGACAAGGTCTACCTTCCCCATCCTTGCCTTTCAGAACGGTAACGCCGCCGAGCAGTTCCGGTTGATGATCCACCAGCAACGTCTCATGGGCAGAAAATGAATACTCATCATAGGAAAGCCGGGAGTTATCCAACTGCTCCAGGCAATACACGATAGGACCTCGCTGAATGGCAATCCGGCCTTGATTCTCCAGCACCTCCGGTCTCGCCTGAATAATTTCTACTGGCATATCCAGTTCAAGTTCAATCGTATCGTTCTGTGACCAAGCTCGATGAATAGCGATATAACCCTGCTCAGTCAATGCCTCGACTCCCGGCAAGGATTTACCTCCAACCTTAACCTTATAACCCCTGCACCAGCCAGGTATCCGCAAATAAATGCTGAAAAAATCACTTTTATCCGCTTCCACCGCAAGCTCAATTTTACCGTTCCAAGGATATTGAGTGGTTTGCTTGAGCTTAACGCCCAGCCCGCTCTTCATTACGATCTCTGCTTCACCATTCATATATTGATTGACTGCAATGCCCTGACCGGTCTGAGCATATGAATATTGACCAATGGACGGGAGGAACCGTGCCAAATTCGTCGGACAGCATGAGGTGTCAAACCAAGGCACCCGGTGGTGATCGCCCTTCGAAGCCAGTGGATTAACATAGAAAAACTTGTCTCCGGTCAACGATATTCCTGCCAAAGCGCCATTGTACATTTCCCGCTCCACCACATCCGCATATTTGGCATCTCCAAACAACAGATTCATGCGATGGTTCCAGAAAACCATGGCGATAGCAGCACAAGTCTCACAATAAGCGGATTCATTCGGCAAATCATAATCATGTGTAAATCCTTCATTATGGCGAGATGGACCGATCCCCCCAGTCACATACATATTGCGCTCTACCGTATGTGACCATACCCTATGCAGGGCATCAACAAAATCAGGATCCCCCGACACGTGAACCACGTCCGCCATAGCGGTATATAAATACATCGCCCGAACAGCATGACCAGTCACCCGCCGGGTGTCTCTGACCGGAACATCGTCTTGGCAATACGCAGGTCCCCACTCCTTGGTGTCCCATATTTCCCCAACTCCATGTCCATGTCCACGTTCCTCAAGCAACCATAAGGAGAGCTTCCAATATCGTTGTTCCTGGGTAACACGGTAGAGCTTCACAAGAGCAAGCTCAATTTCCTCATGGCCTTCCACCCAATGGCGTTTACCTGGACCAAACAGATCGTCATAATGATCCGCCAATTTGCAAGCGACATCAAGAAGCTTACGCTTGCCGGTTGCCTCAAAATAAGCAACCGCTGCCTCGATTAAATGCCCTCCATTGTACATCTCATGCTTCTCCATATCCGTCCATTTGGACTCGGGTGCTTCAAGCGTATAATAAGTGCTCAAATAACCGTCCGATTCCTGGGCTGAGGCTATAAGGTCAATAATCCGGTCCGCTTGCGCTTCCAGCTCCGGGTCCAGCTCCGACATAAGCGAATAGGCAATGCCTTCGATGACCTTATAGACATCGGAATCATTGAAATAAATGCCTTCAAAAGTCCCTTCTATTAATCCTCCTGCTTTGGCAAAATTCGATATACGCCCTGTCTCCTCACATTTCGTGAGGCAGGCAGGCAGCGTAACCTTTTTCAACACCTCCAGACGCGGACGCCAGAAAACATCCTCAATGATTACATTCGTGAACGGTACACCCTGCCAATTACTTAGCTGTGTTTTAATTTTTGTCATTATGAGGTATCCTCACTTTCCTGTCATTACCCCTTCAGCCCTGATAATGTAATCCCCTCAAGGAAATATCGTTGTCCGATTAGAAATACGATTACACAAGGTAAGACAACTGCTGCTGAAGCCGCCATAAGCAAATCCCACTGCGCAGTGTACGAACCTTGAAACATTTGCAGCCCAAGCGCCAAGGTAAAGAGACGATCACTTTTTAAATAAATCAGGGGGCCCATGAAATCATTCCAGGAAGCCAGGAAGCTGAACAGTGCAACTACGATAACCGCCGAACGGCTTAGTGGAAGTATAATTCTCATGTATATTTGTAAATAGGTAGCTCCATCCACGAATGCCGCTTCATCAAAGTCCCGTGGAATCGTCAAGTAAAACTGGCGCAATAAAAAAATGTTGAAAATTCCCCCACCGAAATAAGCAGGCACGATTAATGGATAATACGTATCGTAGAAACCAAACATTTTCCAGCCTAGAAAGCTTGGAATGATTGTTACGGCAGCAGGCAGCATCATACTGGTCATTAGAATAGCGAATACTGTGTCCCTGCCCTTCCACACGATCCGTGAAAATCCGAATGCTGCAATGCTGCTCGTTAAGACTGTACCTACAAGAACACTAGCTACAATAATAAGCGTGTTGGTGAAAAAAGTATCGAACGGCAGCACAGTAAGGGCTTTATGGAAATTCTCCCAGTGAAACGGCCTCGGAATCCATTCCGGCGGCATCGTAAAAATTTGCGATAAATCCATGAGCGAGCTGCGGATTAACCAGACGAACGGTACGATAAACAAAAGGGAGATGACTATAAGCGCTGCATAACCAGATCCAAGGGAAAGCTTTGATTGTCTCAAGTACGCTCTCCTCCTTCGTAATGCACCCATGATTTCGAGGTTTTGAATACAATAAACGTAAAGAACATGATGACGATGAACAGGATCCAGGCCAGAGCGGAGGCATACCCCATTTCGGTATCTCTAAAGCCTGTACGCCAGAGGTAAAATACATAGAACAAGCTTTGGTTATTCGGTCCACCTTCAGTTAAAATATAAGCTTCATTAAACACCTGGAAGGATCCGATAATGGTCATGATGGTATTAAAAAATATCGTCGGTGTAACCATTGGAATCGTAATATGGCGCAGCTTGCTGTACCAGCCTCCACCATCCACATCAATCGCTTCGTAATACTGTTTGGAAATACCTGATAGGCCTGCCAGAAAAATAATCACCGTACTTCCAATCCCCCATAATGTTGTAAGTACAACAGACGGGATAACACTATTCTCCGCATATAACCAGTTACTGGTTGGTAAATGAAGCCAACTGAGCACGGAATTGATCAGTCCCAGGTCGGGATTCAGCAGCCACATCCAGATCATCGCCGATGCCACAGCTGGCACAATACTCGGAAGATAGATAATCGTCCGAAATATGGCTCTGCCTCGAACGTTCATATTCAGCAGCAAGGCAATACAGAAAGAAAGAATAATAACGGCTGGCACCCGAAGAATAACGAAATAGAAAGTAACCCCTAACGATTTGAAGAACAGCTCATCTTCACCTGAGAACATTCTCGAATAATTCTGAAAGCCAATAAAGGAAGTTTGCTCCTTAAATACGTTATAGTCCGTCAAACTAAGCACCAGACTTGCAATCATGGGACCAAGTGTAAAAATAATAAACCCGAGTATAGCCGGAGACGTAAATAATAGTCCGTAAAACAGTCCCTTTCGCATAGCTGCCTCCAATCTTCTATAATCAGAACGCCGTCCCTTCGATTATTGTGCGATATCCCGGCGCCCTTGAACTTGTTCTTGTGCTTTCGGCGCTATGGAATCCATAGCTTCTTGCGCGGTCTGTTGACCAAGCCATACTTTATCCAAGGCCGGATTCACGATATCCATTATTTTATTGAAATTTTTCACATAACCCGTTGGTGTCTGATGACTTTTCGTCAAAAGCACATCTATAATAGCTTCTTTATAAGCAGAAGGTCTTGCATCCAGGTTCTCCGTCCATTTAGCCAACAATGCCGGGTCCGTATACCAATCCTTGTAGGATGGCATCCATGTGCCTGCAGTGATCATATCAATAGAAGACTCTGGATCAAGCAACGCCTTCAACAACTCCCAAGCTTCCTGCGGATGTTTGGTTGACTTAAAGATAGAGAACATTCCCGCAACAACGGTAGTTACTGGCTCTTTCAGGACTGGCAATACCCCTACATTAAAGTTAAACTTCGATTGCGCCAAGGCTGCGCTTGCCCATTGCCCATCTATAGCCATCGCTACCTTTTTGGTTTGAAGCGCTACATTCGTCGCCGGTATATTTTTGGCTTGCACGGGTGATGGCGAAACATGGTGTACATTCATTAAATCAGACACCTTCTGCAACGCCTCGACAGCTTCCGGCTGGTTAAGCGCAAACGTCTTCCCATCCTCCGAGATAAAATCTCCGCCGTTGGAGTATATAAAATTGCTGTAGACTCCCCACCAAGTGGAAGCATTAACGCCATATTGCTTTATATTTTTCGGATCAAAATCAGCATCCTTTGCCGTTCTGCCCTTCGAATCAACAGTCAGTTGTTTAGCAACATCTACAAATTCATCCCATGTCCATGCTTCCGAGGCTTTAGCAGGCGGAGGTGAAATCCCCGCTTCCTTAAAGATATCTTCGTTATAAAAAAGACCAAAGGATTCCGGACCTGGGCCTATGCCGATCACATTACCAGGCTCAAGAGAATACATAATATTGGGTACCAGTTTGTCTATGCTGATATCCGGGTCTGAGTCCATAAATTCCTGAAGGTTATAGAATTTACCCTGTTCTGCTAATGGAAAGGCAATGGTACCAGACTCCATCATGGCAATATCAGGCACATCATTCCCTGCTACCATTGTTGTCAGCTTCGTATCATAATCTGTCGCAATATGCTGAAGATCAACTTTGACATTTGGAAATTTCGCTTCAAATTTCTTAATCGCTACCTTGTAAGCAGCTACTTCATCGGGCGAACCCCATTCCGAAATGCGCAGCGTAACGGGATCTTTTGATGCGGCATCGCTGGATGCTCCATCACCGGATGCTGAGGGTGACGTGTTATTTTTGCTGCCGGTACCGGATTTCGAGCAGGCAGATAAAATGGTAACCAGCATCAACAACAGAGCCATCAGCACAAATAGCGGTTTCTTTTGTCGTGTCATATCTTGAACCCCTCTCAATTTCAATCCCACTTGGTTCATAGCTGCAGTCTATGATGCTTAAATTATAAGGTCTATAATAGCGCTTACATAACCCGAACCTTTTTGGATTGGTGGATTATTATTAGGTATTCAGTGGTAAGGTGATCACTATCATGGTGCCTCTCCCCGGCAAGGAGTTAATGGCCACACCATAGCTGTCACCATAAGTCATTTGAATACGTGCAATGGTATTCTTAATGCCTATCGAAGTGGATTCCTTGTATAAAATCTCATCGATAGTGTCATTACTCATGCCTCTACCATTATCTTCAATGGCATAATAGCGTTTTCCGCTGTCGATCCAGCCACGAATGCAGATCATTCCACCTGCTTCTATCTGATCGAAGCCATGCATGACAGCGTTTTCAACAAAAGGTTGAAATAGAAGTCTGGGCATTTTGTACTCGTAAAGCTTCGGTTCAATCTCATAATGTACAGTGAACTTGTCCTCGAAGCGAACGGACATAATATAGAAGTAGTTGTTCATCCACTTGATTTCCTCCGACAAATGAACAGCTCTCCAGTCTTTCCGTGAAGTATAATGCAGCATATTGGATAAATTGACCAGCATTTTGCTTAATTCCTTCTGATTGTTTTCAATAGCCGTCCAGTTCATTACGTTGAGCGTATTATACAGAAAGTGAGGATTCATTTGCATACTCAGCGCTAGAATCTCGGCTTCCTGTTCTTTTAATTTAATTTCGTAATTTTCTATAACCAATAGCCGAATCCGGTCGTTCATCTTATTAAAGCGCTGAAGAAGTATGCCAAACTCATCATTTGTTCCAACATCAACTTGCTTTTGAAAATCCCCTCCACCTACGGATCTCATGGCAGCCAGCAGCTTCTTAATGGGCTTGGTAATCCTGCCTGCGATAAAAAAAGCACAAATGAGCGCCACAAGCCCCATAATAGCGGCGAGGAGGATAATAGATGTCTCGATGCTTTGCAACAAACTGCCAACCAGTGAGGACTCCGGCATCCATACAATGGATATCCATCCCGTGACTTCCGAACGATCGAAGCAGACGATTACGGCTTTGCCCTCCAGTGTCATACTTCGCGCACCGCTGCTTTCCTGCTGCAGTTCCTCTACCCATGAGTCCGAGAAGGTTTGTGTGATTTTCCCTGGTTCACTGCTTGCAACGACTTTTTGATCCTCATCCAGCACCAGAAAATCCGAGCCTTCGGGGATACTTTCGTCATATAGAGATTTCAAAGCTTCCGCTTTAAAGCTTATTGCTAAAATGGGTCGTTCCACCTGAGCATCCATCTTCTCGAGTGTCGTATTGTTCAGCAGAGAGAAATCAAGCAGTCTGGTCGCAGAAAATAAATGGCGGAAATCCAGATTGCCGGACTCTAAGTAGGGCTGATTAAACATATCAACAAAATCATATGTAGGGTACCATACCAATTTCCCGCCTGCCTGCTGTGCCTTGCGGTATATATCCGATTGTGTAGGATCTCCTTGCGGCAGCAACTGGCCGAAAGTAAAATAGGAAGTCCACAACTGGTAAGCATACACATCCTCATTGTTGGAAAAATATTTACTTAGTACGGCGGTTAACTGACGGTCTGCTTCAAACAGCTCTACTTCGTTCTGGGGATCCATTTGGTTAAAAATTTTGAATAAATCCTTATCTATGAACATTGCTTGGCTATTCTGATCAATGATCTGCAGCTTAGTGTCCATAATCTCATTATTTTTTCTGACAATCTCATATACATTTTTTTGCGCTTGCTCCGTCACGACCTGCAGGCTGGTTCGATAGAAAAGAGACCCCAAAATGAGGAGTGGAATTCCGATCAGAAAGATATAGCTGACAAACAATCGGGATCGAAATGTCATCTTCATTCCTCATTTCTCCTCTGTAGAAGTGAAGTGTGTTTAAACGCTTCGGGTGAGATTCCATTGTATTTCTTAAACACCCTGCAGAAATATTTGGTATCCTGATAACCACACTCTGCGGAGATTTCATATATTCTGAGCTTGTTCGCGGACAGCAGCAATCTAGCCCGCCTCATTCTGGCTTCCGCCACATGATCGGAGAATGTTTTTCCCGTACGGTTTTTAATCAATGTACTAAAATAGGAAGTATTAAAAGAAAAGTGTGCGGCTGCTCGTTCAAGAGACAAATCTTCCTTCAGATTTTCCTGAATCCAACTCAAGCAGCTCGTAACGATAATTTCGTTTTTATCCAGCCGTACCTGTTGTAATGCATAATGAACCTTCTGTAGAGTAGCCTCTACAAGCGCAATCAATTCTGTATAAGATCCACAAGCTTGAATTTCTATAATCATCGTTTTTGCTAGAAAATCCCCAAGCTGGCGGTCAACGATATTCCCCATCCTGCTTTTAACCTTCATAAGCAGAAGCGAGGCATTTTCTTTTAAAATAATCGGCTCCGTATGCCCATCATCTGATAGCGCTCTGAGCGCTCCAATGCACATTTCTATAGCTATGTCCGCATCATTTCCCTGGAGAGCTTCAAAGAGTTTCTCCACGTCAAGTATCATTAGATACTGAGACAGACGCAGCTCATCCTGAAACAGAATCCCTTTCCAGCAGTCATGAAAGTTAAACTTATTTACGGTTTGGGCTGCCCTGTAAGCTTGCGGTGCTTGTTCCAATAATGATTTACATTCCAGCCCTATTCCGTGGGTAAGCTGACCCGAATTCTCCCATTCTGAGGATAGAGCGGAAGCGATGGCACGAATCTCATTTCTTTTCTCCGGGGTAAGGGTGGCTTTACGGATAATTGTGACGGCTTGGAATCCATCCTCCAGAAGTACATTCAAAGGAATCGTAACAGCTTCCCCCATTGCCATCCATCCTTGCTCCAGGCTTCGCAGGAAGTTGGCGCTTTCAATATTGTCATGGCGGCCCGGGCGGATTCTGAGCTCTGAGAAAATAACCACGCCGCCACCCTGCAGCCAATCATACGTATCCAGTTCATCCCGCTCGAGAGTCGTTAAGCTACCGTTTAGCCAGGTTAAATATAAGCGGTTTCTATAAGCTGAGGAAGTATGGTGAAGGCGTAACTTCAACGCCTCTGCTTCCAGGTTCAACATCGATTCTGTGAGCAGCTCCTGCTCTATACGCCGCAATACATCTTCTACCTTCTCTGCCTCTACAGGTTTTAATAGATAGTCATATGCACCAAGGCGAACGGCATTCTGGGCATACTCAAACAGATTATAAGCTGACACCATCACAACCTTCGTTTGAAGTTCTTCTTCTTTGAGCTGCTGCAAAAATGTAAGCCCGTCCATATTGGGCATACGGATATCCGTCAGCACAACATCCGGACGCTCCAATCTGACAAGTTCTAACGCGCTGGACCCGTCTTTTGCAACCAGGACTCGAACGTTAGGACGCAGATTGTTGATTAAATTCGCCATTCCTCGAAGGTGTCTGGGTTCATCATCAGCCACCACTATTTTCATCCCATTCAGCCCCCTGTTCAATTTGGTGAAAGTTTCATTTATTGTAACGGAAAAAAGCGCCTTCATGTAATAAGGCGCCAAAATTCCGTTCAGGCTTATTGCAAGCCATTCCCATATTTAAAACTTAAGGTTTTTAGAGTACAAGATCAGTCGCAACTACGGTGAATATTTGGACTTCCGGCCGCTGTTGTCGTAAGAATTTCTTGATCTTAACCGCTATTGGCGGTAGAAATCCGAAGACAAAGGCGGACACTACCGCTCCTCCAGTTCCAAAATCCCCTCCGTTGCTCCTTGCTTTTATCTCAAGTTTTTAAGTTCAATCTATTTAATTGCCTTCATTGATCGCCCTGATGACTTCCAACTATAACGTTCTGTCAACACCTCTTGACGCCAACTTCTCCTTTAATCGAAGTAAACGGCTTTCCCTGTGCGCGCGGATTCATAAAGTGCCTCCAAAATCAAGGAAACTACATATGCCTGCTCAGGTCTTACGACCGGTTCCTTATCCTGATCAACCGCTTCAATCCACTTTCTCATCTCCAGGTCAGGCGCACTTTCCTGTGTGCCATCATAGAATGCTACTCCACCTGCGTTCAGCTCAATCTCATTTTTATATAAGCGGCCATGCTGTTCTCCGTTAATCCGCAGGCCTTCTTTCATATCCGCGCCGGCTTCCGTTCCGCTCAAGCTGCATTTTGCCTCATCAACCTCCAGCGAGTTCAGGGCCCAGCTGGATTCCAGCATGATCGTTGCACCATTCTCCATAACAATCATTCCAAACGCCGAATCCTCCACTTTAAATTTGGCGGGATCCCAGGGTCCCCAGGCATTTGCAGCATTCTCCCGCTGGGACAGCTCATGATATTTGGTTCCCAAGACGACCTTGGGCTGGTAATTGTCCATCATCCATAAGGTCAGATCAAGTGCATGCGTTCCTATATCGATGAGCGGTCCTCCACCCTGCTTCTCCTCATCAAGAAAAACGCCCCAGGTAGGTACTGCTCTTCTTCTGATGGCATGCGCCTTGGCGTAATAAATATGGCCTAATTCTCCTGCTTCGCAGAGCTTTTTCAGAAATAGACTATCCTCTCTAAAGCGGTTGTTATACCCAACCGTTAGTTTTTTTCCTGTTCGCTTGGCTGCATCGACCATTCTTTTGGCCTCTGCTGCAGTCTTGGCCATCGGCTTCTCACACATGACATGCTTGCCGGCTTCCAGCGCAGCGACAGAGATTTCCGCATGAGACTCATTGGGAGTAAGCACATGAATAATATCAAGTGTGCCATCTTTAAGTAATGTTTGATAATTAGTGTAGACTTTTGCGTCTTTGCTTCCATATTGTTGTGCTGCTGCTTCAGCCCGCTCCTGAACGATATCGCAAAACGCAACCATTTCAATATTGTTCAGCTTGCTTAAACTTGGCAGGTGCTTCCCGTTCGCGATTCCACCACACCCGATTATGCCTAACCGATACACTTTACTCATATCTATCATCCTCACTTTATCGTATGTTTCCCGTTTCTATAGGTCGCGGGAGTTATTCCTAACCGCTTGCGAAAAACATTATGCAAATAGTTGGCATTCGTAAAACCTTCAGACTGAGCAATCTGTTCAATCGGCTGGTTGCCCTCCGACAGCTTGCGGCAGACACCTTCCAAACGGATATTCTCAAGAATCTGGGAGAAGGATTGATCAGGATTGACCTTATTAAAAATCCGCTGCAGCTGTCTGGAGCTGATTTTTAGCTTTTCTGCAACATTGTCCAGCGTGACAGCCCCGGAATAATTAGCCCTGATATACTGAATGGCGTATTCATATCTGTAAGTCAGCATATCCCGCACCGGCGCTTCCGCTCTAATCCCTTCCGGATCATATGCTCTTGCTGTTTTTAACAAAATACTGATTACAAACTGTTTGATGGCTGTATAATATCCGGTGAACTTATCCTCACAAGCTTCATAGGCTTCCAGAAAGCAATTCATGGCATGATGCCGGTCATGAATTGGAATGAGGGGGAGTTTCCGCAGTTTGTCGATACATTCTTCCGCTTCTGCTACCTCCCACGGATCCACTTCTGCTCTGCTTTTCTGTCTAATATCAATATGGAGGCAAAGTTCGTCCATGGCTTCTTCCTGGTCAGCCTCCTGGTAATGCATCACACCCGGACCCGTTAAATAAAGCATACCCTGCGATAATGGGTACTCCTGTTCAGCGAGAATTACTTTCCCTTTACCTTTAGGAATAAAGTGAAACTCAAACTCTGCATGATTATGGAAATCTATGATTTTTCCGGCCGGGAATGAGGTTAAATGGAACCTGAGTACAACAATCTCATAATGTCCCCATTGAACTGTAATATCGAGTCTCTCCAGCAAATCTGACTTTTGAGACATCGTATGGTAGATCATGACCTTGCGTCTGCTAACGGGATGACCCGTCCTTCTTTTGCCGAGCGATTTGCAGCTTCCATTAATCTGGTCAGTTCTATGGCAGTCTGAACATTATTATCAGCAAAAGTATCACTCTGTATATGATTGACCCATTGATGAAAGGCACTGTCGTGATTATCTTTTATTGGAATCTCCGTCCAGCTATTCGCGGTACCCTCAGGTTTATTTGTCTTAAGAAGTAATTTATCCTCCGGCGTTCCGAAGAGCAGAGTTCCTTCTGTTCCGTGAACCTCGATGGTAAACGGCGAATGGCTGTTCACAAATCCGGCCTCTACCACACCGATCGCCCCCGAAGTAGTAAACAGGGTTGCTACTGCATTGTCCTCCACGTCTTTCCCTGTGATATATCCAAAATTGGCACTTACACCGGTCACATCCCGACCTAAAAATAGGCGGGTTAAATACATAGGATGGCATCCCAAGTCGATCAAAGCACCCCCTGAGCATTGTTCCTTACTATAAAAGTGCTCAGGCAGCCAGCCGGCAATGGCCCCATTGTGGGATAAGCGAACTCTGACATACGTTATCTCCCCCAGTAGCCCCCCGCTAATCAACTCCAAAATGGACAAAGTGTATCCGTCGTTCAATCGCGGCAAGGATACGGTAATTTTCACTTGATTCCGATTCACCTCGGTAATAATATCATCAACTTCCTGCACTGTTGGAGCGATAACCTTCTCGGTAAAGATATGTTTGCCTGCTTTGGCGGCGGCCACTATTACATCCTTATGAATGTTTGTCGGCGCATCCACGATGACAGCGTTAACATCTTCCTGAGCCAACATATCATCGAGAGACTCGAAGTAAGGAACCTTCAACGTTGCAGCCGCTTCTTGTCCTCTTATCGCGTCTTCGTCCCATACTGCAGCGATAAACGTATCCTCATGCGCCTGCGCTTGCTTAACATAGTCCCAAGCATGTACATGCCAAAAGCTGACTAGACCAATGCCAATGCTCATTTGCTATAACCTCCAACATATAGTATTCTGACATCCCACTATAAGGTAACATATCTGAGTCGCTTTTTTTAATAGGAAAACACGACAAATTATATATAATATTACGACATACGTTCACTAACTTAAACACAGCAAGCGCACAAAAACGCCCCCAGACATTTCTGCCTAGGAACGGTTTTTGTATCTTTGCCAGACTTTCCAATTTAATGATTTGTTAGATCGGTCCCTCTGGAGGCGATGACTTTCTTGTACCAATAGAAGCTTTTTTTGCGTATGCGTTCCAGGGAGCCGTTACCTTCATCGTCCTGATCGACGTAGATATAGCCGTAGCGTTTTCGCATCTCTGACGTGGAAGCTGAAATCAGATCAATGCAGCCCCAGCTCGTGTAGCCCAATAGTTCTACACCGTCGGCAATGGCCTCGGCCATCTGCTCGATATGCTGAGCCAGATATTCGATGCGGTAATCGTCCTTGATTGTACCGTCCGCTTCAATAACATCTGCAGCACCGAGACCGTTCTCGACAACAAAAAGCGGGATCTGGTAACGGTCATGCATCTCTTTAAGGACAACCCGCAGACCGGTCGGATCAATCTGCCAGCCCCAATCTGAGGTCTTCAGGAACGGATTCACCAGACCCGACGACAGATTACCCTCTGTCCGCTCTGTGATACTCTCGTCCGTACTGACCGTTGAGGACATGTAGTAGCTAAAAGACAGGAAATCAACCAGGTTCTCCTTCAGAACAGCTTCGTCCCCCGGCTCCATCTCAATGCTTACTTTATAATCAGCCAGATGCCGTTTGATGTATGACGGATAATATCCCCTGACCTGAACGTCGGAACAGAACTGGGCCATTTGGTTCTCTCCCTGTGCCTTCAGCACATCCCCGGGATGGCAGGAATACGGATAGATCAGTTTGCGGGCCAGCATGCAGCCTACCTGCAACTCCGGATTAATCTCCCTTGCACGCTTGATAGACAGAGCACTGGCAATGAACTGGTGATGCAGCGCCTGAAACGCAGCCTGCTTCTCATTCTCTTTACCTTCGGTCAGCACACCTCCCCCCAGAAACGGAAAGCGGATTACTGCGTTGATTTCGTTAAAGGTCAGCCAGTACTTCACCTTGTTTTTATAGCGCAGGAAGACCGTGTCCGCATAACGGACGAACAGTTCGACCAGTTCGCGTGACTCCCACCCGTTGTAACGGGTAACAAGCTCCACTGGCATCTCGTAGTGCGAGAGCGTAACCAGTGGCTCAATGCCATATCTGTTCAACTCATCAAAAACATCATCATAGAAGCGTAATCCAGCTTCATTCGGCTCTTTCTCATCCCCGTTTGGAAATATACGGGGCCAGGAGATCGACATCCGGAACACTTTAAAACCCATTTCTGCGAATAAGGCAATGTCTTCTTTGTAACGGTGATAGAAATCGATCCCTCTGCGTTTGGGGTAATTCCCCTCCTGCGTATCCGAGATGGCGGCAGCAAGCTCCGCTCTGGAGATGCTGAGAGCATGCTCAAGAGCTTTGCGCTGTCCCGGCGGAACATATTTGACCACATCTGCAGTAGACAGCCCTTTGCCGTCCTCGCAATACGCACCTTCAACCTGGTTGGCTGCAACCGCTCCGCCCCACAGGAAATTCTCCGGAAACTGGTTAGGCATCGGATAAGCCTCCCTTATTCATTTAGTTTACTGCGGCCGCCGTCTTAGACTCAGCCTGCTGCTCCAGCTCGTAGGCTTCGAAATCGGCTTTTTTGAAGAATGGATAATAAATTGCAAAGCTTACCCCGATCATTACCAGTTGGAACGCGGATACGCGCCAGCCTCCGTTCATCCAGCCATTAACCAGCACCGGAATACCAAGCGGCACTTGAATACCGTGCAGAACCGGCAGAATTCCGATCGAAGTCAGAAGAATAGCCAATCCGCTGCTCACCAGTGGTGTTAGAATAAACGGAATCATGAAACGCACGTTAAGCACCAGCGGCATCCCGAAGATGACCGGCTCGTTAACTCCAATAATACTTGGAATAATTGCAAGCTTGCCCAGCGTTCTATACCGGGTAGACTTGGCGAACAGCATGGCAATAATCAGGCCAAGCGTTGCACCCGCACCACCAATCAGCACATAGACCGGGAAGAACGGGGAACCGATAATATGAGTGCCTTCTACACCTCTTTGGTAAGCATCCAGATTTTCAAGTCCAAGCGCTACCCAGATCGGTCCTACTACGGAGTAAACCACCAATGTGCCGTGAACACCGAAGAACCACAGCAAATGGATTAAGAAAATACAGATCAGCATCGCCCACCACGTACCACCGAGACTCGTTAGCGGCAATTGGATAATGGAAAAGACAAATTCATGCATATTTCCATATTTCGTCGCTCCGAAAATCGCTGTCAGGATCAGCATCACGAAAACAATAATGAAACCCGGAGTCAATGCGGCAAAGGATTTCTCAACAGTAGGCGGAACACCCTTTGGCATCTTGATATAGATTTTTTTCTCCAGCAGGTAAGTATACAGTTTGCCGACAATGAGGGCTACGATAATGGCTACGAACAGCCCCTTGGCTCCCAGCCAGGAGTAGCCGAAGGCTTTGGTGGCGCCATCGTCCAGGAGCCCCTTTGGAGTAACCAGCAGAAAGCTCATCAGCGCGAGAATTCCTGCCGAGAATCCCTGTTGTTTAAGCTGTACCGCAAAATTGTAAGCGATGGAGAACACCGCATACAAAGCGATTAAATCGGTTGTTATCGTAGCCGGAATCGCAGTGTACGTCTTCAGGCCGGAACTTTCCAGGAAGTTCTGGTAAGGCTCCAGCTTCAAAGCATTAATCAGGGAAAATATCGCACCCAGGATCAATATCGGCATCAAAGCCATCAGCCCGTTGGAAATAGCACTGATATAATTATTTTTCTGAATCTTGGTACTGACTTTCTGGATTTTGACCCTCCATTCTGCCCCGCTTGACATGAACTAAGCCCCCTTCTCCATAAGTTCAATTGCTGTTTCCAGTACTTTATCCCCATCCATCATGCCATAAGCCATCATCTCAATTGTCGTTACCGGGATACTAGGATATTCGGCAGCCAAATCCCCTTCGGCATGGCCCATTTGCGGCCCAAGCATAATAATGTCAAACGGTGCCTGATCAGCAATATCGCTCTCCGCCACAGCATCAATGATAACCTCTATTCCCTTGGCGCGTGCTGCATCCTTCATGCGCTCCACCAGCATACTTGTCGAGAAGCCTCCTGCACAGGCGAGAAGAATCTTTTTCATCTTCAGTTCACCAAACCTTTCAATTGTTGTTCCAGCGCTTTGCGCTCCTTAACTTCTTCAATCAGTTCCACGGCCAGCTCACGAACCGTAAGAGCATTCATCAAGTGGTCCTGTGCATGAATCATCAGCAGCGTGATTTCTGTTTTTTCGCCCCGGCCTTCCGCTTGGATCAGACCCGTTTGGACTTTATGCGCTTTGGTAAGACTCAGTTTCGCGTTCTTGATCATTTCTTCTGCTTCGTCAAGGTTCCCTGCGCGTGCTGTGCGAACCGCTTTGAGGCTGAGGCTCCGGGCTTCCCCGCTGCTCGCTATAATCTGCATAATTGTTTGTTCGTAATCCATGGTTTCTTCACTCCTGATATTTATAGTAGGTTCTCTATCTCCATCATAAATTGCTCATAGCTATTAACGGCCAGCAGCCGGTTCCTGCTATCTTCTTTCTCCATCAGTACCAGCAGCAGCTTGCTGATTTCTTTGTGCAGGAACAACTGCCCCGGGCGCAAATTAATCAAAAAGATTAGCTGTACCGGCTTTCCGTCATGCAAGAGCTGTTTTTTCAGCACAGTTACATTGATGCAGTCGCGGATGGCGCTCATCCGCATTGGATGTGGACCGGCAATGCCGTTTTTATAAATGGTTGTAAATTTATTCTCCCGAAACAGTACCTGCTCAGGGAAATCCTCAGCGGCATAATGAAAGTCTGTAATCTCACGGCAGCGCTGCTGCAGCAGTTCTTTGTAATCATCCGGCCCGTCCGTATGGAAAAGCTCCTTGCGGAATAAGTCCTTGAAATCCATCAGCTTATGGGACGGCTGTGTATGGCCCATCTGCAGCGACAAAATCTCCTTGATCCTCTGAATCTCCTGGTCATCCAGCAGCTGTTTAATATGAATGACCAGTTTCTCATTCATTTCTGTATCAATCGGCACCGTGGTCAGAATCAGATCAACCGGTCTGCTGCTGATTTCCTTAAGCTCGGTAATGGAAGCTGTGATAACGGACGCCTTGGGAAATACTGCCTCAAGCTTCAGGCGAATGAGTTGTGCGCTGCCTCCACCCGTCGAACAAATAACAGCAATACGTTTGAACTGCTCCAGATTGCGCTGCTGCATCCGTTCAAGATGTGCAGCGAAATGAAGGGCGACATACCCTGCTTCGTCCCGGGACATCTTGAACCCGTATTGCTCTTCAATAATCTCAGCGAACCGGAAAGAGATCACGAACACATTGGCATACTGGCTGTAAACATCCTCTACGAGCGGATTTCCCAACTGAAGATTATAGTAAAGACGGTTCAGTAGCGGGAACATATGCAGAAGCAGCGCTTCCTGCAGGGAATGGTCTTTATTGAAGCCGGTGAGGAACTCCCCATCCAGCCGCTGCAAAATCTCGTTAATACCTTGACGCAGCTGCGATTTGGTCTCGTCTGACATTCGCTCCATAATCGTTTTGCCCGAAATATGCAGCGCCAGATAATCCACTTCAACCAGAGGTAGCATTATCTCATAGTTGGACTCGATCCATTTGGCAATTCTCTCTGCTATATCGTGATACAGCGGCTCCGGCTTGCCCAGCATCGCTTGTCCGGGTACGATATAATTATGCTTTGAGACCCGGTATAGGAGAATAAACAGATGGGTGACAATATTATTCAGGAATACATCCGAAATTTTCAGTTCCTTATCCTTCAGCACCTGCAGAAGATAGGCCGTGAGCCTCTCCCTATCAAATTCCCGCCCATAAGCATGGAAATCCTCGGTTTGCTGGAGGGTCTGGCTGGATTGCAGGATAAAATAGGAGAACGCCTTGCGGAAATCCTTCTCGTCTCCCTCAATTTTCATTCCGTAATGGGCACGGCGGGCCAGGCTTAAACGAAACGCGCCCAATCTCTGCTCCACTTCCTTCAAATCAGAAATAATGGTGGAGCGGCTGACACCTATCTCCTCTGCCATCTTATCAATTGACCGATAGCTGTCGCTCTGCAGGAGGTAGAACAGCAGGTATTGCTGCCGTGACTGCTTATTGTCCAGATCCACCTGATCGCTCTGGAGCAGTCCCTTCTCCCGGTAAATCTGGAATAATTCCGGCTCCTTGATCTCAAGCTGATAGCCTTGACCACGAATCATTCGGATCTGAAACCCGTGCGCTTCTCCGGTCTTGTCGAGCGAACGGATAATATCACGGACCGTCCGTTCGGACAACCCGACCTCCGCAATTAATTCGCCCATCTTAACCGGAACCTTTCTGCTTAATAAAATATTGACGATCGTATATTCCCTCATCGGTCTCCCTCGTTTGTGATACTAGTATCGGTGTGAAGCAACTCAGCTGGTTATGGCTCCATCTTACTTGAAAACGTTATCTTAAGAACAGTTTGTATTCTGCAATTTGGAACGGCAGAATTTAAAGGGTATCCCTTCAAGAGATTATAGAGTGTATTTATCCCTCTACTGTATTACTCTCACTTGCTTATAAGATGCCCCTGAGAAGTGCTTTTATAAACCGCCTTTTTTTTCGAGAGACAGCCTCATATTGTCCAATGGGGTCTGTTGTAATAAGTTCGGGTGGGGGTGATTGTTCGGGTTAAGGTGCCTGGCGCTGCCAGCGATACGCTCTGGCGTAATGGTCAGGGGCACTACCCAGATCTGCTTCATATTTACCGGAATAGTAAACCAGCTCACTCTAATCCTCTCTGCAAATACTATAGTCAGCATGTTCGTAATGAAAATGCTTGTTCGGATTGATCGTTTTTCCCTTTAGCAAAAAATCTAATGACAATAAATATCTAGATAATTCATACCCGATGGAAGGAGCGCTTCGCTCTATTTTATTAATCTTATCTAAAAAAACAAAAGATCCGTTGCCAAATTTGGTACGGATCTTTTATTACTATTTGGACATCCTTTTATTTGAACCGCTGGGCTTGCCTTGAAGGCATAATGGTTAGTTCCGGAATGCTGACGTGCTCAGGCTGCTCCAATGCATAAAGCGCCGCCTCTGCAACATCATCGGGATGTAACGGCAGAACTTTCGAAGCAAACGCGCGTATTTCATCCTCGGAATATCCGGCCACTTGAGAAAATTCCGTTGCCACCGCCCCGGGCTGAATCGTCGTAACGCGAATCCCCTGATCGATTGTCTCCAAACGTAATGCAGACGCTATGGCGTTAACGCCATATTTGGTAGCGCTGTATGGACCTCCTCCGGCAATCACTTCCTTGCCGGCAATGGAGGAGATGATGATGACATCTCCCTTACCCTGACCCAGCATTGGCGGAAGCCCGTAGTGCAGCGTCAACATTAGACCGTGTACATTCGTCTTGTACAGCTCCTCCCATCTTTCCAGATCCACTTCTACCAATGGACTTCGATACCCGAATCCGGCATTGGCAACTATAATATCGAGACGGCCCCAGCGGTTAATCGTTTCATTGACCACATGCTGTACTTCTTCAGCCTTTTGAATATCAGCAGGTACCGCCATAACCTCGTACAATCCCTCTTTATGCAATTCCTGAACCAGCTCATCCAATCGATCCTGCCGACGTGCCACTACAGTCACATGGGCGCCGCGTTTTACCAGTTTCCTGGCGATCGATGCCCCGATTCCGCTGCTGGCGCCTGTCACCAAGGCCACTTTACCGGTCAGACTCTCCTTCTCATTCCAAGATAGCTCCAAATCATCCAGATTCATTTTGCACCCTCCCAGACTCCAACCTTATTTTGTTAAAAGCACGCGATGAACGCCCTTGCTGCCTCCAGGTGCCGTTCCTATATATAAATATCCGTTATGGCTTGCAGCCGTAGTTACGCCATACACTTTGCCTTCCGGATCATGCCAGCTTCCGATAAGTTCTCCCTGCGGACTGAACTCCGCAGCAAGCCCATGCTTCACCGGTGCGCTTGCGCCGTTAAGCAGCGACTGCGGCACTTTGGCCATGGTACTGGCCAACCAAGGTTTGCTATGCATCTGATCTACAAAAGAAAGGCGAGTCGTGAAGATACCGACCCAGAAATGACCTTGGTCATCACGCGTAATGTTGTCTGGAAAGCCTGCGAGATTGTCTGCGAAAATATCAGATGTACCCTCCTTCGGTCCTTTGAGCCAGTATCTGGTCAACTGATAATGATACGATTCTGCCACAAGCACAAAATCTTCATCCGCAGACAAGGCAACCCCGTTTGCAAAATAGAGGCCTTCTAACAGAACGGTCGTCTTCTTGGTCATTGGATCGTACTTCAGCAAACGTCCATGCGGCTTGTTCTCGGCCATTTCCTTGAAGGTCACTCTACCATAATTAGAAGTATCGGAGAAATAAATGGAGCCGTCCTTGGCAATATCAAGCTCATTAGCTAAATAGATCGGCTTGCCGTCCACTTGATCGGCCAATACCTCTATGCTCCCGGATGGGTTTATAGACAGCAGTCCCCTCTGGACATCCGTAACGATCAAATCGCCTTTGGCATCGAATATAAGTCCATTAGGCGTTCCTTGGGTGTCTGCAAACAGTTGTGCTTTTTGCGGATTGCCCTCTGCATCGAAAGGAACCCTGTAAATTTTCCCGTCTGAATCTCCTGTATATAGCTGGCCTTCTTTATCGAATGTAATGAATTCCGGGAATTGAGGGGCATCAGTAACTAGCTGAGCCGAGCTGAGTTTGTTGTTCTGTTGCCACGGACCCGCTTCCTCAAAAGAGGGAGCCGTCGGTGCGGACCATTTTGCCGGTTTGACCGGTGAAGGATAAAGTAAGAAAACGAGTAATCCTACAACGAGCACCGCAAGCAGTGATAGAACCCATCTAGATATCCTAGCACGCAGTGAGCGTTTAGGACGATTCACGCTTTCAGTAGATTTAACGGAGTTAACTGGTTTATTGGGCATTAGAGCGCCTCCTGTATCATTTTTGAGAGATTTTAGATTTGGACTACGATTTTACCAAAATATTGCTTTCCTTCAGCCAAGAGCGCGATAGCTTCTCCAATTCGTTCTAGAGGGAATACGCGGTCGATGACGGGATGTAAACGATGATGGGCAATCGCCCGATTCATCTTTTCAAAGTGATCCCGGTTGCCGACTTGACTGCCGCGAACCGTTGCGGCTTTGTGCAAGATGCTGGAGACATCGTATTCCGGAATGGTCAAGCCCGATAAGAACCCGACCATACTCACGGTCCCTCCAGTGCGAAGTGCATTTATGGATTTCCCCATCGTTGCCGCTCCTCCAACATCCAGAACATGGTCGACGCCGCCAGTCAGCTCTAACGCTGCCTTATCCCAATCAGGAACCTCCGAATAGTTGATCGTTTGCCATGCGCCAAGAGCTTTTGCTCGTTCCAGCTTGTCGTTGCTGCTCGACGTGATGATGACTCGTGCTCCGGCCATAAGCGAGAATTGAAGCCCGAAGATGGAGACACCGCCTGTTCCTTGCAGCAGCACAGTATCACCCGCTTGCAAACCACCGTATTCGATTAGCATGCTCCATGCGGTTAATGCCGCGATCGGCAGGGTGGAGGCCTCCTCATAAGTGAGGTGATCGGGAATAGGGACGACTCCGTCTTCATGCAGAACGACATACTCGGCCGCTACTCCGTTCAACGGACCTCCCAGACTTTCTTCTAACACCCCTGGTCTTGGGTTGCCGCCAATGAAGCGCTGTTGAAAATTACCTGCTACTCGTTGTCCGACCTGAAATCTAGTTACGCCTTGTCCAATGGCTACAATTTCTCCCGCTCCGTCTGATAATGGAATGAAGGGGAATTTAACTTCGATCGGCATTAATCCGCCGAGGACCACTAGATCCCGATAATTGAGAGAAGCTGCCCTCATGCGGATCAGCACCTCCTTAGGGCCTGGCGTTGGTTTGTCGATTTCCGTCATGGTTAATTCCTCAAAGCCGAAGCCGTTTGTCAGTTGTATAGCTTTCATCGTATTGTCCTCCCTGGAAGATCAGATTGATTACCCGGATTCTTAATTCTTATCCCCTTATTTGTCATAGTGGTGCTCTCCTTTTTGATACTATGTTATACTATGGAAACACTGTTACCAAAACTCAGAACTATTTTTCGATTTTTTTGAAAGTTAAGTAAAGCGCATTTATGGTAACAGTGTTTCCTGTAGGTATCATTGTATCCACTCAATTTCAGAAAGTCAATATGATTTTTGAGCCTCCATCGTTTATTGACAAGTGAAGGAAGGACAACTGTAAACAATTCCTGGTAACGAAAGTTGAAAACCTACCGAGAAGCTCGCATGCAAAATACTGAAAATCTCCGTAGGAGGACACTGGGAGATGTGCAAGCAGCCTATGTGATGGAGGAGTCGAGTGAATCGTTACGGACCGGGGAGCCTTTATTTCTCCAAGAAACGCTGTTTCGTCTATCTTACGGACTCAGATGCAGTTATTAGCTGATGTTCATATGAAATATTGCCTGATGGAGGGGGATAAGCGCAGTATGGTCCGTTAGCTCTGCAATATATGCTGATTAGCGAAAATAAAGTCTGTGGAGTCCGCAAGGAATTCAGGGTAGCAGTGGTTAGTCTGAAGTTGGATTTCGGAGTTAGCGGGCAGCCAGCCAATCGTAACTGGTGGTCGACCTTGGCATACAGTGTTGGGAGTGGCAGTCAGCATTAGCATTTGACGTTTGGGGATTTGGACTAGGCAGTTGGCGTTTACCTTTAACAACTGGGGTTCACAGGTTGAGCTCCGGATTGGATGCACGAGCGGGCTGTTGCCGTTGGCATTTGCAGCTCAGAAACCCCCACTCTCTCTTATTCCTCCAACTCCCATAAACAGCAAAAAAACGGCATTTCTGCCGTTTCTTCTGTGATGGACTCTCAGGGGCTCGAACCCTGGACAAATAGATTAAGAGTCTACTGCTCTACCAACTGAGCTAAGAGTCCATATGAAATTTGGTGGAGCCAAGGGGGATCGAACCCCTGACCTCATCGCTGCCAGCGATGCGCTCTCCCAGCTGAGCTATGGCCCCATGTGGCTGATTTAGAACTACAACTATGTATTCTAAAATCCGGACTGAGCTGTTAGCTCCCATCGCTTCGTCATGTTTAAGTTCCGTAGGCGACTTCTATATAATATAAAAAATCGCCTTCGGTGTCAACACTTTTTCAAAAAAAGTTTTTCGGGGTGTGCAAATTGCTTCTACAACCCCTCAAACTCCTCGGTGTTTTTAGAGAGCAGTCCCTTTAGTTCCTTCATAAACATGTTGATATCCTTGAACTGGCGGTACACGGAGGCGAAGCGGACGTAAGCGACCTCATCGACAGGGTAGAGCTGCTCCATGACCAGCTCGCCGATCTGACGGCTCTCCACTTCGGCTAAGGCGATGCCGCGCAGCGACTTCTCCACCTCGGAGACAATGGACTCCAGGCGCTCTACGGAGACGGGACGTTTCTCGCAGGCACGGATAAGGCCGCGCAGGATTTTGTCGCGGCTGAATTCTTCGCGGCTGCCGTCTTTTTTGATCACTATCAGCGGAGTTTCTTCAATCATCTCAAAGGTGGTAAACCGCTTGCTGCAGCGCTCACATTCCCGCCTGCGCCGGATGGACTTATTCTCGTTGGCCGGACGCGAGTCAAGCACTTTCGTATTCGTGTGATCGCAGTAAGGGCATTTCATAAGCCTTAAGTCACTTCCTTTTGCTTTAATGGTCGCTTTCCGGTCCGGCAATACGCCGGCTGCCGGTAAGCTGATTTTATTTCCAGAAAACACCGTTTATTTGATGTTATGAATATGCCATGTCCGGCACATAATACAGTTACCAACCGATAGGAGGTGAACAGCAATGAGCCAAAACAACAGCTCCAATAACCTGGTAGCTCCAAATTCACGCGGTGCCTTGGAACAACTGAAATATGAAGTTGCCCAAGAACTAGGTATCACGCTCTCCCCAGATGGATACCAAGGCAATAAAACTTCTTACGAAAACGGTTCGATCGGTGGTTACATCACTAAACGTCTTGTAACCCTGGCTGAGCAATCACTGGCAGGTCAATACAAATAACCTGTCCCCATAAGCTTGCCTAAAGAAGTATTAAACGGCCCACAAGGCTGTTTAATGCTTCTTTTTTCGTATAAATACAGTCTTCTCCCTTAGAACTCGCTGTAAATCTCCGTGTACTGGTCGTAGTAATAAATGACTCGCTGCACATAATGCCGGGTCTCGCCAAACGGGATATCCTTCACGGATGCCGCTGTACCGTCCCAATCGCCCTTTTCCAGCCAGCTCTTCACTTTCCCGGGGCCTGCGTTATAGGCCGCGATCACAGCCGTGCGGTTGCCATCAAACTGGCGGGAAAGCGATGACAAATACCAGGTTCCAAGCTCAATGTTAGCCGATGGCTCCCTCTTCAATTGCTGCAGCGAGACATCCGGAAGCTTGGCCTTTTCAAGCGCCCACTTCGCCGTATCCGGCATCAGCTGCATGAGTCCCAGTGCGCCTTTTTTGGACTCCCGGCCGGTCTTATAGTTCGTTTCCACCCGGATGATGGCTGCCACAAGGAACGGGTCCATATCGTAGGTAATACTGTGCTCACGAATTTCTGCTTTATAATAAATCGGATAAAACCAGGACATCCAGTTGGTACTCAAGAACAGGATTGCAGTGAATCCAACGAATAACAGGAGCAGCACTCTTTTTTTACGCAGCCATTTCATCATAGACCCAGCCTGTCCCACAATACGGCAACCTGCTGCTCAGTTTGGGCATGAGTACCGCTGTTGTCGATGATGTAGTCCGCTCTGCTGCGCTTCAGTTCAATATCCAGCTGGGCATCCAGTCTTCTTTGGGCCTGCTCCAGAGACAGCCCGTTGCGCTCCATCAGCCGGTCCAACTGGACCTCCCGTGGAACATAGACGACCACAATTTGCCCGAAAAGGTTGTCCAGCTCCGATTCATACAGCAGAGGGATATCTACAATAATCAACCGCTGCGGGTCTTCTTGTTCCATTGTGTTCATACGGTCTTTGATTTCCTGGCGAATCGCCGGATGCGTCAACTGATTCAGCGCCTGCCGGGCTTCCGGATCATGAAAAACGATCTCCCCCAGCTTGGTGCGGTTCAGTGTTCCATCCGGCAGCAGGATTCCTTCTCCAAAATGCAGCACAGCTGCAGCCAGCACCGGATGTCCCGGGAGCATGACTTCTCTGGCGATGGCATCAGCGTCCACGAGTCTTGCTCCCTTTTCCACAAACAGTGCGGACACGGTGCTTTTTCCGGAAGCAATACCTCCGGTTAAGCCCATAATCATGTACTCACCTCATAATAGCTTCATTATTCCCATTGCAATTAACATTAACGCAGGCAGTACGGCAGCATGCTTCATCCAGTAACGTCCAGACAGCTTAAGACCTGTTCTCATGCCCAGCAGCAGAAAGGTTCCGCTGAACAGGGCGATCATAAGTGAGGTGGATACCGGACTGAATCCCAGCAGTGCAGCCCCAAGACCCGCTCCGAAAGCATCCAGCGACAGTGCTATTCCGAGCAGCATCGCTTCCATGGAGGAAATGCTCCCGGAGGCGTCCATATCGGCCGAAGACGGCGTACGGAGAATCTGGATGACCACCCCGAGATGGCGGAGCTCCAGTGAAAAGACTGCCGCCTTCTGCGCGTCTTTTTCGATCTCACTCACAGAATCCGCAGTCGTATCTGCAAGGTCAGCAGTTGCAGCCTCCCCCTTGGAAGCCACTCCCGACAGCAGTACGGTTCCTGTCTCCCGTCCTCCCGGACTGTGCTCCTTCTCCTTCTGAATCAGCATCTGGACGAGGGACCAGCAGCCCATCAAGACCAGAATAATCGCGCCGATGCTTGAAGCGGCCTGCGGTGAAATCACCTTCGCCAGCAGTACACCGACCTGCATAGAGACACAAATGACTATCCCCGAGCAAAGCGAGATAATCATAATGGAGAGCAGCGGTATTTTCATTTTGCGGAGTCCATATGTAATGCCTACACCAAAACCGTCCAAGCTCAGGGCAAAAGCCAGCAGCAGCAATGAAAACAAGGGGCTGAGCACCCGCAATCCCTCCCGTGAAGAACCGGCAGCCCGTGCGGAACGTTCCGCGGGCTCCGTTCGCTTTATTGAGCATTCTTCACACAGTATATGGGCGGGACAAACTGTCGGTGCCTTACTTTTGCAGCAGCATGAACAGCAGAGGTGTATAATGCCTGTAAATCATCTCTTACTCTAGTGCGATGCCCTACTTAACTGCCGCAGCCAAAGGCTGGCAGCTTGGGCAAATATGAGTGCCCCGGCCGCCTACAACACTCTTCTCGATGAGAGTACCGCAGGTGGCGCAGGGCTGGTCCTTACGTCCGTAAATGAGCAATTGCTGCTGGTAGCTGCCGCTTTCTCCCTGGCCGTTGACATACGACTTCACAGAGGAGCCTCCGGCATTCACCGCCTCAGTCAGCGTTGCCACAATCGCATGATGCAGCTTGTTCAACTGCTCTTCCGTAAGCGCCTTCGCGCTCACCTCAGGGTGAATTCCGGCGCGATGCAACGCCTCATCTACATAAATATTGCCGATGCCGACCACATATTCCTGATTCAGCAGCAGCGGTTTGATTTTGGTGTTTTTACCGGAGACAATTTCCTTGAATCTCTCCACTGTAAAGGAAGGATCAAGCGGTTCCTGCCCCAGCTTGCTCAGCGGCTTAAGGAGAAGATCCTCGCCCGGCTGGAACAAATGCATGGTACCAAACTGACGCACATCCGTATACCGCAGCTCGGTGCCGTCGGTGAAATGGAAGATGACATGCGTATGCTTGTCCAGCGGCTCATCTCCCTGGAAAAGACCGTACCGGCCCTCCATCCGCAGATGGGAGACCATTACCAAACCGTCAAATACAAAACGCAGAAATTTGCCTCTGCGCTCCACATGAACCACGCTATGGCCTGCCAGCATATGGGCAAAAGCCTGAGTATCGTCCGGACGCTGGATAATCCGCGGCAGCCGGACGGTGACATTCTCTATCTGCTTGCCTTTAATTAATTCATTAAGTGTTCTCTTGACTGTTTCTACTTCCGGCAATTCCGGCATAATGGCTCACCTCTCCTCCATTATACCGGAATTGCCGGGCCTGCGGGGAGTCTATTTCGCCTCATACCAGTTACTTCCATAACTTACCTCTGCCTTCAGCGGCACAGAGAGCTTGAGCGCGCCGGCCATAACCTTGGGCAGCAGTTCCTTTATCAGCTCAAGCTCATCTTCCGGCACCTCGAAAACAAGCTCATCGTGCACCTGCAGCAGCATGCGGCTCTTCAGCCCGCGCTCATACAGCGCCTTGTCCATATGGACCATAGCCAGCTTGATAATGTCTGCAGCCGTCCCTTGAATTGGGGTATTCATCGCCGTACGTTCGGCAAATGAGCGCAGATTAAAGTTCTTCGCATTGATCTCCGGCAGATAGCGGCGGCGTTCCAGCAGCGTGGTTACATAACCTTGCTTGCGGGCATCAAGCACGATATCGTCCATGTAGCGGCGTACACCCTCATATACTTCAAAGTACTGCTCAATAAAATGTGATGCTTCCTTGCGGGAAATCCCCAGGTTCTGCGACAGTCCGTAATCACTGATGCCGTACACAATGCCGAAGTTAACCGCCTTGGCGGACCGGCGCATGTTGCTGTCGACCTGGTCGGCCGTGACTCCGAACACATCCATCGCTGTCTTGGTATGAATATCCATATCATGCAGAAAAGCTTCCTTCATCCGCTCATCACCGGAAATATGTGCCAGCACGCGGAGTTCGATCTGCGAGTAATCAGCCGCCAGAATTGACCAGCCCGGTTCGGACGGTACAAAGACCTTGCGGATCTTGCGGCCTTCCTCCAGCCGGATCGGAATGTTCTGCAGGTTCGGAAATTGGCTGCTAAGCCTTCCTGTTGCGGCAATGGTCTGCCGGTAGAAGGTATGCACCTTACCGGTCACCTCGGAGACTTCCTTGAGCAGCCCCTCTACATAGGTGGACTGGAGCTTGGCGATCGAGCGGTATTGCAGGATCAGACGCACCACATCATGATAAGGGGCCAGTTTCTCCAGCACCTCGGCATCGGTGGAATAGCCTGTTTTGGTCTTCTTGACGACAGGCAGACCCAGCTTCACAAACAGGATTTCCCCGAGCTGCTTAGGCGAATTCAGGTTGAACTCGGTTCCGCATATCTCGTAGATTTCAGCAACCAGCTTGGAAATCTGGGCTTCGAATTCTTTCCCCAGCTCTTTAAGATCTTCTTTATTGACGGCAATCCCCTGTTTTTCCATATCGGCAAGAATGCGCGACAGCGGCATTTCGAGATCTTCGAACAGTCCGGTCATTGCCGTCTCGGTCAGCTCCTGCTGCTGCTTCTCGACGATACCAAGCACGGTAGCGCTTTTGCGCGCCACATGATTGCCGAGGATTTCAAGCTCCGGTATTTTATATTTGGCGCCTTTGCCGAACACCTCTTCATCCGGAGATAAGCGGGGCAGGCCATATTTGGCGGTAAGATCATTCAAGTTCTGATTCGCTTCTGTCGGATCCAGCAGATAAGCAGCAAGCTGCACATCATTGGCTGCTCCGGCAAAAGGAATCCCCTGCCAATGCAGCGCCAGATCGGCGCGGTGCAGATCATAACCGCTCTTCGGTGCCTTGCTGTCTCCCAGCCAGGCCCGCAGCGGAGCTGCGGCATGGCTCTGCAGCAGTGCAAACGGCACGAAGTAATGCCGCTCCGGCGAAGACAAGCCAAGGCCAATCACTTCTGCACGGTGCGGGTTCTCACCGTTTGATTCCACATGCAGCGCGGAAATGCCCGGGAGAGCGGAGATCAAGTCCTCCAGCTCACTTTCACCGACGATGGTAATATCCAGGACGGCAGCTTCAACCGCTTCTACAGCTCCATCACTGCTGGGCGAATAAGCGCTCAGCGACAGGCGCTCAAGCAGGGATTTGAATTCCAGCTTGGCGAGTGCCGGGCCGGCAGTATCCCCCTTAATTCCGGTGAATTCCATATCCTCCCAGGCATGCTCCAGCGGAACCTCGCGGTAAATCGTCGCCAGCTTCTTGCTCATCACGGCACTGTCCGCATGTTCCTCTAGCTTCTCTTTCATCTTGCCCTTCAGCTCGCCGGTTCCGGCCAGCACGCCTTCGACCGAACCGAACTGGTGCAGCAGCTTAAGTGCGGTCTTCTCGCCTACGCCAGGCACTCCGGGAATGTTATCACTGGCATCACCCATCAGCCCCTTAAGGTCGATGATCTGCTCTGGCGTCAGATCGTATTTCTCGCGAATTTGCTGCGGTCCGTACAGCTCGACTTCTGTAACGCCCTTACGGACCAGTGCCACCGTTGTATACTCCGAGGCCAGCTGCAGCATGTCCTTGTCCCCGGACACGATCATTACCTGGCGTCCGGCTTCATCAGCCTCACGCGAGATGCTGCCGATAATATCGTCAGCTTCGTAACCGGAAATCTCAAACTGCGGCACCCCCATATCACGCAGCAGGTCCTTCAGCATCGGAAACTGCTCGGAGAGCTCTGGCGGTGTCTTTTGACGGCCGCCCTTATAATCCTCATACCCTTCATGCCGGAATGTAATCTTCCCGGCATCGAATGCAACGATCAGATGACTCGGCTTATGCTCCTCTATTAAACGCAGCAGCATCGTCGTAAATCCGTATACCGCATTTGTCTGCTGCCCCGCCGTATTCGTCAGCGGCGGCATGGCGAAAAATGCGCGATAAATGATGTTATTTCCATCGATTAGTATCAACTTGTCCACTATAGCACCTCGCCTTTATCTTGCTTACTCCCTACATAGTAACATATGCCCCGCTCAAAAAAGAACCAAGACATCCGAAATGAACTGCGGATTCTACCGGTAAAGCAAGTTCCCGCCCGCTAAATAGAGAAAGCGCCCGAAGTTTATGTATTTAATGTAGGATTTCCATTATTACCCTTGCAAAAACCTCTTAACTTCCAAATAAAAATGAAAAAAAGCAGCAAGCCTCCAGTACAGGAGTTTGCTGCTTAGTAGGTACACGCGAAATTCATCCGGGGCTGCTGCACAAGGTCAGCCAGCACCGGCTCAATCGTGCCTTCGTTATTGATTCAGATCCGGGCGTTTGCCTGTTACGAGATAAACCACACTTTCGCCGATGTTGGTCGCGTGATCGGCAATCCGCTCGATATAGCGGCCAACCAGCGTCAACAGCATCGCCTGATTCAGCGATTCCGGCTTTTCGACCATATAAGTGTACAGTTCATTAATCGTTGCACTGTACAAATGATCGACCTGGTCGTCATCCTCGGCCATCTTGTACGCCAGATCGGTGTTCTCATCCAGATAGGATTGAATCGCCTCGTCGATCATGACGGCCACAATTTCAGCCATCCGCGGAATATCCACCAGCGGTTTGATCAATTGCTGGCCCTGAATGCGCAGCGTAACCTTCGCAACATCCAGTGCCAAATCGCCCATACGCTCCAGATCGCTGGATATTTTGAACGCAACAATAATTCGGCGCAGGTCCTTGGCTACGGGCTGCTGGGTGATAATCAGCCGCGAACCGATTTCCATTATTCTGTCTTCCATGGCATTCAGCCGTAAATCGGCTTTGACGATTTCTTGTGCACGTACGGTGTCAAGAGTCTGCAAAGCTACGATTGCACCTTCCAGAGCATCCGTTACATGCTCGCCCATCTGCTGCAGCAGGCTGCGTAGTTCTTCCAGATCTTTATCGAATTCTTTTCTGCGAATCATAATAAAAGCGATCCTCCTCAAAAACGTATGGTCAGCTTGTCATTTCCAGTAACGGGTCCCTGCGGGGGGTTAGCCGAAGCGGCCGGATATATAGTCTTCTGTGCGGGAGTCCTTTGGATTGGAGAACAACAGTTCCGTATCCGCAGCCTCTACAATTACACCGTTCAGGAAAAACACGGTTTTGCCCGATACCCGGGCCGCCTGATGCATATTATGTGTGACCATAACAATGGTGTACTTATCGCGCAGCTCCTGTACCAGTTCCTCAATCTTTAGTGTGGATACCGGGTCAAGCGCGGAGGTTGCCTCATCCATCAGCAGAATATCCGGTTGTACCGCAAGCGCTCTGGCAATGCAAAGACGCTGCTGCTGTCCACCGGACAGGCTAAGTGCAGATTTTTTCAGAAAATCCTTAACTTCCTCCCAAAGCGCGGATTGCCGCAGACTTTGTTCTACGAGTTCATCCAGCTCCGCTTTGGCGCGGACGCCATGCAGACGGGGGCCGTAGGCCACGTTGTCGTAGATCGACTTGGGAAATGGATTGGGCTGCTGGAATACCATGCCGACCTGCTTGCGCAGGCTCTCCACCTCAACCTCGTCGCTGTAAATATTTTTGCCGCTGATGTTCACTTTACCTTCAATACGTGTTCCGGGAATCATGTCGTTCATACGGTTTAGTGTGCGCAGTAATGTGGATTTACCACAGCCGGAGGGACCGATAAAAGCTGTCACCTGTTTCTCCGGAATCTGCAGATCCACAGCCTTCAGTGCATGAAAAGACTCATAGTAGAGATCAAGTTTCTCTATGTCAATGATGGATTTCATTAGTTTTTGCGTCTCCTTCTCATCATCTTCGTTCCCCATGATAAGCTTTCAGTGTAAATAGAGTTGAAGAGAATTGTTAACGCAGTGTAAAATCGGTAACAATCGTCCCGTTTTCACGAAATGCCGATGATCTTATTATTTCATTTCTTTGTATATTTTAAAAAAAGAACACCGTCATTTCAAATGACAGGCGCTCTTTTCTTGCTAACTACCAGTTTGTAACCTACACCGCGAATCGAATCAATATGGACTGATTCCGGATCAAGCTCCAGTTTCTTGCGCAGTGAGCTGACGTGGACATCCACCGTCCGCTGTCCGCCGATATAATCAAAGCCCCATACGGCATTCATCAAATCGTCGCGCGTCAGCACCACACCCGGCTTGCGCGCCAGATACAGCAGCACTTCAAATTCCTTCGGCCGCAGATTAATGCTGACTCCGCCCAGAGAAACCTCATACCGTTCAGGGTAAATTTCCAGCTGTCCCAGAATAATCGTCGATGCCGATACTACAGCTTCCGGCTGGACTTCTTCGGCAAGTCCGGAGATCCGCCGGAGTACTGCGCTGACCCGGGCAAGCAATTCCGATACACCAAAAGGTTTGGTTATATAATCATCAGCACCGGATTTCAGGCCGCGAACTACATCCTCTTCGGCATTTTTGGCAGTCAGCACGATAACAGGCGTACGGATGCCTTGTCCGCGTAGTTTATCAAGAATATCAATCCCGTTCATTCCCGGAAGCATGAGGTCCAGTACGATCAGGTCAAAAGGTTCTCTAGTCGCACGGTCATATCCTGCCGTTCCATGATCCTCCACCGTCACTTCATAACCTTCCTGCGTCAAATTATAGGACAGCAGCCGTGCCAGCGTCGGTTCGTCTTCAATGACAAGCAATCGTTGTGCCATAGGTTCCCCCGTCTTCATATGTTTTTAAATTTACAAATCACTTCGCAAGCCCATCATATCACCGGAATGTTAACCCGGTGTAAAATCTCAAAGACTTCTGAATTTTTAAAAAGAATTCAATTCCATAGTAAACCTTGAAGGGCCCACTGGCAAATTTGAAAACGCACTGCCGGGAGCATGTCCAGCTGTAAACGGGCCTCCTCCTATTCTGCCTGCTCCTGCAGCAGCGGCAATTCCAGAATAAACGAGCTGCCGATGCCGAGATCACTCTCCACCGTAATCGAACCGCGATGCAGCTCCACCAGATGCTTCACGATTGACAATCCGAGGCCGGTTCCGCCGGAGCTTCTCGATCTTGCCTTATCCACCCGGTAAAAGCGTTCAAAAATCCGCGGCAAATCCTTGCGGGGAATGCCCATGCCGGTATCGCTGACGGTAAAGACAACCGTTTCCGTGCCGTCCGCCTTATGGCCGTTGACGACGGTTACTTTCACACTTCCCCCATCATGCGTGTAATTGATTGCATTGGAGAGCAGATTCATAAAGATCTGGCGCAGCTTATCTTCATCACCCTCCACGAACAGCTCGTTCGGCACATTTGCACTGAGGCTGATTTTTTTCTTTTCTGCCACTTTGCTGAGCGTCCCCAGTACGGAATCAAAAAATTCAATTAAATGGACAGGAGAGCATTCGAGCTGTACGCGCTTTGATTCGATTTTGGACAATTCCAGAATATCTCCGATCAACCGGTTCAACCGTTCATTCTCATCATAAATAATCTGCAGGAAAGAACGTGCCGTCTTCTCATCCGTAACGCCGCCTCCAAGCAGGGTCTCGGCAAACCCTTTTACCGCAGCCACCGGTGTCTTCAGCTCATGTGAGACGTTGGCCACGAACTCACTGCGCATTTTCTCCAGACGGCGAATTTCCGTCACCTCCTGCAGCAGGAACAGCATGCCCCGGTAAGAGCCATCCTGCATCATCGGCACACCGTCAAGCCGGACGATCCGCTCGGCCGGGTTATAAATGCTCCGTTCCTCGTGGATTGCCTCCTTACGGGTAACTCCCTCGTCAATCAATCGGGTAAGCTCATAATGATGCTTAATTTCCTTGTAGGAATAGCCGGCCATTTCACTGTTCTTCACGTCCAGCAGACGTTCCGATGCCCGGTTCAGCAGCGCAATCTCGCCCTCCGCATTGATCATCACAATGCCGCCGGTCATATTGTCCAGCACGCTCTGCAGCAAATCCTCGTTATCACGGATCGTCTTCAGCTGGGTCTGCAGGCTGTCGGCCATGGCATTGATTGCTGTAGCAAGCTGACCGATCTCATCCTTGCGCTTCATCGGCACTCGGGCATCATAATCCAGGTCGGTTATACGCCGGGCCACTCGCGTAATCTGCTCCAGCGGAGAGGTCATGCTTGAAGCCACCTTGTAGCTCACCAGGGTTGCCGCAATAAACAGCAGAACCAGCCCCCCGGCCATAATCAGCCAAGCCCGGCTGAGTCCTTCCGTCACCGCGTTTAGCTCCATGGAGAGCCGGATATAACCGTCGAACCCCCGATCCGAGACTACAGCTCCGGCTACATACAGCATTTGCCGGTCGAGGGTATCACTGTAACGGATCGCCCGTCCGATTCCTTCCTTGGCGGCCAGCACTTCCTCCTCACGGGTGGAGTGATTGTCCATTTGCAGCGGATCCTTCTCCGAATCGCCGATGACCTTGCCGTCCTTGGTAATGAAGGTGATCCGGGAATTGGTCAGCTTAGAGATATGCTTGGCCTGCTCCGTATAGAAATTCAATGCGCCGGAGCTGTTCATATCGGCAAACTGAAGTGTTCCGGAGAGCAGCTTTATTTCCCGGGACATGTTTTCCTCCAGGGCCGCAATATGGGAGTCCTTAAACAATTGGGCCATGGTAAGTCCGGCGCCGATCATGGAAATCCCGATCATAGTCATCAGTATAAAAGTAAGCCGGATACGAAACGGTTTCATCTAAAAATCCTCTTCCTTGTCATTATGTCATTGAGAACATCCTACCTCCATTTTGGCTAAAATACCAGTTCTCCAGGCAATTATCAACACAGTGTAAAAATAGGACAGCATGTGCTGCCAGCAGAGACGTAAAACATTAAGGCTCCACCCGATTTATGGTATTATCATTACAAAACCTGTTAAATTCGAGAGGGAAATCTAATGAAAGTAACGATTTCAGATGTTGCAAAAGCCGCCAATGTCGCCAAGTCGACTGTCTCCAAGGTACTGAACGATTCTCCGAAAATTTCGCAGGACACCAAACGCAGAGTCCGTGAAATTATGAAGCAAATGAACTATACCCCGAGCAGCATCGCCACCGGACTTGCCAGGCAGAGCAGTAATACCGTGGGGCTGCTGGTTGACATGTCCAAAGGAAGCGAATTTCTGAATCAATTCTTCTATAACATTATAGGTGGAATAGAGAGCGTGATCGGTCCGCTGAAATATGAGCTGACCCTCTGCAATGTGCAGCATAATGATGAAGAGGGAGATTTCCTGAACAGACTGGTCTACAATCAGCGCGTCGACGGAATTATCGCCAACAATTCAGTGCTGACGGAAGAACTGTCCGCGCAGCTCGATCAGCTTGGATTTCCCTACATCTCCATTGGCGAAAGTAACGATCCGGCCAGCTGGGTCGATTTCGATAATGAAGCCGGCGGCAGAATGCTGACACGCCACCTGCTGGAGCAGGGTTACTCCCTGCCCGCTTTCATTGGCGGAGAGCCGCATGAGCGAATCTTCACTTCCCGCTTAAACGGCTATCTTAAGGCTTTGAACCAGGCAGGCAGGTCCGCCCCGGAAAGATTCATTGTGAATGGGCAAGCCGACGAGCATGAAGGCTACCGTGCCGCCATGCAGCTTCTGCAGGGTAGTGACCGGCCCGACTGCATCGTATGTATGACTAATTATGTTGCCTTCGGCGTGCTAAGAGCCGCCCGCGAGCTGGACATTGAAATCCCCGCACAGCTCGGTGTGGCTGCTTTTGATGAATACCCTTTCTCCCGATATACCACACCTCCCCTGACCTCATTGAATATAGATACCTTCAAGCTTGGGGTAACCTCCGGCCAATGGCTGATGGATCTTATCCAGAGCAAAAATACGGGATCACGGCAGCTTCTGCTGGAACCGGAGCTTATTGCCCGGGAATCCACGTTAAGACATATTGTCCGGAATTAGCTTAGCCATAATCTGTTCTTCGCTAAAGTTTGTGGAACTTAAAACAAGGAGCGGCCTCCCGGGGAGCCGCTCCTTGTTTATAAACATCCATTTGGAAACCGATTAGTGTGGCAGAGATTTAATTGCAGCTGTTATTGATCCTTCCAGCGCTGCACGGTCAGCGTGACTGTCTGTGCTCCGCCTGCCGGTGTCAGTGTCCGGTTGGCGATGTCCGTACCGCCTGAGGCGGTTTCTACGGCCGCCCAGCTTCCACGGGTCAGCTTATACTGCACAGCAGTTCCTGCAGGCAGGCTGAGTGTAATCGAATATACGCCGTCGCTTCCCTTGGTCAGCTGGTAAGCAGGGTCCGCTGCGTTCCAGCTGTTAAAGGAGCCGGTCAGATACACCGGTCCGCTTGCAGGCGTAGTACCCGGAACACTGACCCGGAACGTCACGCTGTCGGCCTGCGGTTCTCCAGCCGACAGGCTGCCGTTCACCAGACTCGAGCTCCCCGCGCCAAAGTGATAATTGTTGCCGCCGTTGCTGTCCCATGTGCCGCTGCCATTATTAAAGGCAGCGGTCAGACCGGCCGCATTGCCCAGCGGAATCTCTAGTACTTTATAACCCGCATAGGAGGAAGACTCCATCTGCACGCCTGGCGTAGTCGTCCAGGTCGTTGAACCGTCCAGCTTGTAATGGATATAGGAATTGCTGAAAGCTGCATTCTTGTAATAGATCGTCGCCGTATTGCCCACAGGTGTCGCTGTTGGCGTCACCGTTGCTGTTGGCGTTGCTGTAGCAGTCGGCGTTGGTGTTGGCGTCACCGTCGGTGTGGCTGTCGGTGTTGGAGTCGGTGTCACCGTCGGTGTGGCTGTCGGTGTTGGAGTCGGTGTCACCGTCGGTGTAGCTGTCGGCGTCACGGGTCCGCCGGATTGGATATTTCCGGTCGGTGTATAGGTCCAGGTGCCGGTGCCGAAGAAATAATTGCTGCCGCCGTTGCTGTCCCATGTGCCGCTTCCGTTGTTGAAGACGGCCTCAAGCTGGGTGGCAGCACCGATATTGACCGTTATTTTATTGTAGCCTGCCACTTCTGCTGCCGGTATGGCTACGCCAGGTGCCGTCGTCCAGGTCCCTCCGGCCGGACGGTAATGGATATACGGTGTGGTATAGCCCTGCTTATAGTAGATCGTCACATTGTTCCCCGCAGGTGTAACAACTAGAGCGGCTAAGCTGAATCCCGACAGATTGGATGCGGCATCAAAAGCTTTTATTGTATAAGAATAGCTGGTATTACCCGCTAACCCGTTATCCGTATAAGATGGGGTAGAAGTAGTCCCAACCTTGACGCCATTGCGGTAAACCTCATATCCGGTTACACCAACGTTGTCCGTGGACGCTGTCCAGCTTACCAGTACACTGGATGCATTTTGCACAGTCGCTGTCACATTGGTTGGCACAGACGGAGGTTCGTTTTCTGAAACAGGCTGTGTTTTGGAGTAGACTTTGGCTGTATTTGCGCCCACAGTTACTGTGATTTGCTTGCCCGTTACTCCTCCCGCTTGCACTGTCACTTTGTCAGACGTATTGAACTGGTTCAGCAGAACCGTTCCAGCAGTCAGTGTGCTTTCAGCGCGCAGCGGGATAGTGATGGTCTGCGAACCGTTCGAGGCATTGCTGAATACAGAGATGACCTCCTGGCCGACATTGGCTCCAGTGTCAATGCGGCGCGAGAACGCATACAGGTTCTGGGCAGACCACATTTCACGCTGGGTGCCGGTGCGCAGGGCCGGGTTATTTTTGCGGATTTCATTCAGCTTGGCGATATGCTTGAAGGTGCTCGCGTCTTCATTAAAATAGTTCTGAATCACATTGCCGCTTGCATCCCGTTTCACCATCGACCAGCGGTTCCAGGTATCGGCGATTCCGCCGGTCATAATCTGGCCGTTGCCGTTGCCCTTATTCTGCTCTGTACCCTGGAAGACCACCGGGGTTCCGCGAACAGTGAAAATAAAGGACAATGCATTTTGCAGCTTCTCGACGTTTCCTCCGGCTTCCGTCAGGAAACGGTTGCGGTCATGATTATCTATAAAGGTGACCATATGGTTAGCATTTCCATTGTAAAGGGAATCGAGCGCCAGCGTACTTTTGATATTAGACTCGAAAGACTGACCGTAGGCGAAGCTGTTCAGCACGGAGAAAAATAACGGGAAGTCGAGCATTCCCCATTCCTTGTTATTACCCACCCAGCGGGAGACAAATTCGGCATTGCCGTCAAAGTTCTCGCCGAAGGTATTGACGTTCAGCAGATTCTGCAGCTCTCCAATGTCCGTAGGTTTCATCAGCTTGGCTGCATCGACACGGGCGCCGTCTGCCCCTGTATAATCAAACCAGCCCTTGATGGAATTGAACACAGCCTGCTTGGCAGCCGGAACATCGAAATCAATATCATCCAGCCCGCCGAGATCATGATTCTCCAGGTAGTCCTGAGCCCACTGATCATATCTTCCGTCGGCCAGCGACCAGTTGATATCCCCGTTATGATGATACCAGGACGTATTATTAAAAGGGGCTGCTGGCTGCAATGCCGGGATATCGTAATAGGCCTGACTGCCGAGCATATAGTCCCCAATATGATTCGGCACAACATCAATAATCACTTTTATTCCCAGAGCATGGGCGCTGTCCACCAGCTCCTTAAGTTTTTCTTTTGTCCCGAAATACGGGTTGGCAGCATTGGGGTTTTTCACGTTGTATCCATGGTAGGCCGTGTTTTTCCCTGTGCCGTTGTTCTCGCGGTTCGTCATTTGTGGTTCAGCGACCGGAGAAATCCAGATTGCCGTATACCCCATGTTATGAATATAGGGAAGCTTGTCGATAACCCCCTGCCAGTCGCCGCCCTTCATGTAACGGAAATCTTCTTCTGAGTTCTCCCCGTAACGGATTGCTGCGCCGGTGGCATTATTGGATGTATCCCCATCATTAAAGCGGTCAACCATAATCTGATAAATCGTATCATTTTCGGTAACGGTGCCTATGCTGGCGGCTTCAACCTGCGACGGCGGGACCACAAATAAATTCATCGTGATCGAAAGAACAATGGACGTGATTAGAACGGGAATAAGCCATGGTTTACGTTTCATTCTCATCTCCCTCTCATAAAAGCGTTTACAAAACCTGTGTTAGACTGTAAATGCAATTCCATCACTTGCCTCACTGCATTGCAATTCGGGAAACCGGTTTCCTCCTAGAAGAAATTACCATGCAAACGTATGCGTTGTCAAGAAATTTAAATTTCTTCGTTTTTTCTCCTTAATTCTTCTGAACATCGGCAAAAAAAGAAGCCTCGCTCCAGAGTGAAAATGAAGGTTGGCTTCTGTTATTTGGTCTTTATCTTCCTGATGACTTATTTGAACACAGGTTCGCGGAACTGGGCCAGCTTGGCTGCAGAATCCTTCTCCACATCAGCATGCAGGCTGTTGCCGTGCGAATCCATCGTTACGATTGCCGCAAAGCCGTCTACCTGCAAATGCCACATCGCCTCAGGGATTCCGAATTCCATAAAGTCGACTGCATTGACCTTCTTGATACATTCGGCATAATATTGCGCGGCTCCGCCGATAGCGTTGAGATATACGCCGCCATGCTCCTGCAGAGCCTTCAACGTTTTGGGGCCCATTCCGCCTTTGCCGATCACGGCGCGGATGCCGAATTTCTTAATAATATCCCCTTGGTACGGTTCTTCGCGAATGCTTGTAGTCGGCCCTGCCGCTTTTACATGCCAGCCTTCCTCATCCTTCAGCATGACCGGACCGCAGTGATAAATGACTGCACCGTTCAGATCAACCGGCGTTTCGTGGTCCATCAGGTATTTATGCAGCGCATCGCGGCCGGTGTGCATTTCCCCGGACAGGATTACCACATCGCCCACCCGCAGGCTGCGGATGTCCTCCTCGCTGATCGGCGTCGTCAGCCGGACCTCGCGCGATCCGCCTGCCGTTGCAGGTTGCCCTGCTCCTTCAGCAGCTTCAGCGGCCGACAAAACAGCCGGAGCCCCTGGAATCGTGGCATCCTCGGGAACCACACCGGAACCGGCAGCACCTGCGGCATGCACAGCTACCGGCTCGGGCGAAGGTACTCCAGCATCATCAACGGAAATCCCCGTGCCGCTCTCATACAGCCATTCCCTGATCTTGCCGGTCGCAGGATCAACCAACACGCCCTGGCGGCGGAAGGCCCAGCAATTATAGGCCACCGAGACGAAGAAGCTGGCCGGAAGCCGGTTCATCACTCCCACCTTGCAGCCCAGCAGCGTGACTTCGCCGCCGAAACCCATCGTGCCGATGCCCAGCTTGTTGGCATTCTCCATAATATAATCTTCCAGCTTGCCCAGATCCTCTACCGGGTTGATATCCTCCACCTTACGGAACAGCTGCTTCTTGGCCAGCTCATAGCCTGTCGTGCGGTCTCCGCCGATGCCCACACCGATGAAGCCCGCGCTGCAGCCCTGTCCCTGTGCCTGATAGACGGCATGGAGAATACATTTGCGGATGCCGTCGAGGTCACGGCCAGCTTTGCCCAGTCCTTCCAGCTCTGCCGGAAGGCTGTATTGGATATTTTTGTTCTCGCAGCCGCCGCCCTTCAGGATGAGCCGGACATCTACGCCCTCTTCATCCCATTGTTCGAAATGGATTACCGGTGTCCCGGCGCCCAGATTGTCTCCGCTGTTTTCGCCGGTAAGCGAATCTACCGAATTGGGACGCAGCTTGCCGTTTTGGGTCGCCCGGACTATGGCGCTGTGTATATCTTTTTTCATTTCTATCTGATTAACGCCTACAGGTGTATGAATAATAAACGTCGGCATCCCCGTATCCTGACAGATCGGCGATACCTGAAGCTCAGCCATTCCGATATTCTGTGCAATCGTGGTCAAAGCAAGTCCCGAGCGGGTCGCCCTGTCTTCCAGCGCGCGCCCCTTCGCTACCGCCCTGCGCACATCGCCCGGTAAATTTGTGGAGGTCTCTACGATCAGATTATAAATGCTGTCTTCAAAATGCTGCATCTTCATTCAGGACTCCTCTCCATCAGTTCCAGGTTGTCTAAACTCTGTTACAATTAGTTATTATAATATCATATTAATCGGCTCATGAAAGGGGTTACTTAAAAATTGAACTACCATTTTTCAGCCTATTTGTATCGCCTTCAATATATTCAGCGCTGGAGCCTGATGCGCAGCACCGCCCCGGAGAACGTGGCGCAGCATTCATTCCAGGTAGCTTTGCTGGCCCATATGCTGTGCTCGGTCGGCAACGCTCATTTCGGGCGGTCGCTAAATGCCGACCGGGCTGCGGTGATGGCGTTGTTCCACGACGCCTCCGAGGTATTCACCGGCGATATCGCTACGCCGGTGAAACATAACAACCCGCGGCTGCTGTCCAGCTTCCGCGACATGGAGCGGGCCGCCGCCGAACGTCTGGCGGCGATGATTCCGCCGGAGCTAAGCGCGGTCTACACGCCGCTCCTGCAGCCGCAGGACAGCCCGCCCGGCTCAGAGGATGCCGGGCTGCTGCGCTATGTCAAAGCAGCGGATGTGCTGGACGCCTACCTGAAATGCGTCTGGGAGGTCGCTGCAGGCAACCGCGAGTTCGCCGCTGCCAAAGAGCAGACCGCGACAAAGCTGCGCATACTGGAACTGCCGGAGATGGATTATTTCCTGGCCCATATGGCTCCAGGGTTTGAAATGTCGCTGGACGAGCTGTCCGCTGGCATGAGCAGTGAGCCCGGGGCAGATTCGGCAGATTGAATGCAGCAATTTGATCGCTTCGAATTTATTAACGCAGGGAGTCCACCTGATGGTGTGGTGTAATCTTTGGTGAATGGAGCGGCTCTGTCAGGATATCCCAGTCCTTGAATACCGGCTGCAGCCCCTTGGCATACAACATTTCTGTAATTTCATGCACTTTGCGGCCATCCGATATTTCAAACTGCGGGGTTCCGCCTTCAAGGGTATGCCCGCCTACCTCGGTGGATACTCCTGCGGACATTTTAGTGATGCCGAGATGGACCAGATGATCGCGCAAAGCTGCCGGTTCCCGCGTGGACAATGAAATGCCCGCACGGGGCAGAAACAGGCGGTAAGCCAGTATGATCTGCACCAGCGCACGGTCGGTTACATCACTTGCCGGATTGAATTCTCCGAGATAAGGGCGAAAACGGGGAATCGACAAGCCGATCTCGCACTCCGGGTACTTGTCCTGCAAGTATCTCGCATGCAGGGCCGTTGCCAGAGCCTCCTGGCGCCAATCATACATCCCCAGCAGGGCACCAATATTCACGGATCGAAACCCGGCGCGGCAGCCGCGTTCGGGCGCATCCAGACGGTTGCGGTAGACTCTCTTCGGACCCTTCACATGCAGCTTTCGATAGGTCTCCTGATGGTACACCTCCTGATACAAGGTAAGACCGTCTACCCCTGCCACCCTCAGATCATTGTATTCTTCCGTAGAGAGCGGATTAACCTCAATGCTGACTGAAGAAAAATAGTCACGGAGCACCTTCACGCACTCCCTCACATAAGCGGCCGGACTTTCACTCCGGGATTCGCCGGTCAAAATCAGAATGTGGCGCAGGCCTGTGGCGGCGATGGTTTCTGCTTCTTGCCTGACCTCCTCCAGTGTCAGTTTTTTGCGCGTAAAGTCATAAATCGAGCTAAAGCTGCAATAAGTGCAATGATTCACGCAAAAATCGGCCAAATACATCGGCGTAAACAGCTGCATCACATGCCCGAAGTGCGTACGTGTCAATCTTTGCGCTTTCTGCGCCATTTCCTCCAGGTAAGGCTCCGCCGCCGGAGACAGCAGTGCCATCAGCCCGTCTTCGTCCAGATGTTCCAATCGTAGCGCCCGCTTCACATCCACCGCAGTATACTGCTTCCATAAAGTCTCGTAAGGAAGCTGCTCTAACCGAATCACCGTATCAAAAAAGCTCATGCTCTTCCTCCCTTCCTTCTCTCCATTGGCTAGAACAAAAAGCCGGTCAGCGGCGAAGTGGCCGTTGCCGCCTCCTCCACCGGCCCCAGTCCGGCCAGATAAGCCTTGCGCCCTGCGGTTACCGCCTCACGGAATGCCTCCGCCATCAGAAGCGGATCACGCGCAGTAGCAATTGCCGTGTTCAGCAGCACGGCGGATGCGCCCATTTCCATTGCCTCAGCAGCCTCGGATGGTCTGCCAATACCGGCGTCAACAATCACCGGAAGATCCACTTCTGCGATCAGAATCCGCAGCAGCTCCTTGGTCTGCAGGCCGCGGTTCGAGCCGATGGGCGCACCCAGCGGCATAACAGCGGCAGCTCCGGCTGCCTTGAGCCGGATAGCTGCGGAAAGATCGGGACTCATATACGGAAGTACAACGAAACCCTCTGCAGCCAATATTTCCGTGGCTTTAACTGTCTCCATATTATCAGGCAGCAAATATTTCTGATCATTAATGACCTCGATCTTCACCCAATTGCCCAGCCCTGCCGCCCTGGCCAGTCTGGCAATACGCACCGCTTCTTCGGCTGTACGCGCGCCGGAGGTATTGGGCAGCAGCGTCATATGGGAGGGGATATGCGCAACAATGTTGTCGTTGCTCTCCGGATCAACCCGGCGCAGAGCCACCGTAATGACCTGAGAACCCGAACGTGCAATCACTTCGGGAATGAGGGTATTGCGGCTGTATTTCCCGGTTCCGATAAACAGCCTGCTGGATAAAGGGATTCCGCCGATAACGAAAGGATCTTGCATAAAATCGCCTCCTGAGATAGTGGCCCGCTAAAATGCGGAGCCTCTGTTGCTGATACGCCGAGTTTTGATCATACCTGTTATGTCTTACGTCTTATGTCTTACGTCTTACCTTTAACTCTTGCTTCTTACGTCTTACCTCTTACCTCTTACGTCTTACGTCTTGCCTTTAACTCTTGCTTCTTACGTCTTACGTCTTACGTCTTACGTCTTACTTCCTACCACTTGCCACTTACCTCATACCACTTACCTCTTGCTTCTTGCATCCGGCAACACGCACTGGCTCTTTAGCCACCGCCGACAAAGTGGACCAGCTCTACGCGGTCACCTTCGCTCAGCAGCGTATTTCCGTAAACGTCCTTGCCGACGATCTCACCGTTCAGCTCCACGATAACCAGTCTCCCGGTCCACTCGGACCGGCATAGCAGATCAGCTACAGTCCGGCAGCCCTCTTCATAGGCCCCGCCTTTTCCATTCACGATCAAATTCATGCTTGCTCACCTCCTTTAACTGGTGCAGGAGCATTATTCATGGCTTCAGACTTAAGGTACGGCCTGAACTGCTGATCTGTAGGCTGTAGCGGCGGCCACAGGATCTCCTGCACTGCATATTCCGGACATTACGGCAATTCCGGCAGCACCCGTTGCCAGAACCTTTCCGGCATTGCCCGGCTCAATTCCGCCTATGGCGATCAGCGGAATGCTGCTGCAGCGGACAGCCTCAGCCAGCTGCTGCAATCCGCGTTCCCGCTGCCCCGGCTTGCAGGCCGAGGGAAACACATGCCCGAACAGGCAGAAGTCCGCTCCCTGCCGGCCGGATTCAGCCGCCTCCTCCGGGGAATGCACCGACCTTCCCAATCGCAGGTCCGGTGCTACGCTGCGCGCTACGGCAGGCGGCAGGCTGTGCCAAGCCAACTGGACCCCGCCCGCCCCTGCGGCCAGAGCAACGTCTATCCGGTCGTTGATCACCAGCTTGGCAGGCGGAACCCCCGCTATGATCAGCTGCTCCGTCAGAGCTATGAGCTCCCGCGCAGACATTGCCTTTTCCCGGAGATGGATATAATCCACTATGAATTGCACAGCCGCAGCCAGCTGAACAAACTGCGCCGGATTCTGCCTTCCATCCGAGATCAAATGTATCTCTTTCAACACGTTCACCTTCTCCTGTTCTTTTGCATTACCGGCAAACACAAAAAAGACCGCCCCCGTAAAGGAGGCAGTCTGGAATATATACAGGAATACCGGGCCATTCAGCCCCACTGCAGTTATTCGTTCTCCACTTCCCTACGCTGGTATAAACCAGATCAGGTTCAAAGGGTCCGAACGGGTATGTTCGTCTCAGCCTTGCGGCACCCCTAGTGACAAATTCATATTCAATTACGCTTAACGTTTCATATACTAACATATTATTCCTTGAAGAGCCATCCTTTAAAAGAGGCCTGCATCAAAAAGAGCGGAACCCAAGGGTCCGCTCCAGACTCTAATTATTCATAGCAGTGAAATCAGCAACCGCGTTTAGCCGTTTACGACCTCGCCGCCATTCACATGCATTACCTGTCCGCTTACATAAGATGAATCATCGGAAGCCAGATACACATAGGCCGGAGCGAGTTCCTCCGGTTGTCCCGGGCGTTTCATTGGCTGCGTGCCGCCGAATTCACTGACTTTCTTCGCGTCAAAGGTCGACGGAATAAGCGGTGTCCAAATCGGTCCCGGCGCTACGGCATTTACCCGGATGCCTTTGTCCGCCAGATTCATCGACAGCGAACGGGTAAAGCTGAGAATCGCACCTTTGGTGGACGAATAGTCCAGCAGCTGCGGGCTGCCCCGGTATGCTGTGATCGAAGTTGTGTTGATAATCGTGGACCCTTTTTTCAGGTGGGGCATGGCTGCCTTGGTCAAATAGAACATCGAAAAAATATTCGTGCGGAACGTCCGCTCCAGCTGCTCAGAGGTAATATCCTCAATCTTCTCCTGCGGATGCTGCTCGGCCGCATTATTAATCAGGATATCCAGCTTGCCGAGTCCTTCCACCGTCTTATTGATCAGATCCTGGCAGAACGCCTCCACGCCGATATCGCCGGCAATCAGAACGCACTTCCGCCCCTCTTGCTCCACCTGACGTTTAGTCTCTTCGGCATCGGAATGCTCATTGAGGTAGGAAATAACGACATCCGCACCCTCCTTGGCAAAATGAACGGCAACCGCCCGGCCAATACCGCTGTCTCCTCCTGTAATCAGAGCCGCCTTGCCCAGCAGCTTGCCCGCCGCCTTATAGGCTGAGGTCTCGAATTCCGGCAGCGGATTCATTTCACTTTCAATTCCGGGCTGGCGGTCCTGCACCTGCGGAGGTAATGTTTTTTTGGTTTGCGTGTTGTCTGGCATGATCCATTCTCCTTTCGCTGTGTACCTGTTGGTTACTCATCGTTTTAGGGTTGGCTCAGGGTGCCTGGTTTATGCACCTGCAGATCATCTCTTCATTTGCTTTACGTTATGTTACTTACCACACCTTGGGCGCGGTCAAACTAAAATGTCAGTCGTTTTTGCCGGGGAAGACGATATACTTTAGAGAGAAAGCACTAATCCAGCAATGGAGTTGCAGATTTATGCAGACTCTGCGCAGAGGGGAGAGCACGCAATATGGTCAAACACACACGCAGCATCATCGTTGCTGTCAAAGGAGTTATTGTACATGGAGGCCGGATTCTGCTTGTTCGGCGTGCGGCAAGAGATTCTGTCGGAGCGGGCACCTGGGAATGTGCGGGCGGAAAAATAGAATTCGGAGAAGACCTGGAGGCGGCTCTGGAAAGGGAGATTTATGAGGAGACCGGACTTGCGGTTACTGTCGGCAATCTGCTGTATGCAACCTCGTTTCTAACCGATCCGGCAAGGCAGCTTGTCATTATCACCTATTTGTGCCGGAGCACAGACCATGCGGTACATCTGTCCGTAGAGCATTCGGATTATAAATGGTGTACCCGGCTCGAGCTTCAACGCCTGCTTCCGGCGGGAATCCTTGCTGAATTTGAGAAAAGCCATGTTTTCTCCCTGAACGAACTGCTGTAAAGCGTTGTCTGCTACAATCTGTGGCGGCGGCATGGCGGGGTGGTACCCGATAGACTTGTCCCGAAGTAATGTCTGCACCCAAAAGCCCGCTCTCCATGCCATTCCGGAGGCGGGCTTTCTGTAGTCTTTCTATGAAGGAAGTCTTAAATAATACTGTTGTACACCATGAAAAACACCATCAGCACCAGCGCCACCATGAGCAGCAGGCTTAAGGTACGGATTTTGCCTGTCTCTGCGGATACGTCACGGTTCTCGCGCATGCCGGCTGCGGCAAGACGCAATGGTTTGCTGATGATGCCGCCGAGTGCAAACATCGCAAGCAGCAGAACAACAACCACGATCATCCATGGCACCGAATATTCACCTTTCGTCATCATATAGCCGCCAGTCAGCAGTTGGATGACCAGACCGTACTGGGCGAAGCGGTTGAAGCCGCCGATTGCACTAAGCGTTCCTTCTCTCGCAGGGACGCTCAGCTTCTGGACACGCCCGAGAACAAACGGCAGCACCAGATAAAAGCCCAGCGCCAATGTACCGATCATATGTAGAAAAAACAAAAAGTGACCCATAACATACCTCCTCTAATGTTTTCAGTGATTTTAGTTACACTTCAATTATACCTAACCAACAAATAGAAGAAAAGAAAACCCCCATTTTAATTTCTAAAATGAGGGCTCCCGCAGGCTGATGCTCAGATCGTAACTAACGAAGTAACGGCACGTACCGAATCTGCCGACCTATCCAAAGCCGTTTTCTCCTCTGCCGTAAGCTCCAGTTCATATACCTTCTCAATACCGTCCGCACCCAGCAGCGCCGGAATGCCCATGAACAGCCCATCATAGCCGTATTCACCTTCAAGCAGAGCGATTACCGGGATAATCCGCTTCTTGTCCTTCAGGATCGCTTCAGTCATCTGGACCAAGGAAGCCGCTGGCGCATAATAAGCGCTGCCGTTGCCGAGCAGGCTGACAATCTCGCCGCCGCCGACTCGTGTACGCTGTACAATCTCGGCAATACGCTCTGCGGAAATCAGCGTATCAATCGGAATGCCGCCCACGCTGGAGTAGCGTACGAGCGGTACCATATCATCGCCATGTCCACCCAGCACAAAGCCGCGTACATCTTCAACCGAAACGTTAAGCTCTTGGGCGATAAAAGTACAGTAGCGGGCCGTATCCAGCACGCCGGATTGTCCGATTACCCGGTTTTTGGGGAAGCCCAGTGCATTGTAAGCCACATAAGTCATCGCATCTACCGGATTGCTCAATATAATTACGATGGATTCCGGAGCGACACGTTTCACATTTTCGCAGACCGATTTCACAATTCCTGCATTGGTATTCACCAGATCATCGCGGCTCATGCCCGGCTTGCGGGCGATGCCTGCCGTAATAATCACGATATCCGAATCCGCTGCATCCTCATAGCTTGAGGTTCCCGTAATCTGGCTGTCGAACTTCTGCACAGGGCCGGCTTCCAGCATGTCCAGCGCCTTGCCTTTGGTCGGGTTCTCGAGCTGCGGAATATCCAGCAGCACCACGTTGCCGAGTTCCTTCTGGGCAAGCATAAGCGCCGTGGTAGCGCCGGTGAAGCCGGCACCCACGACTGTAATTTTATAACGTTTGATGGCCAAGAGATATCCTCCTACAAGACTACAGATTATTGATAATTTCGTCAGCAAACGCGGAGCATTTCAGCTCTGTTGCGCCTTCCATTTGACGGGCAAAATCATAAGTCACCGTTTTGTTGTTGATCGCGGTACTCATTCCTTTGTAGATAAGGTCAGCCGCTTCCTGCCAGCCCAAATGCTCCAGCAGCATTACTCCGGAAAGAATGACCGAACCCGGGTTCACAACGTCCTTATCAGCATATTTCGGAGCCGTACCATGTGTTGCTTCAAAGATAGCATGCCCTGTTAAATAGTTGATGTTCGCTCCCGGAGCGATGCCGATGCCGCCGATTTGAGCAGCAAGCGCGTCGGACAAGTAGTCGCCGTTCAAGTTCAGCGTAGCAATCACATCGAAATCGGTCGGACGGGTCAATACCTGCTGCAGAGCGATGTCGGCAATGGCATCCTTGATGATGATTTTGCCGGCAGCTTCCGCTTCCTTCTGGGCAGCGTTGGCCGCAGCTTCACCATCACGTTCCTTGATGACATCATATTGGTTCCAGGTAAATACTTGGTCGCCGAACTCCTGCTCAGCCACTTCGTAACCCCAGTTCTTAAACGCACCTTCGGTAAATTTCATGATATTGCCCTTATGCACAAGCGTTACGCTCTTCCGTCCATGCTTGATCGCATATTCAACTGCAGCGCGCACGAGGCGCTTCGAGCCTTCGGAAGACACTGGCTTGATGCCGATACCGGATGTTTCCGGGAAGCGGATTTTGTTCACACCCATTTCCTTCTGCAGGAATTCAATCACTTTCTTGACAGCCTCGGAGCCTTCCTGGTACTCGATACCCGCATAAATGTCTTCTGTATTCTCACGGAAAATAACCATGTCCACCAGCTCCGGATGTTTCACCGGTGAAGGCACGCCATCGAAATAACGCACTGGACGCAAACATACATACAGGTCCAGTTCCTGGCGCAACGCCACATTCAAAGAACGGATTCCGCCGCCGATTGGAGTGGTAAGCGGGCCTTTAATAGCTACAATATATTCACGAATGGCTTCCAGCGTATCATTAGGCAGCCATTCACCATATGTATTGAAGGCCTTTTCGCCGGCAAATACTTCATACCAGGCAATTTTTTTTGTACCGCCGTAAGCTTTGGCAACAGCCTCATCAAGCACCCGTTTGGAAGCTTTCCAAATGTCGCGGCCAGTGCCGTCACCCTCAATAAAAGGAATAATCGGATGATTCGGAACCACCAGTTTGCCGTCTTCAATCGTGATTTGTTCGCCTTCTGTCGGCAGATCGTATTTTTCTAGTTTCAACATTTGTGGGGAATCCTCCTAAAAAGTTTAGTTTAGTTTGGTTAGTCACTTGCGTACATTCATTCTACTAGAGGGGTGGAGCGGCCCGCAAGGGCCGCCTTTATCTCTCGTCAACGGGAACGTATTTCTGTTCGGACATCCCAGTGTATTCAGCACGCGGGCGGATGATGCGGTTGTCTACATATTGCTCCAGAATATGCGCTGTCCATCCCGAAGCGCGGCTGATGGCAAAAATCGGCGTGAACAACTCCCGCTCAATGCCAAGCTGTGTGTATACCGAAGCCGAGTAGAAATCCACGTTTGGCTTCAGTCCCTTCTGCCCGGTGATCAGCTCCTCAATCTTGACGGACATATCGTAGAGTGTAGTGTCATTCTTCATGGTGCCCAGCTCGTGGGACATCTTCATCAGATGTTTGGCACGCGGATCCCCATTCTTATAGACACGGTGTCCGAAGCCCATAATTTTCTCACGGCGCTCCAGCTTCCCGCGAATATAGGGCTCCACTGCATCCAGACTGCCGATCTCCTCCAGCATCTTCATTACGGCCTCATTCGCTCCGCCATGCAGCGGACCCTTAAGGGCACCAATCGCAGACGTCACACCGGAATATATATCGGAGAGAGTAGCCACAGTCACACGGCCGGCAAATGTGGAGGCATTCAGCTCATGGTCTGCATGCAGCACCAGTGCAGCATCCAGCGCCTTGACGGATACGACATCCGGCTGTTTGCCCCATAGCATATAGAGAAAATTCTCTGCGATGGACAAGCCTTCTTTGGGTGCAATGGGCTCCAGACCTTTGCGGATACGTGCCAGCGCAGCCACTATGGTCGGAATCTGCGCCTGAAGCTTCACTGCTTTGATTTCATTCGCTTCACGGCTCATGTCATCCGCCGCTTCATCATAGAGCGCGAGACTTGATACGGCGGAGCGCAGGGCAGCCATCGTGTTCGCTTCTTTGGGATACAGCTTCATTTGTGCAATGACCTGCTCCGGAATCGGTGCAAATGCGCTGAGATCACGTCGCAGAGCCTGCAGCTCAGGCGTAGTAGGCAGATTGCCAAACCACAGCAAATAAGCGGTTTCTTCAAAGGTGGCATTCTCCGCAAGATCGTCAATATCAAATCCGCGGTAAGTGAGGACGCCATCCACAATCGAGCTGATTGAGGAAGTCGTGGCGACGATGCCTTCCAGGCCTTTAGTAGCTGTCATAGTATATCTCTCCTTTGCGAACAAGGGTATAAAAGCCATTTCTAACATCGTGAAAACATTTACATTTTAAAGGTTTAAAAACATAAAAAGAAGGCGATAAGACATCCTTAAAGATTGCAACCAACTTTCAGTGTAGAACCTTTAATAATCATACCGGATTTTGACGGTTATGTGAACAACGTGGAAGCTTTGACACGCATCAAATGATTTTATCGGAGAGATAGAAAAAAACTTCCGATCTTCCTGTTTCATGATTGCGCTTTCAGGTTATAGAGTCTGCCCTGTTTTTGTGCTTTATGACTTTTGATAGTCTGTAAAATCAATCTATGAATATACATAAGACGAGCAGTTATTTTCTTGCGGGAGCAGCAATAGTGGAGGGATGAACGATGGACACGCTTGTGTTAAAAAGAGTGCTGCGCGGCCTTTGGGTCGTTCTCGCCGCTGCAGGGCTGCTGTTCGCCATCTATGTATTGCTTCCGCTGCTCTATCCGCTCCTCTTGGCCTGGCTGCTCGCCTATATCATTCATCCGCTGGTGGTGATCCTTAAAGGCTTTAAGCTTCCGGGCTGGCTCGCCGTCTCGCTCTCGCTGCTGTTCTATATCGGAGGTACGGCCCTTGTACTGACTGCGCTGATTACCCGGCTGGTGAAAGAGCTGATTGTGCTGCTGCAGACCTTAGATCTCCATACCGACCAATGGCGCGAGCTGCTGCTGTCACTGGGCCGCAATGCCAGCATTCAGAATATTATTAACCAAATCAACCAGTTTTACCACGACAACCCGGACTATCATGCCACTATCGACAGCAACATCAGCCGGACTACCGAAACCGTGGGCCACGCCATGACCCAGTTGATCACCGGTTTTTTCAATATGATTCTGAAGCTGATTTCCGCGCTGCCAAGCATGGGAACCATCCTGATTGTGATCGTGCTAGCCGCCTTTTTCCTCAGCACCGGCTGGGATCGCCATAATGCAAAATTGACTTCATTGCTGCCGGCGCCTCTGCTTAGACCGGTCTCTGAGATTTGGAGTGATTTGCGCAAAGCGCTGTCCGGCTATCTGCGGGCCCAGTTAGTGCTGATTTCCGTTACCGGGGTTATCGTCATTATCGGGCTCCTGCTGCTGGGTGTAGACTCCGCCTTTGCCATCGGTCTGACGGTCGGCATCGTTGATTTGGTCCCTTACCTTGGCGTCGGTGTTGTATTGCTCCCTTGGGCGCTGTACTCCTACATGACCGGCAACCTGGCTCTGGCCATCGGATTGCTGGTACTCTACGGGATCATTCTTGTGACCCGCCAGGTGCTTGAGCCCAAGGTGCTCGCCAGCAGCATCGGGCTGGACCCGCTTACCCTGCTTGTTGGCATGTTCGCCGGCCTGCAGCTGTTCGGCATGCTCGGTCTTCTACTGGGTCCTGTTATTCTGGTCATCCTTGACGCCTTCCACCGTGCCGGTGTGTTCCGGGCGCTGCACAGCTATATTGTGAGCGGACGTCTGCATTAGTCCAACTAGGTGTATGGAATACAGCAGGAACCGTAAAACAGTCCCTTATAACGAAACAGAGCGGAAGCCATCCAAGTAGACGGCTTCCGCTCTGTTTCGTTTCCTAGGTTCATGCTATTCGTCTGGTACACAAAGCAGCGCATAGACAGGTTTCTGTTACCTGCGGTAAAAGGTGAAGCTGCCATTTTTCATTTTCTTCTCAATCCATCTAAGCAGAAAAACCCGGTACAGCGGCCGGGTCAGCGGAAACACCAAAGAAAAGCCGATTATATCCGTTACAAAGCCCGGCAGAATCAGCAGCAGACCGCCGAAAAAAATACACAAGCCGTCCAGCATCGTCCGTCCGGGCACTTTGCCTTCCTGCATTTGTATTTTGCTGTCCTGCAGTACCTTTTTGCCTTCGAACCGCATCATGAGCAGTCCTATCACTGAAGTAGCCAGAATGAGCAGCAGCGTTTTGGGCGCTCCAAGATAACCAGCGACATAGATGAACCCGAATAATTCCACGGCCGGGATAATAAACAAGGCAGCCCACAGCCATTTGTTCCCGATCATACTGCTCCTCCTTCTTCTTCCCTGAGCGCCCCGGTTATCGCTTGATACAGCTCCGGCAGCGCCCGATCCAGTCTTACCGGCTTCCAGTCCTTGTTCAGCCAGACATGACTGGTAGAACCGCTAACCAGAAGTTCTCCCGGAAGAGTCTGGGCTGTAGTCAGCGCTGAAAGCTCTCCGTGTTCCGCAGAACCTTCGCCGCCACTTTCCCCATCTTCCTCAATCCGGCGCACCTCATATTCATACACAACTCTCAAAGCTGAAAAAACCTTAAGCCGCGCATAGACGGCGATAAGATCATCATATCGCGCCGGACTTTTAAATTGCAAATCTGCCGCAGTCACAGGAAGAAGCACTCCCATGTTCTCCAGTGAACGGTAGGCGAAGCCGAGCTCGCGGAACATCTCGGTGCGCCCGCTCTCGAACCAGCTTAAATAATTGGCGTGGTACACCACACCCATTTGATCGGTTTCCTGGTAACGCACGCGGAAAGCAGTGCTGTGCCAGCGGCTGGAAAGCACCCGATTACGTGATTCCATAACATATGCTCCTTTCTGTATTAACTTGCGGAAGCGGCAGCTAGACGCCAACTCCGCCCGAGGACATCGTCTTCGGAACGCTGCTCCTTGAGCTTCTGGCTACATAGAAGAGCAGTACCGCCCCGACGGCAGAACTTATCATGCAAGACACATTCATCAGCCCGACACCGCCCTGACTAAGCAGAAATCCATTCAGCAAATTGCCCAGAATTCCCGCAAAACCGGAAAATACGATATTGAAGACACTTTGGCCTGTTGCCTGCATTTCGGATGAGGTAATCTGCGACACATATTCAACAGCAGCAATATAAAAGAGCCCGAATGACAGACCGTGCAGCACCTGCACGCCGATCATCACCGAAGGATGGGGAAAGGCTACCTGAATCCCCCAGCGCAGCACATAGATCAGTGCACCCAGCAGCAGCGTACGCTCGCGTCCCAGCTTACGGATGACTTTCGAGGCATACAGCATGGAGGGCACGTTGGTCACAGAGGCTAGGAAAAGCGCAATTCCGGCATACCCGGTGGAGCCGCCGACAGATTGGAAGGCCACTACAAAATAAGTGCCGAAAGCCGTCATCGTCTGGTTCACCAAAAAGCTGCCGCCCAGAAAAGCCAGGAAGATGCGGTTGCCGAGCAGTTTTTTGACCCCTTGAGCCAGCGATTGGCTCATCATATGATTCTCTTCCGCCTGTCTGGGCAGGGTCAGGGCAAAAATGACGGCAACTGAATTTAAGAGCAGGAACGGGAGCCATATCGTAGAGACTGAAAATCTCTCAACATACTGGCCACCGGCATAGGCCCCTACAGCCGCTCCTATGCTCATCATCAGCCGGATGCTGCCGTAGGTGGATCCGGCTCTGTTCGCCGCTGCAATGGCGTAAGAATCGGCGATAGGGGCCTGTGTGGACGAGAAGATCGTGGACACCGTGTATACCAGCAGAAGAACAATGAAATATTCCGAACGGTAGAATACGGCCAGCACCGCCGGCACAGCCACACTTAGAATAAGTACAAGACGCGCCTGGTTATACCTATCGGAGATAAGACCCCATACAGGCTGAATACATATGGCAATAAGTGTTCCTACCGCCATCATCATACCAATTTGGCTGACATCCATTCCGTTATACTTCAGCAACAGCGTCAGATAGGAACCAAACGAGCCGCCGGCAAGTCCCAGGAAGAGATAAAAGCCGCGCAGCTTCAGTAGTTTTTCCATTTGTGCTATATTTCCTCTCCAATCCTTTTTAACAGAATACCCAACCTTTGCAAGACTTCGCCGCATTAGATAGAGCAGAACCTAATAGAGGCGGTGAACAAGTGAGCACAGTTTATAAATTAAAGCGCGGTCGGCCTTGTCTCACGGACAAAACCAACAAGGGAAGAGCTCAAAGCACGGGCTTCGGCTGGACCTCCAGCAACTGGAGCGGATATGCCATCACAGGCAAAAAAGGAGCCTTCCGGAGGATCTCCGGCGAGTGGGTTGTCCCCTATGTCAAGCCCACTTCCAAAGCCAGCTATTCCTCGGCCTGGATTGGAATCGACGGCTTCAAAAACAGCAATCTGATTCAGACCGGCACCGCACATGAATCTATAAATGGAGTCGTCCGCTACTATCCCTGGTGGGAAATACTGCCGGCAATGGAGACGGTTATTCCTCTCCCGGTCTCTCCCGGAGACCGCATGCGGGCAACCATCGCAAAGATCAGCCGCGGCAAATGGCGCATAACCCTGCGGAATCTCAGCAAGAACTGGATTTTCCGCACTATACAGCATTACACAGGCCCGCAGTCCTCCGCTGAATGGATCATGGAAGCCCCCCAAGTCGGCGGAACTATAGGCGCGCTTGCCCGGGTAACACCCACAAGGTTCAGCCGCTGCACGATCAACGGCAAAAGCCCTAAGCTCACTCCAGCCGATGGAGGTATTATGGTACAGAACAAAACCGCAGTTGCCGTCCCTTCAAGCCCCAACTCCGCCGGAGATACTTTTGTAGTTAAACGTGTTTATCATAAGGGCTCGCCTCTCGTTAACACAAGAAACCCCATTCTCATACGTTCCTAGTGTTTATTTTGCCCGAAACTCTCAATCCAATATATACATTTGACCCTCGTATATCAAGCAAAAAAAGCAATGGTGGAATTCACCATTGCTTTTTATGAATAGAACAATCTGCGTTATAGAAGACTCCTAAGCTTAGTCAGCTGGAATGGTGTCTACTTTCACCAGGTTTGTGGAACCGGAACGTCCCAGTGGGATACCCGCTGTAATTACAACAAGATCGCCTGCTTTAACCAGACCGGAATCTTTACCGCCTTTAAGGGCAGTTTGCAGCAATTCGTCTGTCGACGTAGCTTCTTTACCGAATACAGGAGTTACGCCCCATACGAGAGCCAATTGACGCATAGTTCTTTCTTGAGTAGTCACGGCAATAATTTGCGATTTAGGACGGTATTTGGAAACCACGCGTGCAGTGTGGCCAGTTACAGTCGAAGAAATGATAGCTTTAGCGTTCAGGTCCAGAGCGGAAATCGCTACGGATTGGCTGATGGCTTCAGTAACCGTTGTTTCTTGAGCAATTTGTTGCTTCATGAAGATTTCACGGTGGTTCAGGGCAGACTCAGCTTTCTCAGCAATGCGGGACATTGTGAGAACGGACTCTACCGGATATTTCCCGGCAGCAGTTTCACCGGACAGCATGATTGCATCTGTTCCGTCGAAGATAGCGTTCGCTACGTCACTTGCTTCAGCGCGGGTAGGACGCGGGTTGCGCTGCATGGAATCCAGCATTTGGGTAGCTGTGATTACCGGTTTGCCGGCGATGTTACATTTTTCGATCATCAGCTTTTGAGCCAAAGGCACATCTTCAGCAGGGATTTCCACACCAAGGTCGCCGCGGGCAACCATCAGGCCGTCGGAAGCTGCCAAAATTTCATCAAGGTTGTCAACACCTTGTTGGTTTTCGATTTTGGAGATGATTTGAATATGGGAAGCATTGTGCTTCTCAAGCAGTGCACGGATTTCCAGAACGTCGCTAGCTTTGCGAACGAAGGAAGCGGCGATAAAATCGATGTCCTGTCCGATCCCAAAAACGATATCGTTGGTGTCTTTTTCCGTAATACCCGGCAGGGAGATGGCAACTCCTGGTACGTTAACGCCCTTCTTGCTCTTGATCGTACCGCCGTTAACAATACGGGTCTTGATTTCTGTGCCTTGAATGTCGACAACGGTAAGTCCGATAAGGCCGTCATCGATCAGGATGGTCGAGCCTACTTGAACATCATTAGGCAGGTCGCTGTAAGTGATGGAGATACGGTTTTGGTCGCCAAGGATCTCTTCCGTAGTCAATGTCAGATACTCGTCCTGAACCAGTTCAATCGGTTCTACTTCCAGCTTGCCTGTGCGAATCTCCGGTCCTTTGGTGTCGAGCAGGATGGCAACAGTTTTGCCCAGTTCTTTAGATGCCTGACGGATCGTCTTGATCCGGTTGCCGTGCTCTTCAAAATCGCCGTGGGAGAAGTTCAGACGGGCCACATTCATACCAGCCAAGATCAATTTTTTGATATTCTCCAACGATTCACTAGCAGGACCGATCGTACATACAATTTTACTTTTCCGCATTAGGTTTTCCTCCGTTTTTTCGTTCTCTCTGTCTCACTTTTTCCAACTACAAAATCTACTATAAGGCTTTCTGTTTGTATAGGAACTTTATCACATGTACCTTTTACTGCGCCCTAATGAATATTACTGCAACTTGGACACAAAATCAATGTTATAGCCTTCTTTTACTGTAAATTTAAGTCGAATACATGAAGTTTCAGGGCAAAATAAAAATAACCCTGCGAATGCCGCAGGATTATTTCAATGGTAATAAATGTTTATTCAGGCCAGTCCATATTTTGGACCTGCTGATAGGACTATATGTCTGAAAGTGCAAATGAAACAGGGAGTATTACTCCACGTTCTGCACTTCTTCTTCCGGGTTAACGGCTTCCTGCTGAGCTTCGGAAAACTCGCCGATTTTGCGGAATTTGCGGTAGCGGTCTTCTTTAAGTTCCGCAAAATCCAGGTTCGACAGCTCCTGCAAATGGCGCCATATGGCATCCTTGAGCGCAGCGGCAGTAGACTCGTAATCACGGTGTGCGCCACCCCGCGGTTCAGGAACAATTTCCTCAATCACTTCCATCTCCAGCAGATCGGCGGCGGTGATCTTCATCGCTTCTGCGGCTTGTTCCGCCTTCGAGGCATCCTTCCAGAGAATGGACGCCGCACCGTTCGGGGAGATCGCTGAATAGATGGCATGCTCCAGCATCAGAACACGGTTGCCTACAGCCATCGCCAACGCTCCGCCGCTTCCGCCTTCACCAATGATGATGCAGATGACCGGCACGCCAAGCTGAGACATCTCATACAGGCTGCTGGCAATCGCTTCGGACTGGCCTCTCTCCTCCGCCGTATTACCGGGGTAAGCCCCTTTGGTATCGACAAAGGTAACGATCGGACGGCCAAACTTCTCCGCCTGCTTCATCAGGCGTATCGCCTTGCGGAAGCCTTCGGGATGCGCGCTGCCGAAGAAACGCAGAATGTTCTCCTTCGTATCCTTGCCGCGCTGCTGGCCGATTACGGTAACCGGGACGCCGTTGAGCTTGCCGATTCCGCCTACTACAGCCAGATCGTCGCCGTACAGACGGTCGCCGTGCAGCTCAATAAAATCAGTAAAGATCAGCCCTATAAGATCAAGCGAAGTCGGACGTCCGTGATGCCGGGCCAGATGCATCTTCTGTGAAGCAGAAATATCGGTATAAATCTCTTCCTCAAGTACGCGGTAACGTTCCTCAAGCCGGGCGATCTCATCGCTGAAATCAATGCCCTTCTCTTCACCGAACTGCTTCAGTTCGGCAATCTTCTTGCGCATTTCTACCAGAGGCATTTCAAAAGGCAACTCTCCCGCCAACCTAAAAGCCCCCTTTCACGTCGTGCAAATCCAAAAGCTTGGTTAGCGTGGACCGTAATTCCTTGCGGTGTACGACCAGATCAAGCTGACCATGCTGAAGGTTGAATTCAGCAGTCTGGAAATCATCCGGAAGCTTCTGCCGAATGGTCTGCTCAATGACGATTCTTCCGGCAAAACCGAATACTGCTCCAGGCTCGGCAATAATAATATCGCCAAGACTGGCAAAGCTGGCGGATACTCCGCCCGTTGTCGGGTCCGTAATGACAGAGATATAGAGTCCCCCCGCTTCGCCAAACCGGGCCAGCGCTGCGCTTGTCTTCGCCATCTGCATCAGACTGAGGATACTCTCCTGCATCCGGGCTCCGCCCGAAGTCGAAAAGATCAGCATCGGGAGCTTCTTCTCTGTAGCTTCTTCTACAGCCCGGGTAATCTTCTCTCCTACAACCGAGCCCATACTGCCGGTGAAGAACTCAAAATTCATCACGGCAACAATCACCGGATGACCGCCAATGGTTCCCTGGCCTGTAAGCACGGCTTCAACCTGTCCAGTTTTGGACTGCTGTTGTTCCAGCTTGGAGGCATAGCCCGGAAACTGCAGCGGGTCTACGGATGCCATTTCACTGTCGAACTCGATAAAGCCTTCCGGATCAAGGATCATTGCGATCCGTTCCGACGCGTTTAGCCGCATATGATAACCGCACGAAGGGCATACTTTCAGATTCTTCTCCAGCTCCTTGCTGTACTGGATCGTTCCGCATTTGCTGCATTTGCTCATTAAGCCCTCGGGAATCTCCCGTTTGGGGCGTTCGCCTTCTACCGGTCCGCCGCTCCGCTCCAGACGTTCTGAAGGAATAGTCGCGTACTTCCGTTTTTTCTGAAATAAATCTTTGAACAAGGGTCGCACCTCTTCAGCCGTTTATTTGCGCATATAGCAGCTTGCCGCTGTCATGAATGCCATCTTGATGTCTATTCAGGGATGTAAAATTAGATTAAGGACTTCCTGCACTTCCTCCAGTTCTCCCGAAGGAACCAGAATCTCGAACTGCTGCTTGGACATATTGACCGGACGGCACTTTACCATAAATCCTTCTTCCGTAAGCTTGCTCTGAATCATATCCGCCACTCTGGCGGTTGGCGCAATATAAATTACCGTCCACATGCCCTGCAAAGCCTCCCTAATCTCAATTCCCAGCCGTATCCCGTATAATGGAATCATGATAACACAGTTTTCTTTTTTCCCGCAACAGGAGTAAGGCGCAGAAAGCAAGACCAGGGAGCATTATCCACCAAATAATGGGGGTTAATTATTCCGTACCGCTGACATGGGGATACACCTTGGCCCCTTCATGCCGGTGCGCAATTCTGGCGGATGCCGCCGCCGCAATTCCCGCGACAAGATCGTCCAGAAATACATGAATCCCCTGCTCATCATCATTCAGCTTGCCGATAATGCCGAGCTTTATTTTATCCAGATAACCGAAGCCTGTCAGCCCGATCATTCCGTATACGCCGGTGATGCCAAGCGCCAGAGTCTCGTCCGCTCCGTAGAGCGATTCATCCGCCTCCATCACCGCCTGCAGCGGCTGCGGCAGCAGGCCTTTTTCAGCCAATTCATCCAGCGCAACGCCTGTCATCAGCGTGTACTGCACCTCTCTTTTGCCCAGCACCGATTTAACGCTCGATAAACACTCTTCTTCGGTTAAATCCGGATAATACGCCGACTGCAAAATATATACGATCTCAGCGATGGACGTTAGCGTGACTCCCCTGCGCTCCAGCAGCTCTTTTGCCATTTGATAGGACATGATGTGATTCCCCTTTCCGCACGGGACAGTTCCCTGTGGTTTCCTAATGTATGCGGAAAAAGGCGGAAATGTTCTTATTTTATTCGGACTGTACCTGCTCCAAGCATCCCCTCGATCACTGCGAACAGCTCCTGGGAAGGCTCGATCCGGTAGCCGTCGCTGAGCTCGAGCAGCTTCTGGTCACGCTCGTAGAACAGCAGGGTGGCTGCAGGGCCGGGATGGGTCTGCAGCAGCGCCTGCAGGCGCGAGAGCAGCGCCGGGTTCTCGGAGTCCGGCGTGATCTTGATAAAGACACGCTGGCCGCTCCCCGCTGCGCCGGGACTCCGGCCAGCGGACTCCACAGCGTCTGCGGCTGCAGGACGCTGTCCTGCCGGTCCCGGCGCTGCGGAGCGCGGGGCTTCCTGCGGTGCCGCTGCTTGCGCGGCAGCGGGCCTTGCGGGCGCAGGCGCGGTAACGCCGCCTGCGTTGCTGCGGGCGGCGCCAGGGCCGCCTGCGCCCGCCCGGGAAGCAGACGCACCTCCGGGTGCGCCTGCCGTCTGGGTGCGGCCCGCGGCGGACGCGCGGGCGGCAGCTGCGCTGCGGCGCTGCAGCAGGCTGCGAATCGTGTCGGCGCCAAGCGGCGCGACCTCTTCGGCCAGCAGCTTGAAGCCCTCGTCCTCCTGCTGCACCTTGGCGCGCAGGGCCAAGAGCGCACCCTTCTCGATCAGGCTGCGGCTCCGCTTCCACACCTCAGGGAACAGCACGACCTCGCAGCGCTCGATCTGGTCCTCCCATTCGACAAAAGCCATCGCTTTGCCGGATTTTGTCGTAATTTCCTTGAGCGACACAACCATGCCTGCCGTTACGATCTGGCTCTCATCCTCGGCCTCGCCGAGATCCATCAGCCGCTGCATGCCCGGCTCCTCCAGCAGCTCGGCGCTGTCGTCCAGCGGATGGCCGGACAGATACAGCCCGAGCAGCTCGCGCTCCAGCTCCAGCTGCTGGCCGATGGTGAATTTCGGGATATCCGGATAGCGGATTTCCCAGTTCGGCATTTCAATCAGATCGTCGAACAGCTGGATCTGCAGCTCGTCGCGCTCCTTGCGCCATTTCAGCGCGGCATCGACTGTCTCATCCAGCATCGCAAGCAGCTGTGCCCGGTGGCCTTGCAGACGGTCGAAAGCGCCGGCCTGCAGCAGCGATTCTATCACGCGCTTGTTGCAGACCCGGAGATCAACGCGGCGGCAGAAATCCAGCAGGCTGTCGAACGGCCGCTCCTTGCGGACGGCGATGATGTTCTCCACAGCCAGCGTGCCGACATTCTTGACCGCAGCCAGACCAAAACGGATATGGCCGCTGCCTTCTCCCGGCACAGGCGTAAACAACACGCCGCTCTCGTTGACATCCGGCGGTAATACGCCGATGCCCGTGCGGCGGCATTCCAGCACATATTCGGCCACCTTGCGGTGTGTGCCCATTACTGCTGTCAGCATCGCCGACATAAACTGCACAGGATAATGTGCCTTCAGATAAGCCGTCTGGAAGGCCAGCACGCCGTAAGCTGCAGCATGGGCGCGCGGGAAGCCGTAATCGGCAAACCGCACAATCATATCATAGACAGCGTTGGCATCGGTCTCCAGATAGCCGAGCCTCAAGCTGCCCTCCACGAAGTGACTTCGCTCTTTATCCAGTGTCTCGCGTTTCTTCTTCGACACCGCGCGGCGCAGCAGATCGGCTTCACCGAGCGAGAACCCGGCCATCCGCGAGGCGATTTGCATAATCTGTTCCTGATATACGATGATCCCGTAAGTATCGGCAAGGATCGGCGTCAGGTCAGCATGCGGATACTCCACTTCGATTTCGCCGTGCTTTCCGGCAATAAACTTAGGAATAAATTCCATCGGACCCGGGCGGTACAGCGCCAGCACGGAGACTATGTCCTCGAACCCTGAAGGCTTCAGATCCTTCAGCACGCGTCTTACCCCCGCCGACTCCAATTGAAAGACGCCGGTCGTTTCACCCGCACCAAGCATCTCATAGGTTAGCGGATCGTCATCGGGAATGCTGCGGAAATCGGGTGTACTGCCGCTCATTTCCTTGATCCAGTTCGTGCAGCGTTCAATAATCGACAAAGTCCGCAGCCCCAGAAAGTCCATCTTGAGCAGTCCGACACTCTCCAGATGCTCCATGGAGTACTGGGTGAGCGCGGTGCTCTCGTTGCCGGCCTGAAGCGGCACAGCATCGGTCAGCGGACCTTTGGAGATGACGACCCCTGCGGCATGCGTGGAAGCATGGCGGGGCATGCCCTCGACCTTCATCGCCATGTCCAGCAGGCCTCTGGTCTTCGGATTGCCTTCATACAGCGCCTTAAGATCAGGGCTGCTCTCCAGCGCCCGGGCAATGCTGATGCCGAGCTGGCCGGGAATCAGCTTCGCAGCCTTGTCCACCTCGTTATAGGGCAGGTTCAGTGCCCGGCCCACGTCACGCACCGCCGCCCGCGCCGCCATCGTTCCGAAGGTGATGATCTGCGCCACATGCTCCTGGCCGTATTTATCAACGACATAAGCGATGACCTCATCGCGCCGTTCGTCGCTGAAGTCGATATCAATATCCGGCATCGTGATCCGCTCGGGATTCAGGAAACGCTCGAAGAGCAGATTGTACTTCAGCGGATCGACATCAGTAATCCGCAGACTGTACGCGGTCAGGCTGCCTGCGGAAGATCCGCGGCCCGGTCCGGTAGCGATGCCCTGCCGGTGGCAATAAGCGATGAAGTCCCAGACGATCAGAAAGTAATCGCTGAAGCCCATGCTCTCAATGACACCCAGCTCATAGTCGAGCCGGTTCTCAGCTGTTGCCTTTTGCTCCGGCGAGGCCCACAGCGGTGTATCCGCATAACGCTCCTCCAGCCCGCTGCGGCACAGCTCACGCAAGTAAGCTGCCGCATCCAGCCCTTCCGGCAGCGGGGAATATTCCGGCAGAATATGGCCCCCGAACGTCAGCTCCAGATTGCATTTCCCGGCAATGGCCTCGGTGTTGAGAATGGCTTCCGGCACATGCGGGAACAGTGCCGCCATTTGCTCGCCGCTTTTGAAAAAGAGCTGGTCTGTCCCGATCTTCAGCCGTTCCTCATCATCCACCGTCTTACCGGTGCCGATGCAGATCAGCACATCCTGTACCTCGGCATCCTCCTTGGCCAGATAGTGCACATCGTTCGTGGCGGCCAGCGGAATATCACATTCGGCGGCAAGGGCGATCAGCTTCGGGTTCACCCGCTTTTGCTCCGGAATGCCATGATCCTGCAGCTCCAGATAGAAGTCCCCGCCAAAAATCTCTTTATATCTCAGCGCCGCCCGGCGCGCTTCGTCATCCCGCCCATGCAGCAAATGCTGCGGCACCTCGCCCCCCAGGCAGGCGCTGAGGCAGATGATGCCTTCAGCATGCGCGGCCAGGGATTCCATATCGATGCGGGGCTTGTAATGCTGGCCTTCCAGATGGCCGATCGAGATCAGCTTCATCAAATTTTTGTAGCCGGTTTCATCCTTGGCGAGCAGGATCAGGTGGTAGATCGGCTGATCCTTGCGGCTGCCCCGCTCACGCCGCGAGCCGGCAGTCAAATAAGCTTCACAGCCGATGATCGGCTTGATGCCATTAGCCTTGCAAGCTTTATAGAAGGGGATTGCCCCGTACATCACGCCATGATCGGTCAGCGCCAGCGACTTCATGCCATATTCGCCGGCCCGGCGCACGAGATCGGTAATGCGCGCCGCCCCGTCCAGTAAACTGTATTCGCTGTGCACATGCAAATGCACGTAAGGGCTCATATCCCCACTTCCCTTCAGTCAATAATCAAAACATAAGATGAAACTATTTTATCATATTAAAGGGGGAACCGCCCATAGAATGGAGTAAGAGCACAAGGACAGGCTGAGCTGACGAACAGGCCTGGTCCGGAAAGGGGCCTTGTATGAACGTGTTTTTGAGCAAAGCCGTCCTAGACTTCTTTATTGCCTGCGGCATCGTACTGGGTGGAGCCATGCTGGGCGGAATCGGTGCGGTTGTCTCCCTGCAGCCGCCTACACAGACTATGCTGGATATCGCGGACCGGATTAAAATCTGGGCGCTTGCCGCCGCTGTCGGCGGAACAATCGACCCGATGCGGGTCATTGAGAGCAACATGCTGGGAGGCAACCTCTCCCCCGCCATCAAGCAAATTCTCTATCTAGTATTTGCCTTCCTGGGCGCTCATATGGGCAGCGAGCTGGTCAAATGGGTGTGCGGCAAGGGGTGATGCCGGAATGAGAATCCCCCCGTTCCACCGCTACCGCCGCTTCTCGCAGATTTCCGCCGTGTTTGTACTCGGCATGGTCGCAGGAGCTGTCGCATACAATGCTATTTTTCATATGGGGTATAATGTGCTCTGGCTGAACAATCAGGATCTTCGTGTGCAGATCGAGCAATACCGGAAGGATATCCAGACACTCAAAAAATACAACAACACCTCTACCGTCATCCGGGAGATCAAGCTGCGCACAGAGGACAGCAAGGTCAAGGACGGCGCTGAGGCTCTGGATCCCGTTACGACCAAAGAGATTATCAGCAAAATGGTCTCCGACCTTGAACCGATGCGCGGACGCAGTATGTTCGAAATCGACACGGACGGCAAGCTGGCCCGGCTGCTTCTGGACGGTAAAATATACATCGTGCGCGAAAAGGAATACGCGGTCAAAATCCGCACCATGCTCGTCATGGAGGGGGTACTGCAAATCTGGGTGGAAATTAATCCATATAAGCGCAGCTGAGGCCAATCATGCTACAATAGTGGACAGGTGATATACGGATACATCATAGGGCAAAACTATCATTTTCCACTACGTTGATAAAGGAGCTGCCTGTCCATGATTCTGCTCATCAAGTACGTGCTGTTTGTCCTGCTGGTGATTTGTATGATCGGTGCCGCCGTGTACAGCTTATCCTCGCGCAGAGCGCCAGATCCTATGGAAAAAGGCCGCAAGCGCGCTATTATGAATGTGCTGCTCGGCGCCATGCTGGTGACGCTGTCGCTGATGTCGATGTTTCTCTTCCGCGGTTCCACGGTCAATGTCATTGTGGAGGCGGTTTTCCTTGTGATCGGTGCCTTCAACATTTTCTCCGGACTGCGCAGCCACGGATACTACAGCCGGAACAGGAATGAAAATCATTTTACCCGCCATTAGTCTGGCTGCATTGCCGGCATCTTCAGCATCCTTAAGTGAACCGGTTCAATTAGAAGACAACCGCTGTATTGTATATGCGTAAAAGACTATCCCGGCGGGATAGTCTTTTTGGTAGAATATGAAGGTTCAGCCGTGGTCGATCGACTGCAGCATCAGCACCGCTTTGGCAACTATTGTGTCATTGTGGGAGATCTCAATTTCCAGCTTGCAGGTCCGGCGGCTGATCTCCAGCAGCCTCGGCAAGACGATAACCGAATGCTCAATCTGTACCGGGCGGATAAAATATGTTGACATATTGTCCAGCACGTAGTCGTTCCCGGTGATGTCCTTAGCCGCCTTGAATGCGGAAAGCGTCATCAGCGTGGATAACACACCTTCGGAGATTGTACCCAGATCCGTCGCCATTTGCGGTGTGATGAAGCCGTGGAAGAACAGCTTTCCTTCCTCGTCCCGCTCCTCGGCAAAGCCGTTCCAAATCAGGTGGTCGAAAGTCTCCCCGAGCTGCGGCTGATTGCTGACGTCACGCAGGCTCTGCAGTACCTCCCTGCGGGTCAGCGAGCCTACAAGCTTGCGGTTGCGGTCCACGATGGGCAGGAAGTCAATGCCCTCCCACATCATGATCTGCGCCGCCGAGGCCAGCGACGTCTGCAGGGCAGCTGTGACAGGGCTGCGGATCATCGCCTTCTCAATGCTGTGCTCCTCACTGAACTCCTCCACATCCCTGCGGCCGACGATGCCGATAACCCGGTTCCATTCATCTGTAACCGGGAAACGCAGTTCGCCGCTGGTCTGTGACAGCATCCGCAATTCCCCGACGGTGCTTGTAACTTTCAGGGTGTTCAGCCGCGGCTTGTTATCCACGATATCTTCAACCAGCATGATCTTTTTCTTAATCAGCCTGTCAAATATGGCCCGGTTAATCATGGAGGCCACAGTAAACGTATCATGCCTTGAAGAGATCACCGGCAGGTCCAGCTCGTCAGCAAGCGCTTTGACCTCACGGCTTGTCCCGAAGCCCCCCGTCACAAGCACGCCTGCACCCTGCTCCAGCGCAAGCGAATGCACATCATCACGGTTACCCACAATCAGCAGGCTGTCAGCGTCGATATAACGGATCATAGCATCAACCTTCATCGCGCCGATGACATATTTATGGAGATGCTTATTCAGGCCGTTCACTCCGCCGAGTACATGCCCTTCCACAATATCCACTACATCCCCGAAGGTAAGCTGATCGGAAATATTCCGCGGCTTCTTCTCAACGCGGACAGTACCGATGCGCTCCTTCGTAATGACAATGCCGAGATTCTCGGCCTCTTTCACTGCACGGTAAGCGGTACCTTCGCTGACCGCCATTTCCTTAGCCAGCTTACGGACGGAAATTTTGGTGCCAACCTTAAGGCCTTCAATGTGCTGGAGCAGCTGTTCATGTTTTGTAATGTTATCGCCTTGACCCTCCAACTGTTACACCCCCATAGCCCGATCTGTACTATTCTGTACCTATTATACACGGAGGCAACAGTGGAGTACAACAGCAACGGAAGCTTAGATTTGGCTATATCTGTGAACATAAACAACCCCTGCCCCCGCCAAAGCGGCGGATGCAGGGGTTGTCCTGACTGCGGAAGAAATTCGGGAACGGGACTACTTTTGGTGGAATTACATCATCTTTCCGCCACACGGGACTCCTCGTTCCATTTGCCCTGCCACTGCTCCAGCTTATGCTTGCGGACAGACTCCAGGCGCTTCTGTTTCTCTTCATCCACACCGATTATAAAATGCAAATGTGACGCTATCACCAGAAAGGCAAAAATGCACCAGACCACGCCGAACCCCAGCACCCAGCCAGGCCCGTTCTGAAAGGACAGCTTCGGCAGTGCATAGAGCAGCATGGCCAGTGCCGCCAGCATATACACACCATGCTTGAACTTGTTTCTTTTCTTCATTACAGACAGCTCCTTCTCTCTTAAAAGGTTGTTCCATGGAATCTATATCTCTACTCTATGAACATGCAGCCGGAATTATGAGACAAGTTGCAAAAAACTTCCGGGAAGTAATCTACACCATAGCCTGCACTGTTCTGATATGAGATGATGTTAGCATTACGGGGAGGCGATTCTACATTGAATAACGCATTTAATCATACTGAGTACATAATCCGCAAAAAAGTTTTTTCCATTATGGGCGCTAAGCTGCACATCTACAACAGTTCGGAAGAGCTTGTGCTTTATTCGCAAATGAAAGCCTTCAAACTTAAAGAGGACATCGCACTGTTTACGGACGAAAGTATGGAAAAGGAGCTGCTGCGCATTAAAGCCCGCAATGTAATCGACTTCAGCGCGACCTACGATGTGCATGACTCGGAGACCGGTGAACATATCGGGGCGCTCCGCCGCAAGGGGCTCAAATCGATCCTGAAGGATGAATGGACCATCCTGGATCAGCGGGATACCGAAATCGGGCTAATCAAAGAAAACAGCACACTTATGGCTCTCCTGCGGCGCTTCATCACCCTCATTCCGCAAAAATATAATATTGAGCTTGGGAACACTGTCATTCCCGCCTTCCGGCAAAATTTCAATCCCTTCGTCACCAAAATCATCGCCGACTTCTCCGAGGACCGCAGCGGCCAGCTGGACCGCCGTCTCGGCCTGGCTGCCGGGATTCTGCTCTGTGCGGTGGAAGGCAAGCAGGAGTAATCTTCATCGCTATAAACAACAAACAGGAGGGTGTCCTCTAGCCATCAGGCTAGGAGGCACCCTCCTGTTGTTCATACATTGCAGCCACCCCAGGCAGCAGTGTGACCGGATACAGAATTATTGACCGCCGTACATTTGCGACAGGCTGTCAGTGATGATTTTGTTCACGTCCTCGATAACGACACTTAGGCGGCGTTCCGCATCAAACAGGCGACGGATGCCCAGATTCAGGTTCAGCACCTCGAACAGCTTCTCCATCTTCTCCATTTCTTCCTGTGGAGGCATCTCCCCGCTCATCATGCGCTGCTGCAGCTCAATCTGGCTCTGCCGGAAGCTGTCGAGCATCCGTTTGCTTTCCGGATCGGCCTCAATTACCTTCATAGCGCTGGAAATATCCGAAAACTCTGTACTTTCCTTAATGGCTCTCGCCAGTTCATGCGCCTTGTCAATTACGTTCATTATAATTCCTCCTAAAAGTTTTGTGAGCATCGCTTCCTGATTCAGCTTCGTTCAAAACTCGCTTCGGAAGCATCTGCTTAAGTTTTGTAAGCATCGCTTCCTGATTCAGCTTCGTTCAAAACTCGCTTCGGTAGCATCTGCTTAAGTTTTGTAAGCATTGCTTCCTGATTCGCTTCGTTCAAACCCGGCACGGCTTTTTAAAGAATAGGTCAATCACCAAGGGTCAGATGTCTCCATATGATGAATGATATGTAACCCTTAAGATTCATATTGCCGGCATCATGCTGCCTACTGGAAGGAGATCCACGATGTCCAAATTCAAGATCCCGGTCCACACGGTCCACTCGGGCATCCTGCAGGAAAACGCTGTAATGCTTGGCGAAAAATCCATGAAAAAGCTCAAAATACCCGCACACGGAACGATCCGGCTCACGTTCGGCTCTTTCCGGCAGGAGGTCACCGTCATTCCGGTTCCCAAAGCCGACAGTCTGCGCGTAAACGAAGCGCTGGCACGGAAACTCGGACTGCGGCAACGGCTTTCACTGAACGCTTCATACAGCTCCGGCAGCCGCACCTTGCGGCTCGGACCGCTGATTGGAGTTCTGGTGAGCCGGGACCATCCGGACCGGCCCGAAAGGGTATTCGGCCCGATCACCCTGTTCTGCCGGGAGCTTACTAATGCCTGCCATGCACAAGGCGCCTATGTATATTTCTTTACCCCGGAAGGGCTGGAAACACACAGCTCCTCCATTGAGGGCTGGGTATACGACGAGGGATGGCGGAAGCTGAGTCTGCCTATTGCCGATGTGATTAACAATCGGCTTACGACTCGAAAGGTGGAGAATAAACCTAGCGTACAGCATTTTTTGGCGGATGTAAAATCCCGCTACGGAACTCATTTCTTCAATGAAAAGTTCCTTGACAAGACTGAGGTGTTCGAAGCACTGGCACAGGATGCCGCCCTGCAGCGGTATTTGCCGGAATCGCATGCCTTAACCGGCTTCGCCGTATTAAAAAAAATGTGCAGCAGCTATCCCAGTGTCTTCCTGAAGCCGGTACGCGGCAGCCTTGGAAAAGGCATTCTCCGCATTTCCAAAGATGAGGGAGGCGGCTACCGGCTGCTGTCCACGACACCGCTTGGCACGCGTAAACAAGTCTATCCGACCTTGGCGAAGTTATTTCAATCCATTGCGCCCAAGATGAAAACCACCCGCTACCAGATTCAGCAGGGGCTCCCTCTACTAGAGCTTGGACGGCGTCCGGTAGATTTCCGGGCACTCGTGCAGAAGAACGGCACCGGCAAGTGGGGTGTCACCTCAATCGTTGCCCGTACCGCCGGAAGCAACCATTTTGTCTCCAATCTGGCGCGGGGCGGCACGCTCAGCACCGTCCGCGAGGCCATCGGCAAGAGCAGCCTCTCGACCGGGACCAAAGAAAGCACACAGCTGCAGCTTCCACGGGCGGCTCTGGCGATAGCCAGGGGTGTGGAAACCTATATCCCCGCGCATTTCGGGGAGCTCGGCATTGACCTTGCCTTGGATCAGTCGGGAAAAATCTGGCTCCTGGAGGTCAACTCCAAACCGTCCAAAAACGACAACACGCCCCTCAGTGATGTGAAAATCAGACCGTCCGTCAAACAGATGATTCTATATTGCCGCTACTTGGCCGGGTTATAAGGAGGGCATTATGACAGAGACAGCAATGGGGTTCCTTGGCATCATGACGGGCCGCCGCCGCGGGAATCCTCCCATCGCGGAACCGGAGTTCTGCAGTCAGTTATGCCGGGTAGCCCCGCTGTATGATCTGCAGGTGCTTATCTTTCACCCGGAGGGAGTTGCAAGAGACGGCCAATCCATACGCGGCTATATCTGGAATGACGGACAGTGGCAGCCTACCCTGGCAGCTCCGCCCGACATTCTGTATAACCGTTGTCTATACTCAAGCCTGCAGGAAAAAAGATCCGCCGCTTCCGCCCTGGCTGCCTTATCCCGGTCACTTCCCTGGTCGCGTGGATTGCCAGATAAATGGAGCGTCTATGAAATTTTGCGGCGCAGCCGCAGAGCTTCCGCATGGCTGCCCGAGACCAGACTTTACACCGGCACCGGTGATTTGGGCACGATGCTCGCAGAAAGAGAGGATGGCGTTTTTCTGAAGCCAAGGTCCGGCACCCATGGCAAACGCACAATCCATGCGAAGCGCCTAAGCAATAACGAGGGCGGGCGCATAAGCTTAAGAGGTCGTGATGAGGCAAATGCCCCCTTTGAGAAAGGTTTCCGCACGCTGGACGAAGGTCTGAGCTGGATCCATGACTTTATCGGCCCGCGCCGCTATATTATACAACCTTACCTTCATCTGACCGGCAGCGGAGGACAGCCGTTCGACGTGCGTGTACTAATGCAGAAGAACGGCAGAGGCGTCTGGACGCTTACCGGCATGGCCGTCCGGTTGGGCAGCCGCGGTTCGCTGACCTCGAACCTCCATGGCGGGGGAACAGCGGTTCCCGCCCAGCCCTTCCTGCTTGCAGAATACGGCAAGATGGGAATCGAGCTTATGGAGGAACTTGCAGCAGCCTCGGCTTTGCTGCCGCCGCTGTTGGAGGAATCATGCGGCAGGCTGGGAGAACTCGGCCTGGACTTCGGTATCGATGAAGGCGGCAGGATCTATCTGCTTGAAGCCAATTCCAAACCAGGGCGCACGGTGTTCCGGTTGACGGGCGACCGCCGGGCTGCTAAGCTCGCCGCCGAGAACCCCCTGCGCTATGCGCGTCATCTGCTGCTGAATTCAGCAGCAAACCGCAAGCCATCTACGCGGCAGTTCCGTTACAAACGGGAGAATGATATCAATGGTTCCTAAGGAGGATTCATAAATGGGTCTCACTTTTTGCAATGTGCATTTCACCAAGCAGCCCCAAAGAGTTGTCTACGTCTCGGGTGAACTGATGAAAAGCCTGAAACTAACCGGCAAGAAAAATATCCGCCTGCGGCTCGGAAAAGATGCCATTCCGGCAACGATCAAGCCGATCAAACGTGCCGGCAAGCATCTGTTCCTCGCCACTGGAGTAAAGAGTGCAATCAAGGTCCCCAAATCAGGCGGCGTCTATCTGCGCAACCTGCAGGATGAAGTACAGCTTGGACCGCTGGTCGGTGTATTGTCCGACGGCCCCGGGTCCTCGGCGAGCCCCTTCGGGTCCCGCACCGGCTTTATTAAGCAGCTCCTGCGGGAAGGCAGCAACAGATGTTATATTTTCGCCTTCATGCCGCGTGACATCGACTGGCAGCAGGAGCAGGTGAACGGCTTCTTCCTGAATGCAAGCGGCAAATTCGAACGCAAAGTAGTACCGCTGCCGGATGTCGTATATAACCGTCTGCCCAGCCGCAGAGCTGAGGTGTCCCCCTATATCAACCAGTTGCGTGAACGGTTTGCGCGCAAGAGAATTCCGTATTTCAACTGGAGCTTCTTCAATAAATCAGATATCTACCGGCTGCTGGAAAATGACGGGGCAGCAAACCGTTATGTACCGGAAACGCACAGCAACCCAAATCCGGATAAAATGCGGGAGATGCTCGAACGGCATCACTTTGTCTACTACAAACCTTCCGCAGGCAGTCTGGGCCACGGAATCTACCGGCTCACCTACCTGCCGAAGAAAGGCTACTTCGCCCGGTACCGCAAGAGCGGTAAAAATGTGCTGCTGCGGTTTACCAACTTCGACAGCCTCATGCGCATGCTGCGCGCCCGCCATGGCCAAAGCCTGAGTAATTATGTGGTGCAGCAGGGTATCCGCCTGATCGAAATTGACTCCTGCCCCATTGACTTCCGCTTCCATATGCATAAGAACGGCAGCAATCAATGGGTGGTTGTAGGTATCGGAGCCAAAAAAGCCGGCAGAGGCAGTGTGACCACCCACTTGAAGAACGGGGGCGCCCTGCTCACACCGCAACAGGCCCTGGGCCGCGTATTCGGCGCCAGAGCGGATGAAGTGCTGCAACGGGCGAAAACAACCGCCGTTAAGCTGGCCGAGTCGCTGGAGACCCAGCACCACCATCTGCTTGGCGAAATCGGCTTTGACCTTGGAATTGACCAGGATGAAGATATCTGGATGTTCGAGGCTAACGCCAAACCGGGACGCTCGATCTTCCGCCATCCTTCCCTGCGCGCTGAGGGCAAAGCTTCCATTGAGCACATCCTGGAGCATTGCCTCTATCTCAGCAAATTCCGCAGGAGGGATGATCTGTGAACAGCCGAATCCCTGACCCGAGCAAACCCGTAATAGCTATACTAACGACCAGTGACAGAGTAAAGCAATTTCGCGGCAACCGCAATAACTTCCGCGACATCATCCGCACCGGCAGAGAAATGGGCTTTCTTGTGTACGTTGTGACTACGCGTGATTTAAAGCTGGAGGAGCGGACGGTGAACGGCTACGTCCCTTCCCCCAGCGGCAAGCTGTGGTACAGCATTCCTGTCCCGCTGCCGCAGGTCATTTATAACCGGATTTCCAATCGTGAAGAAGAAGAAAAAGCACCAGTCGCCCGCAAAATTGCCGAGTGCCTGGAGCATGATCATATCAAGCTCTACAACCCGAGGTTTTTTAATAAATGGGATTTGTTTGAATGGCTGAAGGCATCGCGCGCAACCTCGAAGCATGTGCCCAAAACTAGACGGCTGCGCAGCGCAAACACCCTTATCGCTATGCTGAGTACTCATGACAGCCTCTACCTGAAGCCGGAAAGCGGCAAAGCCGGCAAGGGGATTATGCGGCTTAAATACCGCGAGGATGTAAGCCTGCCCTATCGGCTGCAGATACAGAGCGGCAAAAAGAACGCGACCTACAAAGCGGCCTCCATGGACCGCTTGTGGGCACGGATCAGCAAGGAAAAAAAACAATCCCGTTATATTGTGCAGCAAGCCATTCAGCTCGCAACACACCACGGGCGGCCTTTCGATCTGCGGGTCCTCCTGCAGAAGAATAGCCGGGGAGGCTGGGCAGTGACCGGAATCGGTGCAAGGCTGGCCGGCGCCCGGAGCATTACAACCCATGTGCCGCGCGGGGGCAGCATTGAAGAGCCGGCAACCATGCTGGAAGGAACCTTCGGTCCAGAAAGGGCCGCAGCTATTCTCAAGAATGTCCCCACCACTGCGCTGCTGATTGCCCGCCAGATTGAACGGGCCTCCGAAATGATGCTGGGTGAGATGTCCATGGATCTTGGTGTCGATGAGGCCGGTGACCTGTGGTTCTTCGAGGCCAACTCACGGCCGATGAAATTCGACGAACCTGCCATCCGCAAGCTGTCCCTGGAGCGGATTTTTCAGTACAGCCAGCATTTGGCCCGCATGAACAAGTAGAAACCTGTAAAGGAAGTGACACGCCATGCAGATATCCTCTATCTATGACAGCAGTCCGGGCCAGTGGAATTCCAGATTGGCCGGGCTGCTGGAATTTTTGAGGGAGTACGGGGAGCAGCGGATTACGCTTCGTGCATGCAGGATGCTGGCCCGTCTGACTCCGGAGCAGCTTGCCGAGCCGGGCGTCTCCCTGCTTGTCGCCACCGTACGCGGTCAAAGCGGCCGTCAGCTGGCAGGCGTGAGCTTCGTATCCGGCTACGGCAAAGAAGCTTGTCTTGTTGCCGTCCATCCTCTATACCGGAACAGACATACCGGTACAGCCCTGCTGTCCGGGCAGCTGGAGCGGCTCGGCCGTTTGGAATGCAACGTCGCTACCGACAATACGGCAAGCCTGAAGATGTGCTTTAACAGCGGGCTTGCCGCTGTGGCATTGAAGAGCGGACCTACCGGCAAGCCCACGCTGCTGCTGCGGTCGCCCCAGAGCAGAGGCAGCGTGGAAATTTACCCACAAGAAGGTGAGCTCCTGTGCCAGAACCCGTCTTAGGCATCCTTACACTGTACCTGAACGACGCCAAACAGCTTGAAGAGAAGAGTGTATACAGGAGGATGATTATTGAAGGCAGCCGCATCGGATTGGATGTCTTTGTATTCACCCCCGCAGATGTGAATCCCGGTAAAGAGTTGATCCATGCAATGGTCTACGATCCGGGGAGCGGCAAATGGTCGCGCAAATGGCGGCCATTCCCGAATATGATCTATGACCGCTGCCGGATCCAGCGCAACGCCCGCTTTCAGCAGCTGCTCAAATTCCGCTCCCGCTATAATCATCTTACCTTTCTGAACCGGCCGCTGCGCAATAAATGGACCGTTCACCAGACCTTTTCGCAGAAAAGCCGCTTCCGCCAGCATATGCCGGAAACTTTGCTATATCAGTCTTCCGCTGATCTGCACCGGATGCTGAAATTCAGCCCTGTCGTCTACGTCAAACCGATTAACGGCACCGGTGGACGCGGCATCCTGCGGATTGAACGGCAGCGGGACGGCAAGCAACTCTACGATATCCAGGGACGCCGCCAGAACCGGCAGATTATTGCCCCCCGCAAGGTGTCGCTCACCCGTCTGGAGTCCATCGTGCGCCAATGGTGCCTCGGCGGACGCTTTCTGGTCCAGCAGGGTATCCCGCTGCGCCTGCCCAGCGGGCGCTACCACGACTACCGCATGCTAGTGCAAAAGAACGGCCAAGGCGTGTGGGAGCTGACCGGCATGGCCGGCCGGGTGGGAGCAGCCCGCAGTGTAACGTCTAACCTTCATGGCGGGGGACATGCGGTACGTGCGGAAGTCCTGCTGAAGAAATGGCTCGGCAGCGAAGAAAAAGCGTCCAAAGCCATGAAAACGGCTGAAAAACTAGGGCTTGAAGCGGCAGCCTTCCTTGAGGACAGCTTCGGCGCCCTATGCGAGCTGGCGCTGGACCTCGCTATCGACCGCGAGGGAAAGATTTACGTGCTGGAGGTCAATCCCAAGCCGGCCCGCGAAGTGTTCGCCCGCTCCGGCGACAGCGGCACCTACCGCAAAGCGCTGGTCCGCCCGCTGGAGTATGCGATGTGGGTGTATAAGAACAAGAACACGCCGAGTCCGGTGAAGACAACTGATGAGTAAATCTGTTACTCAAAACCAAACAACCGCCTCTCTGAGTGATTCAGAAGGGGCGGTTATACATTAATTTAACTGTAGTAGGCTACTGGGGGTGTTCTGTCATCAAAACTCCAATTGAACTACCAGTAGACCACTAGTTGTTTTTTGGAAATTTCAATATCCATAACGCTATAACTAGAACTAATTGTATTAGCAAGTACGAAAGAGGAAACAAAATCACCAGTTCAACAAAGCCCTCGTCAAATTTAAAATTAATGAAACCAGATCCAGTGGCCTTATTCCCTTGAATTTTATTTAGGAAAAACAGAATACTAATACTAGGAATAGTACTTATGCAAAACCAAATTAAATGATATCTAAACTTTCTTGTTACTAATGACATCATGCAAGTTACGTATAGTAGAATTATTAGAACAGAATAAACTATTAATATTTGCCTTATCCCTTCTTCCTCCCACTTTTCTACTTTTAAATCCATAATATGAATAACAAATATATGCAAAATCACAATAAATACCACCTGTGAAATTGCTCTTATCCTAGTAATAAATTTGTTTTTCAATTATCTACACCTCACAGTTATGCAGTAAGAATCTGATAGATACTCCTGCTGACGCAACCATACATAAAACACTATGATGCTTGAATTATGATTTAACTTCTTTTCTTATTTTTATGAGATAATATAAAGCCAAAATAAATTGGATTACTAAAATACTCCCAGGAAGCAGAATGAGCATTTCCACCTGATATTTTGGGAATAATTCAATAGAAACGACAACTGCATCCTCACTATCTCCATTAGTTTGTATTGCTTTGAAAAATAACAAAAGTAATATATTTGGGAGCGTAGTTAACAGAAACCATCTGACATGGTACTTTATCCTCTGAGTCCTTATAAACAAAAAGGAATTAATAAAACATAAAAATAGCGGCACAAAGTATACCTTAAATGAGAATTTTAATAATTCTGTCCCCCAGCCCTCTATCCTTATCTCAAGAAAATAAATCAAAATTAGATGTAATCCAACAACTATCAGTACATAAAGAATGGCTTGGAGTAAGGTCTTTATCAATTTCTCCATTTGTCTCCCCTTTTAGGATAAAATTACATACAGATCATCCTTTTAAAGTAATTATCGGAACAATTATCACAATCTTCAATAGACTAACAGACTTTGTAACCTTCAAATAATCCTTAAAGTTGTTGACGGGTTCATTATGTTTTTCATTGAAAAATGAGGAGATATTCGAATAAACCTTATCATTTGCACGAATGTTGTACTATTAGAGGGTAAGCTGATTTCTTGAAATACAGTAAACTCTCGGGAGGTTCGAAACTTGTCAACAATCAGTAACGGCGGGACAACAATCCCTATATTTCCTTGCAGCTCCATAGACGAACAGTTGAATTTCTACCAAGCATTAGGTTTTGAAATAACTTATCGGCAAGCCAAACCAAACCTTTACGCTTGTGTCCGTCACCGGATTGCAGAATTACATTTTTTTGTACTCAAAAAACTGGAACCCGCAAACTCTTACAGTATGTGCTATGTAAATGTTCCAGACGTGGAAGCTGTGTACAACGAATTTTGCGGGAATCTAAAAAAAGCCTATCACAAGGTCTCTTCCAAAGGTTTGCCTAGGATCACCAAGGTCAATAATCTTACAGAGGATCGGAGATTCAACCTCATCGACCCTGCCGGCAATCGATTAATAATTGGACAAAAGCATGCCTCATCCATGCCAACTGAACAAGAACCTCCGTCAAGATTTGCCACTGCCTTCGAAACCGCATACCAATTGGCCTATGCCAAAGATAAACCCGCTGACGCAGCAAAAGTGCTTGACCTTGTGTTCTCGAAAGTTGAAGAAGCAACATTAACATTACAGTACAAAGCTTTTATATTACGAGCCGATATTGCTGCCTCCATGGATGAAATCGAACTTATGAGTAGTTATATTGAAAAAGTCGACAGTTTATCTTTGACAGGTGCAGAGCTTGAAGAAGTGATGGAGGCAACCGAAAGATTAGATGAACTCAAAGCCAAACAACCGCCTATCTGAATGAGTCAGAAGGGGCAGCTGTTTTAGAAATAATAACAGGGTATTTATTCATTCTCTGTTATTTCCATTTCATCACACTCATCATTTGGATAGCAGTATGTAATACCTTTCTTATATTTCATATATATTTCTATAGCATTCGCTTTAGATCTATCATAAAATAATAAACTCACTTTTTTAAATTTTTTGCTTTTAGCCACATCCACAAAAAATCTGACCTCATCTTTTGTAATGGCTCCCTCACTTTGTTTCACTAGTACTACAACATAATATGTTTTTAATTCCTTTACTCTTTTCTCACTTGTTGTCGAATCGAATAGATATGGAATATATTTATTGTTAATATCCGCTTGGATTTTGTTTATGAATTTATCATTATTTTCTATACTCACTTTATGGAAAAAAGCTTCCACTCTTTTGAACCGAATTCCCGTATACAAGTTACATTCAATCTTAGTATAATTTAACAGGTGATTATTTCATTTACCATTGTTGAAAAATACTATGTGACATGAGAAAGGTGCTAAAAGAATGAAGCTTTTAAAAAAAGTATGCTTGATATCGTCTATACTTGTACTTCTTTGTAACTTGAGCCAAGTGTACGCTGAACCAGCCGATGTAGAGTCATTGAAAAATAACGCCAGCTATTATCAATACTCCAATGGGAGCAGCAGATTGAATTATAAAATATCCCCCTCTGAAACAACTTATTACCTATACGACTCCAACGGCAATACGACTAAAAAAATCAGTTCAAAAAAACCTCCCATGTTTACCTCTTCTGAATATAGTGGTTTTGAAGCTTATAGATTAGGTGACAGCAGCTCTAGCACCTTTTGGTCAAGTAATGGTCACCCTGTAGAAACTGGACAGGAATGGGTTGCTACGGATTTAGGTGAAAATCATATTATTAGTGGAATCAGTTTAACTCCCAGAAGCACATTAGGCTTTCCAAAAGATTTCAAAATCCAATTCAGTGATAACGCTGTAACATGGTCTGACGTCCCCCATCAGTCTTATACAAACTATGTTAATAACGGTTCTGTGCAATCGTTTAAATTTGATAGTTCAGTGGTAGCCAGATATGTTCGGGTGTATGCAACAAAGTTGGGGAAAGATGATATGGGCAACTATTACTTTCAATTATCCGAGTTCAATGCTGATCTTAGCAATATTGCAGCCTCATCTAGCTTGCAAGGTTGGTCTGTTAACAGATTAACTGATAATAATACCTCCACCCTTTGGTCTACTCCGGCGCATGGGAGTGAATCAGCTACAGAGTGGATTGCCTTCGATTTAGGCAACATGGAGACCGTAGGCAGTATTAGCTTAACTCCCCGAGGAACCTATAGTTTTCCTAAAGATTTCAAGATCCAGACCAGCAATGATGCTTTAACTTGGTCTGATGTTCCAAACCAAAGCTACACCAATTATGTAAATAACGGGAGTGTGCAAACCTTTACTTTTGAGAGCTCAGTACTGGCTAAGTATATCCGGGTCCACGCCACTAAATTAAGTAAGGATGACATGGGCTCGTACTATTTCCAGCTTGCCGAATTCAAGGCTAACATCACCAATGTGGCTGCATCATCAAGCTTAATTGACTGGCCTGCCAGCAGATTATCAGATAATAATACTGCGACTTCGTGGTCAAGTGTGGCACATAGCAATGAGTCAAACACAGAATGGGTTATTTTGAATTTAGGAAGTACAAAATCGCTTAGCGGAATTACGCTATCCCCGCGGGCAACCTTAAGCTTCCCAAAGGATTTCAGTATTCAAGCTAGCAATAACGCTATAGTGTGGACAGATATTCCAAATCAATCATATGCCAATTATGTTAATAACGGATCTGCGAAGAATTTCAATTTCACTACTCCCGTTTCAGCAAAGTTTATAAGGATTTATGCGACCAAACTTAATGTTGATGATAGGGGGAGTTATTATTTTCAACTGAATGAAATAAAGGCTACTCTCAGTAGCCTAAAACTCTAATCATAGCAAAAACCCACCTGAATCAGGTGGGTTTTTATCAAGGAGACTTTATTTAATGAAAAAGAAATGGGTTTTTTCTTCTTTCCTCATATTTAATCTCTTGTTGTTTAACTTCAATAACTTCATCTTTGCTGATTCTTACGAGCCGGCTCCGAATGAACAGATTAAAACAACTATACAAACTGAATTCAAATTAAAGTATCTTAATTCGTTGAATTCAGTGAAATCAGAATACGGCCTCGAAGGAAAAGAAAATTTTGAAAATGCACAATTGAGTTCAGGAACTGCTTACTACAAAATATCTGATGATGCAAATAGTAGTGAGTTAGTTTTTGCAGGTTATATCTTTTCAATAAAGTTGAATAATATAGATGTTGGAACAATTTATTCAAACAATGACTCAGGTTCGTGGGAGATATTCAACATTACTAGTAATATAAATAATGAGCAATCATTTTCAGCAACACAATCATCCCTTAAAGAAGGAGAAGACGTAAAACTTGTTAGTGACGTTAGATAAGGTATAGATGCTTTATACATCCATGGGCTAGCAGGGGAACGAGTAATAGATCTGAACAGCAACAACGCTACATCAGGTAGCCTCCACGCAGAGAATACAATATCCAAATCCGTTTTTGATGAAAAAATAAAAAACATTAAGGAAAAACGGGCTGCTTCTCCTACTAAAAACGGAGTCCTTGAAATGGGGGCAGGACAAGTTAATTTCACTGAACCTGAGGCTACCTCTAATAACCTTCCAGTAATTTTATTTCTTTTTGGCGTTATCTTAGTTATTCCTGTCTTATTTGTCTTAACACTTATTCTAAGGTTACATTAGGACTCAAGGTAATCTCAAAAGCACGGCCCCAAATAAAATCGGGATCATCATGAAGGAGTTCTGCACTGACATATTCCGAAAATGACCAAGTGGTTCCACAAATCTGGCGGACGTTATAAGCCGTTCCAGAACCGCCGTTAAGGAATGCACTTTTCCCGGAAAGCGAAGCCGCATGCGTCTGCATCCGCTCCCTCAGCACGTCTTGTAAATGCAAATAGTCCGCTGGACTATTGAACAAAAGCATATTTTGATCTGCAATCGTAGCGATATTTGTATACAAAGAATTGGCTCTCGAGTACTCCCGGATTTCACCAATGGCCAACGTTTTGTAATAATAGTCTTTCAAGAATCGCTTAAACAAAAGCGTACCGTGAGCGTTGACTGCTGAACTGAGTGCCTCGGCATCTTTTTCCGTAACCAAGTACGTATACCGCGCCTGGCCCATACCCAGTGCAATTCCGATCTTGTTACCTGGCGTGTTCCAGCCACTGTATCCTAAAATACTCCCGGTATGCTCGCTACCCAGCAATGCTTCGGTTACAGTGGCATTCGCTGCGCCGCCACCCACGAAATCAATGACTACAGTCGGAACGTGCTGGGTACTATTGGCAGCAATCCGGCTGACCGCAGCCGTTACCTGATTCGCAGCAGTTATCGCGATAATTTCCACGGTAGGTGAAGTACTCACAGACTTTCCGCCAACAATATCCACATGACGCAAAATATTTTGATGCACATCCATATATTCATATGGACTGGTGATGGTGGAGCCATGTGGTCCAAAGTATTGTACGGCATACCTTGGCTTTGCTCCGCTACGGTAGAGCTGATTCGCCATACGTGCCACTAGCGCCTGCCCCAATCCGTCTGCATCCGGAAGAATAATAGCCCGCTTTGGGTTTTGACCATTCGTTCCGCCAAGACAAGCATTGATGCGCCCTTCCAGAAAGTTAATCTCATTGATTTGTACCCCCTGCGTATTGGCATCATCGACACCCACCGCGAGAAAATCAATGTATCCCGCTTGGACCAGCTTCTCTAGAATGTAACGATTACTCTTGAACTTGTGCTGTCTGGTATTGTAATACTGGTCTTTATTAAAATGGGCCGTACTGCCATAAGAACCGGTTGGTGACAAGTTATATCCGGTGAGAATATCAGCAAACTGTGAAAAACTTTTCCGTGGCTGTAACATGAAATTGCGTGATTCTGTATAGGCTTCAAAGGTTAAACCTTCTGCATAAATCGTTGTGGCTAGCCTCAAAATGGTATCCAGTACATAGACCGGCTTCTTAGGATAAGATTGTTTAACTAAACGAATCACGTCGAGCAGATTCGTGACAGTCGCATCATAATCCGGGTAAGCTCCGCCTGCACTCGTCCGAAGACGGCGACTTCCGATCAAGCCCCCATAAGCTAGCATATCAGTTGAGATGATAAAGCCATCTACAGAGGCTGCATTATTAAGGATAAACTGCCGGATGTTTGCGGTATTTCCATAGGTGGGTGAAGAGGTCGCCAGTAATGTTGTTCCCGATGCTGTCTTTTGTGAATCCAGCCGGTTTCTAAGATCGCCCACACTTGGCGTGATCACATTGATCCCCGCCGATCTCCCTTGGACAATGACATCATCCAGGTTAACCGGTCTATCATCCAACGGCACATACAGTACATTTTTCATTTTTATCAAGCTCCCTCCCAAACCCATTTCGTTCTCCTTTATTTGTGCCTTACTTATAGGGTAATTTAAGCGGACGAAATACAACCAAAAAAAATATTTTGTTTGTTGTGCGTCCAGCGAGGTACTGGGGGCACCGGGGGGCAAAAAAAAGACCTTGAGGACTATTATATCCTCAAGGTCTTACACCGAAAACCTTGTACTGCAAGATATTTAAAGTCCCCATACCGCTCTCGCATCCGCTTCACCCAGTTTTCAAAATCTTTACTGGCTTCGGCCAGCGAAACGTTCTCTTTTCCATACGTAAGGGTGATGTACTTATGTCCCTTGGCAAAGTTCAGATTCATCAGGTTTTCGAATCGTTCTCGTTCTGCCAACGACAATCGTCTTGGCTGTGAGATGCTATTACATCGTGAGGAGTCGTCCAGATCCAGCAACTCAGGTTTCAAGGTCATGTTAGAATTAATTCCTTCTACTTTTACTTGGCGCGTAGTCATCGTTCGGTAGGGCTTCATGCGGCTAGGGTATATAAATTCCCCATACAGCTTTACTTTCAAGTAGTTACCTATCCATGTTGCCTGACAGTTATAAGCACACATACGCTTCTTCCTCCTTTGGTAGGGCCCCTTTTGGGGTAGCCTTTGCCATAAATAAAGCAGGGAGAGAAGAGTGTACTCCGTGTGTTTGCCATGAAGAGAGGATTAACTTATGACGGATTTGTTACGGTTAATTATGGAAATGCTTGGGGGTAGGGCATTTGTAGGAGAGTTAAATGAAATGAATACAGCGGATTGTAGTATGGCAAATACAAGCGTTAATGAAAGTACGGACGTTTTCCTTACTTACGAATGCAAACACCTCCTGCAGCGCCTTAGAGAGGGATAGTGTCCATCTAATCGCAAACGGAGGAACTTTGGTATTGCTACCCCTCGCTGCGCTCGGAGACTCCGCTTCGCTTCGTCCTTAGTTCGGTTTAAGAATCTGAAATGGATACAGACGATTTAAACCAGGGGATTTACGATTATAATGCTCATACATTCGGAAGTTCACGTTTAGAAAGGTTCGCCCATCTAGAGTGACTTCTGAGTCCGTAGCAGTCGTTCTATCGCTTAGGGACTGGGTATTTCTATACGGCTAATCTATTCTGTTAATCAAAATCCTTCATGCAGGTGTTTTTCCGAAGACTGTTTATTTAAACTCATCTGGAAGTGTTCGGAGGTGAATGAGTGAGTGATGTGGAGGTGGTCAATTAGCCGAGGGAAGTAAGTATATATTAATTAAAATAAAGATAAGACCTTAGAGCTATATTCTCTTATTCACTGCTCCCAGTCAATTAAGTAATTACTCGCGGTTTCAAAATAAAAATAAAAGACCACATGGAGTGTTCCTCACATGTGGTCTTTGAAATTATTGAATATACAAAAAATCAATTACTTTCCCTTTACCCACTTCCTTATCTGCTACTTTCATTATAAAGCCACACCCTTTCTTCACCAAATCACAAATCGAATCAAATACCATTTCGTCAACAGTAACCATGCTGATATCCACTGTATACCATTCATTCATAGTAAACATTTCTATTTTATCTGTTGGAGTTATTATACCTGAGTAACTAAATCCATTTCCAAAATCTATACTCGGCCTCATCCTCACACTAATATTAAACGGTACGTTCTCATATGAAATTGTTGCTGAAAGTAAGAGCATACTCCCCCCTTCCCTTAAAGTGCCTGGAGTACACTCCATGTGGTCAATAAATGATTAATAAAGTTGTATACAATATATAATATACTAGGTAATTCAAACAAACCAAAAGTGATCTTTTATCCTAACCATCCAAGTAACTTTATCCCAAATATTTGCTGACACCTGCCCGTACCCCTTAAGACTAAGATTAGTTCTTGGCTTCTGAATTCCAAAAACCCATCTTACCACATTATGACTATTTAGATTCATCTCATGGATATCGTCGTAATAGTCCACAATTACTTCTACACCTAATGCAGAAACAAGTAATTCATTAACCATCTTAGGAGATAATAATATCTTCGAGACTTCATCATAAATTGGCTGGGTAAGTTCATCAAGCAAATCACTGTCTAAGTAAATAATGTTCTTTGTGTCCAGGGAAAATCTTGTCTCATAGGTGTTATCTAACTTACTTAACATTACTACAAATTTAATAGAGTTAACTTCCCCGCTTATTGATATAATTCTTCCTGCCTCAAGTAGTCCTATAATTTCCACTGTGTCAGTTTCACACGCATGAATTTGCAAATCTTCGAAGTCCCAATTTTCCACAGACTCAATCTCATTAATAGTAGGATTAAGCCCTCTTCCTTGCACGACACCAAGTAGCCAATTTAAATTGATTACATTTTTGGTAAATACAATTATATTGAACTTAGCACTCACTTATATCACCTTCCACCATTAGCTTCATTAATCGCCCTAATCACTCTTGTGGAATGTGCACCCGGATAAAGACTGACAAAATCACCGTTTTCTTTGACTCTCAACAAATCGTTTCCTCTAATATAATAAAACTCATTATAATTTGCGTCAAAAACAACTCTATCGGGATTCTCGAATATGTTATTAGCATAGTCTTTGTATTGTTGATGAGTCATTCCCGGATAATCAAGCTTATGCTCTCCATATCCCCCCCCAAACTGCTTATTGTCAAAGTTAATGGATTTAAAATTCGCAATTTTGGCTGTGCTCTTAAGAATGATTTTTTCTCCCGTTTTAACTCCGTACTTCTCCATAATTCCTTTAGCCAATCCGCCCTGCCCGTTACTTTCCATCATAAGAATTATTGAGCCATCTTCTACATAAGCAAAAAATGATAAGGTCATTCTCATAACCATCATCTGGTCATTAGAAATACCTTTCCCGGAGTTAGCAAGTTTATCAAATGCTAATCTGTCACTATTCCGCCACGCAAGATAATAATCCCATGCTACAGTACCATTGTTGTTATATAGAACCCCATTTGATCCTATTGTCCGAGTTTCTAAGGCTGAACCTCCAATTTCTTGCATATGTCCCGTCGGATCAGTATAAATCAACGGATTATTACTCACATACGTATACAAATTCAAACTCAGCGGATTATCAATCTGCCCTTCAACCGTATCCTCATTTAAAAACCGCCCGATACTCGGATCATAATACCGTGCACGCAGATAGTAAAGTCCCGTTTCTGCGTCGTAAATCTCACCAGCATATTTAAAGGAGTTTTGTATCCCTTCCGTCTGGCTCGTGATATTCCCCCATTCGTCATAGCTGTAGGTGTTAACCGGTGTTCCGCTGGTATTGACGATTTGCACCACATCGCCATGACCGTTGTACAAATAGTAGTAATCCTTTGCTGCTGTCTTGTCCTTTTTCACCAATACCCGGTCTCCACGGACAAAAGAGGACTTTTGTATTACAGTGCTGCCGCTTAGTTTCTCCTCTGTGATAACTTGGCCACTAAAATCATAGTTGACCTGAGTATGGGTCGTTCCAGTGCTCTTCAAATATCGAAGGCCGTCTGCATAGTAGGTAAAGCTGGTCGTATTCCCATTTTTGGTCAATCCGGTCAAGGTGCGGATTCAGCGGATACCTGCACGTGGACGGGTATGCAGGCTACCACAAAGTGGCCAAAGTTACCTTGGTCGGGTGCTGGGCTCATGCGCGACGCAAGTTTGACGAAGCCCTGAAGGCCTTACCGATTGGAACGGCCGCGCAGCAGGGGCTCACGTTTTGCAATCAGTTGTTCGCGATTGAACGGGAATTGAAGGAAGTGACGCCGGAAGAACGAGAGAACGTCCGAATGGAGCGCATTCGCCTGATTTTGGATGCTTTTTCGACATGGCTTCGTCCGCAAAAGTCTCGTATCCTGCCGAAGAGCGCACTGGGCCAAGCGATTACCTACGGCCTGAATCAGTGGGAGAAGTTGACCGCTTTCCTGAAGGACGGACGCCTGGAAATCGACAATAACCGCAGCGAACTGGGGAGCCATTTGTGATTAGACGAAAGAACTGGCTATTTGCAAACACCCCGCGCGGAGCCAAGGCCAGTCCAGTGATCTACAGCGTGATGGAAATGGTAAAAGAGTACGGACTTACTCCGTTCCAATACTTGAAGTTTCTGTTTGAACAGCTTCCACCAGCTCCCTGATCTTAAAGATGCGGAAGTGCTAGACCCGTTCATGCCTTGGTCATCCACCTTGCCGCCGATCTGTCGGGTATTAAAGTCCTAACCTCATCCTAAAATTACAGCCCTCATCTTGATGTCAAGGTGTGGGCTATTTGACGCTTACGTTTTACCTTGCAAGAATTACATCTGCAACTTTCTGTATTCGTTTTGGTACTATTTCACTTCTCTGGGTATATCTTTAAAGAGCAACTCATTCTGATGGCCTTATTATATTGGGTTAAGTTCTAACTTTTTAATAAATCGATACTTGATGTTGATTCAATAAAAAGACAAAAAGAAACCACATGGAGTAAGACTCACATGTGAAAAAAATGAATTGTCTATTGATTTTAAGTTTCGTGTTTGTGATGATGATCATTCTTATTCATTCAAATAAGGTCTTAGCCAAATTGACTTTAATTCACCACTATTAACAATGGCAACAGTATTATTAGCAAATTCAACACCAATGTCATTTTGTGAAGTCTCTTCATTACCAATGCATATCCAACCTGTCTTTGGATCATAACTGGTGCTCCATCCTTCTTTTAGTCGTTTCGAAGTTCCAGGTTCAATTAATTCTTGAAGCCGAAGTTCACCCACAAAGTAACAGGGCTGAATTAAATCCCTTTCATTCCAAGTTGTATAAGAATTATATCCCCAAACTTGTTGGGCTAACATTGTTTCCGAATCAACCCCAAGATACAAGAAGTTCAACATTAAAGTAATATCTGCATTCCTACTCGGTTTAAAATCAAATGAATATTCCGATTTAATATAAAACAATTGTCCTGGTAGCTTTCTTCCATTGTCCGATGCTATAAACATGAATATCAAATCCTTTATTATTTAGTAGTGAAATTAAAATGAACTACTGTGTTTGTATCTAGATCAACAACTAGCTCCCATTTCCCAGTACTTCCTCGGAAAGTCCCATTAACACCCCATTTTAGTCCATTCTTTAATGATTCATCTGCTATAGGAGTTCCACCATTCATAATTTCCTGCATCAACAGTGTTGTTCCATTTGATTCAATATAAGGTCTAGATTTCTCTCCTTTCAGAGCTCCCTTTTTAATTATGTCATCAATATGTTTTTTTACAGTGTTAGTCATTTTTAAAGTTTCTGCTTTTGGTATGGATACTTTTTCCTCGACTTTAAAAACAACCTTAATCCACTGCCCAGCTTTTTGTAGTAGACTTACTCCGGCTTTTTCAGCAGCCTTTCCAACTTTCAGAGCAGCCGCTTCAGCTGCGGATATCGGAATAAAGTTTATTGCCAGATTGGCGGCATACAAGAAATGCTCGGCACTCAACGGCTGGTCATTGCTATTGATATAGTTAGTAAGCGCTCCTCCTGTATACCAGTCAACGGCTGAATAAACGCCTTCTCCTGCCTTTACCCAGGTCGACTTTGGAGGGCTATCCCCGCCGACTCCTGCTCCCCATTCTTGTCTATGTCCCGTCGGATCAGTATAAATCAACGGATTATTACTCACATACGTATACAGATTCTGACTCAGCGGATTATCAATCTGCCCCTCAACCGTATCCTCATTTAAAAACCGCCCGATACTCGGATCATAATACCGTGCACGCAGATAGTAAAGTCCCGTTTCTTCGTCGTAAATCTCACCTGCATATTTAAAGGAGTTTGGTATCCCTTCCGTCTGGCTGGTGATATTACCCCATTCGTCATAGCTGTAGGTGTTAACCGGTGTTCCGCTGGTATTGACGATTTGCACCACATCACCATGACCATTGTACAAATAGTAGTAATCCTTTGCTGCCGTCTTGTCCTTTTTCACCAATACCCGGTCTCCACGGACAAAGGAGGATTTTTGTATTACAGTGCTGCCGCTTAATTTCTCCTCTGCGATAACTTGGCCACTAAAATCATAGTTGACCTGAGTATGGGTCGTTCCAGTGCTCTTCAAATACCGAAGGCCGTCTGCATAGTAGGTAAAGCTGGTCGTATTCCCATTTTTGGTCAATCCGGTCAAGGTGTTTTGTAAATCATAGGTGTAGCTTGTATCGCTCAGATCCAGACTGGAGCTGACGCTCTCGCTTGAGGTTAGACGATTGCCACGCACATCATACGTGTACTGTGTGCTTTGACCATTCGGCCGTTTGATTGACAGTAGACGATTCAAAGCATCGTATCCGTAGCTTGTCGTTTTTGCTGCTCCATTATTGAGGACTTCAGTTACCGCTGTAATATTCCCATTATTATCATAGCTGTAGTTGTATCCCGAAAGCACGGAGCTACCCTTTGTATTCTTCATGCTCTCTACCCAACCGAGTGCTTTGTTGTACGTGTACTCTGTTTTTAAGATACTTCCATCCGTCAACGGCGGGTACGTAATTGTCTTGACTCGGCCATTTGCATAGTAGCTATACTGTACATTGTCGGATGCGGCTTTGCTTAGGGACGCGCTGCCATTGGTTTGGACGTTGACCAGGCGCTGACTGTCAAACTGGTAGTTTACATCTCATTGCCATCCGTCGGATGGCTTGTTCACGTTTTAATATATTGACTAAAGCAGGATGCCACCGACTCCATTTCTAAATAAATCATTACAAATTATACATATAATATAATATATAGGAACAAAAGTTTTTTGATGGTATACTGGATTGATAATTGTAAATTAATGTATATTTCAGCATCTTTTCACAATTTCAAAACGGAGGGCTGCTTTGCTTCAACGTTTTCATAACATACAAATTCTCAGGAAGGTTCTATCAAACAGTTAAGGCGGTGATGAGATGGGGCTTGACGATGACCAGCGCCATGCTATTGAAGAATTATTTCGAGATATGCTATATTCCTTATCGGCTTATGCAAATAATGCACTTCATAACTACTCACTAGCTGAAGATGCTGTTCAGGAGACATTCAGGATTGCCTGCACAAAAGCCTATATATTATTGTCTAGTCCAAATAGGAAGGGATGGCTATTAATTACCCTAAAGAATGTCATTAAGAACATAATTCGCAGCCGAACATATCTTAATAGCATTGTAGTTTCTTCCGTCGATTTTAATGAGAATATCATATCCGTGGGTGAAGATAGACTTGATGTTGATTTTTTGTACTCCGACTTAATCGACGTTAAAGAATATAAATTGCTTAAAAGAATTGCCTTGGACAAGTATTCAGTGCTGGAGGCGGCGCAAGAACTTGGAATATCAGTGGAGGCGTGTAAAAAACGAATTCAACGAGCAAAAAAAAGTTTAAAAAATCAGCTTAAAGATAAACTTGAATAATGCAACCTGACATAAACAAATAAACAGAGGCCAGCACTAATTGTCTGGAGAAGTGCTGACCACTGCTAAGTTTGTTTGTGGGGCAAGAAACAACTATTACATATACGGGCTATCTCGATTTTTCAAATAAGATTACCCACAAATAACTCAAATGCTTCGACTTCTTGCATAGAAGAAAAACATTATCGCGACTGCTTTAACAACTCTAGAAGGTGGGTCACTGCATTATCACTATTGTTATCGCTGTTAGGAGAAGCGGCAACTACTTCAGGACGAGTCGGTCCTTGTGAGTTAATTGCGTTCGTCTTGTCGTCGTAAGGGCGGCGTAACAACTTTAGGAGTTGGGTTACTTCATTATCCGTATCTTTATTACTATTAAGAGATGCGACAACTACTTCAGGACGAATGGATTCTTGCGAGTCAGTTGCCGCAGCCATAGCTGCACCAGTCATTAGAACACCTAACATCGTCATACAAAGAATAATAATGCCTGTCTTCTTCTGCTTTGTGTCCATAATTGAAAGAATGCGACTTTTCATATTTCTTCCTCCATAAAAATTTGTTGAAAATGCTGTTTGGAGCTTTGCCCCGTTCTTTACAACATTAATAATTGCTTCAGCATATTGCTTTCGCCGCTGTAAATCCGCTCCCTGGATAACTATTGCGTCACAGGAGATTTCACACTGTGCTGCTACGGATCTTGACATTAGATAAACTATCGGATTGAACCAATGAAGCACGGTTGCCATTAAAATCAATGCCTTATACCAAAGATCATGCCTTTTTAAATGAACCAACTCATGCTTCAGTATCATTGATAATTCATCATCAGAAAATTGTTCAGATGGCAGCAAAATCACTGGACGAAAAAAACCGACCAGCATGGGGCTTGTAATAATCTGACACTCACGTAACTCTACATTTTTTTTAATATTCATCTCTAACTTTAATCCATCTAAAATTTTTAAGCATTTGAAATGAGCTATAGGAATGCTCCAACGGCTTACCAACTTTAAAAAATATCTATATCGCCAAATATGATAAGCCGCGATACTTATAGAACCTAGAACCCAAATTACCAGAAATATCCACCATAATAAAATAGAAGCTGGAGTGTTTATAACATCTTGCACGGGCATAGTTGGATTGGCACTAATAATTGTGTGTACAGACGTTAGCGGTATATCTGAAAATTGCATAGGTTTCAACAAGAAGTCAAATTGAGGGCCAAGCGGAAACACCCACCCGACTGCAATTATAATCCAACCTATGTAACACCACTTTGCTGCATACCGTTTCGATAAAACGGGTAGTATTGCCGCATAAATAAGTGTCACTAACGACATAGTAACTGAATTCAGAAATAAAGTACTAAAAAACTCCTGCATATTATTCCTTCTTTTCTTTCAGCCACGTTGTCAGTTGGTCAAGGTCAATGTCTTTTATCTTGTTTCCGTCATATAACCTTGCTACCAGACTTGTAAAAGAATTTCCATGAAAGCGTTCGATAAAGTCGCTAGTTTCAAAATTCAGGTAGTCATTTTTTTCAATAAGCGGAAAGTAGAGGTTTTCCTTGCCGTTCTTCTCCGATCTGATAAAACCTCGTTTAGCCAACCTCAACATAAGTGAGACGACTGTCTGAGCCTTCCAACTTCTTTCACTTCCCAGTTGTTGCATAATGATACTGGTTGTTACTGGCGCCTTATTTGCCCATATCACTTTCATAATGTCAAACTCTGCATCTGGCAGTTTTTTAATTGTGCCCAACGTATCACCCTCCCAAGACATTTGTCTTACTACTTTATTTTACATTTGTCTTGAATGAACATCAATCATTTTTAGAAATTTTACAATTGATTCGTCAAACAGATTATAATGGGATGTCAAATGCTTTTCTACATGAAAAAAAACCACATGAAGCATTCGCTCACATGTGGTAAGTAGGATATCAGTATTAGAACTGTAAGAGTTGGTTTATGCCTTTTCTTAATTTGTATAATTTCGTAATCTTAGAATATATTAATTTTTTTTAAATACCCATTGATTTCTGGAAAACTGTTCTTCAATCATGTCATTATATTGTTCCTCTGTTAAAACTTTAACTCCCTGTTCCAGGAATTTTTTTAATCTGTTATCAAGTAATTCCTGAAAATCTCCTAGTCTGATTTCTGTAACCATCAATTCAATAGACTCTGGAGCTTCAACAATGCTAAGTTTGAATTTACATGAATCCATCTCTTTGTCCTTTGTCAATACAACACAATTTATAACAAAATCCATGTCCATTTTTCTCGCTTCATTTTGATCTCTTGGACGATACCATAAGCTATTAGTATGATCTTTAAATGTTTCAACTCCTTCTTTAAAGGGTTCTGTATAATAATACCCATGTTCAAAATATAAGAACTCACCGCTTTGTGGAAAACTAAAAACAAGATCCAACAAAAAATCCAACTGATCACCATCGTCTTGAAAGATATTTTCCAAATAATATACTGTCATTTTCATTCTCCTCACCAAGGGTACTCTTCATCATCACCAAATAGGTGCATTCGATTGTTTGTTACAGGATGGAAATGGTCCCGATAATAATAGTTTCCTTTTATATTTTTAAATGGTTGTCCTATGTGGAGGTTTCCAACCACATTGCCACTTCGATTATAAACCTTAACCTTGAACATATCTGTTGTCTGAGGAACTCCAAATGTATAACCATTTTGAGTCATATACGCCCTTAGATCACCCACATTTTGCCACATAGTGTTATTATTAGTCGTATCTATATATTTCAGCGATGCAGTAAAATTAGGACTATCAAATATTAGTCTTAATAATGCGTCTCTCTCACTTAATATACCCTTTTGTTGATCCAAAACTAAAGTAGAACTTAAGCCTTCCTCAGAGGTATAGTCAATAGCTAAATATCCATTACCACTATATGCAAACTCCGCAGTTCCTCCCATACAACCGTTGGAAAGATAGTTACATGCATTATTCCGTATCTCACTTGCACCAGCCGCCATTGAAGCTTTGGATTTTCCAGTATCCTTAACATATTTATTATACTGTTTAGAACTCATTTGGTCTAAGAGTTGCCAACCTCTTTGATAATCTTCGACGTCTTTCCTAGCAACAGGATTTAAAAATTTATCGTACCCATAAGATTGTTCAATCTTATGACCGCTTGGATCAGCATACCTCAACGGATTATTGTGCACATACGTATACAGATTCTGACTCAGCGGATTATCAATCTGCCCTTCAACCGTATCCTCATTTAAAAACCGTCCGATGCTCGGATCATAATACCGTGCACGCAAATAGTAAAGGCCGGTTTCAGTATCGTACACTTCTCCAGTGTACTTGAAAGAATTAGAGATTCCTTCCACTTGGCTGATAGTATTGCCCCACTCATCATAGGTGTAGTTGTTGACGACCTCTCCACTCGTATTGACAATCTGCACCACGTCACCATGACCATTATACAGGTAATAATAATCCTTCGAGGCCTTCTTATCCTTCTTCACCAATACCCGGTCGCCTCGCACAAAGTTCGCTTGTTCCACAAAGACACCGCTGACAATCTTCTCTTCCGAAACCAGACGATTCAGCGGGTCGTAACCATAGTCGGTCGTTTGCGCCGCTCCGTCTTTACGAGACTCCCTTGCGCCAGAAGGCGCTGTGTCCGGACCTCATAGGAATAGCCGATCTCCTTGGTCTTTTGACAAGCTAGTGAGATTACCTATACCTTTCCACTGGAGTGACTTCAGCCGGACGTCCAGAACGTTGTTCCTGTTTTAATGCAGCTTCGGAACCCAAGTCACAATTAAATCCAATCGGCACTGGGTAGAGCTTTAGAAAGACAAAAAACCACATGGAGTAATGACTCACATGTTGCAAAAAAGTACCTATCTAGCTGATTCAAAAGCGTTTATAACCGCTTCTCCTAATGATTCATAACTAGAATCAGTTGGTAATGTAATGTAGTTCTTTCCTTCGCTTACATAACCATTGTTTTTTCGAAGTGTTGGTTTTAATGTATATAAACTTTTATCTTGATCCATGGTAATAATCACATTCAGATGCAGTTTTCTAAATTTACTATATGGTTTTATTCCAAGTACCTCATCTACACTTCCATCAATATCTTCCGACCAATGGGGATTTCTAATACAATCCTGAAACATTTTGGCCAAAGCTTCTCCTAACTTGCCGTAATTTATTGGCGCAGTAAGTATTTCAATACGGTTTGTAGAAGAATTAAGACCTATATCGTTTGTCGCAGTTGCATTTAAAAATATATCTCCGTGTTTATTCTGATAGCTCGAAATAATGTAATAGACCAAATGAATCTTCTCCTTAATTAATAATTTTAGTAATAATTGATATACCGAGGTTCTTAGCATATTCAGTAGCATCAATTAAAGCTTGAACCTGCGATGAGTTCATTTGTACGTTAGGTATAGCTATTTGAAACATCTTGCTATCGTACATTGATTGATCCAAGACCATTTTCTTACCGTTTGGTCCTATTCCTTCAACAGAAGTTAGATCGTTCAAAGTTCGTATATCTTTTTTTAACTGACTTAGCCACGACCCTGCCTTTTGATAGCTTTTACCTATATCATAACTCTTTATACTTGTGACAATTCGATCACCAAGTTTATCCACAGCTAGCTTGTCAGCACTGGTAAATCGGGTAATGTCTCCGACTTCCGCCACGATTGCCGAAGCGGTAACATTATCAATGCCCGTAAATGTGTTCAGCTTGAAGTCTAGCTTCTGTATGATGTCCCGTATATGATTCTACACATCGCGTTGCCCTTGTTGAAAAAGAAGACCCTGGAATGTTATCCAGGGCCAAATGAATTCTAGGACTTCTTATCCCATACAAAAGGATTACTCTCTATATAATCATATTCTTTAAGCACACTAACCATCTCCTCATTGGAAACGATCCACCTCAATATATTGTGGCTATTTTCAAAGATATTTCTAAATACATTTTCATATTCAATAACTGATTCTACTCCCATTGTTGCAAGTAAGAGATTCTTTGATATTTTTTCAGAAAGCACGATTTTTGAAATGGCGTCATAAAAACTTTGATTATAACTATAAATAATTTCATTATCTAAACTTTTCATCAATTTTGTGTCTATAGATATCCTTATATCAAAAATACCATTTTCAAGTTTGTTAATCATAATTCCAAAAAAGTACGTTGCAACTATCAACCCACTTATTAAAACAATATCACCAGAATCAACTAAATCCTCAAGTGATTTAGCGCTTAGTTTTAAGGTGTGTTCTTTTAAATTTTCGAATTCCCAATTCTTTATAGTTTCAACTTTTTGAATTATGACTGATAACCCTAAAACATTCAAAGATTCAATTATATGTTCAATGTCTATAAAATCTATAGAAAATAAAACAATATTTATGTTTGCGCTCAATCTTTATCATCCCCCATTAGATATTGCTGTTTTAACTATTGTAGAGTCCGCCCCTGGGTACAAACTGACAAAATCTCCGTTTTCCTTTACTCTCAGCAAATCTTTTCCCTTAATATAATAATATTCTCCATTTTTGGCATCATGAACAACTCGATCAGCATTCCTGTAAATATTTCCCGTCATAATTTTATAGAGTCACTTTTTATCTTTTCATTCGCCCAACCATGGGTACTGACACTTTGAAATAGGGCAACAGAGAGTACCGTTGATAACACTACCACAAGACAGATTCCAACGTAATCTACTCGGCTCGTTGGAGTCCATCCTTTTATAAGTATTACGATAAATAATACAGCGAACAATAAAACTGGAATACCTCCACCCCATAAATAAGTAGTTCCTATAATATCCATACCTCGTTGAAAATACGCTGTTGAACCTAGAAGAAACCAAACAAATGACGAGGCACTAAATATTATAGAGAGTATCAGTAAAATTCGTAACCAGACTTTCATATTCTCCCGCCTTTGGGTTGTATATATCAGCTGTGGATTGCCGAATGAGCTTGGATTTAATTTCCTTTCTTCTCCGCATACCCGTGTAGTAGGGAAAAGAATCAACCCTTTTCCTTTGTTTCGAGTTAATATTCCCTCACAGGACTTGTGATAGTAATCAAAGTTTTCATTTCATTAAGCTATTAAATTTCGAAGTGATTGGATATAGCTGTTTGAGGATTTTACCAATAGCTTTTCATAATCTTGGAATTGCGTATTTTTCCACTCTTGAAAATCACTTTCGTTATTAACACCTTGTTGTCTTAAATAATATTTAATGCCCATGATAGATAAATTACAAAAAGAGATGTAATCGTTAAAACTCACTTCGCTATTCACTATTGAACTAAATCTCTTTTGTGCTTTATCAACAGCTTGATTAAGAATCCCCTTCCAAAGGTCTTTACTAAAGATCCCTCTTTCAAAGAAATGTTGTAATATCTCATAATTAAGAACTTCATACTTAGCAGTGACATTAAGTAAGGTCTTCTCAAAATCCAACAAGTCATTATTAGCAAAACCATTAAATAAATAATCAAAATGACCATATGAATCATCTATTGAAAACCACTCAACTATCTTTTCTGCGATAACAGGAATCAATTCATTAATGTGTCCTAATAAGAATGAACCTACAATTTCATGTTCATCATCATGATTTTTATACAATTGTTGAAATAAGTTTAGTAAAATCTTATAAGAACCTGGCTCGTGTTTTAGCGCATTCTGTTGAAGTGATTCTATAACATTGTTAATATCCATTTAACACCCCTCACCAGTTTTTCCTACGATAGATTTGAGTATAGTAGTGTCAACACTATCACATTTATCCGTATTGAATTCATCCACACTCACACCGAGTCTAGTAGTAGCTCATTCACCTTTTTATTACCCAATATCAGGATGGTTAGAGAAGTAATCAACCGTAGAAAAAAAACCACATGGAGCATAAGACTCACATGTGGTTATATAGAGAATTATTCTTCATATAATGTAACACTTAATCCAAGCTCACCCATAATTTCATTGCCTACTTCTACAATTATGTTTTTCTCCGGAAAAATCTCTTTAGCTCTTCTGCTCCAATAATATACAATTATTTCTCCGAACTGTTCTAATATTTTGCTGTTATCCAGTCCTTCTGTGACATTCCCGATAAAGAAGTCAGCGAAACTCCAACTATTAACCCATTGTTGTATGTCTATCTTATTATTATTAAATTGCATTTCTAGGCGTTTTACTTTTTCAATGGCGGCATCACCCTCTTCAATGAAAAAATCAGCAATAAATATATACCCATTGATTTCAATTAGGTCAGGGCATAAAACATAAGAAACAGCAAGAAAGTCTTCTATCGAACAACTATTAGCAGAGTGGTTGAAAAGACTGATTCTATTGCGAGTCTGAAACTCTTCAAAAATCTTATTATTAACAATGCTCTCGTGAATTGTAACTCTATTCATTTCCTCACCATCCGAATAAGTCTTTAATAAAATCAGGAATAGAACCATCCAATTTATATGGTTGGTAGTGTTGACCACGCTGTTATTCGATAACTGAGTGACAGTTCGGATAGAGTCCACTTTTAAGACCGGCATTCCCGTATTGACAGCATCAAAGTTTGCGGAACTTGTATTATAGTAGTTGTAATCTACTACCTTCAAAGACACTTCCTACCGCAATCACCGTTCGTTCCCCAGCTCTATTCATTTCGCTGTGTTCATGAATCGTCGTCCCGGCAGCGTTGATCTTCTGCACATCCATGGAATCCCGGAGCCGCGCTGGCCATTCCCGGTTAGACCACACATCAGCCGCTCCGAGTGCAGTCCAGCTCCGTACCGCTGTCAGTGACAACGGATAAGCCTCACTAATCACCACCATCTTCACAGCTATACTTAGGGCGAACGGTAGGAATTCCTGGGCCAAATCTTCATACACCAGGATTATTTTGGGCTTAATAATAGATGATACTTCTTGTGCTTCCTCGCACGTTCCGCACTCATGAAATCTGAAACGCGGATCACTAAGTTCAGGTTTGATGCCTAAAAGTACAATATGCAATGATGCCCTACCTCCCTATCCAATTTTCTCACAATATAATCCTACACTCTTTAGGCACGTAAACCGTTCGATGAACGTGCTAAAAATGTATGTAATTCTTCAAAACCTCTATAAAGAANGCCTAAAAGTACAATATGCAATGATGCCCTACCTCCCTATCCAATTTTCTCACAATATAATCCTACACTCTTTAGGCACGTAAACCGTTCGATGAACGTGCTAAAAATGTATGTAATTCTTCAAAACCTCTATAAAGAAAGTAAACGACTCAATCCTGGAACACCTCATGAACAACAAAAGAGCTGCGCAAATGCAGCTCTTTTGAATTTACTATAACTTTGTTAGATGTTGCTCTTATTTCCAAGATATACACCAAGTCAACATGGTCTGGTAATTCAAAAAGATTTTTAAAGTTAGCGTTTAGATTTTTGAAGTGTATTTTTAATTTTCAATAATAATTGATAGTATTCTTCTCTTTCTTGATCAGAATATACCTCTTTATCTTCCGGAAAATTCAGTTCATTATTTTTTATTAAACATAAAAATTCCTCCACAAAAGAACTAAGCATACTTGTAATAATCCAATTTTCATTCCATTCGTTCTCGTTAACTTGCGCAATTGCTTCCATTATTTCTCCATCCCCTAAATAACCAACAAGAGGGTTTATTCTTAGTCTATTCAATGCTTCTGGAATAATGTATTGAAGATGCATCGTTTGTCTAATCAACTTCGCTATGTCTCCATGATTTAAATTTTTTATTTTTTTCTTCTGAATACTGTTATACCAAACCGAAAGCGGTACATCTTCGTCAACCTCAAAATTCTCAGTAAAACCTTCTAATTTTGATATTTCATTAATTGTAAGTTCACTTATGTTTTCATTCATAATCTCTCTCTCCTATGGATTAACCGAATCCCTAATTTTCTTTACTTCATTTAGAAATTTTTGTCCTTTTTTAATTGCATCTTGAACTGCCTTTTTTGTTACTTCTGAAGTATTCTCGATAAATAGTTTGCTTCTTTGAGCATTTTTCAGTTTTTCTATCAATTTTTCAATCTTGGCTTCTGATTGCTCAACTTCCCTTATATGATTCCATGATTTACCATTTCTAGGATTTAATTTCACTTTACCATCTTCATCATATAAGAAACCATCTTTTAACTCTTTTTCGTATGCTTCAAGATGCTTTTTATTATTTACAGCTTTTAAGTTTTTTTCAATTTTGTCGATTTGATCTTTTTGTGTTTTTGATAGTTGGTTATCAATAATCTCTTTATCACTAAGCGGCTTATCACTTGTAGCCCATCGATATAGTTTATAGATACCACAAGCTGCCGCTACAACACCCGTAGCTGGACTATTCTTTCTCCTGCTACGAGAGGACTTAAGAGTGTCCCCACTCCTCCACTCATGCCTGAAACCGCACCAACAACTGCATCGTTTATTGATATTTTTCAACACATTACATGTACGTACAGGCATATTTAGAGAAATATCATACGGAAGTGATGAGCGTTAAGTTCTTTCAAGGTGTGCCGCCCGATTCATTCAGTACTGGGTGGGGATAAAAGAAAGATCTTGAGGATTGCCGCCCTCAAGGTCTTTGAAGTAACATTAGGTCATTTAAAATTAATAGTCGTTGATTTTGATTTATATCCTTCTAGTTGACTATTCTTCCATAACTCCTCTACGCCGGAACCTCCAATGTTTATACCGAAAAATTGAGGGTCTAGAAATAACTCCTGTTTATTAGTGCTACTAGTTAAAGATAACCTAAGTGCATCGCAAATAATTTCTTCATTTGTTATTTGTATATTAAACATTTCCATTTGACTAACTTTGTTATCAATCAAACTATTATCAAAAATAATGTCACTAATATTTGATTTTGTTGGTATAGCATTTTCAACCTCTACCCTAACTTTGAATGTTGGAGTTATTGAAATAGAAAGTTTGGAGTACTGCTCAATCGCTTCAATTTTTATGAGGTTAACACCAAATTCTAGAAACAAGTAACTCCTATAAGGCACAAACTCCGCAAGTTCACTTTCTGTTTCCGGGGGTAGAACTACACCGGTTACATAAAAGCTACTCAAAAAATTATTCTGGACTATACTTTTTATTTCTTCCAAATACATTGCGTTCTCCACCTTCTATTATTGAAAAATGAATTTTTTATCCAATCCTTCTCCCGACTCCAAAAGTGTGTGCCATTCACCATTTAGTTTTGTGGTCAAAGTCAAACCATTCCCACGGTAAACTTTGTAAACCTCCCCATTTGGTAGTAACGTGGCATTCCCAATGAATTTAACTTTACCATCATTAATTAAACTCCCAAGATCACTTAAAAATCTTGTAGTTGTCTCGTCATCATAGTTCTTGTATTTGGTGCCAAGGGAGTTTTCAAGGAGTTTTTTATGATCAAGATAATAACTTTTAAAATTCTTACCTGAGGTAAGAATAGTACAATAATGCACCCAAATCCCAAGATTGGATACAAAGTAAGAATGATAATCAACAACCATGAAATTGTAAACAGTTGTTTGTCGCGGCGCTATTTCAATCTTACCAATTGCTAGTTTAGTACCATCACTTGAAACAAGCAAATCTCCAACCTTTAGGTTTTGTACCCGTAAAGATTTCCTGCAAGTTCCATCCTTGCTCCTGACAATAAGAGCGGACTTCATCCTGTTGATACTTCAAGTTTGCCGCCTTACTAGGAATTGTCGTGCTATCCATCCAAGAAGTTACGACTTCTGACCTTCTCACCCTTTCTATCGAGTTAGGGTATTCTACAGTTGCAGACATATCGAAAAAAACGTGAGAAAGCGAAGATAACAAAATACAGGTCAATCATGGTGGTATCTGACCATAATGAACCTGTTCAATGTATCGCCAAAGCGTTATTTAGGTGATAAAATTCAAGCATTTCTTTGCGTACAAACAAAATAGCGAAATTTTCATACGAGCATTACATGGGTTAGATCTGTTATTGGTTGAATGATGAGTACATTCGGCACTGGCCCCCCCTCTGCCTCGGAATAAAGAAAAACGGTTATCCATTATGGATAACCGTCAATATCTTATGAGTCTATGCTGACTAGTTTCTACCTAATGCTCTATCAGCTTCTATTTGAAGTTGTATCGTTTTAGTTCCCATGTATTTCTGTGCAGTCCCTAGAATCGATCTGTCATTTCCAAGTATTTCCAACACCGTAACTGAAAAAACGTTTTTTAATTGAGTATCTTCGCAATTAGATACTTCTTCAAAATAATTAAAAATACTTTCTAATAGATTGATGTTTCTTTCCCCACTTAATAGTTTAATTATTTCAGGCATGAAGATGTCCTCAATTATGACAGTTTCTAGCACCTCACCGTGAAACGCGATTGATTTTCTATACGCATCATCAGTTGACGGTAAGAAGTCTAACATTTTTCTCAAGAATTCTTCCGTTTTTTTATTCATAACCACCAACTCCTCTATTTAAACAGTCTTATTGCTTTCTCTAAATCATCTGTTAAAGCATCAACTATATCTAAATCATTAAGACCAAGTTTCCCGAATTTCGCTAGATCATTTAACTGTTTTAACCGTTGCTGTGCTTTTAGTAGATGCGTTGAAGTACCATCGTAAAACTCTTGTGTTAGTATAGCAGCAGTTCCGCCATCTCCAACCTTTCCTCCTGGTCTATACAGTTCATTTACTATACTTCTTAAATCTCCATTTTGAACAGCAGATAACAATTTTTCTCTAGTTGAACCAGTAAATTCGGACATTTTGCCTAAAAGATTAGTAACACTATTTACACTACAATTTGTATTATGCACCCAAATCCCTAGGTCACTGACGAAATACGTATGGAACTCATCAACCGTCATGTTGTAAACCGTGACGTGCTTGTGCAACAGTTCGATGCTATCTATCTTGAGTGTATTCCCATCGCTCTGTACAAGCAAGTCTCCAACCTTGAGGTCTTTGACGAATGTCCACCCTTTGCCTTCCACATAGAATGGGTGGTTAAAGGTCGATTCAATCACTTGGTCGCCCACATGGATTTGATAAATCTCATCAGTCTCGTGGTTGAACGTAGCCGTAGCCTCTTTATAAGCTACCTCGCCTGTCTCATCATCCTTGGAAAGTACCTTATCCCCTACCTCGATTTCCTCGATAGGTTTCTCCCCTTCGTCTGTTTGGACCTTCGTTCCAGCAGTGAAGCAATTGCAAGTCTTTAGTGCACCTCTTATAAAATCGGTTCCCTTATTCGTTAATTTTGCTGTTTTACCTTGAGGAGTTAACTCTATAAATATCATTCCAGCCGATAGAAAATGCTCTAAAGACCACGGATTCTCCTGAGATATTTTATAATAGTCATTTAATTGAGACATAGTCCCCATTGACCAAAAGTCTATTGCCGAATACCACGTTGAATTTGCCTCTTTAAAAGAATTCCACTCTTTTTGCCAGAATCCAAAATCTTTACCTCCTGCTCCACCTGTGCCCCATTCTTGTCTATGTCCCGTCGGATCAGTATAAATCAACGGATTATTACTCACATACGTATACAGATTCTGACTCAGCGGATTATCAATCTGCCCTTCAACCGTATCCTCATTTAAAAACCGCCCGATACTCGGATCATAATACCGTGCACGCAGATAGTAAAGTCCCGTTT
>NZ_JBGJZP010000051.1:0-997 GCF_042610515.1 Paenibacillus paludis
AAGCTGGGGGAAACGGGACTCCGGAGGTTGTCCATCCAGCATAACCTGAAGCTTCGAGTCGCTGCGATTCGCAAGCTCCTTCTGGTGGCTGCGGAGTCGCTCTCATCTGACGAACAAACGCTTCGTCCCGAACTCCTTCTGCTGCGAATGAAGCTGCAGGATCTTCGCGCCTTTGACGCTAAGATCGATACGCTTGAGCAGGAGATCGAAGCCCTTTTGCTTCAGACCGACGGGCGGGTTTTACTTACCGTTCCAGGCCTTGGCGTTTCCACTGCAGCCGAGCTCTACGCTGAGATTGGCGATGTGTCCCATTACACTCATGCCGGACAGTTGATTAAGAAAGCAGGAACGAATCCCGTCGTTAAGCAAACGGGCGGAAGTGCCGGATCTTATGGAAAAATTTCCAAGCAAGGGAACTCTCATTTGCGCTATGTTGCCTACTTAGCCGGTCGAAGCCTCTGCCTGCATAACCCGGATCTCAAACCGTTTTACGAGCGGTTAAAGAGCCGCGGGAAGCATCCTCGCTCCATTTTTGTAGCTATGGGGAATAAGATGCTGAAAATTGCATTTGCGATGCTACGTGACAAGAAGCCCTTTCTCTCCACCAAGCCCTCTTGTCCGTTTGCCAAGGAGATCAATAAGAAGCTCCGTTTTAGCTGTTTCATTACGCTGGATGTTGCCTGAACAAGCCTGAAATGACTGAACCGGTGGGTCTGGGACTGAGGGAAGATCGGATTAAATTCTAGAGGCCCAGACCTCGTAAATAAGCCTTATCCACCTCGTCCTGTTAATGCGAATTGTACGTTAGATCTCGATCTGCACTCAGCCAGATTGCATAACAGGATTGAACACGAGGCTATTTCCTTTCAAGTTCGAGACCTTCCGGTTCTGTCCATCGCTCTTCGTCAGTTGCTAACTATTTTTTGGAAAACAAAGAGTTAGGTGTGTTTGAGTTGCTTTTATAGTCAGTTTTAGCTTGTTGACATAGTACGCTTAT
>NZ_JBGJZP010000052.1:0-784 GCF_042610515.1 Paenibacillus paludis
AGGGGTCTACAGCCCTAAAAACCCATCAGGAGGCGCTTACTATGAAGTCTAACCGAAACGATAGGACAAATCAACGCATTGAACGAATTAGCATGCAGCATGCAGTGGTCGGGATCGACATCGCTAAGGATGCACACGCCGCACAGATGACCGATTTTCGCGGACGTTCGCTCACTCCCCGTCACCTGTCTTTCCCTAACACACTGGAAGGCTTTGAGAAGTTTTTGCGCTGGGTAAAGGAAGCTCAGTCGAAGCATCGGCTGACATCCCTTCTAATCGGTCTGGAGCCCACCGGCCATTACTGGTTTAACCTCGCCAATTGGCTGCTTCAGCAAGGGATCGAGGTGGTGTTGGTCAATCCAGTGACGACTCACCGCAACAAAGAGAACCGGGACAACAGTCCATCCAAGAACGACCCCAAGGATGCGCTTGTCATTGCGGACGTCGTAAGCCGTGGCTATTACACAGACTACGTTACTCAGGCAGCCGTATTCGAACGGTTAAAGACGCTCATGAGCGATAGAGAGTATTGGGTCAAACAATCGACAAGCCTGGGCAACCGGATCGTTCGCTGGATAGACCTTTACTTCCCGGAATTTCGCCAAGTCTTCCCGGACTGGACGGTGCTAAGGTCGCTGGCGTCGCTCCACGCTTGCCCTATGCCGTGTGACCTAAAGAGACTGAGCATCGACGAAGTCATTGACCATTGGCGTAAGCAAGGGATGAGACGTGCTTCTGGCGTCAGCGGCAGAGCTAAGGCGGCGGCCTTGCTGGCAGCAGCAAC
>NZ_JBGJZP010000053.1:0-718 GCF_042610515.1 Paenibacillus paludis
TTAGATCACCAGCCTCACCGAGTACACCAGCTAGATTGGTAACATAGATGCCTCGTATTTCAAGGAGCTTCTGTGCATAAGGAATACGCTCAAGAATGAGGCGGAGCTCATGCTCAATTTGTTCAAGCTGGCGCTGGGCCAGGTCATATTCTTCGAGTAATTGCCCAAGATGGAGCTTGTATGCGTGGAGTGCCTGAGTGGCACCCACACTGGATTTCGCAAGTGAAATGAGTAGTTCAGCACGTTTAACTCCAGCATGACGCTTTACATATTGCTTCCAACCGCTAAGGACCTGTTCCGTATTTAACAGGCGGATCTCTTTAGGCAAGGGGAAGAGTCTGAGTGTTGCGATTGCACTGGTGCAAGTAAGGATTTTAAAGACCTGACGAAGTTCAGGGAAAACAATGTCTACCCAGCGATGAATCTGATTAACCGCAGCGTTGAGGCGCTTGGTAACCGTCTCTCGGTTTGCCATTAAAATACGTAGTTCCTCGTATTCTTCGGGATGAAAACGAACGGGGGAGTAGTACCCGTTTTTAACCATGTCTGCTATGACAAGCGCATCTTTATGGTCACTTTTAGACGGTGTATTATCCCGGTTTTCCTTGTTCTTTTTGACGAGATGAGGATTAACCAGTACGGGCTCCATGCCTTGATCGAGTAGCCAATGTGCCAGGCTAAACCAGTAGTGGCCAGTGGGTTCCATACCAACTATGAC
>NZ_JBGJZP010000054.1:0-674 GCF_042610515.1 Paenibacillus paludis
ATCAATTCCGTATGGGGATACTTCCGCTGCCATGCCCGCAACTGGACCGGCGCCAGCGCTTCTCCGCCAAAGATCACGGCTCGCACGCACAGCTCCGCGTCTGCCTCTTCCATTTCCCGCTCTGACAACGCATAAAACGCGCTCGGCGTCTGATTCAACACCGTCACCCGCTCCTGCCGCAGCAGCCGCACCATCTGCTTCGGATCCCTCGCCGTCATCAGCGGCACAACAACCAGCTTGCCTCCATAAAGCAGCGCTCCGTACATTTCCCATACCGAAAAATCGAAGCAATACGAGTGGAACAACGTCCACACGTCCCGTTCGTTGAAATCAAACGCCATGCGGTCGTTGAACAACAGCCGCACCACGTTCCGGTGTGTAATCATCGTCCCTTTCGGCTTTCCGGTCGTCCCTGAGGTATAGATCACGTAGGCCAGATGCTCCGGCTTCGTCGCCTGCGGCGGATTCTCCGCGGGCATCGGCTCCGTTTCTAAGGCATATACCCGGCATCCCGCAAACGGAAGCGCCGGCGTCCGAAGCTCGACGTCACGGGTCGTCACCAGCCACTGCGCCCCGCTGTCCGCCAGCGTATAGGCGATTCGCTCAGCCGGATAATCCGGATCGATCGGCAAGTACGCCCCGCCGGCCTTCAGGATGCCGAGCATCCCGACGAG
>NZ_JBGJZP010000055.1:0-673 GCF_042610515.1 Paenibacillus paludis
CGGAGATCCCCTTGGCCGAGCAGTTGCGGAGCATCTGCGGGCTTGGAAACATGACGCTGGCAGCCATTCTGGCTTCAGCTGGCGACTTGCGCCTCTATGCGCATGGCAGGCAATTGTTGCGGCGAGCCGGCCTGAATCTGGCCGAGTGCACCTCCGGCAAATTCAAAGGACAAATCAAGCTCTCCAAACGCGGCGACAGTACGCTCCGCAAACACTTATACTGGGGGATGCTGAATCTCGTGCGGCAAAACCCCGATTTCAAGCGGTGGCATGCGCACAACCAGGCGCAGGGTATGAAGAAGCAGGCGTCGCTTTTTAAACTGATTGGCAAGCTGGCTCGTATTCTGATCGGCATGGTGCAGCGAGGGGAAACATACCGCAGTGCACTTGCAGCCCCGGTTGCCGCGTAAACCCGAACCACGAGAATTGACTTATTCGCAGGATTGTACAGCATATATGCATAAGAGAACCGAGTGCTTGAGTCCGTAAGGGCATTGACCCGTTAAGTAAACGCTATCGGTCTCCACGCCATGGACAGGTGTAACGAAGGAATGTGAGGGCGTAGACCCGTTGAGATCTGGGAGGGTGAACCTCCGTGGGCCAAGTGGAGTGTGCAGGATATCGACGATCTAAAGGCACGTCATGCGTTGCTTCTGTTCCCGCCCGCCCGCTA
>NZ_JBGJZP010000056.1:0-637 GCF_042610515.1 Paenibacillus paludis
ACCTACCGGGAGCTGGACGAGCGGTCGAACCGGTTGGCGCGGCGGCTGCGGGCCCAGGGGGTGAAACTCAATGATCATGTCGGGCTGATGACCGGGCGGGGCTTTGAGATGATCATCGGTATGCTGGCGATTCTGAAAGCCGGCGCGGCGTATGTACCGATGGATCCGGACTACCCGCAAAGCCGGATCGCACATATGATCAGCCATGCGGGAGTGAGCGTCGTTGTCGTCGATCAGGCGTATGCAGAAGCGCCTGCGCNGAGATGATCATCGGTATGCTGGCGATTCTGAAAGCCGGCGCGGCGTATGTACCGATGGATCCGGACTACCCGCAAAGCCGGATCGCACATATGATCAGCCATGCGGGAGTGAGCGTCGTTGTCGTCGATCAGGCGTATGCAGAAGCGCCTGCGCAAATCATCGACAGCCGGGACCCTTCGCTAATCGAGTATTCCGGCGAGGCGCTTCGCCTTGCCAAAGATTCGCACGAGTTGGCGTACATTATATATACATCCGGTTCAACCGGGGAGCCGAAAGGCGTCATGATTGAGCATCATTCGGCCGTGAACCTGGTCAGCTGGGTCAATCAGGAATTTGGCGTGCATGAGGAAGACCGGCTGTTGTTCATCACGTCGAT
>NZ_JBGJZP010000057.1:0-632 GCF_042610515.1 Paenibacillus paludis
ACCTACCGGGAGCTGGACGAGCGGTCGAACCGGTTGGCGCGGCGGCTGCGGGCCCAGGGGGTGAAACTCAATGATCATGTCGGGCTGATGACCGGGCGGGGTTTTGAAATGATCGTCGGCATGCTGGCGATTCTGAAAGCCGGCGCGGCATATGTACCGATGGATCCGGACTACCCGCAAAGCCGGATCGCACATATGATCAGCCATGCGGGAGTGAGCGTCGTTGTCGTCGATCAGGCGTATGCAGAAGCGCCTGCGCTATTCGTCGACAGCCGGGACCCTTCGCTGATTGAGCATTCCGGCGAGGCGCTTCGCCTTGCCAAAGATTCGCACGAGTTGGCGTACATTATTTACACCTCTGGCTCAACCGGGGAGCCAAAGGGCGTCATGATTGAGCATCATTCGGCCNTATTCGTCGACAGCCGGGACCCTTCGCTGATTGAGCATTCCGGCGAGGCGCTTCGCCTTGCCAAAGATTCGCACGAGTTGGCGTACATTATTTACACCTCTGGCTCAACCGGGGAGCCAAAGGGCGTCATGATTGAGCATCATTCGGCCGTGAACCTGGTCAGCTGGGTCAATCAGGAATTTGGCGTGCATGAGGAAGACCGGCTGTTGTTCATCACGTCGAT
>NZ_JBGJZP010000058.1:0-630 GCF_042610515.1 Paenibacillus paludis
CTTGCCGTTCCGCAGTCGCCATCAGGCGCTCTACCGACAAGATATCGGTCTCCTCGTCACATAGGGCCTCAAGGATTCGTTCGTACCAAACGAACGCCGTTTCGATCTCCTGATCCTCAAAATAAGCTGGCGCATATTTGATCTGCATGTTCAGCCTGTTAAAGTATTGCGATACTTCCAGATCAAACCACGTATTCGTCATTTCGTTTGCTTCCAAGCTCAGCGCCGCCATCTCCGATGCCAACTCTTGCCCCGGCCCCATCTCCTCCAGCACATGGAAATCCGTATAGTTAAACAGCGTATCGAAGATCGGGTTGACGGACGGGCTCGACACTTCACCAATTGCCTGGGCAATGTCGGCCAGAAACAGTTCATGCGCCTTCATTTGCCCAAGCTGCCGTTTTGTACGGTTCACCAGTTCCCGCTTGGACACTTCGCGCGCTAGCCCCATGCGGATCGGCACCGTATTGAGGAAGCAGCCTAATACTTTGTCTGCATCTTCGATGGCCGGCCGGTCGTGGCTGACCACGCCCGTGACAATCTCTTCCTCCGTCGTCAGGATGCCCAGCAAATACACGTGCGCGCTCAAGCACAGCTCCTTGACGGTACAACCGTACCGCTTCGCCTGCC
>NZ_JBGJZP010000059.1:0-282 GCF_042610515.1 Paenibacillus paludis
AACTCTCGGAAGCTGGAGGGTCGTATACTGTCCGCTACGGTACGGCAAAACGCCAGCGATAAGTATTTTGTCTCCCTGGTTTGCGAGGTCGAAAAGACCCCGCTCCCACAAGCAGATGCACATATCGGCATTGACTTGGGGCTTAAGGAATACGCTGTGTGCTCCAACGGCGAACATTTTGCCAACCCCAGGTTTTACCGTCAATACGAGAAAAAGCTTGCGCTGTGGCAGCGGCGTTTGGCAAGACGCACACCAGGGGGCTCCAACTGGAAGAAAGCCAAG
>NZ_JBGJZP010000059.1:307-628 GCF_042610515.1 Paenibacillus paludis
CATTTTGCCAACCCCAGGTTTTACCGTCAATACGAGAAAAAGCTTGCGCTGTGGCAGCGGCGTTTGGCAAGACGCACACCAGGGGACTCCAACTGGAAGAAAGCCAAGAAACACATTGCCCGTATTCACGAACACATTGCAAATTCCCGGAACGATTTTCTCCACAAGATGACAACGAAGCTGATCCGTGAGTGCCAAACGATCAGCATCGAACATCTGCATGTGGCGAATATGATTCAAAATCCCAAACTCTCCAAGTCCATCGCTGATGCGTCCTGGGGCGAATGGGTGCGTCAACTGACGTATAAAGCATCCTGGTAT
>NZ_JBGJZP010000006.1:0-442465 GCF_042610515.1 Paenibacillus paludis
TAGTAAGACCCCTTGAAGACGACGAGGTAGATAGGTTGGAGGTGGAAGTGCAGCAATGCATGGAGCTGACCAATACTAATCGGTCGAGGGCTTATCCAACAATTTAAAACGCAGATTTGTTTCGGATTCAGTTTTCAGGAATCAAGTTCTGATTCATGAGGCCCAAGTGGCCAAGTGATGAAGATTTGTTTTCAGCATTTGGCGATGCTGAGACCTGAATTTAGCATTTGTACCGCAAATGCCCGTTTGGTGGCGATAGCGGAGGGGTTCCACGCGTACCCATCCCGAACACGACCGTTAAGCCCTCCAGCGCCAATGGTACTTGGACCGAAGGGTCCTGGGAGAGTAGGACGCCGCCAAGCACAGAGACCACTGTTGATTTAATCAGCAGTGGTCTTTTGTTTATGCTACGCTTTGCCAATACTAGGAATGGAAAGAACTCAAGGGGAGACTTTTAATGATCATCTGGATTAATGGTGCATTTGGATCTGGAAAGACGGAAACGGCTTATGCACTAAACCGCAGAATACCACAATCTTTTGTGTTCGATCCGGAGAATACAGGATATTACATCCGAGATAACATTCCGCACGAGATATCCCAAGATGATTTTCAGGATCATCCTCTTTGGCGCGAAATAAACTATTCCATGCTAAAATACATAGAATCTCAGTACAGTGGAACTATTATTGTACCTATGACCATTACGGATTCCGGCTACTTTATGGAGATTGTTGGCAGACTAAGGCAAGAAGGTGTAGAGGTTCATCATTTCACCTTATGTGCTTCCCAGGAGACGCTGCTTAGAAGATTGAATAGCCGGGGGGACTCTAATAACTCTTGGCCCGCCCAACAGATTGAGCGATGTCTCAAGGGCCTTGGCCAGGAGATATTTCAATGCCACCTGGATAATGACCAGTTGACAGTTGAAGAGGTAGTAGAGGCTATAGCGTTGCAACTGGGTATCACCCTGTTACCCGCATAATTTCAGCTCTAATTATTGCAGATTAGCTAGCTTGAAGATCTTACTGAAAGAAATAAAATTATAAAATCCTTATAAACTATTGCTATATAGTCTTATAATTGATATAATACTTTTTGTTGTCACAAAAGACAACTTTATTGTGGCCCGTTGGTCAAGGGGTTAAGACACCTCCCTTTCACGGAGGTAACATGGGTTCGAATCCCATACGGGTCATCAACTTTTTATCGAATTCCGCTGATAAAGATTGCTTTTATCAGAAGAATGTGTTAAGATCATTAAGTTGCTTCTTTCATTGGAGGCTTAGCTCAGCTGGGAGAGCATCTGCCTTACAAGCAGAGGGTCGGGGGTTCGATCCCCTCAGCCTCCACCAGAGGATTCCTTAAATAGCGGAATGTTGTGCTTCTGGGAAGATCAAAGAAATAAACACTTTTTACTGACGCGGGGTGGAGCAGCCCGGTAGCTCGTCGGGCTCATAACCCGAAGGCCGCAGGTTCAAATCCTGCCCCCGCAATTATTTGGAACCGTGGTGTAGTTGGCCTAACATGCCTGCCTGTCACGCAGGAGATCGCGGGTTCGAATCCCGTCGGTTCCGCCATTTATGGCAACGGGTTAGAATCTCAGCAATATCATACATACTGTGTGCGGACGTGGCTCAGCGGTAGAGCATCGCCTTGCCAAGGCGAGGGTCGCGGGTTCGATTCCCGTCGTCCGCTCCATAATATGCGCCCTTAGCTCAGCTGGATAGAGCGTTTGACTACGAATCAAAAGGCCGGGAGTTCGAATCTCTCAGGGCGCGCCATTTTTAATCTAATAATTAAATATACGCCGGCGTGGCGGAATGGCAGACGCGCTCGACTCAAAATCGAGTGGGAAACCGTGGAGGTTCGAGTCCTCTCGCCGGTATTAGCTAAAAGGCTTATGAAATTGTGGTTTACACAATTTCATAAGCCTTTTTTATATATTTTGATTGTCTGACTTATCGTTTTTGCAAAAGAAACTTTTGGTCTCAATTTGAGATGGGCTTAAGGTTTGCAATTGTTAAATAATCACTATGACCGAGCCATTCCTGAACATCCTTAATGCAGACCCCATTGCATCATATTGAGATAGTCCAGGTAGTCCTTACAGTAAGAATCCTTGCAGAAGTGTCATCTTATCCTATTGTTGTTTAAGACGCAGTAGCAGTTCGTAGAAAGCGTCTACCAGTGGCAGCGCCAGCCGGCTTGCCTTATTCTTTGATCGACCCATCGCAATCGTGATTAACTTTCCATTAAGCTACCTTTCACAAATGCGCTGGGCAGGGCACCCGGAATAATCACCGGCGCATCCGCAGTCCTGTGGGTGCACCAGTGATTGACTGGAAAGCAGGAAGATGATAATGAGCAGCGGCGGCTTTTATCCCAATTCTGTCTGTGAATAATTCAGCTTGTATTCCTTGGGACTCATCCCTGTGTATTTGGAGAACACATGGGTGAAATAAGCAGGTGTCTCAATACCGACTGCTTCCGCGACTTCAAATACTTTACTCGCCGGATTCCTGAGTAATTTCTTGGCCATTTCAATCCGGTACTTGTTGATCGCGTCGATGATGGACTCGCCGGTTACTTTCTTGTAAAGGCGGCTGAGGTAGCTGCTGTTGATATGGATATGGTTCGCAATAATCTGCAGATTCAGGTTCTGGTTGTAATGCTCTCTTATAAATTTCTGGCATTCTATAACAATGTAATTGGGCTGCTTGTCATTAAATGCCACTGCCCTCGAGCAGCTTCGAATCAAGCGCTTTAAGGTGTCTGCCAACAACTGAATGCTCTTGCTCTCCTGGATTTGCTTATAAACCATGGATTGGCTTTCTTCCAACTCCGGTGCGAAGGGGTGGCTGGCGCTTAGCAAGCGGAAACAGTATGAACCGATAAGCAGACAAGCCACCTTTACATTCTCAATCGGCTCTTTGATACTCCTGTAGCTCTCAAGTAACTGATCCAGTTGTTTAATTGCCAGATCACTTTGTCCTTGTTGCAGATATTCAACAATTTGCTCTGCGGCATGATGGGGAGGAGCTCCGGGAGTGAGTGTCTGGTTAGTATGAGGCATATAAACAGCCACATAATTATCGCTGTAAAAGCTGCCTTGCAGCGCTTCTCTTGCCTCACGGTAAGCCTTTGACAGCGTCAGCACATCCCGGTGTATCAAACTGATGCCGATATTGAGATGGAATCGTCTAAAGTTCTCTGCCATGGCGAGAACTTCATTGCAAATCGTGAGCAAGGCTTGTGTGGAGACTGCTGCGTTGCCGCCGCCCATGGAGACAATAGCCAGCAAGGAGTTTTTTTTCATTGGCATTATATAAGAGGGCCGTTTCTCGAAGGCTAGCACAAGGAATTGGCGAATGGAAGCCAAGAACTGGTGATATTCATTCGTTGGGGGGGAGCTGAGCGTATCCTTAACCTCCAGATGGACCCCGAAATAGTTCTCCAATTGTAAACCAAGCTCTCTTGAGCGGCTGAACAAACTCGCTTCATCGCTGATCAAGCCTTCAACGGCCTCCTTCAGAAATTTCTCACTGATTTCAGAAAGATTGTCGTTGATCTTGCTCTCCAGCTGTCTCAATTTCTGCTTCTGTTCTTTCTCCTTTTCTAGCAGCCGCGTTGCTTTTTCAATCGCCCCGGGAATCTTCTCTGTGGGATTGGACTTGACCACAAAATCTACTACTTCATACTGAATGGCAGTTTGGGCATAGGAGAAGTCAGCGAAGGCTGTAAGGAGGATGACCTTGATCTGCGGAAAGTTCCGGTGTACATGGTCCGATAAAGCAAGACCGTCCATCCCCGGCATGCGGATATCGGTTACAATAATATCGATATCATAATGGCTGAGCAGCTCCACAGCTTCTATCCCATTGGAAGCTTCACATATTACCTCACATTGGAGAGCCTCCCAATCAATAAAACACTGCAGCCCTTTTTTGATAACAGGCTCATCATCAACGATCATTACGTTATACATGCGATAGTTCCCCCTGATCTACTGGTATGTGAAGGGTAACTTTGGCTCCCGCCCCAAATTCGCTCTCGACATCAACTCCATAAGGCTCGCCGTAGACCAGCTTGACCCGTTTATGCGTATTGATCAGGCCAATATTGTTGTGGCCTTGTTTGCGCATGGTCATGCTTTCGAAATTACTCCAATTCCGGGGGACATACTCAAATCCATTGCCATTGTCCGTAATCTCAAAATAGATCGAATCGTTTCTGCGGTAAATGTGGATGTGGATGATTCCTTTGCCCAGCTTTTTTTCCACACCGTGAACAACGGCATTTTCCACCAAGGGTTCGACACTGAGCTTGGGAAGCAACAGATCCAGTATGGCCTCGTCCTCAATATGGATCGTATACTCAATTTTATCCTCAAACCTTTCTTTCTGCAGATAAAGATAAAATTTGATATAATCCAGTTCCTGACGAATCGGGACCTTGGCCAGACTATTGGAATAAATACCTGCCTGCAGCAGCTCCGTAAGCGACGTCACCATTTTGTAAACGGTCTCATCTTTAGACAATTTTGCTTTGTAGCCAATGGTAATCAACGTATTGAACAGGAAATGGGGATTCATCTGGGCTTGCAAAAATTTGATCTCCGACTCTTTGATCAGCAGGTGATTCTCATAAACTTCCTTGATGAGATAATTGATTTCTTCCGTCATTCTGTTGAAGGTGGTACTCAACTGATTGAGCTCCACATCTTTGTAGGCCGGCATCCTTGTGTTGTAATCACCTTTCTTTACCTTACGGATACTCCGCAGCAGATCACGGATGACTCGGGTAAAGCGAAGAGATAACAGGACGCCTGCTGCGAGGGATATGAAAGCAATCAGAGCGATAATCCAAATGTAATTACGCATGCTTTCGGACAACTTGGAGAGTACTTGCTTCTTAGGGATGCCTGCAATGAAGGTAAGCCCGGTTGTGCCGATACTGCGGGAAACGGCCAGGTAGCTTTCCTGGTTGATCTTGACTTCACTTACTTCGGAATTGTCTTTCAACGCATAGACAGCGGGAGAAACGATAGAACCCAACTCTTGCTTATCGGCACTGGAATAGATGGCTCCCCGGTTATCAATGATGTATGCCATAGCACCCGGGAAGGCGAGCAGCCCGGAATATTTTTCTGCTAAATCCGCCTCATTCGTGCCGAAAATCAGCACAAGGCGCTGCTGGGGAAGGTTGATATTGGATACAATTCGTGTGAAATAGATGGTACGGTCCTCGAGGTTTGGAGTGATAATTTCCTTGCCCCGAACGATGCCATTAACCGAATGATAGACAGCGAGATTGTTCTTATTAATTTGTTCAAGGTTGGGCTGTGACTTTAGAACGGATATATAATTGTCCGCATCAAAAAAAACATAAGCCGTTGACAGCAGGCTGATATTCCAAGCGTTGTAGAACATAAGGCTGTATCTCAGGTCTTCTTCCATTTCACTTTTATTGATAAATATTTTGTAGTAGTCGTCTCCCGGAGACACATCCTCGATTGACCAGGTTCGTACCGTTTTATTGGCGAGGAAATGCAGAGAGGTATTATCAATAATCTGAAAAGATTTCTCGATATTGTCGTTGGTCTGGCGGATCAGAAGAGACAGATTATCATTGGCATTCCTCGTCAGAATCCCGGAGATGTTCCAATAGAAATAGCAGCCGGCGAACGTCATCGGCAGAAGAATAAGAAGAAAGATTATAATCACAATTTTATTCCTTACCGGAATGCGGGAGATAACTCCATAAATTGGGCGAAGGCTGAGACGTCGCATGATCTGTTCATTGGACATGCTATCTGCTCCTTGATGGATGATACTATAGTAAAGCTATTATATAATCTTTTTTTTGTGGCGAATACCCGAACAGAACGAAATACAGCCATTTCCGGCCATGTGGTAAAGAAAACAACAAAGAGTTAAAGAAATCTGAAAGCCCTTTCAGTTGTCCCGCTGCTTTGCCATATTTGCTCAAGATATTATAAAAGATAATACCGAAAAACCAATTCTTTCGCATTTTTCTTTGTTCTACAATGAGAGCTGTAACAAACCGCAATTGGCCGCAGCGTTACGACCCTGCATCAAGCCATCATTATTAAAGGGGGATTTGATTTGAGAAAGCCATTGTACAAAGCGAGCTGTACCTTAGTAAGCACTCTGATTCTGGCCATGTCCATTTCGGCATGCGGATCACAGAATTCATCAGAAAACAGCGGGGAGCCCGCAACTGCTGCACCATCCGCCTCGGGTCAGGCAAGCACTGCTCCTACTGTCAAGACGCCGGTGAAAATTTCTTATCTTACCTTCCGGGTAGGCACTCATGCATCAGCCAGGCTGGAGGAGGAACAGATCAAGCAGTTTAACGCCAAGTATGGTGATGAAGTGGAAGTTGTGGTTGAGGAAATCCCAAGTGATTCCGCGTATGAGGACAAACTGAAGATTCTGGCAGCCTCCGGGGATGTTCCGGATGTCGTCATGGGCAAGAACGGAATTAATGACATTTTGATCAAGGGTAATCTTGCAACCCCTTTCAATGACTATTTGGATAAGGACCCGGAATGGAAGGCAGCGGTCGGTGAAGCGGCGCTTGCTGCCAATACCCGGGATGGAAAGGTCTGGTCGATCAGCGATCAGAAGCAGAACATCGGTTATTTCTACAACAAGGAAATGTTTGAGCAGGCAGGGATCAAGCCGGCGCAGACGTGGGATGAATTTATGAGCAACAATGAAAAGCTCAAGGCAGCAGGCTTTGTTCCGCTCGCGTTGATGACCGGGGAGAATGCCTGGACGACCAACCTCATTCTCGCTGCCATCGTCGGCACAAACGGGGATAATGGCAATTCGTTCATGAACACACTGCACCCCACCAACTTTAATACCCCAGAAATGATTCAAGCGCTCAACTTGATGAAGACGATACTGGAGAAGCATACGACCAAGGATGCGCTTGGTGCCGGATACGCCAATGCAGCGAACACCTTCTGCCAGAACAAGGCGGCTATAATTGCCAATGGTCCCTGGATGATCGGTGACTTTAGCGACCCGGCCAAATCCAGTGAAGGGTTCGACAAAAAGGTGGGTGTCGCAGCATTTCCGAACAACAGCATGATCTCGACATATGAGGTTGGCTATATGATCGGAGCCAAAACACCGGAAACCCGCGACGCCGCCGAGAAATTCATCCGTTTCAAGACGGGGTTGGAGGGACAGAGCATCGCGCTTGAATATGGCAATGTGATGCCGGTATCCAATGAGATTCAGCCTTCGGATGCGCTGAAGCAGAAATATCCGATTTTTGTTGAAGCCATAGCTGTAGCCCAAAAGACGCAGGTTCATTATGCATCGTTTGACTCCATAGTCTACCCCAACATAACCGACGCCTGGAAGAACCTCTATCCGAAGCTGGTATTCGGCCGATCGACGGCAGAGGAGATTACCAAGGATCTGACGGATCTTGCAGCCAAAAGTAAATAAACAGCAAGCTGACAATTGAGAGTACGAATTGTCCGATTGGGGAGGACCATATGGATGGTTAGGAAAAATAGAGGGTACATCACACTTTTCTTGTTGCCGGCTGTTGCACTGTTTATTATTGTCTATGCCGTATCGCTTGTCATTCTGTTCGGTACATCCTTTACAGAATGGTCGGCCGGACGAAAACCGGTTTTTATCGGTCTCGTCAATTATATCCAACTGTTTACTGACGATTCTGATTTTCGTAAGAGCTTTCTGAATACGGTTGTCTGGGTTTTGCTTCAGTCCACGATCCACGTTGCCATCGGTACAGTATTCGCGATTATTCTCAGTATGAAAGAATTCTATTGGAAGTTTGCGCGAACGGTTTACATGTTTCCCAACATCATCTCAGGCGCAGCCGTTGGTATGCTGTTCTTATGCATGCTCAATCCTGATTTCGGTGCAGTGAACAGCATTGTCCGCTTGTTTGGTAATGCGGATTACGCTCAGAACTGGTTCATGGATTACGCAACCGCCTTCTTCTCTGTCACAATGACCTGGTTGCCCTATGCGGCTGTCGTTACCATTCTGATTCTGGCCGAGATTGCAGCAATTCCGGAAAGCCTGTTTGAATCGGCGCGTATCGACGGGGCCAGCGAGTTGAAAATCAATCTGTATATCATCATTCCTATGCTGCGTAATATTATTGGCACCTGCGTGATTTTAGCCGGAACAAGTATGCTGCAGAAGATGGATATTATTATGATGACGACAGGTGGCGGACCCGGCAATGAAACAATGAATCTGCCCATTTATATTTACAAGACCGCACTCATGGACAATAACTTTGGTTATTCCAATTCGGTGGGCGTCTTCCTAATCGGCTTTGGCTTGCTTTTTGTCCTGCTTTGCCGAAATCTGTTCAGAATAGGCAGCTCCCATAACTGAATGGAGCGACTGGGGTGAGAATGTTGAAAAAAGGTTTGGTTGTGCTCAAGTATGGTTTTGTGCTCCTGCTCGTACTGTTATCGCTTGGTCCGTTCCTGTGGGTGCTGATGGCTTCATTTAAGACAAATGCCGAGATTTTGACCAATTCGCTCGGCTGGCCAAGCAGCTTCCGCTTTTCCAATTACTCCATGGCCTTCAAAATTGCGCCGATTTCCCGGTTTTACATCAACAGTGTGATCGTTGGTATCTTCGGGACATTATTAAATTTGCTTCTTCTCGGAATGGCAGCCTATGTCCTGGCACGCTTTCAATTCCGCTGCAAGAAGCTGCTGATGGGAGCATTCTCCCTTTCTCTGCTGATTCCGGGTGCTGCCATGCTGCAGCCGCTATATTTGACGGTTAACACGTTGGGGCTTTACGACAAGCTGATTGGACTTATTATCGTTTATGCCGGCTTTGGTTTGCCGGTCTCGCTCTATATTCTATCAAGCTATTTCCTGACTATTCCCAAGGAAATGGAGGAATCGGCTTATCTGGACGGTGCCAGCTTCATCAAGACGTTCTTCAAAATTATTTTGCCCATATCGAAGCCGGGCTTCGGCACGGCGGGTGTGATGCAGTTTCTGCTCTGCTGGAATGAATTTCAATTCGCTATAATTCTGACGACGGGCAATCAAAGCCGTACACTGCCGCTTGCGCTCTATTATTTCAAAAGCCAATTTGCCAGTGATTATGGAGTCATGTTTGCTGCTACGATGGTCGTTATCATACCAAGTATCCTGGTTTATATCGTGTTGCAGAAGCAAGTTGTATCCGGACTTGCCGCGGGAGCGGTCAAGGGATGATGAACCGGATGATGCCGCAGCCTATGTGATTCGTTCCCTGCAATCGTGGACAGTGTAACGGCTGGATCATCTTGGGGGCGACACGTGATCCGCAGGAAATTACAGCCCTTACGCACTTGATCCGAAGTGCTGCGAAGTGAGACAAAACAAAAACACCTTCAAGAGGATGGAACCCTGTCGTAAGATAGGGGATAACCTTGGAGGTGTTTTCACGTTCGGATTTAAGCGAAAAAATAACCAGTCACCGGTGGACTTCCGGTGACTGGTTGCTTAACCCCTGCAAGGTGTTTTCTTTAACTTGCCCCAGGGCTCTCCTCAAATATGGCCTTAACAGTCACCGCCTCATCGGGCATGGTAAAGGTATTTCCGGCAATGTTTAACCCTATTGGACGGATAACCTTCCATTCTTTGAAGATATAGCCCGCCTCAGGTGTGGCTGTTAGCGTAACTTCCGTATCCTTTGCCGCAGAAGCTACATTGGCGCTTGCTGTGCCGCGACCCTCGGTTTCGACTGTGATGCTGTGACTGACCGGTGGAGAGCTATCAACAATGTTGGCGGTGAACTTGACCGGATTCCCTGTATCAAAGGAGATTGTAAATTCCGCCTTATTACTCTTTTCAAGTCCAAGTGCAGCCAGATATCCGCTCTTGATGGTCAAGGTGTTTCCTGTGACGACGTAGCCATCCGGTATTACCGGATTTCCGTTGTATACCACTTCCGTTACAGAGCTTGCTTTATTCCATGTGATAATGGTGCTTGCATCACCGGGGGCATGGAGATCGTAGTTTACACTTTCGGGATTGATTTCCGCATCATCTGCCGTAACCTTGCTAATCTCGGTCACTGCGCTGAATTCACTGTAGCTGAGGTTACGAATTTCAATTCTCATACGTTGATTATCTTTAGCCTGGTCATCAGCTAACCTTACAGTTGCACCGTCATTATTGGATGCTCCTTCTACAGTGATTACTTTTCTATTACTTTTGTTAATTATTTTATAGTAGTCACCGTCTTTCTCCAATTTCCACTGTTGAGTATCAGGTATGGAGTCTCCGGAAGCTTTTATATTTTGACAGATTTGCTGTATGGCTGAACCCGGAAGAATGTCGATTACATGACCGCTTTGAACAGACTGTATTTGGTAATATCCTGTGCCGAGATCCAAGAATCTCCACAATTGATTATTGCCATCACCATTTGCCCATTGGTTAATCACCGCTTTCGGATCACTTGAAACTTTGTCAACATCCAGTGCTTTTCCGCTGTGCTTGGGTTGGATTTTAACGATCTTTTCAGGAATTATTTTCTTAGCATTCGAACTCATATATCCGCCGCTGAATTTATCAATTGTGAGACTGTCGATATTAAATTTTCCGGTATCACCTGCTTTACGTATGAATTTAATTACATTTTTTCCGGCTTTCAAGTTTACTGACTCTGTTGCATCCGTCCAGGTATCCCAGTTCGCTGTCGGAGGTAATGAAACTTGTTTTATTTTCTCTTCGTTAACATACATGGTCATTGTTATATTTGACTTCTGCGCGCCAGAATATCTCAAGGTTGAAGTATATGAAGCTGTATTTGGTACGTTTACTTCGAACTTGATTGAATCTCCTTCTTGCTCAAAGCCAGCTACAAATCCGTTGCCTTCATACCATAAATGATCCTTAGCAATCTTTAAGCTCCCTTCTCGGGTTGCTTCCTCTGCCTGATATCTCCAGGGAGTACGTTTGTTAAGATGGATACTGTCCATATTTATAATGCCTGAGTTATCCGTTTCAGATTTATAAGTGATGGTGTTTTTTCCCTCTTTCAGGCTTAAGGTCTCAAGCTTTTCTCTCCAGACAGTAAGTCCTCCAGTAGCCGGGAGGGTTATATTTTTAACATATGTTCCATTCAAATACAGACCTAAGGTTTTACCTGCAGTTTCTTTTGCATATCTCAGCTTTACATCATAGGACGCTGCATTCTCAACATTTATAGAATACTCCACCGATGAGTTAGCTTTTGATAGCCCGGTTACATAACCGATTCCCATATTGCCATCTTTTGCGTAAACTACTTTAGCATCTGTTGATCCCGTAGTTTTTGCATTTTCTGCTCCATAATGCCAGGTAGTTGCTTCGGTAACGGTTATATAATCAAGATTTACATTACCGGTGTCGCCCTGGTCATATTTATACATGATGGTATTTTCCCCTTCATTAAGGAAAATGTTGTCATAACGATCGGCCCAGTTGTTCCAGCTTTTTAGACTAAAGAAATCTACCTGTTTGATTTTTTGGCCATTTACATACATACTCATGGTTCTGTCATCATTAAACCCTAAGCTGTAGCCCAGCTTAACCGAATAGTTGCCTGCATTAGCGGCATTTACCTTAAAGGTGACCGCAGAATTTGAAATCCATAATCCGCCGACAAAACCGGTTCCGCTATATCCCGGATGGTTTTTATCTACCTTTGCATTTCCGGACAATTCGGCACTTTCTGCTTCGTACAATGTGCTTCTTTTTATAATCATGGCATCCAGAGCCAACGTGCTCTTGCCGAAAAGACGGATCTTGTTGCTTCCGGCGTTAAGCTTAATGTTATAAGCTGATTTAATATCGAAGTTTGCATCAAAGCCTGCATTGGATGCAAATGAAATTGTTCGGGAAGCCTCTTGGTTGACGCCCAATTTCATGTTAACAGTATCCGCCGTATTATTATTGTATCTGAAATCCAGTGAGTAGGTTCCTGTAGCGTTCGTGTTTACAGTAAACTCTACATAGTCATTGTCGCTGCTGTTATTGAATTTTTCATATACGCTGCTCGAAGCAAAAGCACTTTTCCCAACTACTTTTGAAACTCCTGACAACCTTGCATCCTCAGCTTCATAAATTTCGCTTTTTTCCTCTCCTGAGGGTCTGCTCAGAATGGTGCCGGGATTTGAAGGGATTCCGGGATTTATGAAATCATTATCATTCCAATTTATACGTTGAGCTCTTATTCCTCTGTTTCCGCCGCCTTGTCCATGGGTCGGTATGCCATGGTACATGATCCAATCCTCTGTACCGTCCTCGGACTTAAGGAACAAAGGCGATCCAGGTCCATAAGAACTGTTTTCATCCGATCGTTTCATGACAGGTTCAGGATATTTCTTCCAGGATTCGGCTTTCATTACATCAGATGTTGCATCAGCTACGGATACGCCGACAGAATAGTTATCATTCATAAAGCTGCTTGCGGAATAGGCGAAATAGATCTTGCCGTTTCGTTCAACTACTGCAGCGCCCTCATTTATACTGTCGTGATGTTTTTCCCAGTCATATTGCGGCATTGCCACTGTAGCTTCTTCGCCTTCCAATGTCCACGGGTTCTTCATTTTGACAATCGTTGGACTCTCGTCAAATTTGGTTTTTGCAGGATCATTAGGGTCAGGATAATAGTAGTATTTTGTATAGGTGAAGTAGCTTTCCCCTTTAATGGATACAACGCCGCATGCCAAACCATAGCCTTGCGTATTCAGAAGTCCCTTCTTGGTGGTAATCTGACCATCGCTGTCTGCATTAGCGGATTCTCCCTTGAGCTCCCAGGTTCCTTCAAAAGGATCGGGAGAGGAGTTCTCCAGGACGTAGGAACTTGGATGTCCATATCCAAAGCTTTTCTCTGGACCTGAAGAGAAATAAATATACCATTTTCCTTCCAGTCTATATATATATGGGCCCCACACAAACCCGAAATTACCCGGTTTCTTCCAAACGATTTTGCTTTTTGCAGTGGATACGCCCAGAATGGTTTCATGTCTTTTTAATGTGATATTATTATCGCCAGAAAAAGCTGAATAGTAATAACCGTCTGCAGCCCTGGCAATTGTAGGATCAGCACCGCCCATAAGCGGGTTTACATAATTAGAAGTTACATCTGCATTAGAGATGCCTGACAGCAATAATGAAAGTATTATCGCAAAAGATAACATAATAAAACTTTTTTTCTTCATAGTAATCTCCTTCTCTAATTAATTTTTAATAAGAACGAAGGATAGCTTTCATGCAATCATGGTGCCAGGTTTTAAAAACGGTATGTTCACTTTACACCCCCCATAAAGATACGGATCAACGATTGTAACCGCTTGCATATTTTTCCTGTAGCGCTACGCATTCATTATAAAATAAAAGCGGAACTGTTTTTCGGCATCATGTTTTGCGATATTTTGAGGGATTATATTTGCAGGAGAAGAGGCGTGAATAGAAACTCGATTTCCTTGCTTTTTTTTTAGCTTTCTTATGTTATTTTTACTTTATGTCTGATACGCGAAATCTACGGGTTCAGACTTTTACATCGTCCCCAGCATGTTGAAATAGACCATACCTTGGTCACCGGATGACGCATACTGTATTTTTTAAGACAAAGGAAAGTGCTGAGAGATGTAGTTCTTCCGCCGCGTTGGAGCGGTTGTACAACCGTCCCAACCCGGTTTACTTACTGAGTCTTAATAATGAGCTGACCGCCGCTGCGGTGTTACAAGAGAGGATGCGGTAGTTAAAAATACGGAATTTTGTTTAAAAAATAAAATGGAAACAAGAGCTTATTACGGAACATGTGAGATTAATGGATATTACTGTAATAGAAATGACAGATCATTTCCTTTCAATAATAAAGGACATGTCTTGCAATTTAGAGATACTTCAAATTATCCCTTGGTGAGCTTAATCAATATAGCTTGTCATCCAACGGTTTTGGCAAAAGATATTCTTTTCATTTCAAGTGATTAAATAGGTGAATTGAGAGAAGAATATGCTCGTTTAACTCAAGCCCCGGCCATAATCGTGAATGGAGAATGCGGAGACGTTAGCACACGGTTTACCCGAAAAGGTGATGATTTCGAAGAAACTCGCAGAATTGGAAAGGGGATAGGAGTATTGAATTTGATTAAAGCAAAAAGTTAAACTGAAGAGATATTCACTTGAATTAAAAACGGAAGAAGCAGTCAGCTTTCTGCTGGCTGCTTTTACTTTTGGCAGGTTAAGTAAGATTGAACCTCTGTCTTGAAATCCGGATAAATTCGGACATAGCTGCAGTTTCATAAGTATCTCTACGACGTATGAATAGAGTCGGGGTTTTATAGAACTCGTCCGAGATTTGTTGAGATCGCAAGTTATATTGAACCATGGCTCTTTCAATCACCGAGCGAGGTAAAAGGGATACCCCGAGACCAGCATGAATACATCCAAGGATTCCTTCCAATGTTCCGAACTCCATGATTTTAGCAGGAATAATTCCTTGTAAATGTAACCAATCCTCAAGTTTTCGTCGGTATGAACACCCAACACGAAATACTAGTAAAGTCAGATTTTGCAATTGTTCCGGCTGGTCTATTGAGGGGAATTGCCCTCCCGATATGAACGCAAGCTCCTCAACCCCCACCTCAGTAATAACGAGCTCAGCATGATCAACTGGCGCAGCTACGAAAGCTCCGTCCAACTCGTATTTCAACACTAAATGAATAAGTTCTTCTGTCGTTCCAGTTTTTAAAGCCAAATCCACCTCTGGATAAGCTTTAAGGTAATCGGTAAGAATAGATGGTATCCGAACCGCTGCTGTGGTTTCGGGCGATCCGATCCGAAGTGGCCCTCTTGGGATCGAGTTATCTGCCACGACCCGTTCTGCCTCTTGAGTAAGAAAGACAATTTTCTCAGCATAGGACTTGAGTGTCTCTCCAGATGTTGTGAGCCGGACTCCTTGCCGCCCACGACGAAATAGCGATGTTTTCAGTTCTTTTTCAAGCTGCTGGATACGGATACTTATACTCGACTGAACATATTCCATTTTTTCGGCTGCTTTGGTAATGCTTCCTTCGTTTGCAACTGCCAGAAAAATCTGCATGTCCCGGATGTCCACCGTCATTCCTCCATCTAATTATTGATAATTTTAATATTACTTATCGTTTAGATTCATTTTACACGATATCTTTAAAAAGTTACAATTAGTTTAGAAAGAGGCGGGTCTTATGAAGAAAACAGGAGGTTACAAAATGACAACTTATCATTCATTAGAGATAGAAGGGTTAAACATATTTTATCGTGAGGCTGGTAATCCGAATAAACCAGTCATTTTATTGCTTCATGGCTTTCCGTCCGCAAGTCATATGTTCAGAGAACTAATACCTATTTTAGAAAAAGACTACTATTTAATTGCTCCTGATTATCCGGGGTTCGGGAATACCTCATCGCCTGACAGAGAGGATTTCCCGTATACATTTGACCATATCACTGAAATTATTGAAGCTTTCATTGATAAGCTAAAACTTACCAGATATGCGTTATACGTCTTTGACTATGGAGCCCCCATTGGCTTTCGTATAGCCATGCACCATCCTGAACGTGTGACAGCAATAATAAGCCAAAATGGCAACATTTATCGTGAAGGATTAGGTGAGAAATGGACGGTGCGAGAAGAATATTGGCAAAATCCTACGCAAGAAAAAAGAGAAAGTTACCGGACAGCGTTTGCGCCCAACACGATCAAGAGCCAATATGTTGATGGAACAACGGAGAACCAAGTTTCCCCAGATGGTTATACTCTTGATATTGCTTATATGTCCCGGCCAGGAAATGATGAGAAACAATTGGATTTAATTTTTGATTACCAAAATAATGTAAAAATGTACCCGGAGTTTCAACAGTATCTCCGTGAATATCAGCCACCCTTATTGGCAGTGTGGGGTGAAAATGATGTTTCCTTTATTCCGGCTGGTGCTGAGGCTTTTAAAAAGGATTTACCTAAAGCCGAGATTCATTTATTAGATACTGGGCACTTTGCATTGGAAACACATGCATATGAAATTGGAGAACTAATGCTAATTTTTTTGAAAAATAATGGAATTTGAAAAGGGGTAATTTGAATTTAGAAGGGTGCCAAGTCAGTTTCATGGAGAATTCAGGAGCTAAAAATGCGAAATTGTTTAATTCCACAAAGACCATGGTCGGTGGATTAGTTATGCTCATCATTGCAATGGGAATCGGACGTTTTTCATATACTTCCATTGATGCAATCACAAGCTCATCTCTCCGTTGCGGAGTCCGGATATCTGGCAGGAAGTAATAACATGGGTTACCTTATCGCTGCCTTTGGTGCTTGTTGCTGCTGCTATAATATTGCTATCCGGTACAGTCATTTCAAGTCAAAAAGAAACGATAGGAAATTTGAACTATGCTCGTATTCATCCTGATCAAGAGCTTAGTTAGATCCTGGACAATTTGTATTGGAACCAAGATACAAATGGAATTGGTAAATTGATTCCTATTGGAGGAATAGAGATGCAAATAGGTTTTTTTGATTCTGGTATTGGAGGCATTACTGTATTGCATGATACATTAAAAGTTTTACCTAATGAAGATTATTTGTATTACGCAGATACATTAAATGTTCCATATGGGCACAAAACGAAAGCTGACGTTAAAAAGTATGTTTTAAATGCTATAGAATTTATTAGCCAGCAAAAAGTAAAAGCTATAGTAATGGCTTGTAATACTGCCACAAGCGCAGCAATCGAAGAAATAAGGGCAAAATACAGTATTCCAATCATTGGTATGGAGCCTGCTGTAAAACCAGCTGTTAAAACAAAAAGAAATATAGATAAACGAATTTTGGTAACTGCTACTGCTTTTACTCTAAGGGAAGAAAGACTTCAAAATCTTATTACTAAATTAGATAACGAACATGTTGTTGATTTATTACCTCTTCCGAAATTAGTTCAGTTTGCAGAAAGTTTTGAGTTTAACGAGCAAATAGTGCTACCTTATCTTCAAGAACAATTGTCTATATATGATTTAAGTAAGTATGAAACTATTGTTTTAGGATGTACTCACTTTTCTTACTATAAGGATATATTTAGAAAATTATTTTCATCGGATGTTAATATAATTGATGGAAATAATGGTACTGCAAAAAATCTAAAAAAAGTACTGGAAGAAATGAATTTTTTAAATGAAGGCAACGGTAATATTTCTTTCTATTGTTCAGGGGTCAAAGTCGAGGATAAGGCTAAATTAAAAGAGTTCGATAAATTGTTCAAAAGATTGGATGCTATTAACGAAATGTAATTAAAAGTCTGAGATTATGACTGATTTGACGCGTACTCTTAAAATTCGATACCCGATTTATCAAGCGCCGATGGCAGGTGGCGTTTCGACGCCCGAATTAGTAGCGGCTGTTTCAAACGCCGGTGGGAGGCAACCTGGGAGGCGGATACCTAACGCCTGAACAACTCCATAGCGACGATCCTAAAGATCAAGATCAAGATCAAGCAACGAACAGACCAGCCTTTCGGAGTAAACTTGTTTGTGCCTGAACAATCAGAGGAGTCGGAAGAAGCGATCTACCGGATGACAGATTATCTCAATAAATACCGCATCAAACTTGACACTGCTCAAAATCCATCGATTTTGAAGTCTTCAGAATCATTTGAGGAGCAAGTACAGGTACTGTTGGAGGAGCGTGTACCCGTATTTAGTTTCACTTTTGGCATACCATCACAAGCCGTGATCCAAACCATGAAACAGCATGGGATATTCATCATTGGAACTGCAACAACTGTTGATGAAGCCAAACAATTGGAAGCAGCTGGTGCAAATGCTATTGTGGCTCAGGGGAGCGAAGCAGGCGGGCATAGGGGGACCTTCATGAAGGACCCTTTCCACGCTTTGATAGGCACTATGACTATTGTTCCGCAGATCGTTTACCATGTGTCGATCCCGGTCATCGCAACAGCGGGAATCATGGATGAGCGGGGACTTGCAGCCAGCCTTGCATTAGGAGCCGCTGCAGTACAAATGGGCACTGCATTTCTAGCATGCCCAGAGAGCGGCGCCCACGAAACGTACAAACAGAAAATCCTCTCGACAAATGAGGATTCCACTGAAATTACACGTGCATATTCCGGAAAAGCTTCAAGAGGCATTCAAACAAAATTTATGATTAACATGCATCAGTACCCAGGAACAATCCCAGCTTACCCTATTCAAAACGCGATGACCCGGGACATTCGTCAGGCCGCTGCAAATTCGAACAACCCCGAGTATATGTCACTTTGGGCGGGCCAGGGTCTTCGGTTAGCAGGCGACCAACCTGCCGCTTCAATTGTAAAACAAACCATTGATCAAGCCAGTGTTCTTGTCCAAAGACTTTCTATTCTTGGAATAGTTGACAACATATGAGGAAAAACTATTACTATTGTTTAAAGGGAGGAAGTTAATGCCATTACTTCGTTTTGACCTTATTGAAGGGCGAGATAAAGCAAGCCTGAAAAAACTTTTGGATGTTGCCCATCAAGTTGTTGTTGAAGCTTTCGACGTTCCTGAGCGAGATCGTTACCAAATCGTTCACGAACACCCGGCGGATTATATGATTATTGAAGATACAGGGCTAGGCTTTAACCGTACCAATAATCTAGTTGTTCTCTCCATAATAAGCAAAGCCCGGCCAAAAGAGAAGAAACAAAAGCTTTATTCCTTACTGGCTGACAGGTTAGAAGCTGAATGCGGCATCGCACCAACCGATTTAATGGTATCTATTGTTGAAAATAATGATGATGATTGGAGTTTTGGACTAGGGGAGGCACAATTTTTGACCGGTAAGTTAGGCTGATTCAACACTAGTCGTATCATTAATAGCAATCGCCCTTAAATTGGCTCTGTAGGCTAGTTGAAGGGCGATTTCCATGAGGTTTGGTATTGAGGTGATAAATAGGGCTTATGGATGTTCAAAAATTACAATTACATACAAAGGGGATTGACCGAGTATAGGAAAAACTATATTAGGAGGGCTAGCGGTGCACCGCCAATAGCTTATTGGGTAGGGCAAGCCTGCTTTACTTGCTCAGGAAGCTCTTCTGGCGATATTTCTTCCCAATGTGTTACACCGCGCAGAAAGGCTGCAAACAGCTTCAAACTCGCATTCTTCTGAAGCTGTTTGCTGGCAGTGAAGCTTAATTTCTTGGTATTCCCCTGAGCTGTGTATCCGGTAAGTTCATAATTGTATCTGCTGTATCAGGATAAAGCCATATCTTTATGCTTCAGCCGATGAATTGACCACGCCGCAAACAACGCAATAAACGTAACATTCATGAAGAAAAAGGAAAGGTTCTCTGCAGGTGTCAAATCCCGCTGGCTCAGCACACTCATACCGATGGTCAACAGGGAGTAGGGGAACAACATACCGATTTTCGCTACATACATGACCAGACCAAGGAAGACTGCACAGAGACTGATTCCGATCGGGGCAGCGAAGCTGCGTATGCGTATGGAAAAACCTAATTGCAAGGCGGCAATAGCCACCGAGGAAAGCCATCCGCGAAAGCCCCAGACTATTGTTTCAGTTGGAAAGGCTCCGGAAATGGAAAACAGCTGACCAGCTGACCAGTACATCACCATGAATAACGTCTGCACTATGAAGATAAGTAAGCTTACGATAATAAGCTTGGCCATAAATACGCTAGAAACAGATACGGGGGAGGTTAGAATCAGATTCCAGTTCCGGTTGTTATGTTCTAGCCTGCATACGAATGCACAACAGATCGCAATGAGTATCGGCAGGAAAAATTCTCCGTAAAATAGACTGACCTGTGTCCACAAGCTGTACCATCCATTTTGCAAGGCTGCTTGATTAAAATAAAAGTTAAAACATCCGATCACCAGACTCATGACGGGCAGGATGGCCAGCACAAGGCTGATGCGGGAATGACGGAGCTTGAACCATTCAGTTATAACGCTTCTGAGCATCTTGTTACCTCCTTAGATGTCTTGCCTTGAAATGTGAAAATTGCCGCCTAAATAAAAGATAAGAGCCATGAATAATACTGCAAGCAGCAAGCCAAGGTGTATCGTTCCGCTCAAATACGTTCCGGAAGAGGCGTTATAAACATACATCACCGGGCTCAAATCCATATAGTAGGACCAGATGAAGAAATGGCGAATGGAAGAAGGAAACAGGGTTAGGGTTGTACCGAGAAAACCGCCCAACATACCCAGACTCAAGGCAAAGGCTTGATTCTTTACGGCCAGTGACAACCATTGCTGCATGGAGGTGATTGCCAAATTGGTGAGCAGCGTTCCGGCAATAAATTGCAAAAGCAGAGACACCGGCAGCGGCCCCGCGAAGTTGTTGAGGGATCCGAAGCCGATGATAAATCCCGCCTGGATGACGATGCCGTACAAAGCCAAGCTGCTGGCACACATGTACTTGGCTGCATAGACATGATTGCGGCCTATAGAGGTTGTCATAAGCATTTTCCAGGTGCTTCCCTTATGTTCCATATCACAAATCCTGGAAACGATAATTGCTGATATAATGGGCAGAAAAAGTCCATTCATAGAAGATAGGGTGAAAATCAGTGCTTCCCAAGAGGCGTTGTTCGGACTGCGGGAGATCGAGATGCTCATAGACAGCGAAGCCCACACCAATTCCGCAGCCAGAAACAAGGTCAGCATCACCCATACTTTTTTACGGCGGATTTTAAAATACTCCAAAGCTAAGGCCTTTATCACAGACTCCGCTCCTTTCCGGTAAGATCAAGAAATATATCCTCCAGACTTTTTTGATGCTCCTGAATTCTTGAAACAGAAAGGTTGTTTTCGACCAGAATTCGATTGATCCGGGACACCTCTCCGTCATCCAAGTATTCGAACATGAGATGCTTTTCCTGAAATCTAGGCATATATTCATGCGCAAGCAGTATTTTTGCGGCTTTGGCGTTATCATTTGTCTGGATGTGTATCGTTGCCTGGTTATTCTTTCGAAGATCTTCCATCGTTCCCTGGAACAAAAGCTTGCCTTGACTGATAATTCCAACGGAACTCGCAATCTGCTCGATCTCCGACAGCAGGTGGCTTGAGAGTAGAATGGTTATTCCATATTGCCCGGGCAGGGATTTAATCAGTTCCCGGATTTCACCGATCCCCGCAGGATCCAGTCCATTTGTAGGTTCATCGAGGATCAGCAGACTCGGAAAGGCAAGCAGAGCCATGGCAATCCCAAGACGCTGCTTCATACCCAGCGAATATTGGCTGGCTTGTTTGTGTTTTTGATTTTCAAGACGTACGATCTTCAGAACTTCATCTATATTTTTGTTGGGCACGTTCCTCAGACGCTGCATCACCCGCATGTTCTCTAACCCGGTGAGATGTCCATAGTAGGACGGGGATTCAATCAGTGAACCCGTTTGGTTAAGGATAGATGCCCGGCTGTTCTCCAAGTCATTACTGAAAATCTTGATCGTTCCTTCCGTAGGTTTAATAAGACCCAGCAGCATTTTTAAAGTAGTGGTTTTCCCCGCTCCGTTAGGACCTAGAAACCCATATATCTCACCTTTCTCAACAATCAGACTAATTTGATGTACCCGGTGTACACCGTCATAAGTTTTGGAAAGATTATGCGTCTGCACGATAGGGGACGAATTTATCAAGCCTCTCAACTCCATTTCTATAATTGTTCTTCAGTAATTAATATAGAGAGGTCTTCTTGCTTCCGGCTGAAGATAACCTTACAGTTACCTTAAATGAGAATAGAAAATATCGAGTTTCCGGCTAGATCAGGTATACTAAACAGGGTGATGCGAATTGGATATCATAAAAAATAAAAAAGTACTGATCGTGGATGACGAACCAAAAATCCTTGAAATGATAGAGATGTTTTTACGTAAAGAAGGTTTTTTTCGTATTTTCATAGCCGGTAATTATGCTGATGCGTTGAGGATCTGCAGGATGGAAAAGCCGGATGCGGCCATTCTGGATGTTATGCTGCCTGACGGAGATGGATTTTCTCTTCTTTCCGCAATCCGAACATTTTCGGACATGCCGGTGCTGTTTCTCTCCGCGCGTGGAGAGGATGAAGACCGATTGCTTGGCCTTGGGCTGGGCGCGGATGATTATATCGTCAAGCCTTTTCTGCCGAGAGAATTGATTTTACGGCTGATGGCCATTTTAAAGCGGGCATATGCCTTCAATGCTCCCGAGAGGCTCCCTGTCTTCCGGCTGGGCGGGCAGGTGATAGATTTGGAAAGCGCTGTTGTGCGTAGAGAGGGCACCGAGCTTCCTCTGACAGCCAAAGAACACGCAATACTGATTAAACTGCATGAGAACCAAGGAAGAATCGTAACAAGCGACGCCCTATGTCAGGCGGTATGGGGAGATGACAGCTTCGGCTATGAGAATACATTAATGGTACATGTGCGGCGAATCCGGGAAAAAATAGAAGAGGAACCATCCAAGCCCGTGCATTTGCTTACGGTAAGAGGACTTGGTTATAAGCTGCTTGTACAGGGGGACCGGTAATGGATGGGGTTATCCGGATTTTACGGAAATTTGTTGTAGCGACGATTCTGGTTTCCGTCATGCTGCTTCTGTTCAACTTCATTATGCTGGGCTCGCTGGTATTCAAGGAAGTGCATAAAAGGCCTTCTCCGGAGACCGTTGTACAGCAGATTGCTGAAGGACTTACGGGAGAGAACGGAAAATATATTTTAGATGCGCAATCGGCGAATCTCCTGAAACAGGATCAAGCATGGGTTATGCTGCTGGATGAGAAGGGGGAGGTAAGGTGGAGTGAGAAGTTGCCTGAAGAAATTCCGCGTTCCTATACTCTTATTGATGTGGCTAAATTTTCACGCTTTTATCTCAAGGAGTATCCTGTGTACGTCTGGGAACATAAAGAGGGGCTGCTTGTCTTAGGGTATCCGAAGAATACGTATGTAAAATACCCGCTTGAATTTTTAGTGGATTGGCTCAAGTCACTGCCTATACGAATTGTGCTGGTCTTCGCAGCCAATATAGCTCTGGCTTTACTGTTATCCTTATTCACGGGGAACCGCTTAATCCGCAGCATTCGGCCACTGATTGAGGGGATTCATGCCCTGGCGAAGGAGAGGCCGGTCCATGTGGACAATGGTGGCATTTTCCGTGACCTGTCAGAAAGCATAAATTCAACATCGGATATGCTGCAGAATAAAAATGACGCGCTTAAGGCCAGAGATGGAGCACGCTCCAATTGGATTGCAGGTATTTCCCATGATATCCGTACGCCGCTTTCTATGATTCTGGGCTATGCAAGTGAACTGGAAGAACAACCCGGACTGACAACTGAACAAAAACAGCATGCAGCCATTATCCGGCGGCAGGGAGAGATTCTGCGATCTTTGGTGAATGACCTGAATCTGGTATCCATGCTTGAATACGATATGCAGCCGCTGCATCTAAAACAGATCCGGCTCTCAGTTCTGGCAAGACAGGTGGCTTCCGAGTTTTTGAATAACGGTCTGGATGAGCGCTATCCCATTACAATCAAGATCAGTGATGAGGGCTTGAGAATTATGGGGGATGAGAGATTGCTGTATCGTGCGGTAAGCAATCTGGTTCATAACAGCGTACGGCATAACCCGGAAGGCTGCCGGATTATACTAGAGACGTCAAGTTCTTCTGAAGGTGCCTTCTATCAATTTGTTGTTGCGGATAACGGGACGGGCATTCCTAAGGAGCATTTATCAGAAGTTGTTGTTTTGCCCTATACGGCTGGGCGGATCCGCCCTGTTCGTCAAGGTCATGGATTGGGACTTCCTATGGTTGCACGAATCGCACAGGCCCACCAAGGCATGCTTATTCTGGAAAGTGATAAAGGCCAGGGGTTAAAAGCAACATTGAGATTGCGGGCGCACATTGTCCTTGAAAAGGCGGGGAACCCGATGCCGGAGCCGACGCTTTGAGCTGATTAATATTAACATTGATGAATCCATAAGGAGTGCCATGAATATGTTCAAAATTATGATTGTGGAGGATGATCCCAAAATTGCGGATCTTCTGCTGTCTGCTATTTTAAAGTACGGTTATGATGTGGTACGGGTGAAGGACTTTCAACAGGTGTTTGAGGAATTCCAGCAGGTTAAGCCGGAGCTGGTGCTGCTTGACGTGAATCTCCCGAGTTACGACGGTTATTACTGGTGCCGGCAAATCCGCCGGATTTCCACCTGTCCGGTACTGTTTATTTCGGCCCGTGAAGGTGAAATGGATCAGATTATGGCACTTGAGAATGGCGGGGATGATTATATCACCAAGCCATTTCATTCAGGGGTTGTTCTGGCTAAGATTCACAGCCATCTCCGCCGTGCCTACGGGGAGTATGCGGCTAGACCCGAGGAGACGGTGATAGAGCTGGAGGGGCTTACTCTCTATCCCGAAAGGCTTGAGCTGCAGCTGGGACAATCCATGGTGACCTTGACTAAAAAAGAATCGGATATAATAGAGAGCCTCATGGAGCGCTACCCAAGGGTGGCCAGCAGGGAGGCTTTGCTGGAGAAGCTGTGGGATCCGCAAGCTTTTGTGGATGAAAATACGCTCAACGTAAATATTACACGGGTCCGGAAGAAGTTCCAGGAGCTTGGCATCGAGGAAGCTGTGCTTACGGTCAGGGGATCAGGCTATAAGTTGAACATCACCTGGACAGAGGGCAGCCAATGAAGCTGTTTATCCGGGAGCATACTTTGTTGATTGCTGTTCAAATTGTTCAATTTGCTGCAATACTATCGATCTACTGGCTCGATGGCTATAACCATCTTTCGACTGCTCTATATGCGGCCTTCATAGGTTTTTTCTTCCTTGGCTGTTATCTGGTTCGGCATTATCTTACCCGGCGCCGCTACTATCTTCGCCTGAGCCGGCCACTGGAAACGCTGGACGAATCTTATCAAAAGATTGATAACACACCTGTATCCAAAGCGCTTGAAGAATTGCTGCATGCTCAGTACCGCCATTCCATGCAGCAGCTCATAGCGGTGAAAAAGCAGCAGGAGCAGCACTTAACCTTTATTGATCAATGGGTCCATCAGATGAAAACGCCGCTTTCGGTCATTGAGCTCACGGTTCAGAATATGGATGAGCCTGAGTTTGCCAGCATCCGTGAGGAGCTGGAGCGGATGCGCAGCGGCCTGCATACGGTGTTATACATGGCCAGGCTCCGTGCCTTTGAAAAGGATTTTCATGTCAAACCTGTCGTTCTGCCGCAGCTCGTGAACGAGGTTGTGCATGACCACAAACGCCTGTTCATCCGCAACCGGATATTTCCCGAGGTTCTGGCTGCGGATCCCGGGATTACTGCCCAGAGCGATGAGAAGTGGCTGTTCTTTATGCTGTCCCAAATCATTAACAATGCCATCAAATATTCAGCTGCCAAAGATACAGAGGATAAAAGGATTGTCGTTTCCTGCTATTTACGGAACGCTGAACCCATCATTGAGGTCAGAGATCAGGGGATAGGGATCCAGGCGTCTGATCTCAAACGGGTCTTTGACCCTTTTTTTACTGGCGACAACGGGCGGGGGCTGCGTGAATCTACGGGGATGGGACTGTATTTGACCAAGGAGTCTGCCGACCGTCTCGGGCACCGGCTTGAGCTGGAGTCGGAGGTTGGCGTAGGGACAGTGGTGCGCATTGTATTTGCAGCCAATCATTAGCTTACATCCGTGTAATAAAAGTGAAACCTAAATCGATAGTTGATGTTCTGTGTCTCCGGTATAGTGGTTTATAGAAGGATTTAATGCAGGAGAGGAGATAGAAGCATTATGCTGGAGGTAAGACAGGTTAGTAAAATATATGAAGGAAATGTGGCCTACCGGGCTTTGACCGACATTGATTTAACTATCGACGCTGGAGAATTCGTCGGGATTATGGGTCCTTCCGGAAGCGGTAAAACAACTCTTCTTAATATGATTGCTACAGTCGACGGCCCAACCACAGGGGAAATTATCATCGACAACAAGGATATAGGAAAGCTGAGCAAAAACGATTTGGCGGTATTTCGCCGCCGGCAGCTAGGTTTTGTTTTTCAGGACTTCAATCTGCTGAATACCCTGACCGTGGAGGAGAATATTGTGCTGCCGCTGACACTGGATGGAACCCAGATCAGCGAAATGAAGCAAAAGGCACAAGCGATTGCCGATAAGCTGGGGATTACCGCCATCATGAAAAAACGTACCTATGAAATCTCCGGGGGGCAGGCCCAGCGGACGGCAATCGCCAGAGCTATGATTCATTCACCCAAGCTGCTGCTGGCGGATGAACCCACCGGTAATCTGGATTCCAAAGCGGCAAAGGATGTCATGGATATGCTGGAAACCATCAACAGGGAACAGAAAACGACCATGATGCTTGTTACCCATGACGCTGTGGCGGCCAGCTATTGCCATCGGGTAGTGTTCATTAAAGATGGCAGATTTTATACGGAGATCCACCGTGGGGACAACCGCCAAAGCTTTTTCCAGAAAATCATTGATACACTTTCGCTGCTGGGGGGATATGGAAATGACGTTCCGTCAATTCGCATTCCGTAACGTCAGCCGGAATAAACGGCTCTACACCGCGTATTTCTTGAGCAGTATGTTTACCGTAATGGTGTTTTTCACCTTTTCCATCTTTGCGTTTCATCCGATGCTTAGTGAAGATCGTATGCAGTCGAGTGCGGTGGTTGCCCTTTCGGTGTCGAAATGGATTATCTATGTGTTTTCCTTTTTTTTCGTGCTTTACTCGATGAGCGCATTTCTGCAATCGCGGAAAAGGGAATTCGGATTAATGATGATGCAGGGTATGACTACCCGCCAGCTGCGGACGATGATTTTTCTGGAGAATATGATTATCGGGTTCGGAGCAACTATTAGTGGTATCGGTCTGGGAATTGTGTTTGCGAAGGGGATTTTGCTTGCCGGAGAGCAGGCGCTTGCGCTCAATGAGCAGCTGCAATTCTATTTTCCGTTCAAGGCGATCTTCCTCACGCTGGCTTCATTCCTGCTGCTGTTCATCCTGATCTCCCTGTTTATTTCAGTGGTGCTGCGGAGCGGCAAGCTGATCACTCTCATCAAGGCGGATCGTCAGCCCAAGCGGGAGCCGAAGGCTTCACTGCTGCTGTCACTGCTTGTGGTGGCATTGCTAGGGACCAGCTATTTCCTTGCTTTACGGGCAAGCGGCTTGGATGTTGTGTTCTTGCTTCCGCCTGTAGTAATTATGGTGACTATTGGTACGTATCTGCTGTTCACACAGCTCAGTGTATATCTGATCCGGAAGCTGAAGGGAAAGGAGCGTTTTTTCTGGTTTAAGACCAATATGCTGCTGTTCTCCGATCTCTCCTACCGGATGAAGGACAATGCACGCTCCTTTTTTCTGGTCGCCATCATCTCTACAGTTTCCTTTAGTGCCATAGGCGCATTGTACGGATTTCAATCCATGCTTAATGGGGCAATGACGAAGGAAAATCCTTATCTGTTCACATACCTGGCCGCTGATAGCGACAGTAAGGAACAAGCCCATGTACAACTGATTGATCAGAGCTTAAGCGAATCCAAGGTTACCGCTGAAAAGACTTTACTTGAGCTTAATTATTATAATACTGCCGAAGGCAATCAAACGCTTACCCTAGTGAAGCAAGCCGAGTATAACCATCTTGCGGAGCTGCTTGGAATCAAACCTATAAAGCTTTCTGACGGGAAGGCGGTCATCGTTGATTTTGGGTTGTCACGGAAAGGTGAAAAGATGCTCCACCAGCCTGTAAAGCTACAGTCCGGGATAGTCATCGAAGCAACCCAGGCGGTTGTATCTCCGGCGATACGGGGTTTGAGCGGCTATTACATTGTCCCTGATGAACTGTTTGCAAAACTCGCCCCGCCGGATCAAGAAAGTCATTATTATGCCTGGCACGGGCCGATTAAGCAGCAGGGAGCGGTGGCTGCGGGCGGAAAGCTGACCAACAAACTTCCATATGACGAAAATTACGAATTTTATGCACTTGAATTTCAGACAAACCGGATTAATGAAAGCTTTGGGCCACTGATGTTCATCGGTTTCTTTATCGGAATTGTGTTTTTTGTCTCTGCCGGCAGCTTTCTTTATTTCCGGCTATACAGTGACCTGGATGAAGATAAACAAAAGTTCAAAGCCATTTCCAAGCTTGGACTAAGCGAAAGAGAGCTGGGCAAGATATTGAACCGCCAAATCAGTCTGCTGTTCTTCGCTCCTATCGTTGTCGCACTGGTGCATGGAGCGGTGGCACTTACCACCCTATCCCACATGTTCAATTATTCAATGTTTAAAGAATCGGTTCTTGTGCTCAGCCTGTTCTTTATCATTCAGCTCGTTTACTTTTGTGTTGTCCGTCTGTTCTACACCAGACAGATTAAATCGGCACTGGCCGGATAATGCTTATGCCTGTAAATGCACGCAAAGAAGCCGCTCCTGTAAGGGAACGGCTTCTTTGCTATTTATAAACGCTGAATACACTTATACCAGGTTGGGAATATCCACTGCAGGCTCACTGTCAGCTTCGTAATCCACACCTTCTGTGCGGAAGCCGAACAGATTGAAAAAGTCTTCCTGATATCCGGCAAGGTCGGCAAGTTCAGGGACATTATCCGTTTCCAGCTCGGTCCAGCGGCGCATCACTTCAGTCTGAATATCCTCACGCATTTCCCAATTGTCGATCCGGATCAGGTGGCTGCCATCAGCAGCAGCCCCGCCGCCGTTGTACAAATGCTCGGCGAACAAACGGTACATCTGCTGGATGCAGTTCTCATGCAGCTCTTTTTCCTTCATCACTCTGTATAGTGCTGAAATATAGAGCGGTACCACAGGAATAGCTGAGCTTGACTGAGTAACCAGAGCTTTGTTGACGGAGACAAAGGCACGACCGCCTTGTGGCTTAAGCTGGTCATTTAAAGAAACTGCTGTTTTTTCGAGATCATTTTTGGCTTGGCCGATCGTTCCGTCCTTATAGATCGGGTGGGTAACTTCCGGCCCGATATATGAATAGGCAACGGTAGTAGCTCCATCTGCAAGAACGCCTGCTTCCTGAAGCTGATCGATCCACATGCCCCAGTCTTCACCGCCCATTACGGCTATGGTCTGGCGGACCTCATCGTCTGTCGCTGGCTCAATGGTGACGGTAGAGACTTCACCGGAGTGGAAGTTCATCGTTTTGTTCGTATACGCGCTGCCGACGGGTTTGATCACAGAAGAGAAGGTTTCTCCCGTTACCGGATGAGTGCGGCGGGGGGAAGCTACACTGTAGATCACGAGATCCACTGTGCCGTATTCGGCTTTAATGAGCTCGATCGTTTTTGCTTTAATCGCATCAGAGAAAGCATCGCCGACGATGCTGTGTGATTTGAGGCCAAGCTTCGCCGCCTGCTGCTCAAGTGCTGCGGAGTTATACCAGCCGGCAGAGGCGGTGCGGGCACCTTCAGCAGGCTTGTCAAAAAATACGCCAATCGTATTCGCGCCTGCACCAAAAGCGGCGGTAATCCGCGAAGCCAGACCGTATCCGGTAGAAGCGCCGATCACGAGAACATTAGCCGGACCATTCAGTTTCTTCTGTGCTTTTACATAGTCAATTTGCTGCTCCACTTGCTTGGCGCATCCTTCGGGATGGGCAGTGGTGCAAATAAAGCCGCGGGTTTTGGGCTGAATAATCATCAAGGAAATCCCCTTTGTTTAGTTTTTAACTTAATTTTCGCTAATATAGAGTATAGCAAATGATAGCTTAGAAAGATAAGTTTTGAAATTAAATTATTTTGCTGCAGGACAGCGGGAAGCGTTGAAGATCAATTTTTCCTCTTAAGCGCATAATTGCTTCCTTCACAGGTCACAATAGGGAAAAAGCAGAATGAAGGGATTAACATGAATGCTTTTCGTTTGAAAGAACAACTGTGGCGGCGGTGGAGACGTTGGAAAAAGGCTCCCTGGGTGGGAGCGGCTTGTATCGCTTTGACGGTAGTGGCCTGGCGCGGCATGCAGGTTCCGGAGGAGATCAGCGGATTGTTAAGCAATTCAGACTGGGCGATACCGGTGGAGTCATTAAGTGAAACATACAGCCCGGAGCAGACCGGAGGGCAGGGTGACAGCGTGGCCGCGGTGGCAGCCGTTTCTAATAATATCGGAAACAGCGAAGAAGACGGCAGTGCTGCTGTAGAGAGCAAACAACTGCTGGAAGCGGTTAGCCAAGACGCTGTCAGCAGAACGGTACATTTGAAGACGGTCTATGTTACGGGCGTAGAAGTACAGACCCTTTCAGGAGAGCGGAATCCGGGCCAGCTTAAAGTGCTGATAGAGAAACATCCGGGCTGGAACGGCTGGATTAGCCAGGAAGGCGACTTGTGGCTGGAGCATCGAGTCAATGATCTTTCGCCGCTGACCAAAAAGGATGCTTATATCGGTGTAGACGCACACGGGAATTTAAGCCTGTTCAAAGGTCCGCCGGCAGCGGAAAAAGTGCTGAAGACCTTTTTTCAGATGGACATAGGCTCCATGAAGTCTTCGCTCCCGGAAGGGATCATGAAACAGCTGCATGAAGGAATCCGGGTGCAGGACATTGAGGAATACAACAGCGTGCTGTCGACATTCAGCGATTATGCACGTGATTCGGCGGAGCAGGCAATGCAGTCGGAATAAGCAGCAGAGAATAGTACTGGAAGGCCCCTGATCTTATGATCGGGGGCTTTTTGGCATGAGGGTTACAAATGAGGCAAATTTTTTTCTCTGCTAGAGGGATTTTTGCTATAATGGGTAGAAGGAATACATATGTTCGCTTTAAGAGCGGGCAATGGATGAATACGGTGGAATATCCTGCCTGTTAGAAGGAGAGATTGGGCTTGCGCATCTTAGGAATAGACCCGGGGCTGGCGATCGTCGGCTTTGGCTTCGTAGATAAGGAAGGAAATAAATTGACGCCGGTTCAATATGGCAGTATTCAGACCGAGGCGCATACGCCTGAGGAAGAACGGCTGCTGCATGTCTATGAGGGCATGGTGCAGCTGATAGATAAATATAAGCCGGACGCAGTGGCAGTGGAAAAGCTGTTCTTCGCCCGCAATGTGACAACTGCGCTTCCGGTGGCCCAGGCACGGGGTGTGCTGATTCTGGCTGCCGTGCAGCGCGGGCTTCCCGTCGCCGAATACACACCGATGATGGTGAAGCAGGCTGTGGTCGGTTATGGCAAGGCTGAGAAGAAGCAGGTACAGGAAATGGTGAAGCTGTTGCTTAAGCTGTCCGCTGTTCCTAAGCCCGACGATGTGGCCGATGCGCTGGCGGTGGCTGTTTGCCACGCCCATTCGGTGAGTCTTAATTCCAAATTAAATGAGGTATTGCGAAAATGATAGATTACTTAAGAGGACCGGTAGTACATTTGGAGTCGGAGTATGTGGTGCTGGATGTCCAGGGTGTAGGGTACCGGGTGTTCTGCCCGAATCCTTATGCGTTCGCCAAGTCGGAAGGACCCGTGACCATTTACATCCATTATCAGACACGGGAGGATGCCACACTGTTGTTCGGATTCCCGACAAGGGAAGAACAGAAGCTGTTCCGCAAGCTGATTGAGGTATCAGGTATCGGACCGCGTGTGGCGCTGGGGATTCTGACCGGCGGCACGCCGGACCAACTGATCTCAGCGATTTATCAGGAGAATATCACCTTCCTGACCAAGCTGCCGGGTATTGGCAAGAAGACGGCGCAGCGGATGATTCTGGATCTGCGGGACAAACTGGACGGTTTGAGCGCCGCCTCCATGCAGACCGGGTTATTTGCGGTGCCGATGGAAGAGCAGAATGCCGCCCTGCCGTGGCAGGAAGCCAGAGACGGTCTGAAAGCGCTCGGTTATACCGAAGCAGAGCTTGACCGGGTATGGCTGACGATGAAGAAAGAAGGCACAGATACAGGGACTGTCGATGTGCTGATGAAGAAGGCGCTGGGGCTGCTGTATATCGCCAAATAAGCCATAACGCAGCTGCCTAAAGGGACAGCCTTGAAGAACGGAGTGAGGAAATAGATGGATGACCGGATTATATCGGCGAATCTGATGATGGACGAGCAGGCGGTGGAATTAAGTCTGCGTCCCCGTTATCTGGGCGAATATATCGGACAGACACAGGTGAAAGAGAACCTGAAAATATATATTGAAGCAGCCAAAATGCGCAGTGAGGCACTGGATCATGTGTTGTTGTACGGGCCTCCGGGTCTTGGCAAAACCACGCTCGCGAACATTATCGCCAACGAGCTTGGTGTGAATCTGCGGACGACGTCCGGGCCGGCCATTGAGCGGCCAGGGGATCTGGCAGCGTTGTTGACCAACCTGCAGGAAGGCGACGTGCTGTTTATTGACGAAATTCATCGCCTGCACCGGACTGTGGAAGAAGTCATGTATCCGGCGATGGAGGATTTCGCGCTCGATATCATGATCGGCAAAGGGCCTAGCGCCCGTTCGGTGCGGCTGGATCTGCCGCCCTTTACACTGATCGGAGCCACCACGCGGGCCGGGCTGCTGTCGGCGCCGCTGCGTGACCGCTTCGGGGTAGTCAGCCGTTTGGAATATTATACGATTGATGAGCTGAGCTTCATCGTCTCCCGCAATGCCGAGCTGCTTGGCATTGAAATCCTGGGCGATGCCGCTGAAGAGATTGCCCTGCGTGCCCGGGGAACACCGCGGATTGCTAACCGCTTGCTGAAGCGGGTCCGCGATTTCGCCCAGGTACGCGGTGACGGAATCATCACCCCCGATATTGCGGGTGAATCGCTGAAGATGCTGCAGGTCGATCCGCGCGGGCTGGACAGCATAGACCATAAGATGCTGCACTCGATGATCACCGCCTTTCGCGGCGGTCCTGTCGGGCTGGATACGATTGCCGCCACGATAGGCGAAGAGAGCCAGACTATTGAAGATGTGTATGAACCTTATCTGCTGCAGATCGGTTTCCTGCAGCGCACTCCCCGGGGACGAGTGGTAACCCCGGCGGCTTATCATCACCTGGGTCTTCCGCTTCCTCCGGAGCAGCATTAAAGTTGAAATGCTAGACCCACAACATACTTTTAGGAGGCTTCACGATGAATCATGCGAGGCGCAAACTGACAGGAATGGGACTGCTGGGCCGGGGATTGCTGGCGGCAACACTGATTGCGGGCAGCTTCCTGGTTCCTGCAGGTGATATCCATGCTGAATCCAGTGCAAACATCCGGGTTGCGATATATGCTGATATCGGCAGCAAATATAAATTAACCGTACCATACGTGACGCTGCAGTCTGCTAAGGACTTCAATTTTCTCTCCGGCCAGAGTGGGGCAGCCTCATTGCTGCCGGTTCCGGCCAACAGCAAAATACGCGTAAGTCTGGATAGCTACAAGGTTAAGGTTATGGAAGCTGCCACCTGGCAGGCAGCTGCCGATGCCGCCAAGAAGCTGCAGTCTACATCCGATAAGCCGCAGTTGCTGGTAACCTCACGGAATGGGGTTAATGCATACCAGCTGTACACAGGTCCGTACGCCAGTGAAAATGCTGCCAAAGAAGGCCTTACCCGCGTAGGGAAAGCGGGACTGTCCATCCCGGCGGGCCAAACGTCAGCCGTGAAGGGCAATAAACACTTGTCTGCCGGAGAGTTCGCTTCCACTCAGGAAGCAGATGCTGCTCTCCAGGCACTGACGGCAGCCAATTTCGATGCCTGGAAGGTAATGGTGGCTGGAGCGGACGGCAGTGCCAAGACGCAGGTATGGGTCGGCGAAGCTGCTGGCGAAAGTGAGCTTTCCGCCCTGCAGACCGAAGTTGCGGCTGCACTTCCCCAGCTCGTCTTGTCTCCTGCTTCGGCACCCGGGTTAATTATCCGCAGTGACGCAGGATTGGACCTCAGCAAGGAGGGACAAGCGTTTCATTACAGTGTGTCCGGAGCCAATGCCAAGTTTATTGCTGCAGGCAATGAATCGGGGATTCAACTGGAGGAGAGATCCAAACGTACGTATCGCGGCAGCTTGGAGCTAAGTGGTTTAAACGGCTCATTGGCTGTCATTAATGAAGTACCGCTGGAGCAATACCTGTATGCGGTAGTCGGCGGAGAAGTCTCCTCGAGCTGGAATGAAGAAGCGCTTAAAGCCCAGGCAGTCGCCGCGCGCAGCTATGCGCTGTTTCAGGGCAAACGTTTTGATGTGGCCGATGTGGTCGATACGACACTAAGCCAGGTATATAACGGTATCGGGGCCGAAGCACCTACAATTATCAAGGCGGTGGATGCCACAGCCGGTGAAGTGCTGAAGAGCGGCGGGAAGATTGTCGAAACTGTCTTCTCCTCCAACAGCGGCGGCCGCACTGCGGATCCGTCAGAGGTCTGGGGCAATGGCGGAGCTGCTTTTGTCAGTGTGCTCAGCGCTGAGGATGCTTCGGCCGCTGCCTCATTTAAGAAGTGGTATTATGTGCTGCTGTCCAGCGGTGCCTCCGGCTATGCCCGTGAAGATAATATGAAACTGACCGGCAGTAAGACGGCGGCAGGACTTCCCCTTGCGACAGCTTCGACCAGTAATGTGAACATTCGGCCGCTGCCTGTTATCGACAGCAGTGCAAGTCCGGTAGGCAAACTGAATCCCGGTGAAAATGCCGTCGTATTGGATCAAGTCTATGAATCCGGGAGCTATAGCTGGATTAAAGGACCGTACACCTCGGCGGAGCTGCTCAAAAGCTTAGCCGGCAAGACAAGCAGTACACTGCCGTCATCCATTACCAGCCTGCAGGTTACCCAGCGCGGGCCTTCAGGAAGAGTCACTCAGGTCAAAGCCAACGGTAATATTCTGCAGGTTAAGTACCCGGATCTTTTCCGCTCCGCCTTTAATGGACTGCCCAGTACTTTGTTTGATATTGTACCTTCCGGCAGTTATACTGTATTAGGCGCTGACGGCTCTACTGCAACCATTGGCGGAACACAGTCTGCGGGTGTGCTTTCTGCATCCGGCAAGGTTACTGTCCAGAGCAGCGGAACGGTTGTAATGGGAGCTGATTCTTCGGCAAGAGTGGTTACAACTAACCCGGGATTTTATTTTATCGGCTGGGGCAATGGCCATGGGCTCGGCATGTCGCAGTGGGGCGTGAAGGGTATGGCCGATAACGGGTATGATTACAAGCAAATATTGCAACACTATTTTAATAACGTTACTATAGTTAAGGAATGAAGACTGACCATGAATGTAGACGATTATGATTTTCATTTGCCGGAGGAGCTGATTGCCCAGACTCCACTTTCTGACCGTAGCGCCTCAAGGCTGCTGTTGGTAAACAAGGAGAACGGAGAGCTTGCTCATCGGCATTTTACCGATATACTGGAGCAGTTTCAGCCGGGGGATACGCTTGTTCTGAATGATACGCGCGTTATTCCTGCCAGACTGTTTGGGATTAAGGAAGACACCGGAGCCAAGGCGGAAGTGCTGCTCCTGAAGAATCTGGGAGAGGACCGGTGGGAAGCGCTGGTGAAGCCGGGCAAGAAGCTGAAGACCGGCGCGGTCATTATTTTCAGCGATGAACTCCGTGCGGTGATCGAAGACGAGGCCGATATGGGCGGCCGGACATTGCGCTTCATGTATGAAGGAATCTTTCAGGAGATTCTGGACAGACTGGGGACGATGCCCCTTCCACCCTATATTAAGGAAACACTCGATGACCGGGAACGGTATCAGACGGTGTATGCCCGGCATGAAGGCTCAGCAGCGGCACCGACGGCAGGACTGCATTTTACAAAGGAACTGCTGGAGCGTATTGCCGCCAAAGGTGTGAATATTGCTTACATTACACTTCACGTTGGACTTGGCACATTCCGACCGATGTCAGTGGAGAAGGTTGAAGAGCATGTCATGCATGCCGAGTATTTCGAGCTGTCACGGCAAACTGCAGAGCTTCTGAATGATGCGAGAGCAAGAGGCGGCCGTATTATCGCTGTTGGCACAACCTCCTGCCGGACTCTGGAGACCGTGGGCAATAAGTTCCAGGGCGGACAGATTGAAGAATGCAGCGGGTGGACGGATATCTTCATTTATCCCGGTTACGCATTCACAGTTGTTAATGCATTGATTACGAACTTTCACCTGCCAAAGTCCACTTTGGTTATGCTGGTGAGCGCTTTAGCAGGACGTGAACAGATTCTCGCCGCCTATGAGGAAGCGATAGCGCATCAGTACCGCTTTTTCAGCTTTGGTGATGCGATGTTTATTTATTAAGCAAGAGGAAGGGTTAAACAAATGGCAGCAATAACTTATGAACACATTAAGACCTGCAAGCAGTCCGGAGCCCGGCTCGGCAGAGTCCATACCCCGCATGGTGTCATCGAGACACCTGCCTTTATGCCTGTTGGCACACAAGCTACAGTCAAGACCATGAGTCCTGAAGAACTGAAAGAAATGGACGCTCATATTATACTGAGCAACACGTACCATTTATTTCTGCGGCCTGGCCATGACATTATCCGTGAGGCCGGCGGTCTGCACAAGTTTATGAACTGGGACCGGCCGATTCTGACGGACAGCGGTGGATTCCAGGTATTCTCACTGAGCGATATGCGCAAAATCACCGAGGAAGGCGTACATTTCCGCTCCCATCTTAATGGAGACAAGAAATTCCTTTCGCCGGAGGTGGCGATGGAGGTTCAGAACGCACTTGGCTCCGATATCATGATGGCATTTGATGAATGCCCGCCTTTCCCGGCAGAATATGATTACGTCAAAAAGTCATTAGAACGTACCTCCCGCTGGGCAGAAAGATGTCTCAAAAGTCATGCCCGTCCCGAGGATCAGGGGCTGTTCGCTATTGTACAGGGAGGCATGCATGAGGATTTGCGCCGCCAGAGCGCGGCTGATTTGACTTCCATGGATTTCCCGGGGTATGCTATTGGGGGGCTCAGCGTCGGAGAGTCCAAGCAGCTAATGTATGAAGTGCTGGATTATACTGTTCCGCTGTTGCCGCAAGGGAAACCGCGCTATTTAATGGGTGTCGGTTCACCGGATGCGCTGCTTGAAGGGTCAATCCGCGGAGTTGACATGTTCGATTGTGTTCTGCCTACCCGCATTGCCCGTAATGGAACGACAATGACCAGTCAGGGAAGACTCGTTGTACGCAACGCACAGTATGCACGTGATTTCGGGCCGCTTGATCCGGAATGCAGTTGCTATACCTGCCGGAATTATTCCCGGGCGTATTTGCGCCATTTAATCAAAGCCGACGAAACTTTTGGCTTGCGGTTAACGACATACCATAACTTACACTTCCTGCTGGATTTGATGCGTAAAGTGCGTGAAGCCATCAGAGAGGATCGGCTGCTTGATTTTCGCGATGAGTTTTTTGCACAATACGGATTGTATGATAATCTCAAAGGCTTCTAGTACGCCTGTAACAGAAGAACTGGATTGTGCTTTAATGCATATCGAAAGGGGGGAAAGGATATGTTAAATTTTCAATTTGCAGCAAGTCAAGGGGGTACCGGCAGCATTCTAGGTCTCGTAGGCCCGTTTGTACTTATGTTTGTGGTGTTCTATTTCTTGCTCATTCGTCCGCAGCAGAAGAAAACTAAAGCACGTAACGGAATGTTGAAAGCTCTGAAGAAGGGCGATAAGGTAGTCACTATTGGTGGCCTTCACGGGACGATCATGGAGATTTCCGACGACATCGTCGTTTTGCGCGTTAATGATGTGACCCGTTTAACCTTTGACCGGGGCTCTATCAGCCATGCTGTGGCACTGGAGACGGAAGGTAAGGAATAGTATTTCTTTACAACCTACATAAAAAGCGGCGTATCTCCTTCCGGAGAACGCCGCTTTTTGGCATGCTATCACATAAATCTCGTATTCATCACCCTGAGGGAATTGAAAAATTAACGGGCATCTGTGGCGCGGCCTCGGACTGGAAGCGATGTTTCCTCGCTGCGGAGTGTCAGCTTGGCCAGCTGTACTGCAACAGAGGTGGACACAACAGCCAGCAGAGTGCCGCCCAGCATATCAATCAGCCAATGAATGCCGAGATAGAAGATTCCGAACACAATAGCTACTGCTGAAATCGTCGAGATGATCTTCCAGCGGTTGTTCCCTGACCGAAAGGCGAGCAGCGCCGTAGCTACAGCGATGGCCGTGTGCAGACTAGGGAAACAGTTGTTTAGACCGGAGAGCGGCCGGTATTCCTGTTCAAAGTTTGGAAAGACATCCAACATGATGAATCTTACACCTGCCGGAGCATAGGACCAAACTTCGTTGATTGGAAAATATAAAAAGAACGGAATGGCGACTGTGTAAATTAGCATGACCGTGTAGCAGGTGGCATACAGCATCAGGCGGTTCTTCTCCAGCAGATAGACTCCGAGTGAAGCAGCCAGCACGGCTTGGAGCATAAAGATATAGAAGAAAACGACAATAGGTGTAAGCCAGGGAGCGTAGAATATTTGCTGCAGCGTCTGGACAAAATGTCCTTCAAGTCCAAAGAATACAGAAGTATAATCAGATGCCAGATGCATGTTCTGCTCAATCTGCAGCTCATATTTATTCAGAAGGAGAACACTGATCATTCCGATAATAACCAGCAGAAATTTATAGGAGTGCAGCAGTTCCTTTCCGAGTTCTACAAAGGCCATTAAAGGGTTGCGCCTGGTACTGATCCAGATCAGCAGAATTACTATTACAACAGTGTACAAAACAACATGGTTCATGGATTGGTAAAGCAAAGCTATCGAAGCCTCCTCAAGCTCTTACGAATTCAGATGAAACCAGTGTAACATATTTTTAAGAGAATGGTTTCAAATTTTATGGATTCTAATAATTTAGTTTTTTTGTAAATTAACTCCAAACATTCCGCCGAGCGCTCCGATTGCCGCAGCAGCCATAACCCACAAAGCATCAATGCCTGCAGGGGCACTGTCAAGCGCCAAAAATCCGACCAGCAACACAATGATTCCGTAAAATCCCCCCGTAAGGGATCCTTGATACCAACCCTTACTGGTTGCCCTGCGTCCTGCCGTCAGTCCGCCGAATGCGGCGGCGATGCCGTGTACGATGTAGGTATACGTTGTAAGATCCTGTTCCTTCAGACCGCTGCCCCACAGCAAAAGTGAGAGGACAAACGCGCCCAGCAGCATCCACAGGAAGGATCGGCATAAACCGGATAATACAGGACTCGTTATTCTCCACGAGAACAGGCGCCGAATGAAGTACATGGTAAAACCTCCTAAATGTTTTTTGACGATCACCTTAAGTTAACTATTATTCATTGTATGGGGAGGCTTGCCCCAATAGTACAAGAATGGCAAGGCCTGCTCATTTACCATTAATTATTAAGACCATTTCCGAATGTTCCCTTGGCAGGGAGGCCAGAATAGGGGTACATTAATCCGCCCGTAAGGCAAACTGCCCGGGCGAGAAGCGGAAGGGGGAGCGAAGAGAATATGTTCCAGCATATTACTACCCATATCTTTCTGACCGTGCTGATGTATATCTTCATTTTCCTGAGCATGCGGATTATGGGGAAACGGGAAATTGGCAAGCTGTCTGTATTCGATTTAACGATTTCGATCATGATTGCTGAAATTGCTGTGTTTGTCATTGAAGACATCGAACGGCCGGTCTATGACGGAATCGTGCCCATGGCAACCTTGGTACTGATTCAGGTACTTGTGGCACAGATCAGCCTTAAGAACAGAAAGCTGCGGCTGCTGATTGACGGCAAGCCTAGCGTACTGATCTCAGATGGCAAAATACACCGGGGGGAAATGCGCAGGCAAAGATATAACCTTGATGATTTGCTGCTGCAGCTGCGGGGACAGAACATCGACAGCCCCGCTGATGTGGAGTTTGCCATTCTGGAAACCAGCGGCCAGCTTACCGTCATCGAGAAGAACAAGGGTGCGTCGTCATCCAACCAATCGGGAAACAGCAGTTCTAATGCTGAGCATAATGAACAGGGCAACAGTGGTGGTGACAGTTCCGGCGGCGTCAAGCTGCCGAAGCATAAAATCAGGTATGAAGGCTTGCCGATTCCGCTCATTATGGACGGGAAGGTGCAGGATACCAATCTGGAGCTAATTGGGAAAACAAGATTCTGGCTGAGAACCCAAATCCGCCAAAAGGGCGTATCTGATTTCCGCGATGTTTTTCTGTGCTCGATTGATCACAAGGGTGAAATTTATGTAGACCGCCAGCGTTCCAGATAGAGTATGGTTACCGCCGGCGTTTGAAGAACGGCACACGGTCCAGGTCGCGGACAGAGATCAGGCCTGAAAGCAGGCAGATTCCCAGGTAGAGAGCCATCCCGCAGGCGGCGGAGAGCAAAAATTGCAGCCACTGGGCATCGGCGATGGGCACTGAGGTATAGATGTAAGACATGCCAGCGGCCATGATAATCACCGCGGTCAAGGTTTTGAGTGGATCGGAAACTCTAATGGACAATTTAATCAGCTTAACCACACTGAAGCCGTGCAGCAAAGTTACAAAAATGCTGTTAACGATAATTGCGATTATTGCGCCATAAATCCCGTATTCGGGCTGTGAGGCCAAAACGAGAATGAGCAGGATTTTGATCACCGCACCAACCAGCGTATTAATAAGCGCCCTCCCGGGGCGGTCCATAGCTTGAAGGGCAGCCTGCAGCGGTGCTTGGACATAGAGGAAGAGTGCAAAAGGCGCCATCATCCGCAGCATCGGTGCGGTGTCCGCATTGCCGTACATCAGCGTACATAGCGGTACGGCAAGGATGTACATAATTGCAGCAAAAGGGGCTCCGGTTACTATAGCGAGCCTCAGGGCCTGATGCATTCTTTTATGAATGGTTGCCAAATCATGGCGCGCTGCCGCCTCTGACAAGGAAGGAACGAGCGAAACAGCAAGGGAAGAGCTGAGCACTCCCGGCAGCAGCAGCAGTGGAATAACCATCCCTTGTAAGGAGCCGTACTGCGCGGTTGCAGCTGCGGTGGCAATTCCGGCAAGTGCCAGACTGCGAGCGGTAATAATCGATTCCAGAAGATAGGAAAAAGAGCCGACGAGCCTTCCGGCCGTGACGGGAACAGCAATGCCTAGCAGGCGTTTCAGTACAGAAGCTTGCTTGCCCGCTGAAGGTTCTGGGATAACCGGATCTGGAATGTTATTTTCCGCGGTAACAGGGTCAGGAAGATCCTTCTTGTCCTTTTTTAGGATGTAATAATATTGCCATAGCAGCACCAGCATGCCGACGATTTCTCCAACGGTTACCCCCAGCATTGCACCTGCTGCAGCAAAGGCAATACCCTTCGGAAGCAGCAGCCAAGAGAACCACAGCATAAAGATAATGCGGATTACTGACTCCAGAACGGAGGAGAGTGCGGAAGGAATCATGTTCTGCCTGCCCTGAAAGTAGCCCCGGTATATGGAAGATACGGCAACGATAGAGATCATCGGCGTCATGCTGACAAATGTATAATACACACGACTGTCCGTAAGGAGCACATTGGATACCCATGAGGCGCTGAACAGGGCGACCAGGGTGAACAAGATGCCGAGCGCCAGACTGAGGGTAAGTCCGGTATGCAGAATACGGCGTGACTCTTCAGGACGGTTCTCCCCCTCTGCTTCCGCTACCATTTTGGCGATGGCCAGCGGAATCCCTCCAGTGATTACAGTGATCAGCACGATGAAAAAGGGATAACCCAGCTGATACAGCCCAACGCCTTCAGCACCGACAATACGAGGTAATGCAATACGCGGAATAAATCCAAGCATCCGGTTAATAATGCCTGCAGCAAGCAGTATAAGCGTTCCTTGGATAAAGCTTTGTTTCCTTAGATTACTCAAAGGGCACTCCTTCTTCCCGAATTGAAATAAAACGCTGGCGTTCCTGTCTGTCCAAAAGGTAAGCTTGTGGATGTAGGCTTGTATATTGATATGCGGTACCCTGTCTACTCCATGACAAGCTTTGGAAATGACAAGTTTTAACCCGGAAGAAGGAAAGCGGGGGAGACTGGTCGAATACTAAAAAGTAACATGCGAAAGCGAGCGAACTTTGGAGGTGTCAACACGTGGAATCGATAGAGTGGAGTGATGATGAGCTTGGTGAAGATATCGAAGCCATGTGCCGCAGCAAAGCGGAGGAATTCCGACTCCTCGGCTATGAGTATGTAACAGGCAAGGATATCTGGGATTGCATCAGCCGCAACTATGCCAAGGAGGGCAACCCTCCCCTGCACAAGCTTGTGAACGATATCTATTCCTTGAAGGCCACTAGTTATATGAATTATTTAACGATTGCCGCTTATCGGGGATTAAACTGATACAAGGAACGATTTTCTTTTGCAAATGGCTATAGGAAGCAGTAAAGTAAGAGAAGACCAATTTTGCTTTTCCTATCAAACGGATGGCTTGCCTTGGGCAGAGCCGGCCGTTTCTTTGTGTGAGTATAACACCGTCGTTCCTCCACGAATTGACGGTGATTTCGCACGTAGCTATAATAGGAATATTGAGTAATGAAAGGGGAACTAGCAAGAGCATGAAGAGACTTTTGAGCTTTATCATTACCGTGCTCGTTTTAACAGGCGTCATGGCATTTAGTACTCCCGGACTATTGGACAAGGTTCGACTGGGGCTTGACCTGAAGGGCGGCTTCGAGATTTTGTATCACGCGGAGCCCATGGAAACAGGAGGAGAACTAACCCGTGCCTCGCTGCAGAAAACAGCGGAAAGTCTGGAGAAACGTGCCAATGCGCTTGGAACAAGCGAACCTGAAGTAACCACTGAGGGAACTGACCGCATCCGTCTGAAAATTGCGGGCGTTACCGACGAGGCCGAGGTGCGCAAGAAGATGAAAGAACCTGCGGTTCTGACCTTCCGCAGTGCTGCAGAAGGCGATGCTCCAGGGGTTTACAGCAAGATAGAACTCGTGGGCAGTGACTTTGTTGAGAATGCTGCCGAGGTTCAACGCAACAACTTGAATCAGCCTGAGATCGGCATTACGGTAAAGGATAAGGATAAATTTGCGGAAATTACCAAGCGCCTGCTAGGTAAAGAACTTGCTATTTATCTTGACGAAAATTTGTTATCTGCTCCGCCAACGGTAAGAGCAGTACTTACGGATGGGAAAGCTTCGATTTCCGGAGGTTACACTATAGAACAGGCACGTGAACTGGCCGATACGATTAACCTCGGTGCCCTGCCGCTGAAGCTGACAGAGAAATATTCGCAAAGCGTAGGCGCTACCTTGGGTAAACAATCCCTTGATCAAACGATCAGAGCGGGACTTGTGGGTTCCCTGATTATCTTGATCTTTATGATCGGCATGTACCGCTTGCCAGGCGTGCTGGCCAGCTTCGCGCTCATCCTGCACACATGGCTGCTGATTCTGGTATTTGTCGTTGCCGACTTTACTTTGACACTTCCCGGTATTGCTGCGTTCATTCTCGGTATAGGGATGGCGGTTGACGCCAATATCATTACCAACGAACGGATAAGAGAAGAAATGCGCAGCGGGAAGAGTATATTGTCTTCCGTCAAAGCGGGGAATAAAACCTCTTTCCGGACCGTTATGGACGCCAATGTGACAACTATTATCGTAGCGGCCGTTATGTTCGCATTTGGTACGGGTGCGGTTAAAGGCTTTGCTCTGATACTGATTGTGGAAATTGTGCTCAGTATCGTAACGAACCTCTATTTTGCCCACTGGCTGCTCAGTACACTGGTCAAAGCCGGCGTTCTGAAAAAGCCGAAGCAATTTGGGGTAAAGGAGAGTGACATCCGTGCGCTTTAAGAAAGAACTTGATTTTGTACATTTGAGTAAGTTTTTCTATATCTTTTCCATTGTCCTTACGATACTCGGCTTAGTGTTCCTGGGCTTTCTTGGACTGAATTACAGCGTTGATTTCAAGGCCGGCTCCAATGTTGACGTGGCGCTGTCCAAGACGATTACACAGGAAGAACTTAATCCTGCGCTCAGCGGTCTGGGCCTCTCCCATGAACCAAGCATCACCATTGGTGAGAAACGGGTGAATATCCGTTATGATGAGGTTCTTAAAGAGGAACAGAGCGAGCAGCTGCAGGCTGCAATTAGCAAGATTGATGATAAAGCTTCCTTCGAGATTAACACGGTGGATACAGAAATGGCCAAAGAGCTGGCGCGTAATGCGATCTATTCTGTGCTGATTTCCTGTCTGGGGATTATCATTTATGTAAGTATCCGCTTTGAATGGCGTTTTGCCCTGGCTGCGATTGTAGCGTTGGCACATGATGCGTTTATGGTTGTTGCGATCTTCTCGATTTTCCGCCTTGAGGTGGATTTGACCTTCATTGTCGCGGTACTGACCATTATCGGTTATTCCATCAATGATACCATCGTTATCTTTGACCGGATTCGCGAGAATTTGCGCTTCGGCAAGCAGAAGACGTATGAGGACCTTAAGGGGCTGGTGAACAAAAGTGTGAGCCAAACCCTGATGCGTTCCCTCTACACAGCGTTTACGGTATTTATTGCTGCATTCTTCCTGCTTATCCTTGGCGGAGAGTCCATCAAAATGTTCTCACTTGCGATGGTTATCGGTTTGCTCTTCGGAGCCTATTCCTCGATCTTTATCGCGAGTCCGCTCTGGCTGCTGCTGAAGAAGCGCCAGAAGACTCCAGTGAAGAACAATCCGGCCAAAGCTTAAAATTTCCTGTCCCGAAAAGCCGCGTCAAAGGCGACGCGGCTTTTCGAATCTTTGGAGTGGAATGAGCAAACTTCAATCATCATGAGATTACTCGCTACCCGGCAAGGAGGGCCTCGTTATGAATGACAAACAATCACCGCAAAGTGAGACGGTTGCCTGGACCGGAATCGTCAGCGATGTTGCATTAGCTTTGGCTAAAGGAAGTGTTGGCTATTTCTCCGGCAGCAAAGCCTTGCTGGGTGATGCTTTATATTCCGGAGCAGACGCTGCAGCCAAGCTGGCGGATATTCTTCCGTGGCGCTCAGAACTGGTTAAGAAGAATAAAGAAACAGAGCGTACCCAGAAAGGGCAACGTAATAAGGAACCGATTGTCGCGATCCTTTTTTCAGTTCTTATTCTAATGGGCGGGCTGCAAATTGCCTTCTCGGCAATTCGCGATTTAACCCGGGGACATTTATCACCCACTGGAGAGGCGGCGATTGTCACCGTCCTGATCTCCATCGCATTTAAAGAGGCTATCTTTCAATATCAATATCGTTATTTTAAGAAAATTGGCGATGGCAGCCATGCCGCATACGCGGATAACCACCGCTTCAGTCTATATACTTCAATTACCGTATTCGTCGGGATTGCCGGGTCGTTTGCTGGAGGATATCTCAACTGGAATCCGCTGCTGTATATGGACCCGATTGCCGCTCTTCTAACCAGCGCACTAATTATCCGCAAAGGGTATTCGCTGATTACGACTTCTGTATTGGCCCAGAGGGATCAGGAACTTCCTTCCGCGGAGACGGCCAGCTTTATTGAAACCGTGGAACGGGTGCATGGTGTTATTCGTGTAGAGTATTTAAAAGCACTTGAGCAGGGGCGTTACGTGAACCTCCAAGTTAAAATCAGCGTTAACCCGCGGATTACCGTGACGGAAGCCCAGGATATTTCGGAATGCGCCAGGAAGCTGCTGCAGCACCGTTTTGTCCATGTGGGCGAGGTTCATATGGATGTTGTGCCTTATGATCCGGGTTATCCTTACAAAAGCAACTATGAGCTCGTGGACAACGATAGTCCCACGCTGCTCCAGTAGTTCGCAGGGTGAGAGAAAGGTGAACTCATTTGCTTCATTCAAAAACAAGATGGCATTCTCCGGCAGCCGATCCCATTGCAGTAGAGGAATTGGCCCGGAGCCTTTCTATTTCTCCGCTCCTTTCATCACTGCTGGTAACCAGAGGTTTGGGGACGGCTGCTGATGCTTTGCAATTCATGGATGGAGGCGCGGAGGATAGACATGATCCGTTCCTGTTGAAGGGAATGGCCGAAGCGGTTCCACGGATCAAAAAAGCATTACAAGAAGAAGAACATATTCTCGTGTACGGTGATTATGATGCGGATGGAGTGTCCAGCACCGCACTGATGATCTACCTGCTGCGTTATCTGGGGGCATCCTTTGACATTTATATTCCCCATCGTTCAAATGAAGGCTATGGGCTGCACAATCATGCGCTGGACTGGGCGGTACAGCAGGGAGTGTCGCTGGTCATTACCGTAGATACCGGAATTAGCGCTTATCATCAGATTGCTTATGCTACAGAGCTTGGAATCGATGTGATCGTAACGGATCATCACGAGCCGCCTGAACTGCTGCCGGAGGCCTTTGCACTGATTAATCCCAAGCTTCCTGACTGTCCTTATCCTTTCAAGGGTTTGGCGGGTGTAGGGGTTGCCTACAAGTTGGCCGAAGCCATGCTTGGGGATGAGGTACCGGAGGAATGGAGCGAGATCGCTGCCATTGGTACAGTTGCTGATCTCATGCCGCTGCTCGGTGAGAACCGCAGTCTAGTGCGCAGAGGACTCTCTAGTATGCGGCATTCACCTTTTCCGGGGATCCGGGCCTTGCTTGATGTCAGTGGTGTAACGATGAGTACAGTAAGCGCTGTAAATATTGCCTTTGGCATGGCGCCGCGCATTAATGCCAGCGGCCGGCTGGATCACGCAGGCCGTGCTGTGGCCTTGCTCACGACCACAAATTCCGGGGAAGCTGAACAGCTTGCCGGAGAACTGGATCTGCTTAACAAAGAGCGTCAGCTGGTCGTGGAAAGAATCGTCACGGAAGCCACCGCTAAATTTGAACAGCAGACCGCAGAGGGAACACTGCCGGACATTATTGTTCTTGCTGATCAAGGCTGGAATGTCGGCGTGGTGGGTATTGTGGCCTCTAAGCTGCTGGAGAGGTATTACCGTCCGGTGATTATACTGGATGTTCACCCCGAAACCGGGATGTGCAAAGGTTCTGCCCGCTCGATTCCCGGTTTGGATATTTATGCGGCGCTTTCTTCCTGCGCCGGGCTGATGGATCATTTCGGAGGCCATCCAGCTGCAGCAGGGATGAGCCTGCATCGTGATAAGCTGGAAGCCTTCGCGGCTGCGCTTAATGAGTTTGCAGCCTCCGTTCTGCAGCCGGAACATTTCATGCCTGTGACCGCTGCGGACGGTGAAACGGCGATCTCTGATTTAACGCTGCAGGCCGCACTGGATTTGGACAGACTGGCTCCCTTCGGGATGGCCAATCCGCTGCCCAAGTTTATTGTTCGCGGAGCTGCGGTGAAGGAGACCCGCAAGATGGGTCAGGATGGCAAACATCTCAAGCTGGTCTTGCAGCAAGGCAAGCATACGATTGAGGCGGTAGCCTTCGGCAAAGGTGCGTTAGCCCAATTGCTGCCAGGAGGCACTATGGTTGATGTCCTGGCGGAGCTTTCGGTGAATGAATGGAACGGCTCGCGCAAACCTCAGCTGATGCTGCAGGATTTGGCAGTCCCGAATGCGCAGCTGCTGGATTTGCGCGGGACTGCTGATGCAGTGAAGCAGGCGGCCACCCTCAAAGAGCTGCTGCTGCAATACAGCAGCGGAACTTCCTTCAGCGCTGCAGCTGTGTTTCACAACAGCCGCATGACGCCGCTGAATCAATTGAAAGGCATGACGCTTTGGGTATATGATGAGAATGCTGGGATCTCCGTGCTGAATCAAGGACAAGCCGAAACTGGTGAAGGCAAGGTTTCCCTGCTTTGCCTGCTGGACATGCCGGATACACCAGAGCAGCTGGATGCGGTGCTTGCTGCTTTTCCACAAGCTGAGAATATCGCATTGCTGCACTCCATTCGGGACGGCCGTGACCGGCTGCAAATACCGACACGTGATCATTTCAAGTCGTTATATAAATTGCTGGCTTCGATTGCTGCTGCGGCGACACCGGAGCATGAGGTGCTGCTGCGGCTTAGCCGCCAGTCTTCACTTAGTGTGCGCATGCTGGGCAAGATGCTTGAGGTGTTTGAGGAACTTGAATTTATCAAGCGCAGCAACGGGACCATTACCTTTGTTACCCAGCCTGCGGCGAAGAGTCTTACGGCCTCACGGAATTTTGTCAGACTGGGTGAGACTGCGGAAATGGAGCAATATTTCATGGAAGGCAGCCTCAGCGAGCTGCAGGAATGGATGCTGTCCCGCCGTTTAGGAGCATCCTAGGGCGGAATGGATCGGAGGCTTTGCTTCCGAAGAAAGTGTGTTTGAAGAGAATTCAGTGAGGGAACTGCTCACAACCTTTAGGAGATGATCATGTTGGATTTAAAAGACAGTATTCGTGTGATTCCGGATTTTCCGCAAGTGGGAATCAGCTTTAAAGATATTACTACATTGCTTAAAGACGGCGACAAATACCGCCAGGCGATTGATGAGCTTAAAGCGCTTGTGTCACATCTGCAGATTGACGTAATTGCCGGTCCTGAGGCACGCGGTTTTGTAGTCGGCGCACCGCTGGCTTACGCGCTGGGGGTCGGATTTGTACCGATTCGCAAGAGTGGGAAACTTCCTTACGAAACCATTGAAGTGGGTTATGATCTGGAATACGGCAAGGATAAACTGGCCGTACATACTGATGCCATCAAGCCGGGACAAAAGGTGCTGATCGCTGATGACTTGCTGGCTACCGGCGGTACCATTGCCACATCAGTTAGTCTGGTGGAACAGCTCGGCGGCAAAGTTGTCGGCGCTGCTTTCCTCATCGAACTGGTAGAGCTTGCCGGCCGCAACAAACTTTCGGATATTGAAGTGATATCCCTGATGACTTACGAGGACTAATTTCAAACGGGATAACTTTTCCCGGGAAATAAAAAGCGGACCGCTGTCGAATGAAGACAGCGGTCCGCTTTTATTAATATAATTGATTCGTTTTCCACCGCATATAGCGGGTACAATCAAGAAATTCTTACGACAACAGCGGCCGGAAGGCCAAATATTCACCGTAGCTACGTCCTCGCCCAAATGGGGACAGCTTAAATCAATCTGTATATTTACTATAAACGGATGCCATCCTGAAGGAGATGAGCATCCGTTTTCTTCATATATAAGTATTCGGGGTCTAATGGGCGGATTTCTCTTTTTCCTGCTCGTTTGACCAGCCAAGAACCTCGAACAGCTTGAAGAGCAGAGACAGAACCATACCAACAATCGTAGCCAGCGCCATTCCTTTAAGCTCCACTTTGCCCATGTTCAGGGAGATGCCGCTGATGCCGACAACAAGCACCAAGGTAGCCAGAATCATATTGGTTGCTTTTGAGAAGTCGACCTTCTGCTCTACAAAGATCCGCAAACCGGAAGCCGCGATAACCCCAAACAGCAAGAGAGAGACTCCGCCCATTACCGGTGCGGGGATATTGGCAATGATAGAAGAGAAGGTGCCGGAGAACGAGAGCAGAATGGCAATGACAGCTGCTCCGCCGATCACATACACCGAATACACTTTGGTTAAGGCCATAACACCGATGTTCTCGCCGTAAGTAGTATTAGGAGTAGAACCCATGAATCCGGAGAGGACGGTGGAAATCCCGTTCCCCATCAGCGAGCGGTCAAGACCAGGATCTTTCGCCAGATCTTTGCCGACAATGTTGCTGGTTACGAGCAAGTGGCCGATGTGTTCAACGATAACGACAAGGGATACAGGAATAATGGTGAAGATTACATCCCAGTCAAAGGATGGGGTGACGATCGTCGGGTGGGAGAGGAACTGTGCGTCGGAAATGGCACCCGTGTTAACCTTGTGCATAATATAGGCCAGCACATAACCGGTAACAATCCCGATCAGAATATGAATGATTTTGGGGAAGCCCCGGAAGAGTACTGCGCCAATAACCGTTACACCCAGCGTTACCATAGACAGCGTAATTGCGCTTCCGTCCGGTGTCCAGTCGGCAGTACTTACACCTTCAGGAGCGATCAGTCCGGCCATACGTGCGGCAACCGGCACCAGCTCCAGTCCGATGGTCGCCACGATTGCGCCCATAACCGCCGGAGGGAACACCACATCAATCCAGCCTGTACCGGCATAACGGACGACTAAAGCGACGAGAATAAAGATAATACCGGTAACAATAAACGCTCCCAGTACAAGCGAATATCCATGCATATGATCGCTCTCGTTTTTGGTAAGCACGCTGAGTACCGGTGAGATAAAGGCAAAGCTTGATCCAAGATAAGCCGGGATTTTGCCGCGGGTAATCAGGATGTAGAGCAATGTGCCGATACCGTTCATCAACAGGATCATGCCAGGGTCTACCCCAAACAGGTTGGGGACAAGCACCGTGCTGCCAAACATGGCGAATAAATGCTGAAGACTTAGCAGAAATCCCGGGCCCCAAGGGAGTTTCTCATTAACTTGAAATTCGCGTTGCAATGGAGTTCACTTCTCTTTCTTTTATGTAGTTTTAGGTTAGGTCGCGGAAAACCGCTTTTACTAGATTAAATAGTACGGCGACTTTTTACAACAACAATTTTACAGATGCCACGAAATTGCCCATTCTTTGAGGCCTAAGCCTGCAGGAATGCCACACTATGGCAAGTGTTGACGTAATCCATCGTAAGCGTCATAATTATAAACAACTTTAAACTGCGTGTAGTGTAGCCTGGAATAGCTGATAACCCTGCAAACCGGACACACCTTGCGGGTTCATTCATTAAATAGATAAACTCCATTACGGAATTTTTCTTTATAGAAAGGAAACGGATACGACGAGAATGGGCATAGAGCAATTAATTGAAAAGGCTAGCGCCTATATAAAAGAAAAAGATCTTCTCCGCATCCGGGAAGCTTATGAATTTGCCGATCAGGCTCATCACGGGCAGGTTCGGAAATCGGGGGAGCCATACATTCTGCATCCGCTCGCGGTCGCAGATATTGTCGTGAATATGCAGATGGATGTCATATCCATTATTGCAGCGCTGCTGCATGATGTCGTAGAAGATACAACGGTGTCACTGGAGCAGATCCGCGAGAATTTTGGCGATACCTGTGCCATGCTGGTGGATGGTCTGACGAAGCTGGAACGCATCCGTTTCCGTTCCAAGGAAGAGCAGCAGAACGAGAATTACCGCAAAATGTTCATTGCTATGGCTCAGGATATCCGCGTTATTGTGATCAAGCTGGCGGATCGTCTGCATAATATGCGGACACTGAAGTACCAGTCAGAAGAAAGCCAGCGCCGCATTTCTTATGAAACGCTGGAGATTTTCTGTCCCATTGCAGACCGTTTGGGGATATCGGCGATTAAATGGGAAATGGAGGATATCGCTCTCCGTTACCTGAATCCGCAGCAATACTACCGTATTGCCAATTTGGTGCATAAAAAGCGGGCGGAACGCGAAATGTTCATTGAGAGCGTAATCGGCCGCATTCGTGCCAAACTCGATGAAATGGGCATTGAAGGCGATCTGTCGGGACGTCCCAAGCATATTTACAGTGTCTATAACAAAATGAGCACCAAAAACAAGCAGTTTAACGAAATCTATGATCTGCTCGCTATCCGCATTATCGTCGACAACATTAAGGATTGTTATGCCACATTAGGGATTATTCATACTCTTTGGAAGCCGATGCCCGGACGTTTCAAGGATTATATAGCCATGCCCAAAGCGAACATGTACCAATCGCTGCATACGACGGTAGTGGGTCCAGGCGGAGAGCCAACGGAAGTGCAGATTCGTACCTGGGAGATGCACCGCACCGCCGAGTTCGGGATTGCCGCCCACTGGGCTTATAAAGAAGGAAACAGCAATAACGTCAATCCGGAGAACCGGATGCCGTTTTTCCGCGAAATCCTGGAACTGCAGCATGAAGCCAAGGATGCGGAAGAGTTTGTGGAATCGCTCAAAATGGATTTTTTCTCCGACCTTGTCTTCGTATTTACCCCGAAGGGCGAGGTTGTGGAGCTGCCGGCAGGTTCCGTTCCGCTTGATTTTGCTTTCCGTATCCATACGGAGGTAGGTAACCGGACTATCGGCTCCAAGGTGAACGGGCGGATCGTGCCGCTGGATCACAAGCTGAAGACCGGGGATATCGTGGAGATCCTGACCTCGAAGAATTCGTATGGTCCCAGCCGGGACTGGTTGAAGATCGCACAATCTTCGCATGCACGGAGCAAGATCAAGCAATGGTTTAAGAAGGAGAAACGCGAGGAGAACGTTGAAAAAGGCCGTGAAGCGATCGAACGCGAGCTGAAGCGCCTCAATGTTGAAGTATCGGATTGGCTTACGGAAGATAAGCTGACTGAAGTATCGAAGAAATTCGCTTTTGGCGATTTGGAAGATATGCTCTCGGCAGTCGGTTTCGGGGGGATTACCGCGGCGCAGATCGCCTCCAAGCTTACGGAGAAGCTACGCAAGGATCAGGAAGAGGCCGCGGGGCATCTGGAGCTTACTTCTGAGATGAAGGAGATTAAGTCCAGCGGAGAGAAACGGAATCAGCCAACCAACGGAGTGCGTGTAAAAGGAATTGATAATCTGCTGGTCCGTTTTGCACGATGTTGCAATCCGGTCCCTGGCGATGACATTATCGGTTATGTGACGCGCGGACGCGGCGTTTCCGTCCACCGCGAGGATTGTCCGAACATTCCGGGCGATGGTGACGGAGAAGAGTCGGCACGTGTGATTGAAGTGGAATGGGAAGGCAGTATGGAAGCCAACTACAGTGTTGATATTGAGATTACCGGCCATGACCGCAACGGCCTGCTCAATGAAGTGCTGCAGGCGGTGTCAGAGAGCAAGACTAACATTTCTGCGGTCACCGGACGCTCCGACAAGAACAAGATGGCGATGATTCATATGACGATCCTTATCCGCAATACAGACCATTTGCAATCAGTGGTCGATCGGGTGAAACGGGTCAAGGATGTATATACGGTTAACCGCATTATGCAATAAGGCAAGGAGTGGAACGCACCAATGAGAGTGGTCGTGCAGCGCTGCAAGGAAGCAAAAGTTACCGTGGATGGGACAGTCACTGGAGCTGTAGGCCAAGGCCTGATGCTGCTTGTCGGCGTTACTCATGAGGATACGGAGAAGGATGCTAAATATTTGGCCGACAAGATCGCCGGATTGCGCATTTTTGAAGATGAATCCGGCAAAATGAACTTCAGCGTCACCGAGACCGGCGGAGCAATCTTGTCCGTGTCGCAGTTTACGCTGTATGGAGATTGCCGTAAAGGCCGGCGCCCCAACTTTATGGCTGCCGCAGCACCCGCTGAGGCAGAGCGGCTCTACGACTATTTCAACCATGAGCTGAGAAATGGCGGACTTACGGTGGAAACAGGCGTGTTCGGCGCAATGATGGATGTATCACTGACCAATTGGGGCCCGGTCACCCTGATTCTGGACAGCCGGGGTTAGCTGTGAAATTTAATTGCCGCTTTGGCTTAATTTAAGATGTTTACGTGCATCGAGGATGCCGCGTGGGGTTCCGTTCCAAGGACCCTATGCGGCATCCTTTGCTTTTTCCCTGCGGATAGAGGCGTTCTGGGCTGGATAAACTAAGGGAGAGTCATAATTCGCCGAGGAGCAGGGAGTCCAGCATGAGACAATCACAGAAAGCATGGGTATGGAGCGTCTTGCCGGCATATGCGGCCGGAAGTTCTGCAGAAGCCGCTGCTGCGGCCAAAGGGACCGTGGAGCAACAAGAGACTGACGTGTTGAAAGGAAGAAGCCGCAGCCTCCTGCCGCGCACTTGAAATGCTTGGGAGGCTGCGGTTTTTGGCATATTGGGCGTAACTCTTTTTATAGCGTAAAGGGATGAAAAGAAAGGTAAGCCGCTGCACTTCGTTAGAAAGCGCTGCAATAAGGGTAATAAGAAGACGAGAACAGAAAAGTGGAGAGGAGAATTAATCTCATGAGTAAAGTTGCATTTCTGCTCGCCAACGGTTTTGAAGATTCCGAAATGAAGGTACCTTACGATGAAGTCATAAAAGCAGGGCATCAGGCGGAGATCATCGGTCTGAAGAAAAACGAAACCTTGCTCGGCAAAAAAGGCAGTGTGTCCTATGCAGCCGATAAAGCCATCAGCGAGGTGAAAGCCGCAGACTATGACGCTGTGGTTATTCCCGGAGGCTCGTCCCCGGAAAATTTACGGCTCGATCCTGATATCCTGAGCTTTGTGAAGGAAGTAAGTGGAACAGGCAAGCCGATTGCCTCCATCTGCCACGGACCGCAAATCCTGATCAGCGCAGACTTGCTGCAAGGCCGCACGGTGACATCCTACCCGCCCCTTAAGGATGATGTGGTTAACGCAGGAGCGGAATTTAAGGATGAAGAGGTCGTCGTGGACGGCAATTACATTACTTCACGCACACCAAAAGATGAGCCCGCATTTGTGCGTGAGCTGTTGAAGGTGTTGTAATAAAAGCTGGGCCCCCAAAATCAAACAACAATCCAAGGAGGAACGACAATGAGTAGAAGAATCCAGGCTTATTTCAGAACAGAAGATGAAGCAGAAGGCGCTAAGACGGCATTGATTCCTTACGGAGTGGATAATCTGGAAGTATCCCCGCTGACGGATCCTTTAAAAACAGACGGGAATTACAGAAATAATATCCTGATTCCCTTGGTTCCTTATAACAACTCCGCGATGACCGGAGGCGCATTTGGCGCTACGGGTGCGGTTGCAGGCTCCGGCCCGATTGCCGGTGCCCCTATTGTACCGGCAATCGATGTGAATGACGGTCCTGATGATTTGGATAACCGCAGTGCGGGTGATGTCCGGAATCATGCTGAATTTGACGACAGGGATTTGGATGATCTTCGTTATGTCATGGAAGTTAAGGTGGCTGACGGCAAACAGGATGAGGTTATCGAGGCGCTGCGCCGGAAGCGTGCTTACGTGGAAATCTTTGATTAAAAAGAGAGCACGCTCTCTCGCAGATGAATAGTTGCGAAACTACAGCTCCGCCGATCCGTTACAGGGATTGGCGGAGCTTTTTAAAATCCAAGAACAGTAATATTTCTTTTTTTTCTCTGGACAGGGAATTATGTTGTAGTGTAAAGTAATCCTTGTGTTTCAGTAGGGGATTGTCCAGATTTATAAAACGCTTTCTTTTCTGTAATACAACCGTAATATTACATTCATGATTCCTTAATATAGCGTGTTTATAATAGAAGCATGACCCCCTTTTTTATAATATATGATGATGGACCTGCAGCAATCGGCTGCAGGTCACTTTTTTTTGTAATAGCTTTTTTTATTGGATTCCTTGACTTTAGCGCAGTGGTTCAGTAGAATCTAACAATATACAGATTGTCATAAAGTTTTGATGACGGGACCAAGTAATCCGTACCCCACAACCCCAGAGAGGAATCCCCCGCAGAGATGGATATCGTCCTACCGTAGGATGAGCTTACCGTTTCCGCCCGGCTGCAAGGATTCTGTTGATGAACGGATGAATGACCTCCCCGAGAACGCACGGCGAAAGCAGGCAATGAAGATTGCCGGGAGTCAGTAGCCGATTGCGCGTAGGCGGGCGTTAACCGCTTAGAGCGGATTCAGGCAGTTGCATGGATTCGGAATGTGGGTGGTACCACGGGTGTATTATTAGGTTGATAATAATCCCTCGTCCCTGTTTGTTATAAACAGGGCGAGGGATTTTTTTGTTTTTTTTAGAAGTTGACAAACAGACAGGCAAGAGGGGTTATTTTCAGGAGGGATAGGCTGTGGCTAAAGAAAGATTCGAGAAACCGACAGGCACGCAGGATGTGCTTCCGGGTGCGGTTGAGAAATGGCAGTATGTTGAAGGGAAGGCCAGGGATCTTTGCCGCCGGTTCAATTACCGGGAGATCCGCACTCCTATGTTCGAGCACACGGCGCTGTTCGAACGTGGTGTAGGGGAAACAACGGACATTGTGGAAGGCGAGATGTACACCTTCAAGGATAAGGGCGACCGCGATCTGGCACTTCGTCCGGAAGGAACAGCCGGTGTGGTCCGTGCTTATGTTCAGAACAAGCTTTACGGTGAGCCGGATGTAAGCAAGCTGTATTATATCGGTCCCATGTTCCGTTATGAGCGTCCGCAGGCGGGAAGATACCGCCAGTTTCACCAATTTGGCATCGAGGCATTTGGAGCAGTGGATCCGGCGATTGATGCGGAAGTGATTTCCCTAGGGTACCAGTTCTATAAGGATCTGGGACTGAGGGATGTAAGGGTAGAGCTGAACTCCGTGGGCAACGTACCTAGCCGTGCGGCGTACCGGGAGAAGCTGCTGGATTTCCTGAGACCGATGAGGGATAACCTTTGCAGTGACTGCCAGCGGCGTATGGACCGCAACCCCTTGCGGGTGCTGGATTGCAAGGTCGACCAGGACAAATTCGGCGGTGCGCCTTCCATTCTGGACAGCCTGGATGAAGAATGCACAACTCATTTTGAGAAGGTCAAAATGCATTTGGATATCATGGGTGTGGAGTACAGCATCAATCCCCGTCTGGTACGCGGACTGGATTATTACACGCATACAGCGTTTGAATATAAAGCAGCCGGCATCGGATCTATCGACACGGTCGGCGGCGGCGGCCGTTACAATGGTCTGGTGGAGGAAATCGGCGGTCCGGATCAGCCGGGCATCGGTTTTGGCATCGGGCTGGAGCGGATCCTGCTGATTCTGGAGAATCAAGGGGTAGAGCTGGAGACGGTGAAGCCGCTGGATGTATACTTCGTGGCACTTGGCGAAGCGGCCGATCTGGAGATTACGAAACAATTGTTCATTCTGCGCAGTCTTGGCTTTTCTGCAGAACGGGATTATCTGGGCCGTAAGATGAAGGCGCAGATGAAATCGGCCGACCGCATGTCGGCTCGGTACACAGCGATTCTCGGTGAAGATGAGCTGAACAGCGGCGTCATTGCCCTGAAATCGATGGCTACTGGCGAGCAGCGGACCATCAAGCTGGAAGAGCTGGGACAGTCGCTGGACTAGACAGCTTGGCATGAAGTAATTGTATTGTTGCAAGAGGAAGAAACTCACTGATTCATATAAGCGCAGTTACTTTTAACCATGAAGGGGTAGAATATATTATGACTAGAAGCCATCACTGTGGACAATTGACGCCGGAGCATATCGGCCAGACCGTAACTCTAAACGGATGGGTGCAGACCCGCCGCGACCTTGGGGGCGTACTTTTTATTGATCTCCGCGACCGCAGCGGAATCGTACAGGTCGTTTTCAATCCCGACTATTCCGGCGAAGCGCTGCAAATTGCAGATAAAGTGCGCAGTGAGTATGTGCTCGCTGTTACGGGGAAAGTGGTTAAGCGAGACGAAGAAACCATTAACCGTAACCTGCCTACAGGAGAGATAGAAGTGCAGATTACGGATATTGAAGTACTCAATGCTGCGAAAACGCCGCCGTTCTTCATCGAAGACGGTGTGGAAGTGGATGAATCCTTGCGGATGAAATACCGCTATCTCGACCTGCGTCGTCCGGAGATGTACAAAACGATGCTGCTTCGTTCCAAATCGGCGAAGATCTTCCGCGACTTCCTGGATAACGAAGGTTTTATTGATATCGAAACACCAATCCTGACCAGAAGTTCACCTGAAGGCGCCCGTGATTATTTGGTACCGAGCCGGGTGCATGAAGGCGAGTTCTTTGGACTTCCGCAATCGCCGCAAATCTACAAGCAGCTGCTGATGGTCGGCGGTATTGAGCGCTATTATCAAATTGCCCGCTGCTTCCGTGATGAAGATTTGCGCGCTGACCGCCAGCCGGAATTCACCCAGGTCGACATCGAGACCTCCTTCATGCCGCAGGATGATCTGCTGTCGATGATGGAGACCCTGATGCAGCGCCTGCTTAAAGAAACGATCGGCGTCGAAATTGCCCTGCCGTTCCAGCGTTTGACTTATGCCGAAGCCATCGGCAAATACGGCTCAGATAAGCCGGACCTGCGTTTTGGCCTGGAGCTGGTAGAAATGAATGACATCGTGGCCAGCAGCGGCGTCAAAGTATTCGCCTCTGTGATCGAAAAGGGCGGAGAAGTAAAATGCCTCAACGCCAAAGGCTGCGGTACCTGGACCCGTAAAGAGATCGACGATCTTGGACCTTATGCCGCGCGTTACGGAGCTAAAGGACTTGCCTGGATTCAAGTGAAGGATGGCGAATTCAAGGGGCCTATCGTGAAGTTCTTCACCGAGGAAGAGATTGCTGCCGTGAAGGAACGTACCGGTGCCGAAGAAGGCGACTTGCTGCTCTTCTCTGCTGATAACAAAAAAGTGGTAGCCGATGTACTGGGTGCGCTTCGCCTGAAGATCGGACGCCAGCTTGGTCTGATTGACGACAATGTGTTCAAGTTCGCATGGGTTACTGAATTCCCGCTGCTTAGCTACGATGAAGACCAGAAACGTTATGTGGCAGAACATCATCCGTTCACACGTCCGATGGATGAAGACCTGCACCTCTTTGAGACTGATCCGGGTGCTATCCGTGCCCAGGCTTACGATATCGTGCTTAACGGCTACGAGGTAGGCGGCGGTTCCCAGCGTATCTACAAACGTGAGGTACAGGAAAAAATGTTCGATGCACTCGGCTTCTCAACGGAGGTTGCTTACGAGAAATTCGGCTACCTGCTGGATGCATTTGAATACGGCACACCTCCGCACGGCGGGATTGCCTTTGGTTTCGACCGTCTCGTAATGCTGCTTGCCGGCCGCACCAACCTGCGCGAAACCATTGCCTTCCCTAAGACGGCAAGTGCGACTGACCTGCTGATGGATGCACCGGCACCGGTAGATGCAATACAATTGGAACAGCTGCACATCAAGCTGGCTCCGAAACCTGAGAAGGTAAAGAACTAAATCTAACCAGGCCTAAGCGGAGCGGCAGCGCTGCTTCGCCGGCTTTTTGAAGGAGGCGCTACATCATGCTGCATCAGTTCTCGCGTACGGAGCTGGCCATCGGACCGGAAGGTCTGGAGATTTTGAAGAACAGCACAGTGGCCGTGCTCGGCATTGGCGGCGTAGGGGCCATGTCGGTTGAGGCTCTGGCCCGTACAGGTATCGGCCGCATTATCCTGATTGATAAAGACGCAGTGGATATCACCAATATCAACCGCCAGATTCATGCGCTTACGACAACCATCGGCCAGAATAAAGCGGATTTGATGGTGGACCGTGTCAAGCTGATCAATCCGGAATGCGAAGCCATTGCCCTGAATATGTTCTACACGGAAGAAACCTATGAGGAGCTCTTCAAATACAAGCCCGATTTCGTCATCGACGCTTCGGATACGATTATTTACAAGATCCATCTCATTAAAGAATGCCTGAGCCGGGGAATCCCGATGGTTTCCAGCATGGGCGCAGCTAACAAAATGGACCCGACACGCTTTAAGGTGGCTGACATTTCCAAGACGGAGATGGACCCGATTGCCCGTGTGATCCGCCAGAAGCTGCGCAAGGATGGGATCAAAAAAGGTGTGAAGGTTGTCTTCTCCACGGAGAAGCCGGTGAAACCGCGTGTGGATGTGACCGAGCAGATCGTTCCTGAAGATGCGCCGGACAGACGCAAGGCTCAACTGCCGCCTGCCAGCAACTCGTTTGTGCCTCCGGTAGTTGGACTCATTATGGTGAGTGTAGCCGTACAGGACCTTTTGAAGGCTGGCGGAGTAAACGTATAAACGAAAGCAGGCCTATCTCAGCTCGAACTAACCAAAGGACAAAAGGGCGTGCAGCCGGAATCCGGCTGCTTACGCCCTTTTATTGTGATTTTAAAATCCGGAAACAACGCAGGAATGCTGTATTGGCAGCGGAATTTACCATCAGTGGAGGTATTTACATGAAATCGAATTTTTGGCGAAATAGCGTAGGTCTGGAGCCGGGCGACAACTGGAAACAGGAATGGGCGGCAGGGATCCTATCGTATTTTGCTTCTGTATATATTGTTATGGTCAACGCTGCTATTCTGCATGATGCGGGGATGCCGCTGCGGGCCGGTATGGTGGCTACGCTGCTGACGGCAATTACCGGCTGTCTGCTAATGGCCTTCGGCGGCAAGACACCAATTATCGTCGTTCCGGGAATGGGGATCAACGCCTTTTTCACCTATACGCTGGTGCATTCCATGAAGCTGGATTGGCGGGAAGCGCTTGCTGTTGTAGTTGTGACCGGAGTGCTGTTTGCGATTGTGGCGTTCACCTCGCTATACCGTATTCTCAGCGACGCGATCCCTCATAATCTGCAGCATGCGATTACTGTCGGAATCGGCTTGTTTCTGACCTTCATTGGCCTGCAAAAAAGCGGAATCGTCATCGCTCACCGGACGACATTTGTCGCGATCGGACATTTCAGCGACCCTGCCGTGATAACCTCTTGCGTAACCCTGGTTCTGGCACTGGTGCTGTTCATCCGCGGAACACGCGGGGGACTGCTGATCAGCATGATTGTGGGCACAGGACTTGCCTATCTGTTAGGTGCGTCGCATGCCCCGGGTCAGGAGGATTCCGGCCATGTGTTTTCCGGCTATGGCGATGTATTTGCCGGAATGGACTTGAGCCGGGGGATCAGCCTTGTGTTCTGGATTGCCGTGTTCCTGCTGCTGTTGATTGTTGTGTTTGAAAATATCGGGCTGATCTCTTCCCAGACATTGATGGCAGGACGTCCGGAGCGATTCAAGAGCAGCCTGCGCGCGTTGTCCATCGCTAATATTGCGGCCGGCCTGTTCGGCAGCAGTCCGGTAGTCGCTGCCGCAGAATCGACTGCAGGCATCGCGGCCGGCGGCAAGTCCGGGCTTACCTCGCTGGTTACCGGCATGTTGTTCGGGGCAACCTTCCTGTTCATCCCGCTGCTGGCTTATGTGCCGGACAGCGCCATCGCACCGATCCTGATTGTAATCGGCGGTCTTATGGTGCAGAGCGTACGTGAGATGGATCTCAGCGATATGACCGAGCTGTTTCCGTCCTTTCTGATCATGGTAATGATTCCGTTCACCTATAGCATTGTCGACGGAATGGCTTTTGGCTTCATTACTTACCCCATCGTTAAACTCGCTATGGGCCGGGGCAAGGAAGTGCCGCCTGCGCTGTACGGCATCGCCGGACTTTTTGTGGCGAATTTTGTATTGCATGCCTTAATGGGTTGAACCTGGCGGAGCAGCTTATCCAGACTCGCCTGTATACTAGAATTTGAAATATGTGGATTTCACCGGTCTGTTGTGATATGATGAGTATCCTTTTTGTGTGAGTGAAGCCAGTCTTGCACGAGATCAATCTTTAAGATTACTTTTAGGAGGTAACTGAAATTGGAAGACGACTTTCAAAGTGCCTATCAAGAGGAAGAAGACAGGCTTAACGGCGCGCTTACAGAAATCGACACTGTCCTGGAGAGACTGCGCAGCATACCGGTGTACACAGGAAGCGAGTATACGGAACAAGTGCTGGAGGATTCCAGAGAACAGAGGCGCAAAGATCTTGCCAAGCTTAGGCAGGAGCCTTATTTCGGACGGCTTGATTTTCAGGGCAATGACGAGGACGAACGCAAGGCACTATATATTGGCAAAATCGGCGTAGACCGAGAACAGGTAAGCGACCGTCCGCTAGTCATTGACTGGCGCGCACCGGTAGCAAGCCTGTTCTATTCGTTTACAGGCGGAACGGAGCCGGCCTCCTATGAAGCCCCGGAGGGGCTGATTGAGGGGCTGGTATATTTAAAACGCAACGTGGTGATCCGCAAGCAAATCCTGGAGCGGGTGGCGGATACCTACAACCGCGACAGCGACGCCCCGGCCGTATCCGATGAATTTCTCGTATACCGCCTGGGCGAGAATAAGGACAACCGTCTCCGCGATATCGTCTCGACGATTCAGGAGGAGCAGGACAAGATTATCCGTGCCGCGAAGAATACGGCGCTGATCATTCAAGGTGTGGCCGGAAGTGGAAAAACAACGGTTGCGCTGCACCGCCTGGCTTTCCTGCTGTATCAATACAAGGAACAGGTCTCCGCGGAGAAAATGATTATTTTCGCCCCGAACCGGATGTTCCTGGATTATATTTCGGATGTGCTGCCGGAGCTTGGCGTGGGCAACATTGCCCAGAGTACCTTCCCGGATTGGGCTGCGGACGTGCTGGGTATCACACTGCCGGAGCAAGATACAGCGGAAACGATGAACCGCTGGTTCGAAACGGCTGGCAGCATGCCGGAGATTACTGAAGAAACACCGGGCCGCTTCAAGGGTTCAACGGTGCTGATGGAGATTATTGAAGCCACGATCAAGCTGCTTGAGACCGGTGCGGTGCCGGAGGGGGATTTCATTCCCTGGGAAGGTGCGGTACTGCGGCGTTCGATGATTCTGCGCTGGCATAACGAGGAATACGCCCCCTATCCGCCGGCCAAACGCAAAGAGCGTGTGATGGCCAGAATTCACCGCTGGATTGAGATGGAGCTGAAGAAGAGCCCTTCGCAGGCAGCGCTGAAGGAACGCAAGAAAAAAGCGGCGGCACGCGAGAAGACCTACAGCGGCAAGTGGCCCAAATATGATCCGCTTATGATCTATAAGCAGATTTTCCGGGCGGCAAAGGTTCCGGAGCATTGGCCGGCTGCAGCCCCGGAGATTATTCCGCAAGGCGTGCTGAAGGAAACGGTCAAGGAGCTCAAAAAAGGCATCCTGCGCGAAGAGGATCTGCCGCCGCTGCTCTATATTCATTATCTGCTCAGCGGAAATGAAGGCGGGGACCGCTTTGACCATATCGTTATTGATGAGGCGCAGGATTTCTCGCCTTTCCAGATTGCAGTGCTTGATTTGTACGTGAAGGGTCATTCCTTTACCATTTTGGGCGACTTGTCACAGGGGATACATGCCTACAAGGGTGTACATGCCTGGGAAGAAATGCAGACGTTGTTTGCACCGGAACATACGGCCTATCATGCACTGACCCGCAGCTACCGGTCCACCATGGAGATCATTGAATTTGCCAACGGCATATTGTCTTCCGGTGTTGGCAGCTCCCTGCTCGCCGTTCCGGTCTTCCGCAGCGGCAACCCGGTCCGGCTGATCTCTTACGCCGATCGTCAGCCGGCAGCGGCAGCAGCCGGGAGTGAGCGCCTCAGTGCCGTCAGAACGGCTCTGGGGGCCCTCTCCGGGCGTGAATACCGCACAGTGGCTGTCTTAACCCGCAGCCTGCGGGAAGCTGCTGAGCTGTACGACGCGCTTGCCGGACAGTTTGAGGATCTTCACCTGATTGACGGCAGCATGACTGAATACCGGGGCGGGTTGTCTGTGCTGCCTGTGTATCTGTCCAAGGGGCTGGAGTTCGACGCCGTCATCTTGGCAGACGCGGACAGCGGACATTACGGGGAAGCGGCCTGGGACGCGAAGCTGATGTATGTCGGCTGTACCCGTGCGCTGCATGAACTGTGGCTGCTGCATGACGGGCAGCTGCCGCCTTATGTACAGCTGCTTGGAGAAGAGACAGTCTCCGGCTGGCCTGAATCGCAGTAGTGCAAATATAAAAAGCGGACCGCCTGTCATAAACAGGGCGGTCCGCTTTTTATATTCTATAGGGCGATAACGTCTTATTTCATCTCGTTTTGTTCCGTGATATGGAACCGTTCCACCTGCTGCTGCATATCGGAAGCCATAGCGGACAACGCTGCAGAGGAGGCCGTAATCTCCTCCATGGAAGCAAGCTGTTCCTCCGTTGCAGCTGTAACGCTCTGGAAGGAATCCAGCGCCGCCCGCGAGATGGCAGCCATCTCCTGTACGGAGGCGGCTACTTCAGCCGAGCTGGCAGACATTTGCTCGGTAATCGCCGAAACCTCATGAATTTGTTCGCCGACATGCCGGGTGGACTGCTCAATCTGGATAAAGGCATCGCTCGCTTCCAGCGCCAGATTCATGCCTTGTTCAACGTCTTCGGCCACTTTATGTTTCATTACGTCGTAGGCGCTGGCAATCAGGCCGACCATTTCGGAAATGGTCTCCTGAATTTGACCCGCGCTGACATGCGAGGCTTCGGACAGCTTCCGCACCTCTCCGGCAACAACGGCGAACCCTCTGCCCTGTTCTCCGGCACGGGCAGCTTCAATAGCTGCATTGAGCGACAGTAGATTGGTCTGCTTCGCGATCGCGGAGATCGCTGTACTTGCTTCTGCTACCTTTGTGCTAAGCCCGTTAAGTTCGGAAATCAGTCCGCCGGACTGCTGAACGGACTGGCGGATCGTCTTCATCTGCTCGCTGACATGCTGCACTCTGGTGCTTCCGGTGTTAACAACCTGCTCAGTCTGCACTGCGGCACTTACAATGGCCTGGGAAGCGGAAGCAATTTTATGGATGGCTTCGGACATTTCATCCATAGTTACGGCTACCTCGGAGGAAGCATGGGCCTGGGTTTCCACACCGCGGGTGGATTCCTCCACCAGTCCGGTGACATACTCCACAGCCTTGCTGTTCTCGCCGGTGCTGGCTGTCAGCTGCTCACTGGCAGCTGCGAGCTGGCCTGAGGTTTCGGCCACATCCTGCACCATCTTTCGAAGCGATGCTACCATGGCGTTATAGTTGCCCGCAAGCTGCCCGATTTCATCTTTACGTGTGGTGTTGACCACTTCATCCAGATAGCCTTCGCTGACGCGCTTTGCCGAACGGTTCAGCTGCTCAAGCGGCTTGGTGATGCGGCGGATGATGAAGAACGTTACTGCAGCGGCCAGAAGCAGCGCAACCAGCAGAACGATAGCTGAGTTATACAAAATAGGATAAACGGCCTCTGCATACTCGCTCTCGGGCAGCACACCAACCAGCTTAAAGCCGCTAAGTTCATTCGTAATGTAAAAGCCATCCATTGCCTGGTCTGTGGCACTGTCTTTGTAGGACACTTTGCCTGCCGGGGCCGCATTCAGCGTATCCAGCAGCCCGCCTGTAACGGGGCTTCCTACCTCCAGAGCGGGATGGTAGATAACCTTATTGCTGCTGTCCAGTATATATACATAACCGCTGGAACCGAGGCTGACATTCTGCGCCAGTTCCATAAGCCCATTCATGCTCAAACTGATTGTAGCTACCCCTTTGCCGTCCTGGAAGGCTTTGGAGATCGGCAGGATGAAGGAGTTTGTAACCTTGGAGAAAATCGGGTTGATAACGGATGTGCGGTCCGGTGTCTTCAGTGCGTCAATATACCAGTCGCGGACCCGGGGATCATAGTCGTTTGGTTTAGAATCAGGCGCTAACATAAACTTGCCATCGCTGTTGCCTAAAGCGACGATATCGATTTCAGGATGCTCCGCTTTGAATTTGTTGATCTGATTCCGTACGCGTGGAGAGTTCGCAGTCAGATCAGCTGCGGTAATTTGATAGGCAAGCTGATTCACATTGCTGCTCTCCAGCTGTATTAATTGCTCAAGTGTCTTATCGAGAAGATGAATGCTCGATTTTGTAGTTTCCTCCATTTTGCCCTGCAGCTCTGTTTTGGAAGTTTCCGAAGAGTTGACAGCTAGTACAAGCGAAGGAACTGCAATGGCGGTAATGATAAAAGCCATTAGTTCGGTTCTGAGTTTCTTGATGCCGAATACTTGTTTGAGGATGTGCCTTTTAGCTGTCATATTATATTCCTCCTGCTTTTAATTACTTCCATATCTATTAGTTAATAGATAATTACTTTTATATTTCGACACTAATCGACTTATTTTTTAGATTTTTCTTAAAAAAATAAGTTCCCATCTGGTGAAGAACAGTTATAACTGTTCTTGAACTTGTAACCTATCCCTGGGTATGGCTTAATAATAAGTGTCCGGCCGGGCAGATTACTCTGGAAGGAGGCTGATTGAAATGATTTCAGTATACGAGGTGGTTTCCGTCTAAGACGGAAATCCGCATAACCGGAGGAGGCCGAAAGGCCTCCTTATTTAAAAAGCATAGAAATAAATAATTCACATAAAGTTGTGATCAAAACCGAATGTAGACGCTATCCAATGGTTTTTATATAATGAACTTACGGTATTTACCAAATATGAGCTGAAGAAAGGAGGCAGGTGACGTGATCAATTCATTACAAGCAGTCGTCGGACACAAAGGGACACACCTGTTGAAGGAGGAAGTAAAAAGTGAGTTATGTAAATGGGAAGGATGTGCTCCCCCCGGGCCTGCTCGAAGAGCTTCAGGGATACATCCAGGGTGAATTGCTATACATCCCCAAGAAAACCGAGCAACGGGTAAGATGGGGCGAGAACAGCGGATCCAGGCAGGAGATTGCCAGCCGGAACGAGGAGATATTCTGCAGTCACAGCAGCGGCTGCTCGGTGAACGAGCTGCAGAAGAGATACCACTTATCCGAAGAAAGCATCCGCAAGATTATTTCAAAAATGCGGCTGGCGCTGAACCGCTAGCCTGAACTTTGAACAAAGAGCATGGCACCGCCGGAGGAGGCGAGGTCATGCTCTTTTTAAATATAAGGATGTATACGCAGTATGGTATGATAGTGGGAGGTATTCTAATAGTGCCGACCTACAAGATTACAGCAAGGAAGTGGAAGAATGGATTTATTTTCGCTCGGGGAAGACACCGGCAGCGGCCGCCTGCTGGCGGACCGCATGCGTCCGGCGAATCTTGATGAATATATAGGACAAGAGCATATTGTTGGCCCGGGGAAGCTGCTGCGCAGAGCCATTGAGGCAGATCAGGTCTCCTCTATTCTGCTTTACGGCCCTCCAGGCTGCGGAAAAACAACATTAGCCCATATTATTTCCCATCATACACAGGGGGAATTCGTCCGCCTGAATGCGGTCGAAGCCTCGGTCAAGGATGTGCGGGAAGTGATCGAGCGTGCTCAGAGCAATAAGGCATTGTACGGCTCTAAGACCATTTTGTTTCTGGATGAGGTGCACCGCTTCAACAGCTCCCGCCAGGATGCACTGCTCCCCGCTGTGGAGAAGGGGACCATCACCTTTATCGGCGCGACGACGGAGAACCCGTTCCACTATGTGAACGGGGCGTTATTGAGCCGCTCCACGCTGTTCCAGCTGGAATCGCTGACCAGTGAGCACAGTCTGATTGCTATGAGACGGGCGCTTACCGATGAGAAGCGGGGGCTTGGGTTCATGCAGCTGCAGGTGGATGAAGAAGCTTTGCAGCATATTGCAACGATGGCCAACGGCGATATCCGCCGGGCGCTTAATGCACTTGAGCTGGCTGCCATGACCACTGCGCCGGAACCGGACGGAAGTGTGCATATTACGCTTGCGGTGGCTGAAGAATCCATCCGCCGCCCGATTGTCAAAGCGGACGAATCGACGCAATATGATGTATTGTCTGCGTTTCACAAAAGCATCCGCGGCTCCAGCGATGCGGCGCTGTTCTGGTTTCTCTATGCTGTGGAGAAGCTGGGGATGGACCCGATGACATTCATCCGCCGGCTGATTGCTGCCAGCAGTGAGGATATCGGTCTGGCCAATCCGCAGGCGATGGTCCAGGCGGTCAGCGCACTGGAAGCCTACCGCAATAACGGCTGGCCGGAAGCCAAGCTGAATATTGCCCAGGCGATCCTGTTTGCGGTGGAAAGTCCGAAATCGAATGCCGTGACCGTGGCAATTTCGAATGCCATGGCCAGTATCGACGAGTTGAAATCGGCTGAAGTACCACTGCATCTGCGCGATACGCATTATAAAGGAGCCGTGAAGCTCGGCCATGAGGGCTACCAGTATCCGCATAATTTTCCGGGCCATTATGTCAAACAGGATTATCTGCCTAAGGCTATTGCACGCCGGGTCTTTTATCAGGCTACTGAACAGGGCAATGAAGCGAAGATCCGCCATAACCAGTCGCTTCGGCGCGGACAGTAGTCAAGTAAGAGTTCGATTGTACAACGTTCTCCATTTTATGCATCAACCGCTTATTTTACAGGGGGAGATTTCATTCCTTTTGTAAAAGAAGCGGTTTTTTGTTTAACGGGCTCGCGGTTTTTCTGATAGACTCCAATTTTTTTACAAAAATATCTATTTTTTATTACATTTTTGCTATTTTGTATATAGAATTCCATTCCTATATATGGTATATATTTACATAGGATGCAAATCATCCTAAAGACACCCGGAAAGAAGGTGGAAAACTTTATTGGGAATGAATAAGAGTTTGGAGCCACGGTTTGAAGAGTCTGTGCAGAGATGAAATTGAACACAAGGACAAGAAGGACGAGAAGGACAAGAAGGGAGAAGGGCTAAGATGGGCAAAGGGATCAGGAAGGGCTGGGTTTTGTCCTTGAGCTTTATGTTAGCGGTTACATGTTCCGGAGCTGTATTTCATCCATCTGTGGGCACAGCAGCGGCTGCCGGCTACAACTACGCAGAGGCACTGCAAAAATCGATTTATTTCTATGAGGCTCAGCGTTCAGGCGATCTGCCGGAAGACAACCGGGTCGAGTGGCGGGGGGACTCCGGACTTCTGGATGGCGCGGATGTCGGCCACGATTTATCCGGGGGCTGGTATGATGCGGGGGATCATGTCAAATTTGGTTTTCCAATGGCTTATACAGCTACGATGCTGGCCTGGTCGGTCTATGAATACAAGGATGGTTACGTGCAGTCCGGCCAGCTGGAGGAGATTCTGGATAATATCCGCTGGGCTACCGACTATTTTGTCAAAGCCCATACAGCTCCAAATGAGCTATGGGGACAGGTAGGGAACGGAACGGCCGACCATAATTGGTGGGGAGCAGCGGAAGTGATGCAAATGCAGCGGCCCTCCTACAAAATTGATGCAACTCATCCCGGCTCTGATCTGGCGGCAGAAACCGCAGCGGCGCTGGCTTCGGCATCGATTATCTTCCGGGATTCGGATGCTGTCTATGCGGACAAGCTGCTGCTGCATGCCAAACAGCTGTATCAATTTGCGGACACTTACCGCGGCGCCTATTCGGACAGTATTACCGACGTCAAGCAGTATTACAATTCATGGAGCGGTTATGCCGATGAGTTGAGCTGGGGCGGTGTATGGCTCTATTTGGCGACCGGTGAGCAGACGTACCTGGATAAGGCAGTTGCCGCAAGCAGTCTGTGGGGAACGAACCAATCGGGATTATGGGGTTACCAGTGGACACAATCCTGGGATGACAAGCATTACGGTGCGCAGCTGCTGCTGTCACGGATTACCGGGGATGCCAAGTTCATTCAATCTACGGAACGCAACATGCAGTATTGGACAACTGGTGTAGGCGGGACTAGCGACCGGGTCGCCTATACACCTGGAGGGTTGGCACATCTGGATCAGTGGGGAGCCCTGAGATATGCCGCCAACCAGGCATTTTTGGCGTTTGTTTACGCGGACTGGGTAAGCGACCCTGTCAAAGGCGAAACGGCCCGTTCTTTCGCGGAACGGCAGATTACGTATATGCTGGGCGACAACCCGCGGAACAGCAGCTATGTGATCGGGTATGGCAACAATTCGCCGCAGCATCCGCATCACCGGACCTCACATGGTTCATGGAGCGACAGCCAGTCTACTCCTTCAGATCACCGTCATGTTCTATACGGAGCGCTGGTCGGGGGTCCATCCAAGACGGACACGTATACCGATTCGATCAACGACTATGTCTCGAATGAAGTGGCAACCGACTACAATTCCGCCTTTACAGGGGCGCTGGCCAAAATGATGCTGCTCCACGGGCAAGGGCAGCAGCCGCAACCACAGTTTCCTGCGGCAGAGACCCCTGAGGATGAAATGTTTGTCGAGGCTTCCGTAAATGCCAGCGGCAGCAATTTTGTAGAGATCCGGGCACTGCTCAACAACCGTTCCGGCTGGCCGGCACGGGTCAGCAAGTCGATGTCCTTCCATTATTATCTGGACCTCAGCGAAGCAATTGCCGCAGGGTACGGTCCGGAGGATATTACGGTCACTGCCGGTGGCTACAACCAGGGAGCAACGGTATCCGCACTTCAGCCTTATGATGAAGAACATCATATTTATTACACCAAGGTTGATTTTACCGGCACTTCGATCTATCCGGGCGGTCAATCCGCTTACCGGAAGGAAGTCCAGTTCCGGATCGCCGCTCCGCTCAACACGCTCTTCTGGGACAATACAAATGACTATTCATTTAAAGGCGTGGCAACGGGAGGAGCGCTTCCGGTAAAAACGGCGTATATACCGGTATACGACGCCGGGGTGCTTGTATTCGGTGAACTGCCTCCCGGAGGCGGACATCCGGGTGAACCGAAGGTGCCCGCACAGCCTTCCGGTGTAGCGGCTGCTGCTGAGAACGCCAGCGTAAAACTGTCCTGGAACACAGTCAGCGGGGCAACGGACTATACAGTTAAACGGGCTGTAACGAGTGGCGGGCCTTACACTGTAGTTGCAAGCACAACAGGGGCCGTGTATTCCGACAACGGGCTGGTTAATGGTACTACCTATTATTATGTAATCACCGCCTCGAACAGTGTTGGCGAGAGTACGCCATCTCTGCAGGTTAGTGCCCAGCCGCGTGAAACACCTACTCCGGCAAAAGGTGATTTAAGGGTGGAATACCGTACTAATGACAACAATCCCGGGGACGGACAGATGCGCCCGCAATTCCGGATTGTGAACACGGGAACTGCCGCGGTACCGTTGAGTGGTCTTAAGCTCCGCTACTATTTTACCGTGGACGGAGACAAAACCCAGCAATTCCACTGCGATTATGCCGTTGTCGGCAGCGGAAATGTAAGCGGTTCCTTTGCGAAACTTAATCCGTCCCTAACCGGAGCGGACTACTATCTGGAGATCACTTTTGCTGAAGGTGCCGGAAGCCTTGCTCCCGGAGGGAACAGCGGAGAAATTCAGGTGCGCACCAACAAAGAGGACTGGACGAATTATAGCGAGGGCAATGACTATTCCTACAGCGGAACGCAGCTTGCCTTCGCCGAATGGGAAAAGGTGACACTGTATCGTGACGGAACACTTGTGTGGGGTTTAGAACCATAATTTATCTACAGAGAGGGAGCTAGCCAAAATGATGAAATTGAGCTTAAGCAAGAAGCCTATTTCCGCTATAATGGCCTCGATTCTGTTTCTCTCACTCATAACCGGATTGTTTACTGGTAGCCCCGGAACTGCAAAGGCCGCTTCGGCGGAGGAGACCCGATTTCTGCAATTATATGCTCAGCTAAAGGATCCGGCGAACGGCTATTTCTCGGCTGAAGGCATTCCCTACCATGCGGTAGAGACATTGATGAGCGAAGCGCCTGATTACGGGCATATGACCACTTCGGAAGCTTACAGCTACTGGATGTGGCTCGAGGTGCTGTATGGCCATCATACTGGCGACTGGAGCAAGCTGGAAACGGCTTGGGACAACATGGAGAAATACATTATTCCTGTTAATGAAGGCGACGGCAAGCAGGAGCAGCCGACGATGAGTTATTACAATGCGAACAGCCCGGCTACCTACGCTTCCGAGTATGCGCAGCCGGATCAGTATCCAAGCCAGCTTAGCGGAAAGTATACGGCAGGCAAGGACCCGCTTGATTCCGAACTGAAAGCAAGCTATGGCAACAACCAGACCTATCTTATGCATTGGCTGGTGGATGTGGACAACTGGTACGGCTTCGGCAACTTGCTGAATCCTACACATACAGCCGCTTATGTAAATACATTCCAGAGGGGCGAACAGGAATCGGTGTGGGAAGCTGTCCCGCATCCGTCCCAGGACGACAAATCATTCGGCAAGACAGGTGAGGGCTTTATGAGCCTGTTCACCAAAGAAAGCAATGCGCCTGCAGCACAGTGGCGTTATACCAATGCTACCGACGCAGATGCACGTGCAGTTCAGGCTATGTACTGGGCCCGGGAGCTTGGCTATAATAATTCAGTTTATCTGAATAAAGCCAAGAAAATGGGGGATTATCTCCGTTACGGCATGTACGACAAGTATTTCCAAAAGGTCGGCAGCGCAGCTGACGGCACACCGGAAGCGGGAACCGGTAAGGATTCCAACCAATACCTGCTTGCCTGGTATACCGCTTGGGGCGGCGGGCTTGGTTCAACCGGCAATTGGGCCTGGAGAATCGGCGCCAGCCATGCGCATCAGGGTTACCAGAATGTCGTGGCAGCCTATGCGCTTTCCAATCCGGACGGCGGTCTGGTTCCGGCATCAGCAACAGCAGGGCAGGACTGGAGCAACTCGCTGAAGCGCCAGCTGGAGTTCTACACCTGGCTGCAATCTGCCGAAGGCGCGATTGCCGGCGGAGCAACGAACAGTTACGACGGTGCTTATAAGGCCTATCCTGCCGGCACAAGCACCTTCTACGGCATGGCATATGATGACGCGCCTGTCTATCATGATCCGCCGTCCAACAACTGGTTCGGAATGCAGGCCTGGAGTGTTGAACGTGTGGCCGAGCTGTATTACATTCTGGCTGCAAGCGGCGACACAACCTCCGAGAACTTCCAGATGGCCAAGCAGGTGGTGAAGAACTGGGTGGACTGGTCCACGGACTATGTCTTTGCAGGCAGCCGGCCGGTTACGGATGCAGAGGGCTATTATCTGGACAGCCAGGGCAACCGCATTCTTGGCGGTGATAATCCCCAAGTGGCTACAGTTGCTGCTCCGGGAGAATTCTGGATTCCGGGCAATGTGGAATGGCAGGGGAAACCGGATACCTGGACCGGTTTTGCAAGCAGTGACGGCAACAGCAATTTAAAGTCAGTCACCAAGAGCCCGAGCCAGGATACCGGTGTACTCGGCAGCTATATCAAAGCGCTCACCTTCTTTGCCGCAGGTACTGAGGCAGAAAACGGCAGTTATACCGCGCTTGGCGGGAAGGCTCAGCAGCTGGCTAAATCCTTGCTGGATACAGCTTGGGGATATAATGATGGTGTCGGAATAGCAACTAAGGAGAGCCGTGGCGATTATGCCCGTTACTTCACCAAGGAGGTCTATTTCCCAAGCGGCTGGACGGGTACCTTTGGACAAGGCAATACGATTCCGGGAACAGCGACAGTACCTTCCGATCCTGCCAAAGGCGGAAACGGTGTCTACGCCAGCTATACTGACATCCGGCCGGATATTGTGAATGATCCCGATTGGCAGTACCTGCTTAACAAATATAATTCGTCATATAATACGGCTACCAAGCAATGGGAGAATGGAGCACCTGAATTTACGTATCACCGCTTCTGGTCCCAAGTGGATATGGCCACGGCCTATGCCGAATATGACAGGTTAATCAACAACAGCAGCGGTCCGGTCGAGCCCGTTGCCCCGAAAGCGCCCTCCAAACCGGCTGTTGTTGCCGGCGACGGTGTTGTACAGCTTAGCTGGAACAATGTAACTGCTGCCGACAATTATACAGTTAAGCGGGCCACTGTCAGCGGAGGTCCTTACAGCGATGTATCAGTAGTTACCCAGGCCACTTACAGCGATACCTCTGTAGTCAATGGAACGACCTACTTTTATGTTGTCAGTGCGGCTAACAAAGTAGGAACAAGCCCGAATTCACCCGAGGTCAGCGCCAAGCCAGCAGCGGTTCCCGAGCCGCCTGTGGGGGATCTGATCGTGCAGTATCGGACCAATGATACGAATCCGGGCGATGCCCAGTTCCGTCCGCAGCTGCGGATTGTGAACAGCGGGGACACTTCGGTTGCACTTAAGGATGTAAAGCTGCGCTACTACTACACGATAGACGGCGAGAAGGCGCAGCAGTTCAATGTAGACTATGCCGCTATAGGCAGCGGCAATGTGCAGGGAACATTCGTGAAGCTGACTCCCTCTGTGACAGAGGCAGATTATTATGTGGAGATCTCCTTTACTGCGGCTGCGGGCAGCCTTGCTCCCGGAGCCAACACCGGTGAAATTCAGCTGCGGATCAACAAAACCGATTGGAGCAATTATAACGAGATCGGTGAGTATTCTTACGACCCGGCCAAAACCTCGTTCACTGATTGGGCACGTGTACCGCTCTACCTGAATGGAACGCTGGTCTGGGGATTAGAGCCTTAAAAGTGCAATAGAAGGTAAAATGAAAAGCCGCAAATCCCCAATACTCCGGGACATTTGCGGCTTTGTTATTAATATCACATTTCATGTGCGAAACTGTGAAAATATGTGACAAAAAAATCTAATAGATGAGTCGAATTTTGTCGTATTTGTCATGTTACTTAACACAACAAAAATTTTTTATGGAAAAATCATTGATAATTTACCATAAGTCAATTAGAATAAACTCTAACATTCAGGGATTAATTCCAATATAATCCTAAAAGGCAATTCGTAGTTGATAGATAGGGTTACTGTATATCACATAGGTGCTCCTTGCTAAAAAAATCCTAGTGTTAGGGTGATGAACTTGAGTGAAGATTTGCTGCGTATTGAGAATTTAACGACATCCTTCAAGATTGCAGACGATTATTACGCTGCGGTCGATGATGTGACGCTCACGGTGAAGAAGAACGAAATCCTCGCCATCGTAGGAGAATCCGGATCAGGCAAAAGTGCGTTGGCTTTCTCAATAATAGGGCTGCACACCAAAGCAAAAATTGATGGACATGTGTATTACAAAGGTCAGGATATTGTCAAAATGTCCCCAGGCATGCTGAATAAGGTCCGCGGTAAGGAAATGTCGATGATTTTCCAGGACCCCTTAGCTGCACTAAATCCGCTAATGATTATCGGACGGCAGATTGAAGAGGTACTTCTCCTTCATGATACCGGCCTCTCCAAGAAACAAAGAAAAGCAAAGGTCATCGATTTGTTGACCAAGGTTGGAATTCCCCGTCCCGAGCATACATATCAGCAATACCCTTATGAATTATCCGGCGGAATGCGGCAGCGGGTAGTTATTGCCATCGCAATCGCCAACGGACCACAGCTGCTAATCGCCGATGAACCGACAACCGCACTAGATGTAACGATTCAACTGCAAATTCTTGAACTGATCAAGAAGCTCAAAAATGATATGCAAGCGGGAATTATCCTCATTACCCATGATCTGGGCGTAGTCAGTGAAATGGCAGATCGCGTAGCTGTTATGTACGCCGGGCAAATTGTCGAAATTGCTGATATTTATACGCTGACCTCCAACCCGCAGCATCCTTATACAAGATCTTTATTTAATTCGATACCTACGGTTAAGGAAGCGAAGTCCAGACTGCATGTGATTCAGGGAATCGTTCCGTCGCTCAAAAACTTGCCGCGTACAGGCTGCCGTTTCTCCGCCAGAACCCCATGGATTGATGAAACAGCCCATGAGGAGAATCCACAGCTGCATGAAATCGCTCCGGGTCATTTGGTCCGCTGCACCTGCTACAGACATTTTCATTTCCCCGAGAGCGTTGAGGAGGCTGACAGCCATGGCACTGCTTGAAGTTAAGGATTTACAGGTTCATTTCCCGATTAGAGGCGGCATATTCAGCAGAGCGGTCGGTGAGGTAAAGGCGGTCGACCGGGTCAATTTCAGCATTGAGGCCGGGCAGACTTACGGATTAGTCGGTGAATCCGGCTCAGGTAAGACAACGACAGGAAGAGCGATTATCGGGCTGAACGAGATTACGGGCGGCAGCATTCTTTTTGAAGGCGCCGATTTAGCCCTGAAGAACTCACGCAAGCTGAACAATGTACGCCGCGACGTCCAAATGATCTTTCAGGATCCCTATTCATCGCTCAATCCCAAGAAGCGTGTGCTCGACATCATCGCCGAGCCGCTGCGTAATTTCGACAAACAGTCCCCCCAGGAAGAGAAACGGAGGGTTCAGGAGCTGCTGGAGCAGGTCGGCCTGAGTCCGGACAACATTTATAAATATCCGCATGAATTTTCCGGCGGACAGCGTCAGCGGATCGGAATCGCCAGGGCGATTGCGCTGAAGCCCAAGCTGATCATCGCCGACGAGCCGGTGTCCGCGCTGGATGTTTCGGTTCAGGCACAAGTGCTTAACTTTTTACGGGACATCCAAAAGGAATTGAATTTAACCTACCTATTTATCAGTCATGATCTCGGAATCATCAGACATATGTGCGATCATATCGGCATCATGTACAAGGGACGGCATGTTGAGCAGGGGACCCCTAAGGATATTTTTGACAATCCGCGACATATTTATACGAAACGTCTGATTGCCGCAATCCCGGACATTGACCCATTGCAGCGTGACGAACGGACCCGGTTCCGCAAGTCCGTAAGTGAGGAGTACGAGGGAGCCTACCGGAATTATTTTGACAATGACGGTTTAGCTTATCCTTTACAACCCATTTCCGATACCCATTTGGTGGCCATGCCCGAGAAAGGTTGAGACGTATGTGGAAGATTATTGCACGAAGAATATTGATTATGATCCCTCAAGTATTTCTGCTCAGCATTCTGGTATTTCTTATGGCCAAAGCCATGCCCGGAGATGCGCTCACCGGTTTGCTCGATCCGAACATTGATCCGGCAACCATTGAAGCGATGCGGGAACGGCTCGGCCTGAATGATCCGTGGTACATCCAGTATTGGGATTGGATCACTAATGCCCTGCAGGGAGACATGGGCCAGTCCTTCCGCTTTAAGATGCCGGTAACTGAGCTGATTGGCCAGCGGCTGATGAACACGGTGTGGTTATCTGTGACGACCCTGGTCATTACCTATTTAATTGCAATACCGCTCGGCATCATTAGCGGACGTTTCAATGACACCTGGGGCGACCGGTTGATTACAGGATATACCTATGTCGGTTTTGCGGCTCCCTTGTTTATCGTAGCCCTGGTTATGCTCTGGATGTTTGGTTTCTACTTTCATTGGTTCCCTACCGGAGGAAGCGTATCACCGGGCGAGGTCCCCGGGACGATGAGTTACATTCTGAGCAAGTTATATCATTTACTGCTTCCGGCCATATCCATCGCGCTGATTACTACCGTCGGGACGGTCCAATATCTGCGGAACGAAATCATTGATACGAAGCAGAAGGATTTTATCCTTACGGCAAGAGCAAAAGGTGCCTCGGAATCACGGGTGTACAACCGCCACATCTTACGCAACTCCCTCCTGCCGATTGCCGCTTTTTTCGGGTATGAGCTTACGGGATTGATTGGCGGTACCATCTTTGTAGAGAGTATTTTCAGCTATCCCGGCATGGGCCAGCTGTTCCTGAGTTCCATCGTTATCCGCGATTTCACCGTTGTAACGGCACTTGTGCTGCTGTATGGGATTGCTCAAATCATCGGATCCCTGCTCTCGGATATCATATTAGGCATTGTTGATCCCCGTATCCGGATTAAATAATGATCAGAACTTGTTGAGGTGAATGTAATGGCAAAATCAAGCGCTGAGCTGTCGCTCCCGCAGGATATGGAGAAGAGCCCATCCGGATGGAGAATCCTCTGGAAGGAAATTTTCAGAGATAAACTGGCTTTGGTCTCCCTGATTTTTCTAGGTGTAGTTGTATGCGGAGTATTTGGCATCGCCCTGTTTCTGGATCAAAAGCAGATTGTAACCGTCGATCTGTTCGCCTTATATGAGAAGCCTTCGGCTAAATTCTGGCTGGGCACCGATTACGGCGGACGCGATGTGTTCGGCCAGCTCATTATCGGTACGCGCAACTCGCTCAGTATCGGTATTATGGTCACTCTGATGACGGGTGTTATCGGTATTCTGGTAGGTCTGATCTCCGGCTATTTCGGTGGATTCGTCGATAATATCTTTATGCGTTTCGTGGATTTCTTTATGATCCTGCCGATGCTGATGATTGTCATCGCGTTTGTTACGGCGGTTCCCAAATATAATACCTTGTCCTTTTCACTGATCATGACGGCATTTCTATGGATGGGCATCGCGAGGCTAATACGCTCGAAGACACTGCAGGAGAGGGAACTGGAATATGTCCAGGCCTCCAGAACGCTGGGCTCCTCCCATCTTAAGATTATGTTCAACCAGGTACTGCCGAACTTAAGCTCCATCATTATTGTTACGATGACGCTGAATTTGGCCGCCAACATCGGCCTGGAGTCGGGACTCTCGTTTCTCGGCTTCGGTTTTCCTGAAAGCACGCCTAGTCTGGGGACGCTGGTCAGCTATGCCCGGAATCCGCAGACGCTGCAATCGAGATGGTGGATATGGTTACCCGCATCACTGCTGATCCTGGTATTGATGTTGAGTATAAATAATGTCGGTCAGGCGCTTAAGCGTGCGACGGATGCAAGACAAAGAAAAGGATAATAAGGGAGGAAGAAACAAGAATGAGAAAAAGAAACTCTGGCAAGACCATGCTCTTCACATTGATGCTTGTCCTGACGCTTGCGGTTACGGCCTGCGGCTCAGGCAACAACGAAGCGGCTGAGCCTTCAACAACAGCCAAGACAGATGCAGCTGCTACTGCTGCTCCAACTGCAGCACCGGCAGCAGAAGACGGGCTGTACAACATCGCAGATTTCAGCAATGTTAAGACGAACCAGGGTGAAGCCATTGAAGGTGGCACACTCAACTTTGGCCTTGTATCCGATACTCCCTTTGAAGGAACTTTGAACAACAATTTCTCCTCCGGTGTTCCGGATTCTCAGGTGCTGGACTGGTTTGACGAAGGCTTGCTGACCTGGGATAAGAACTATGTGTATACCAATGACGGGGCGGCTACCTATGAAGTCTCTGAAGATGGACGTACCTTCACTTTTACCATCCATGACAATGTAAACTGGCATGACGGCAAGCCTGTTACTGCCGAAGATTGGCTGTTTGCCCATGAAGTTATCGGTAATCCGGCCTATGATGGCCCTCGTTACGGCTCTGATTTCACTAATATTGTAGGTATGGAAGACTACCATGCCGGCAAAGCAAAGACCATTTCCGGAATCAAAGTACTTAGTGAGAAAAAACTGGAAATCACTTATGTAAAATCCACTCCATCCCTGCTGACAGGCAGTATCTGGATTTATCCGCTGGCTAAACATATTTTCGGAAATATGGATGTAGCCAAAATTTCCGCTTCCCCTGAGGTCCGTCAAAAACCAATTGGTTTCGGTCCATTTAAAGTGGAAAGTATTGTACCTGGTGAATCCGTAGTATTTGTCAAGAATGATGACTACTGGCGCGGCGCTCCAAAGCTGGATAAAGTTGTCCTGAAAGTAATTCCACCGACTACGGTTGTGCAGGAGCTGAAAGCCGGAAATATCGATTTGGTCGACAGCTTCCCGATTGACCAGTTCCCTGATAACTCTAAATTGTCCAACGTTGAATACCTTGGAGCAATTGACCGTGCTTATACTTACATTGGCTTCAAGCTTGGCAAATGGGACGCGACCAAAAAAGTGGTTGCTCCAGATCCGAAGGCGAAGATGGGCAATGTAGCTCTGCGTAAAGCGATGTGGCAGGCAGTGGATAATGATGCCGTCGGCAAGAAATTCTATCATGGTCTGCGCTGGAACGCGACTACGCTGATTCCGCCATCCCATCCTGAATTCCACGATGACAGCAATCCTGGAGTAACGTTTGATCAGGAAGCAGCAAAGAAAACACTGGATGATGCAGGCTATAAACTTAACGGAGAATTCCGTACCAATCCGGACGGCACGCCGCTGACGATCAATTTCATCTCCATGACAGGTTCTGATATCGCTGAGCCGCTGGCCCAATATTATGTGCAGTCGTGGAAAGCCATCGGTCTGAATGTAACGCTGGAAATGGTGGAGTTCAACACCTTCTATGACCGCGTAGGTTCCAATGGTGAAGATGATCCTTCTGTTGATGTATACCAAGGCGCTTGGACAGTCGGTATCGACGTGGATCCACAAGGACTGTATGGCCGCGACGCTATCTACAACTTCCCGCGTTACGCAAGTGAAGAAAGCGACCGTCTGATGAAAGAAGGCGTATCGGAAGCAGCATTTGATGTAGCGAAGCGTAAAGAAATCTACAAAGAGTGGCAGCAGCTGATGGTTGACGAGATTCCTGTATTCCCAACCCTTTATCGTGCAGAACTCGTTCCGGTTAATAACCGCGTTCTGAATTACGCTATTGGCGATGGAACAGGTATTTACAAAAATGAGCTTGCACTGTCCGCCGACAAGGGGATTGCTGCACAGTAATTTTCCGGGATTTAGCAACCTGTAATTCAAAACCTCCTTGCGGCTTTTGCAGCTGCAAGGAGGTTTTTGTATACACATCGGGCTAAACGCTATCGCCTTAGCCACATAGAAACGGCTGCCGACCTTGGTGGGGTCAGCAGCCGTTTTTAGGTGTGTTCATTCGGTTCTTATTGCTGCGGCTGCGGTATTACCTTCTCTGCAGCTTCAATCGTACCTCCGCCGAGGCATTCCTCGTCCAGGTAGAAGACAACAGCTTGGCCCGGTGTGATCGCCTTTTGCGGCACATCGAAGGCAACATGCACGGTACCGTCTTCCTGTGTTGTTAGTGTTACGCCCTGATCAGGCTGGCGGTAGCGGAACTTGGCGGTGCACTTCAGCGGTGCATCCGTAAGGGGAAGGCCGTCTATCCAGTTGACACCGGAGGCGATCAGACTGGTGGAGTAGAGGCTGTGGTGCTTGTCCCCTTGGACTACATACAGGATGTTGCGGTCCAGATCCTTCTCAGTCACAAACCACGGCTCACCATTGCCGGAGCCGCCAATTCCCAGCCCCTGGCGCTGGCCCAGTGTATAATACATCAGGCCCTCGTGGCGGCCCTTCACCTCGCCTGTGGCGATATCGACCATGTCTCCGGACTGGGCAGGCAGATACTGGCTTAGGAATTCACGGAAGTTACGCTCCCCGATGAAGCAGACGCCGGTGCTGTCTTTTTTCTTGGCTGTGTACAATCCGGCTTCCTCGGCGATTCTCCGTACTTCAGGTTTTGGCAGATGTCCGATCGGGAACATCGCTTTGGAAAGCTGGTACTGGTTCAGCGCGTTCAGGAAGTAGGTCTGGTCTTTATTGCTGTCCACGCCGCGCAGCAGCTTGAACTTGCCGTCTTCCTGAATGACCCGTGCATAATGCCCGGTAGCCACGTAATCGGCGCCCAGTTGTAGTGCCTTATTCAGGAATTCTCCGAATTTGATCTCGCGGTTGCACATCACATCCGGATTTGGTGTGCGTCCGGCCTTATATTCATCGAGGAAATAGGAAAAGACTTTATCAAAGTATTCCTTCTCGAAGTTAACGGTATAGTAAGGAATATCGATCTGCTCACACACGCGGCGGACATCCTCTGCGTCAGTCTCGGCCGTGCATACGCCAAACTCATCGGTGTCGTCCCAGTTCTTCATGAAGATACCGATGACGTCATAGCCCTGCTGCTTCAGCAGAAGTGCCGTAACGGAGGAATCAACCCCTCCGGACATGCCGACGACGACACGTGTGTCTTGGTTTGCCTTTGTCATCGTAATCACCATTTTCTATACAAAAAATACCGGTTATTGATACAAACACCCGGCTCATTTTGTATTATAACACACCTGTCTAGCTTAAACTGCCCGTGAGGACGGGAAAATGCAGCAGAAAAGACGTTAAAATTGACAATTTGTCCACCACTGGCGAACATTCATGTGAAAAGTTACTTTTTTGGCTCCAAATATGTCCATAAATATGATAACATAAGCTGAGAGCAAACATCGGAATACCTTGATATGACATATCTCATGTCGTAGCAATGGATTATGATTCTATCAGCAACTAAACCGAAAGAGGTGCCCCTTGAAGATATCGACAAAAGGACGTTACGGATTAACCATTATGATGGAGCTTGCCCTGAAATTTGGCGAAGGTCCAACCTCACTTAAAAGCATCGCCGAGAAAAACGGACTATCCGAGCATTACCTGGAACAGCTCATTGCCCCACTGCGCAACGCAGGGCTTGTGAAGAGCATTCGTGGTGCTTACGGCGGCTATATCCTTTCACGCGAATCCATCACCATTACAGCCGGTGATATTATCCGGGTGCTGGAAGGCCCCATATCGCCAGTTGATTTTACAGAAGAAGATGATCCGGCAAAACGCGACCTCTGGTTGCGCATCCGCGACAGCATTGCCGATGTGCTGGATTCCACCACATTGTCCGACTTAATCAACTATAAGGAAGAAAGCAAGGCTGACAACTATATGTTTTATATCTAACAGGAACTAAAATTCCGTTGATTTCAAAGGGATTTTTGAAAAATGTTACCCGCCTGGCAGAAATCTCAACTCGTCCTTCTCAAGAAATTTGAGGAGGATTTTTTTTCTCCGATTTTACGTGCCGTCTTTTTCTCCTTAGGTATTACCACATCCTCAGTCGGGTCTGCTTCAATTAAACCCTTGCGTCTTGCATGTTTAAACATAAGTGAGGTCTAGGAAAAGGACGAAAGCTTAGCGGTTCTTTTGTCCGGGTTGCAAGCAACTTCATCCTATTAGGCGGTTCCATAAATTTTATTGATATCAGAATCGACTAAGATTGCCGGTTCCCACTATGTGTGAGATCGATTTGAAATTAGAGCATACATAAAATAACCCGACTAGAGACTGAGGTGTGGATTTTGACTTTGTAATATACTCTACCAATAAAGACTTTGGGAGGGTGTTATGAGAAATTATGGACTTCAATTTTCGTTGACAGGCCTTTTATTATACGCATTACAGCTACTTCCTAATATAATCTGGATGCTAGTGCCTCCAACAAATAATGTGCTTACTGGAAATAGTTCTGCCTATAAAACACTGAATATTATAGAGGGATTGTTTGGGGTGTTAACGGTTATTCTAATGGTTGTTCTGATAAACAAAGGCGAAGGAAGTAACAGTAACTTTTATATTAGACTAGCAGTTTTGTTTTTAGCAGCCTATTATATTTCTTGGGTTTTCTATTATAATGGCGTGGTTGCTCCGTGGTTACTGATACTAGGAATTGCATGCATGCCGCCTTTGTATTTCTTTTTTGTCGGACTTTGGATGAAAAACTATGTCCTTCTTGTTCCATGTGCTATTTTTGGAATTACCCATATTTTGATTACTTGCATGAATTATTTGAGACCATAAAGTGTATTAACGGAATACAGTGACTAGACACCTAGTATCCAACTTATTGAAGATCCAGATTCTATAGGCCATCTGATGGAATGTGGAGGGATTGAAGAAGGATTTACGTCAGGGTCCATTAAAATTGATGGCGCCCGATTCGTCAGGAAACATTTTGAATTTAGAGCATACATAAAATAACCCGCCGGTATTTGATTGAGCTGGCGGGGCTTGATTTCATTCACAAACAGAACTAGGTTCATTGTAGACAGTAGGGTAGAGCTCCATCAATTTGCTTTCCATTTCACAGGCTTTAACTATAGTTTCCTCTAACTCGCTTGATGCAATATCATCGTCAAGGATAGATTCCATTAGATTTGTGTATTCCTCAGCTAAATCCTGATTTTTATCTATCTCGTTAATAGTATTCTCGTAGTCAGACCAAGCTTTGTCCAGTTCATCCCCCATATGAATCAGGTCTTGACGATCCCGTTCCTTTTTCGCGTCATAAAGAAGTTTCCCACCAATGCTTCCCCCAATTAATACGAGTATAATAATCAATGTCCACCAATTCTTACTATTCATAGCTCCCCCTAAATCTGATAATAAATTCAGAATCATTCTATCAGAATTGGGTAATATTTACTATGTGCTTTATAGAGAACGATACAGATTCCTAAATAACCCGTCAACCTTAAGTGGTGCGGGGATGTTGGACATTTGGGTAATAACTACTATTCAGATGAGGAGGTATAAAATGAATAAAACATTGATTGCTACAGTTACCAGCATTCTTCTGTCCGCCTCAATTCTCGGTGCATGCAGTAACAATGAAACAGTAAACGAGGCAGAGCCTACAGCGTCAAGTGCAGCGACTATGCCTGTTATTGAAGCTACAGCCACTCCTGAACCTTCTGCTACTCCCGCAGCCACGGAGGCGCAGGAGTCCGCCAGTCCGGACGCTACTGATCCTCAGACATCCAAACGTCCGGAGACCCAGGCATTTGGTGAACAGGAGGGAGGGGTCTCAGGGCAAGAAGGTACACTTGAGCAAGGTGATGGATATTCCCTGTATGTCTTTGAGGATTTCATATTCGATGAACAGTCTGGCCGTTTATCACTCACTGAGGACCCCACCTATTATGCCGAGATTGAACACTTGCCATCCGGTTACGATCTCACCGCTCTGAAGCAACAGGGACAAACTGAGCTTTCTGCAATGGGTAAGGCTAACGATCATAGCGGGGAGCTGTTTGAGCATCCTCTGGGTTTTGCAGATTTATATCTGCAGGCTACCGGTGATAAGGGAATAGAGGATTATATGGTGTGGAAGAATCAAGCGGGGGAAGCTTTTCTTTTCCGGATACACAATCCTAAGGGTGAACTGTCGAATAAATTTGCTCCATGGGTAATGGTTTCACTGTCAACGCTTGAAAGGAATTAAGAGTTGCCATAGCTTTTAATAAAAAAGCAAAAGGTTATTCCATATTAAAGCTATATTGACTAACGAATTCACTTATGATTTTCAGCGGGTTTATTCTGAGGTGATGCGGCTGGTCCGGTGAGGCTTGGGACTGGGGCGAAATGTGGGGGATATGGCTGCATCTTCAAAGCATAGTAAAGCCCTGCTACCGTGATGGTCAGCAGGACTTTTTGTTAATGAACGGGAGGGTAGTGATTGTCGGAAAACCGGAACATTAACTGTCAGCAAGCCCATGTTGTATGTAAAGAAATTTAAGGCTCTATTGAAGCCTGAAGAACTTGGTACCAAGAAGGAGCTAATGGTGGATCATTGGTGCATTCCCTTTCCCGGTTAAAGAGTTTTCGAACATATCAATAATCTCCAAGAATCTCTCTGCTTCACGGAAAACGTGATCCGCAAGCAGCGGGTGTATGATGCTTTTAATTCTGCATTGTTCGATTAAATCCCGGGCTGTTTTCTTAAAATCCTTTAGTGATTTCACTGATACTCTATTCTGATCAAGAAATTGGCTTAAGATAGGACCGGTTTGCGATTGAGGTCTCATGGATTCAATATCTCTAGCCTGAAATAATAATTGATCAAAATCTTGACTGAATTCTCGGGCCTGCTCGACAAGCTTCCGTTCTGAAGGATCTAATAGATGACCTATAAATTTGGCGTGGTCGGCCATAATTCTTAAGAAAAATACATTTTCATCAATAATAGCATCATATAATGGCTCTAATTTGCCTTGGTTTAGCTCTTCCAGCCGATTTCTGAAATAATTGGCTTCTCTACTTACATGATCCACTAAAAGTGGGAAATTCGTTTGTCCAGGGAGCTTGCAACATAGAATTAAGCCAAGTACTTTTCTTTTGAACGCCCATATGTGACATACTGCGGTATGAACCTCCTGATTAAATTGGTGAATCGTTGCAGGGTCTGTATCAAGGGAGAAAGCATGCACCCGTCTCTCAATGTCTTCGAAAATCCGGTAAAAGTGATTAGCTTCTTGTTTCAGGACTGTATCTTCCGCCCGGAACCCCAATCCTAGAAACAAGGAATGTTCTTTCATAATTCTTGACCAAAAGCTGACCTCTTCCAGTGACCGGGCGACAAACATGTTAGACATAATATCCCTCCTTAACATCTTTATAGACCTTATGCTTGTTAAGCTTGGATGGATACCTAATTATTTATAGAGGATGGACACAGCTTGGTATTGAGGATAAGAACATGAATTTTAATGTTGTTATCGGAAGCTTACTGATTGCCCAAGCAAAGAGATTATGCCTGCATACCCTAAGCTGTATTCTATTTTTAAGGAGGAATCGTTATGAGTGAAAATGTCGGTGGATACGGCGGAGCGTGGACTTCTACGGGTGCTATACTCGTGTTGTTTATATTGTTGGTAATTATCTCTAAGACAATCCTGCTGTAAGCTTTAAATCGCTTTAACTCTAAAATAGTCTCCGCCAGCACCCAAGCTGGCGGATTTTTTGCTTGCGATTGAATTTTCAAACCCAAAAAGCCCTTGATCCGGGTCATTGCTGCGATTCTTCGCTATGCTTCTTTAATTAACTCCTTATAATCGTTGCGGACGTTGCCCACTGCCGGTGAGACGGGATAAGCCCGCATATGCTCTGCATTATATGGCCGCAATAGCTTCATTAGAGCGGGGACGTCATGATTGTGCCGGTCAAGCCACGCTGTCTCAGCTTCAGAGGTGAGGATAACCGGCATGCGGTCATGAATCTCAGCCATCAGGCTGTTGGATTCTGTAGTAATAATTGTGCAGGTGCTGAGCTTATTGCCGCTCTGATCCATCCAAATATCGTACAAGCCGGCCATGGAAAAAAGCTTCCCGTCACGCAGCGTAATTCTCAGCGGCTGTTTGCCGCCTTCCTGCGGCTTCCAGTCGTAGAAGCCGTCCGCAGGAATCACGCAGCGGCGCGAGCTCACCAGGTTTTTGAAGGATGCTTTTTCCAGAAGGGATTCTGCACGGGCATTGATCATTTTGCTGCCGCTTTTGTCATCCTTGGCCCAGGACGGGACCAGCCCCCAGCGTAATTCCCCAAGCTTATTATGCTTGCCATTATGAATAACTGCCGGGATATACTGCATCGGGGCCGCGTTATATTTTGGGGCATAGTGGACAATGGTGGTGTCATTCGTAAAATAACGCAGCATCAACTCATCCATGGTTACGGTAATTGTGTATCTTCCACACATGCTGATTTAGCCTCCCGGTTCATTTATGATGTGGTCTGAATTTGTTTACAGTGCTGTAGCCCTCATGCTATGCTCGGAGTATTTCACATTATTATAAATGAAGAAACGGATGATAGCGAAACGAAGGAGAGGATTCCGCATGATTATCGTAAGCTCCTGTCTCGCAGGAATGAAAGTAAGATACAACGGCACGGATTGTCTCGATACAAGCCTTCAAAAACTGCTGGATAACAACAAGGCAGTTGCTGTGTGTCCAGAATTGCTTGGCGGATTCTCGACACCGAGGGAACCGGCGGAAATTATCGGCGGCGGCGGGGAGGATGTGCTGGAGGGGAAGGCCAGGGTAATGGACCGGTCAGGAAATGATGTAACCGAAATGTACCTCAAAGGAGCCTATGAAACGCTGGAGAAAGCCCGGGAGATCGGAGCCACCACCGTAGTACTCAAAGAAAACAGCCCTTCTTGCGGCAGTGCGATGATCTATAACGGACAATTTGCCGGTGTGAAAATTCCCGGGCAAGGTGTAACGTCCGCCCTGCTGAGAAGAAACAATATTGAAGTGATTTCTGAGCAGCAGCTCTCCGCTCGGCTGGAAGCTTTGGAATGTGCTGGAAAGTGAGTGGCTTAGCGGGAATTCCCACTAACAGACCCCTAAAGGTTGTTACAATATTGTGTTTATTCTCAGGTGGTAAAAGGCGACATTCAGCAGTATAATCGAGTAGTCCTGTAAGAAAATCCTGAATTTCAAGAAGCGGAGAATTTAGTCATGAAACCCATCTATTTGGACCACGCCGCCTCAACCCCGGTTCATCCGGAGGTGGCCAAGGTTATGTACAATATGCTGCTTGAACAATACGGCAATGCGTCCAGTGTGCACACGTTCGGACGTTCCGCCAAAAAGATTGTGAACGGGGCACGCGATACCATCGCGGGCTTTTTAGGCTGTGCTCCCGATGAATGGGTGTTCACCAGCGGAGGCACGGAGAGCGATAATCTGGCGCTGTTTGGAGCTGCAGCTGCTACCAGAGAGAAGGGCGAACATATCATCACCACAGCAATTGAGCATCATGCCGTTCAACATACGTGCGAAGAACTGGAGAAGCAGGGCTATGATGTTACCTATCTTCCGGTTGATTCGACAGGTCTCGTCTCGCTTTCAGATGTGGCAGCCGCTTTGCGAGATGATACGGTATTGATCAGTGTGATGTTCGCGAATAATGAGGTAGGAACAGTAGAACCTATAGAAGAGATTGGCCGTCTCGCTGCCGAACGGGGCATTTTGTTCCACGTCGATGCTGTACAGGCTCTCGGGATGATTCCCATTACACTTCGCGAGCTTCCCGTTGATTATATGAGCTTTTCCGCCCATAAAATAAATGGCCCGCAGGGCATCGGTGGATTGTATGTACGGCGCGGTGCGCCGCTGCATTCCAGACAGCACGGAGGACTCCAGGAGCGCGGCAGACGGGCGGGAACGGAGAGTCTTGCTAGCACAGCAGGTTTTGCCAAAGCGGTGGAGCTGGCGGTGCAGGGGCTTCACGGGCGGCAGGATAAAGCGCTTGAGCTGCGGAATGTGCTGCTGCAGGAGCTGGACAGCCGTATCGGGCGGCAGAACTATGTGATTAACGGAAACGAGCAGCATTTTTTGCCTGGAATTCTGAATGTGAGTTTTCCGGGAGCCCGGACCGATGTGATGCTGATGAACCTTGATATGGAGCGGATTGCTGCTGCCAGCGGCTCAGCCTGCACCTCTGGTTCACTGGAGGTTTCGCATGTTCTGCAAGCGATGAATCTTCCGGAAGAAGTTTTGGACTCGGCGATTCGTTTTAGCACAGGTTTGGGTAATACTAATGAAGAAATAAAGCTTGTTGCAGAAAAAGTTGAAACCATCCTGAGACGGTTGCGTAGTGTAGACTAGGATTTTTTTCGGTCTCGTATCCGTTTTGGTATTTGGCTCTTTAACCATAAGTGATTTGAAAGTACACTCAAAGCGAGGGGACTAAAGCAGCCATGAAACTTCAAGATATGATCGGCCTGGCTGTATATGAAGTTGAAGAAGGTAATGAAATCGGCAAAATTGTCGATGTTGTACTGGATTCAAACTGGAATATTACGGGTATTGAACTGGAAAGCAAATCTTTTTTTTCCAGTCATGTGAAAGTTGTGGCATGGGAAGATATTGTCGCTTATGGCGAAGATGCTGTCATGATTCGCAGTAAAGAGTCGATACTAAAGGCCGACACTGACCATATACCCTATACTTTTCTTTTAGGAAAGAAGAAATTGAAGGATTTGCAGGTACTGACTGCATCCGGAACGATACTTGGAAGAATATCCGATGTTTATTTTGACCAGAAGTTGGGAAACACAATAGTAGCGCTGGAAATCAGTGACGGGCTTGTAACTGATTTGATCGAAGGCCGCAAATGGCTGCCTTGTTCTGAAGAAATGTCCATTGGGGAGGATTCCGTACTGGTTCCCGCGATGAGCGAAGAACGGCTCCAAAAAGCCATTAATATTGTTAACGGATAGGTGGAATGTATTATATGAAGTGTCCAAACTGCAACTCCAAGGATATCGGCAAGATCGGTTCCCACCAGTTCTATTGCTGGGGCTGTTTCATCGAACTTACGGTTAACGGCGAGAAAATGTCGGTTTATCAGGTTGAAGAAGACGGCACGCTCAGTTCGCTTGACGATCTGTTCTCCGGGGAAGAAATTGCCCAGGATTATCCGCAGATCCATGCATCTTCCTGATCCTTAGCCTGGTTCATGCTCCAAAAGAGTTACATAGGTTCACCGCGCCCAATCCTTGGGCGGCTGCTGCAGCCGCTTGAGGATTGGGCTTTTTGCTTTTTTTACGAAAGTTGCATCTTTGTTATACGCGCTAAGGAATTGGTATGTTACCTGCAGGGAGCAGAACCTATACTGAAATCGACCGGCAGCAACGCCGGGATTCTACTAGGATCTGCACAAGGGGGAATAGTTAGGTGAACCGTAGAGGAATATCCAAACTTCTAATTGTGGTTATGCTGCTGTCAGGGCTTCAGCTTCCGGGAAACACGGGACTGGCACAAGCAGCAGCTGGGATGGACGGGCTTCCCGGATCAGCCGCAAGCGCAAGCGGCGCTGCTGCAGCCGGAACGGCAGTGTTTGCCGATATGAACCAGCATTGGGCTGCGTCGGCGGCAGACAGACTGGCAGCCGCCGGGATTCTGCAAGGCGACGGCCAAGGACAATTTCAACCGGGCCGGGCAGTCTCCCGCGCAGAGATGGCAGTCATACTGAGCCGGGTGTTTAGCTATACAGATCCGGGCATTGCTGTTTTCAGCGATGTAAGCGCTTCTTCTTGGTATGGCAAGGATGTGGCCGGGGTCAACGCAGCGGGGATAATCAAGGGCTACACGGACGGTAGCTTTCAGCCGGGAGCGGCTGTAACGCGACAGGAAGCAATGACGATGCTGGGCAGGGCTTTTCGGCTGGAGGCTGCCTCCCAGACTGTGCTGGCTGCGCAGGCGGACGGGACAGCGGTCAGCGGCTATGCCCGGGAAGCAGTGAGCGTTATGCTTGACGCCGGCTATATTCACGGTGACTCGGCGGGAAGGCTGAATCCTCAGGCTCCAATGGCCCGAGCTGAGCTGGCTGTGCTGCTTGGCCGGATGATCGGGTGGGTCAGTCCGGGCGAAGGCAGCTATTCAATTGGCGAGGTGTCCGGCAGCGTTATTGTCAATCGGGCGGGTGTACAGATTGAAGGCGGATCGGTCAACGGAAATCTCTATGTGACTGCCGGAACTGGAGAGGGAGAAGTATCGTTCTCCGGAATCAAGGTGAAGGGTACCACCCGAATCTCTGGAGGCGGCGGACATTCGGTGATCTTTCGCAAATCTGCCCTGGGGCAGACGACCGTAGATAAGCCAAAAGCGCCTGTGCGGCTCGTGCTGGAGGATGGAAGCTCGGCGGTCCGGATCGAATTGACCAGGCCGGCCAAAGTAGAGATTGGGGCCGGCTCAAAGGTTGATACCCTGATTGTTGGGGCCGGTGCTGCCGGATCAGAGATCGTGAACCGGGGGCAAATCGGCTTGCTTGAGACACAGGCCGACAGTGTGCTTAACGGTACAGCGCTCAAATCCGGAGAGATGCTTCGCGGCTTGACGGGCAGTGTATCCTCGCCTCAGGCAAGTGCTGTGGTTACCTTCGCAGCGGGTGGCGGGAACGCCGGAGGCGCGGCACCAACGCCTGCACCTGAGACACCTGTACCCGCAACGCCGACACCGGCCGCGACGGCCAGCGCCACGCCAACAGCGAGTGCAACGGCGACATCCACTCCGTCAACAGAGCAGAACCAATGGGAATTGGTCTGGAACGACGAATTCGACGGTCAATCCATTGACCAGGCTAAATGGAATGTTCAGGATACCGGAACGGTATACAACAACGAATTGGAATATTATCATCCGGACAATGCTTCGCTCGAAACCGAGAGCGGACAGGGGGTACTGGCACTGGAAGCGCAGAAGGAAGCTTACGGCGGGAAAGAGTATACTTCCGCTAAGCTGACCTCCAAGATGAAGGGCGACTGGACTTACGGCAAATTCACGGTACGCGCCAAGCTGCCGATTCAGCAGGGGATGTGGCCCGCCATTTGGATGATGCCAACCGATGATGAGAAGCAGTACGGACCTTGGCCGGGAAGCGGCGAGATGGACATTATGGAATTGACAGGACCGGTTGCCGGTGATACAGCGAAAGCTGATCTTTACCCGAGAACGGTTCATGGCTCGATTCATTACGACATTCCACATATGTCCCAGTCTAAAACCTATATTCTGCCGGAAGGCAAAACCTTTGCTGATGATTATCATAACTTCACGCTTGAATGGCTTCCGGGCCTGATTCGGTATTACGTGGATGATAAAATGTATTTCGAAACAAGCGATTGGGGAACGAAGGCTGAAGGCCAGCCGGATTACTTTACGTACCCTGCACCGTTTGACCGTCCATTCTATATGATTCTCAATTTGGCAGTGGGCGGCGACTGGCCGGGTGATCCGGCAGCAAACTTCAAGTCGGACAAGATGTATGTCGATTATGTCCGGGTCTACAAGTATAACAAGCTGGATCAATGGCCGGACGTAACGGGCAAGCGGCCAACGAAGCCTGAGACCTCGGCTCCGCAGCGCCCAGCTCTTGCAGATGGAAATCAGATCTATAACGGAGATTTCAAAGGCGATATAGCTGCCGACGGGTTGCCTAAATATTGGGAGCTAATTGAGAACGCAGGCGGAGCAGCTACATCCTCAGTCATTGAGGATAAGGATAAGGGCAAGGTGGTCAAGGTTGCCGTCAAAGATGGGGGAACCAAAAATTATTCCATTCAGCTAACCCAGAAGCCACTTCTAGTGGAGAAGGGTAAAGCCTACAAGATAACATTCGACGCTAAAGCGGACGTAACTCGTCCGGTGATGAGCAAGCTGACTGAATTTGGCGGTGGATGGACGGCGTATTCCAAGGAACGCAATTTCCAGCTTACGCCGGACTGGCAATCGTTCGAATACACCTTCAACATGGTGCAGGCTACTGACAACAATGTCCGCTTCGAGTTCAATCTTGGTCTGAATGACATTGCAGCCTATTTCGCCAATGTTCGAGTGGTAGAGACGGAGCCGCTGCCGGTGGTGCGTACACCACTTGCTGATGGCAACCTTATTTATAATGGAGGTTTCGAGCTGGGAGAAGGGCGTCTGGGCTATTGGGCATTTGCCGTTAAGCCAGACGCAGGAGCAGTAGCGCAGGCTAGCGTAACCAATGCTCTGGAGCTGCCGCTCATGAAACGGGAGTTCAGGGCAGACGTCAGCCACACCGGCGGATCTCCGGAGGATGTGACGCTTACCCAGACAGGCATACCTATGTCAGCAGAAGGGGTCTATCAACTCGCCTTCGACGCTAGATCCGATAAGGCGCAGCCGGTTGGAATCAAGCTGGAGAACAGCGGTGGAAATACTGTCTATCCTGACGGGGCAACGTTCAATCTGACGCCGGAGTGGAAGAGCTATACAGCGGAAATAGCGCTATCCGGCGCGACCGGTACTGAAGGTTCATTGTCGTTCCTGCTCGGCCAGACTGCCGGACAGACCGAAATTGACAATGTGCGTCTGGTCCGGATGGTGAATCCACCTGTACTCAACAGCTACCTGCATCTGCGGGGAGATCAGTACTGGAGATCATCGGGAATCAGTCTGGTCCCAAGCGGAGAGGGTGGCAAGGACACCACCGATATGGACAAGGGTGACTATGTCGAATACAAAGTGGTTCTTCCTCAGGCGGCCAGCATTATTCCGGTAGCCCGGGTATCCAGTGTACATGCGGATTCGGAGCTGGAGCTGTCCGTTCTGGATGCCAGCAAGCACAGTGTGGTGACGGCATCTGTCTATAGCACTGCAATTGGAGATACCGGAGGCGTTCAATCCTACCGCGCTATCATCGGGGCGCCGCTGGAGCTGCCTGCGGGAAGCTATTATTTCCGTCTTGGCGGCAGCGGCTACAATCTGGCTTGGCTGGATCTTTCCCGCGAACTGGTGATGAACGGCAGCCTCAAGGGTGATTCCACTGAAGGCTGGACGCTGTTCAAGAAGGACTGGGACGATGCTCCAGTGAAGAATACCGTTATGAAAGCTGTGTATGGAGCGCTGCGGGTTGACCTTGGGGGCACCGGTGAAGAGGACTGGAACGTACAGGTGAAACAAGGGGCAATACCGGTAGAGCAAGGCAAGAAGTATCTGCTTCGCTTCGATGCGGATTCCTCGATAGCCAGATCGATTCGGGTGCTGGTCCAGCATGACGGCTCTGTGGACAAAGATTGGACGGCTTATACGAATGAGAAAGTGAGCCTGAGCGAAACCGGCGGACATTATGAATACCTGTTCACCGCTCCGGCAAGCGATCCTGATGCCCTGCTTCAGTTCAGTCTGGGCAAGATTTCCGAGGAATTGGGAGAACACACGGTTAAGCTGAGCAACATTTCCCTGATTCAGGTAAGTCCGGTGATGGCTGGAGAGGCGTATGGAGAGAATCTGATCCCTAACGGAGACTTCTCCGCTCCGCTTAAGGGCTGGAGCAGCTATTCCTCCGACAATGGCGAGTTGTCCATTGACAATGTGGATGGGTCGCTGCAAATGCAGGTTGGTTCCACAGGAACGAACAGTTGGGATCGGCAGATCTATTATGAGGGAGTAGCCTACAACGAAGGCAATCATTATACGCTCACCTTCAAAGCCAAAGCAGGAGCACCACGCAAAATGAACATCAGCATTGGCTGGCTGGATGTCGCGAACAACTACACCTGGCATGGGTATGCGAATAAAATCGTCGATCTTGGAACGGAATACACCGACTATACCCTGGAATTCGACGTTGCCGGAGGCAGCACATCCATCGGCCGCATCTCGTTCGAGCTGGGAAATATTAAGGATGGCGGCACAGGACATCTCGCGGTAAACGTCGATGATATTGTGTTGATGAACAACGGAACGGTAGCTGCACCTTGAGACAAGCTTTATAATTTGTTATCCAGGCTTGGGATTTGGTATTTAGACCGGCAAGAAACGCTTTTATAATCAAACTATGGAGGACGGGCAACCGTTCTCCGAGATCTTCAAAAGACAATGGGGGAGATTTATTGTGAAAAAGACAGCAGTATCCATTAGTGCGCTGCTCCTGGCATTCTCAGTAGTTGTCAGCGGATGTGGAGGCAGCAACAATCAATCTAATTCTGCTAACAACGGAGGAAAGAAAGAAAATTCCAGCGCGACTACGGCTTCTGAAGCTCCAAGCACAGAACCGGTTACCCTGAACGCTTGGGTGATGCCGAACAGTCCCAAACCGGATCAGGACTTCCTGAAGACCCTTGATCCCTACCTGAAGGAGCATCCGAACGTCACCGTCAAGGTAACGGTGCTTGACTGGGGTTCTGCTTGGACCAAGATTACAACGGCGGCTACAAGCGGCGAAGGCCCGGACCTGCTCCAGCTTGGGTCGACCTGGGTGCCGGCCATCGCCAGCATGGGCGGCATTGACAAAGTCACTGACAAGGTGGCAGATGTAGGCGGCGCCGAGGCTTTCCTGCCGGCCATCTGGAAAACAACCTCCATCGCGGGCGACAGCGAGGTGTACGGAGTGCCGTGGTTCGTGGATGCACGTGCCATTTACTACCGGACGGATGTTTTCAAGCAAGCCGGAGTAAATACGGAAACTGCGTTCAAGGATTGGGATTCCTTCAAAAGTGCGCTGGAAGCGGTCAACGGGCAAACAGTCGATGGCAAGAAGATCGCTGCACTGGGACTTCCGGGCAAAAACGACTGGAACGTTGTGCATAATATTTTCCCTTGGATCTGGGCTGCAGGCGGCGACGTTCTCTCGGAAGACAACAAAAACGTAGTCTTCAACGAAGAGAAAGGTCTTAAAGGCGTAATGTTCTACACAGGACTCGCGCAAGAAGGTCTCGTCGATAAGTCCTCGCTTGAAAAGAACTCGTCGCAGATTGAGAGCGATTTCGGCGACGGCAAATCGGCAGTGATTATCTCCGGACCGTGGCTGGCCAAAAACTTTGCTACACCAAAAGCAAACGGCGGCATGGATGACAAGAAGGCAGCGAAAAACTTCGCTGTGGCACCTCTTCCAGCCGGTCCCGAAGGACAAGCCACCTTTGTCGGCGGCAGCGAGCTGACGGTGTTCAGCGGCTCCAAGAAGAAGGAAGCCACTTGGGAGGTTATCAAATACCTGACTGGGGATGAAGCACAAAAAGCCTATGCTGCGGTATCCGGCCAGCTTCCTGCCAGATTGTCTCTTCTGGAAGCTCCAGATCTTGATGCCAATATGAAAGCATTCTCCGAAGCAACAAAATACGGCAGAACCTATCCGTCCATCCCGCAATGGGGACCTACAGAAACTGCACTGCAAAAGCATTTTGCCAACGTTTGGGATATTGTCGCCGGCGTGAAGGGCACATACAGCGAAGAAAGCGTCAAGGAAGAGCTGGACTCCGCAGCGGCTGAAGTCAAAGCGATTATTAATCAATAACTACTAGAATTTTGGGAGGCCGCCGCGCGATTAGGGCACGGCGGTTTCTTCCATTAACAAAGCGAGGGATACGAGATGGGACTCCATACTGAAAATAAGCTTCCCGCAAAAGCCTCTTTAAGCAAGCGAGAGCTGTGGCGCAAGCGGGTCAAAGATAATAAGTTCGCTTACATGCTGATGGTGCCGACCATCATCTTCATGATGCTGGTGCACTTGCTTCCGATGCTCCAGGGAATCTGGATGTCATTTTTGAAGCTGAACCAATTTACACTGGTTAAATACTTGAAGGCCCCGTTTGTCGGAATGGACAATTATATCGGTTTGTTGTTCAACACCGATAATCCGGTCCGCCAGGGGTTGAACTTTGCAATACGCAACACCGCGATTTATGCGGTTATCGTAACAATTGGTGTAATGATTATGGGGCTGATGATGGCCATGCTGCTGAACCGTGATTTTCCCGGCCGCGGCATCGCCCGCACAGCCATGCTGCTCCCCTGGGTCATTCCGTCTTATGTTGTCGGCGTGCTCTGGGGCTTCATGTGGCAGCAGAACGGTATTATTAACTATATTCTGGTCGATGTTCTGCACATCTTCTCGGAGAAGCCCTTCTGGCTGCTGGGACCGAATACCATCTGGGCAATCATTATCCCGACCATCTGGCGAGGCTGGCCGTTCCTGATGGTTATTTTTCTGGCTGGACTGCAGACCATTCCCGATGATATCTACGAAGCGGCGACCATTGACGGTGCCAGCAAGTTCCGCCAGTTTTGGAACATGACGCTGCCGATGCTCAAGCCGGTTATTGCGGTACAGCTTTTGTTCCAAATCATCAATAATGTCTACTCCTACAATATCGTTTCCACGATGTTCGGCAACGGTGCCGGGTATCCGGGGGAGTGGGGAGATCTGCTGATGACGGCCTTAACCCGCCAATCCTTCGGCTACTGGTCATTTGGTTCCGGTTCTGCCGCTTCCATGATGCTGATGTTCGTAATGCTGATGGTAGTCGGCGTTTGGTATCGTGCCTTTAGAACGGAGTTGAATGCCCAATGAGTACACACCGTAAACGTTCTGTCTCTTCGTTTCTGCTGACTTCATTGACCTGGTTCATCGTAGTCGTGACGGTATTTCCGATTCTGTGGATGATTTTTACCTCTCTGCACTCGAATGACCAGATTTTGAACGGCATCACTACCTTCAGCTTGCCGAAGCCGCAGTGGGTCAATTATATCAACATGTGGGATACGGTCAATTTCGCCGTATATTTCCGCAACAGCCTTCTGATCTGTGGCGTAACGACCCTGCTTGCCGGTTCTTTTGCCGTGCTGGCGGGATATGCGCTGGCCCGGTTTGATTTTCCGGGATCGAAGCTGTTCAGCATGAGTATCATATCCACCCAGCTTATTCCGGGCATTATGTTCCTGTTCCCGATTTATCTGATGTTCCTATGGATTAAGAATACGTTCGGTTTGCCGATGATCAACACGTATTGGGGAATGATTCTCGTCTATACGGCGTTCTATACCCCGATCAGTATCTGGATCATGCGCGGTTTCTTTGTCTCCATTCCAAGAGATCTGGAGGAGTCGGCGTCAATTGACGGCTGCTCGAAATTCCAGGCCTTTTGCAAAATTATTCTGCCGCTGTCTGTGCCCGGCATTATTGCGACCGGTATCTTTATTTTCCTTACGGCGTGGGATGAGCTTCTCTTCGCCTGGGTACTCACGACCAGTTCGGATGTACAGACGATTCCAGTGGGAATCCGCCTGTTTGTCGGCCAGTACAACACCCGCTATGATCTGCTGATGGCGGCTTCCACTGTTGTAACAGTGCCGGTAATGGTGATATTTTTCATGACGCAGAAATACTTTATTAGCGGTATGACTGCGGGGGCCGTGAAGGGCTGATCCGCAATATGACAGGAAAGGTGAGAGCTATAATGCTGAAACTTAATACCGCAAGAGAAACAAAGGCTTCGGCCGAAGATATCCTGAGACAAGTGTTTGCCGACCGGATTGGCACCGGCGCGAACGTTAGCGCCCTCTTTACCGATTCGGAACGCCGTGGGGCTGTAGGGATAGCAGGTTTGCCGCTTCGGCTGCCTGCCATTCAGGAGCTGCTCAAGCTGCCCGCCGTGGCTGCGCTGCTGCCGGCTGAAGCCGGCGCGTCCGCGCTGTTCACCGTAAACAGCGCGGGAACAGAACTGTCGCTCTATATCCGGCATGCCGGAAGGCAGGAACAGACGGTCCAGATCCCGGAGGCAACGGCAAGCGAGGCTCTGGCGCAGCTGCAAGCTGCACCGGGCTGGGCCGGAGCGCTTAACGCTGAGGGTGAGCATGTAGTTGATTTGCGTTCACCCGTTCCGGGTCCGCATTTCGCGGTTAATCTGCTGCTGGGCAACCGTCTGCAGTTTCCCCATCCGCTCCAGACCACGCCCAAGAGCGTGGTTGACCGGTTCGGCGGCGGCAGCTTCCGTTCGCACGCCGCAACCCAGGTGCTGGCTACCCGCTGGGATATGCGCCAGGAGGAGAACGGCTTCCCGGCCAACCGGCAATTTTATCTGTTCGAAGACGGGAAGCAGATCTTTTATTCCGCAGACCCCGGAGATGAAGGGATTGAATCGGCGGTCTGCCGGCATTCCCAGAATGCAACCGTCATAAGCTACCGCACCCGCTGCGGTCTGGAAATCACCCGTACCATCTTTATTCTGCCACACTCCGAAGGGTTGCCTCTGGCGACTGAAGCGCAGCGGATTGAGGTTGTGAACCGCGGAGAAGCTGACCGCCGTCTTCGGATTGTCTATACGGGGATGTTCGGTTCCGCCGCTCCGGGGGCGCTGTTCGAGGATGTGCTGTACAGCAATGTCATCATGCAAGGCGGCGTGCTTCAGGATGAATCGGGAGCTGTGGCGGCTATCAGTCCCGATTATTATCCGGAAGGCGGCCGTCACGATCTGCGTTTCCACACGATGATCGTGCATGGAGAAGGCGGGCCGGTGCTGCCGCGCGAATACTGCGTCAGCTACAATGAATTCGTCGGTACAGGCTCGCTGCACCGGCCGGCTGGAGCGCTTAAGCTGAGCAGTATTCTGCACCGCAAGGGACCGGGCTTCTTCGCCGTAGCCGGCGAGATCCATGTTCCTGCCGGAAGCGCGGCAACGGTTGACCAATTGACCGGACTTGTCTCCGACAAGAGCGGCGCGCCTTGGAACGACACGGTGCTGGCGGACGAAGTGGGGGCGCTGGTCGCCCGGTTCTCCAAGCGCAGTGCGGCGGAATCGGCGTTGGCCGAGTCGTCCGGCTTCGTGCGGGATTATGGCAAGTTCCTGCAGGTATCCTCCGGTGACGGGAACTTCGATGTGTTTGTCAACCGCAACCTGCCGTTTCAGGTGCTCTACCAAACGTTCGTCTCCCGTTCCTTTTGCCAGACACAAAAGGGGTATAGGGAAATTGGCTTCCGCGAAATCCAGGATTTGTACGCTTCGATGTATTATTTTGTCGGTATGGGCCGAAGCGCTCTGGTGAAAAGTCTGCTTAAAGAATGGACCGGCATGGTGTTCGAGCTGGGCTATGCGTATCACAATTTCTTCTGGGTCGGCAAAGAGCCGGGCAAATGGTCCGACGACGCGTTATGGCTTGTTCAAGCCGTCTACCGCTATGTCATGCTCACAGGAGATCTTGAGTTCCTGGATGAGTCCTGCCCCGTGGCGGGACAAGAAACCAGCCGGCCGGTCTTCGAGACACTCAAGGCAATTATTGTCTATTCGGGGCAGATTTCGATCGGCCGCCACGGTCTGCCCTTGCTGGACTTCGCAGACTGGAACGACTGTCTGAAGCTGGATGATACGTATCTGAACGGTCCGGCCAAGGAAGAGCTATACCGGAAGCAGCTGCAGGCAGGCGGAGTCTTCGGGGATTCGCTGGAAAGCGATTATTCCGAGAGCGTTATGAACGCCTTCCTGCTGAAGGTGGCGGTAGATGAACTGTCCATACTGGCCGCCCGGAAGGGAGAGCAGGACTATGCCGCGGAGCTGGACCGCTTTGGAGCAGAGCTGCGGGGACGTATTCAATATCATGCCTGGAAGGATAACTTCTTCGCTCGCGTTCTGTTCAACCGATATGCCAACGGCGAATACACGTATTTGGGAGCTGCCGGGGACGGTCTGTCTTCAGATCCGGCGTCCGACGGTTCTTACTTCCTGAATTCCTTCAGTTGGAGCATCCTGGCCGGCTGTGCGGATGAAGCACAGATCTCGGTGATGCTGGACACTATGAAGTCGCATCTCATGACTCCTTTTGGATTGAAGCTGGTCTCGCCTGTTGCACTGGGCCGGGTGTCCTCCCACACGGCTTCGGACGAATACTTTCCGGGCGACCGGGAAAACGGCGGTGTGTTTAAGCATGCCTGCATGATGGCCGCTTCAGCGATGTTTAAGGGAGCCAAGGAAGTGTCGGATGCGGGACTTGCCGCTGAACTGGGCCGCTTCGGCTATTGGCTGCTGGACCGGATCATGCCGTTTAAGACGATGGAAGATCCGTTCGCCATCTGCGGGAATCCGAGATTCTGCACCCAATACAATAACAGCGAGACCGGTGAGAACATTGGTCCGATGCTAAGCGGTACCTCGACCTGGCTCACCCTCTCGCTGATGGAAGCGCTTGGGATTGAATATACGGCGCAGGGCATTGCGCTCAATCCGATCCTGCGGGAGGAGCAGACAGAATTCGCCTATACGCTGAAGCTTGGCAGCTCCTCCTACCGGATCCGGATCAGCAAGCCGGAGGGCTTCCGCCGGATGCAGGACGGCACAGCCCGTCTGACGCTGGATGGCCGGACGCTGGAGGAAGGGCTTGTGCCGACCGCAGATGACGGGCTCGCCCATGAGGTAGAGCTGCGATTTGAAGGTTAAGGGCGTTACAACGACCGATCGCGGAACTCATGCGGGGTCATACCGGCGTATTCCTTGAAGAGCTTAATAAAATAATGGGCGTTGGAGTAGCCAAGTTCGGCGGAAACTTCATAAATTTTAAGCGGCGTATGGATCAGCAGATACGCCGCTTTTTCCATCTTTACCTGGCTGATATAGTCGCTGATTCGCTTGCCTGTCTCCAGCTTGTACATTTTGGACAGGTAGACCGGATGCATCTGGACATGATCGGCGATGGCCTGGAGTGAGACATAGTGGAGATTGCTGTTGATATATTCATGGACGTTCCGAATCAGGACGGTGCGGCTGTCCCGGCGTTCTGATTCGAAATGCTCTCTCAGCAAAGCGATGACCTCCAGCGCCCATTCCCGCAGCTTGTCCGGCGTCTGAAAGGGGGCCTGCTCCAGCAGCGGATTGCCGACAATCTCGCTCAGCATTTTGTTGTTCTTATGGGCAAAATAATAGAATGCCGTCTCCAGATGCAGACGGGCTTCGTGGATATGCTCCAGCGAACGGTCCGGATTTCGGGCCAGCTCCGAAGCGATGGCATTCAGCTTGTCCTCGATGCCCTGCCAGTTGTTCGCTTCGAACATATGAAAGAACAGCGGAGGCTCATAGAGCGGCTGCAGAATCTCCACAGGCTGGGGGCCGCTGTTGTCCGTTGCGTCCAGATAGATGCCTGTTTCGCTGCCGATATGCTGGCGGATGGCCGAGATGGCGGATTGATAGAGCGTGTAGACCTGGTCGGGGAAGCTTCCCCAGCCTGTAGTCACCACGGAGAGGCCGCCTCCAATCAGCGTGCCGACATGGTTCTGCAACTGATAGGCTGCCTGGGCGACATCATCGCCCGGATTGCCGCCGGGTTCAATATCATCCTTGGGCTGCAGCAGAAATACGAGATAATCATGCACATCTTTGCAGGACCAGATGCGGAAACGGTCTTGGAACAGCTCCTGTGCGATATTGATAATCGCATATTCGAACAGCAGCATGCTGCGCATGTCCTGGCGCCGGAAGAATTCCTCCGGTCTGACCACTGCGAGGCATACCGGCAGGTCGGTTGAGAGCGGCAGATCGAACTGTGCCAGCCGTTCTTCCAGTTGCGGCTTAGGCAGCTTCCGTCCCTGCAGCAGCTCCCCGAGCAGGCGGTCCCGCAGGAGCGGAAGATGCTCGCGGAAGGTCTGCATCGTCCGCTGATAGGAGGACCATGTCTCCCATTCGCCGCGCAGCTCTTCCTGAAGCCTCGCGATCACGGTGATCAACTGGTCATTGGCAATCGGCTTAAGCAAGTAGGCGCTGGCTTGCTCCTCTATCGCCTTGCGGGCATATTCGAACTCAGCATAACCGGTTAGCATAACTACCCGGATATGCTTCCAGCGGCTGCGGATAGAGGCAATCAGTTCGATGCCCGAGATTTCCGGCATATTGATGTCAGTAACTACAATATCGATAGGATAGCGCTGAAGCAGTTCCAGCGCCTCGTAACCCGAATAAGCTTTATGAACCTGTTCGAATCCCATTTCTGCCCAAGGAAGCGAGATGGATAGGTCATCGACGACGTAGGGTTCGTCGTCAACCAGCAGAATTTGGTGCATAGGGTTCCTCTTTCTTCTCCATACGGAGAGTGATTTTTAGGCCGCCGTCAGATGAAGGAGCGATCAGAAGGCCGGAAGAATCGCCATAATAAGATTTGAGGCGCTGCTGGATATTCCATAGCCCGCAGCCTCCGTCCTCGCGCGTCGATTCAGACATTCTAACATGCAGAGCAGCAATCGCCTCATCGGTCATGCCGGCTCCATTGTCTTCAACAGTGACGGTGACCATTTCTTGCGTTTGGCTGGCGGTGATCCGAATAGAGCCTTGGCCGATTTTTTTCTCAATGCCATGAATAATGCTATTCTCGACCAAGGGCTGAATCAGCAGCCGGGGAATGTTCAGGCCCAGCAGATCATCGGCGATATCCATCTCATAGCAGATGCGCTGTTTCCGCAAATTCTGTATTTCCAGGTAGTTCTCCAGCAGCTTCAGTTCTTCCTGAAGGGTGGTGAGAGAATGGTCGACTTTGGTGATATAACGGTAGTACTCGCCTAGATTAAGCGCCATGGCCTCCACTGAATCCGTATCGCCGACAACAGCCTTGCTCTTGATAAAGAATAGGCAATTGTAGAGAAAATGCGGATTGATCTGCGATTGAAGCTGCTTGAGGTGGGCGTCCTTGGCCCGGAGCTGCTCCAGATAGACCTGTTCAATCAGCAATTGAATCTTCTCAGCCATTTCATTGAACTCCTCGTTGAGCATCGTGAACTCGGGATTGGTCTTGGTATGAATACGGGTAGACCAGCGTCCTTCCTTCATTCTGTTGAGGGAACGCAGCAAGAGGCTTACCGGACGCTGTACTTGACGATAGAGCTGCAGCGAGAACAGCAGGCTCATCACCAGCAGTATGGCCGATCCCGTCAGGAAGGAATAACGGCTGCTGCGGATCGGCTGAAGAATCTGCTTCAGCGGCGAATAATGCACAACCTGCCAGTTAATGGCCGAAGATGGAACCGAGCTGACAAGAAAGCTGCCTTCCTTGAGACTGAAGATGTCCGAGGTCCCTTGTCCGGTTGAAGGAGTCAGCGTTGCCACAATCCGCTTCGCCATTTTCCGGTCGGTATTGCGGGAGAGGATTATCCCAAAAGCCGGGTGGAACAGGAAGGTGTCGCCCTTGTTTTGCGACTGGTAGGCATCGAACATCCGCTCAATATTGGATATGGGAAAATACATCGACATCAGCAGTTCCGCCTCGCGGGGGGCATTTCTTCTCTCGATGGGGTCCGACAGCAGCAGACGGAAGCCCGCTTCGGCGCTGCCCTTGTCCTCCGAAATATACTCCCAGCCAGCCGGCAAAGGCTTTTCAAGTATGGAGGAGTCAAAGGAGAGCGAGGAATCCGACCCCAGGGTCTCGCCGCTGTGCGGCTTGTACAGGACAATCCGGTTCTCCCATGTGCTGGAGCTGGTCTGAAGGGACAGCTTCTCCAGAACGGTCATAATGGTCTGAGGGGGATCAATAAGGTGGCCCAATTGCCGGATCTGCTCATAGTCGCGGACGGTCGGATCTCGCTGAAGTGCATACATGCTGCCTGCCAATTGGTTGATATTGTTGTCCATCTGCTGGGTCAGGAACTCCAGATGATTCAAATCGGTCGTTTTAATCTGGTTCGTAATGACTCCGATATCCTTGCGGTAGGACAATCCGTAGAATAAGAGCGTGACTGAAATAAGGGAAATAAGAATCGCAACCATTTTTATAAATAGGTTCGGACGCCAGGCCATAAGATCATCCTTTTCAAAGACTTCGCTGTATAAAAGAATTGTATCATACGATGCTGAAGACGATTATGATACAATTTGTTGGGCTCCCCAGAACATTACGAAAAGCAGGTGGTTCCATGAAAATCCGTTTACCGCTATTCCTACTGCTCTTGTCGTTGTCGGGATGCGCGTTCCGCAGCGCCGGCGAAGGTCTCCCGGCGGGCTCCCCGGAGAGCACAGCGCCTCATTTCGACGTCAAGGCGGGCAAATATAATCCTCCTGTAGACCTGTATACGGTAGGTTCCGTGAACCCCAATCTGACCTTCAAAAAAGGCGAGAGCCTCGAGCATAACGTGCATACCATCTGGGCCGAGAACCGGCTCGGCATCCGTATCCGTTATCTTTGGACCATCTCCGGCACCTCCGAGACCTATGCCAACAAGCTGAGGCTTGAACTGGCCAAAGGCAATATGCCCGATGTCGTAACGACCCGGGATGCCGACATCATCCAGGAACTGATCGACTCCGGGCAATTCATGGAAGTCGGTGATTTATTTGAACAGTACGCTTCCAAGGTGTGGAAGAAGGCTGTGGCCGAGGATGCCTCGGCATGGGATACTTTCGTGCGGGACGGGCGCAAGTATGCCATTCCCATCATGGATTACGAATATAACTCCGATCCGCTGCTCTGGGTCCGCCAGGATTGGCTGGATAAGCTGCATCTGGACGCGCCGCGGAATCTGGACGAACTGGGACGGGTCATGGATGCCTTTGTCAACCGGGACCCGGACGGCAATGGTCTTAAGGACACTTACGGCCTTGCCGTTGGATTCCGCAACGGTCCGAACACCTGGATGGGGGACAGCAGTTGGGTCTTTGGCGCGTTCGGCACGGTTCCTGAGCAGTGGAACCGCATGAGCGACGGAACACTGGAATACGGGTCCGTGCAGCCCGGCGCCCGCAAGGCTGTTGCACTCATGAAGCATTGGGTGCATCAAGGATACTTGTCCACCGACAGTGCGTGGCTTGATGAAGAGGGCGCCGCCAATCTGTTCGTCTCCGGCAAGGCCGGCATCATTGCCGGTCCGTACTGGATGCGTGGCTGGCCCTTGTCCTTCCTGACCGCCGCTGACCCGCAGGCACGCGTCAAGGCCATCGCCATACCTTCGGGACCAGGCGGTATGGCCTTGAGAAGGGGCACCCTGCCTGTCAATGGCGCTATTCTGATTAGCAAGAAAATGAAGCATCCGGAAATCTTTTTTACCTATCAAAATTATTTGTTTGATTATTACGCCACCTCGACCGGCGAGTTCATCCATGGTCTTGCCGAAGACTATGATTGGGCAATGGTGGGCGGCAAGCCGACAATTATGCCTTCCGCTCTGCCGCTGGGCGGCATCCGGGTCGCTTCCTACACGCTAACCTTCGATGGAGCAAGAATTCCCTCCAAAGTCATCAAGGAAATTCCGGAGGACATTGCCCCTGTGCTACTCAGCCAGAAGGAGGCTTCCCGCAAGGAGCAGTTCACGGGACCGCCAACCGCGACGATGAAGAGCGACGGCGAGCTGCTGAAGAAGCTGGAACAAAAAAGCTTTCAAAAAATAATCTTCGCGGACAGCGGCATCGTGGAATTCGATGAATTCGTCGACAAATGGAAAGCCTACGGAGGGTTGACCGAAACCTCGGAAGTCAACGTCTGGGACCGCAGCCGCCAATGAGTGCCGCAGGGACAAGAAACCGCCTTGATTAAGGCGGTTTCTTGTCGGAGAGGCGCCGGAATTTCTTACTTGCCCGACGATTGATCCGGAGTATAGCGGAACTGGTCATAGTAAGCATGGAGCGGGGCTTTTCCGTCATACGGCTCCAGCCAGGAATCCACGCCTGTTCCGTTCCAGAGATTCATCATAATGCGGCCCGGAGTGGAGGGAAGGTTCTCGGTCGCCGTGTGAACAGGACGGCCGTCGATGTACCAGGTAATGGAATCCTTTTTCCAGTCGAATCCGTACCAATGAAATTCCTGTGAAGCGTCAAAACCGAGGTCGATCACCTTCTCGTGCTCCCCCACGCCACCCGTGAAGTAATTCAACTGTACCTGCCGGGTATTTTTACCCAAAAATTCAATGTCGATTTCGTCCCAAGGCTCGCCTTCCGAGGGGCCGGTATAAGTGAAAAAAGAAGAGACTACACCGGGATTGGCCGCCGGCTTCATCCGGATTTCATACTTGCCATAGCTGTACTTCTCCAGCGAACGGTACTCCGCACCGTCGAACTCGCCGGGAGACGTACTGGTGAGCGACAGGGTCAAAAGTCCGTCACCGGCAAATGAGATGTTGTTCCCGCGCCAGGTGCAATTGAACATGTCTCCGTTGGAATAGCCATCCGTTTTGTTCCAGAACTCCGTATTGAACTCTGTAAAATCGTCCTTCACGCCTCCGGCGCTGGATTTCGGTACTGAAGCGAAGGCCCATATGCCCCACACGGCGGCTGACAAAGCTGCGACCGCTGCGGACGCCTTGATTAACCTGCTGCGTATCAATTCTGTTCCTCCTGTGATGTTTTCTTACTATTATCGTACTGAATGGCGGCTGCAGCCGCCATACCAATGTGTCAATCCGGATAACAAATTCTGAAGATAACGGATTTTTAATAGAAGCAAATGGACCCCGGCAGACGCGGAATGCTCAGCGGCCAGGGTCCAACACTCGCTTTTAGTTGCTTGTATATTTCAGCCAATCGTAATAGGCGTACAGCGGATTGGCGCCGTTATATGAACCGAGCCAGGAGTCTACACCGGCTCCGTTCCAGAGATTCATCATAATTTTACCTGGCTGGGAGGGGATATTGCTCGTTGCCGTATGCTTCAATGCACCGTCCACATACCATTTAATGTACCCCGGCTGCCAGTCGAAGGCGTACGTATGATAACTTTGAGAAGCGTCAAAGCCAAGATCGACGATCTTCTCATGACCGCCAACGCCGTTCGTATAATAATTGAACTGGACCTTGGTGGTATCTTTGCCCAGAAACTCGATATCGATTTCATCCCAGGGGGTGCCGTCGGAAGGACCGGTATAGGTGAAAAAAGAGGAGACGATTCCGCTGTTTTTGGCCGGCTTCATGCTGACCTCATATTTGCCGTAGCCATACTTGTACACGGACCGGTATTCTGCACCGTCAAACTTGTTGTTGCTGGGGCTGGTCAACGCCAGGCGAAGCTGTCCGCCGCTGGTAAACGAGATATTGTTTGCGCGCCAGGTACAATTAAACATACCGCCATTGGAATAGCCGTCGGCTTGTTGCCAGGTTGCGGAATTGAAGTAGGTCAGAGGTTCATCGAAGACGGTGGCTGCCGAAACAGACGGAGCCCCCGCCAGCAATCCGGCAAGCAGCAAAGTTAGACCTGCACCGTACAATTTTTTCAGCATTTTCATAGAAAAACATCCCTCCTTAAAATGAAAGCGTTTTTACAATATGATTTTAGCCAGCGCCAACTCTGTCCGCCATACCATCTACTGAAGCTGGATAACAAAAAAACAACTTTTGTCTGAAAAAAAGGTTATTTCGTCACCCTCCCACACATACTGATATTGCATGCCTGTCTTAGGTGAATACGATCAGGAGGGATATTATGGAGGAGTGGTCACACAGTAAATGGTTCCGCTGGATGATCGGAGTGCTGCTCACCCTGATCATTTTGTATTTTGTGTGGCAGCTTCGTCCGATGCTGCAGGGGATATTCCAGTTTCTAAAAGCGATTCTTGCGCCGTTTCTGGCGGCCATGATCATTTCTTATGTACTGAATCCGGTGGTCAGTATGCTGGCGGGACGGAAGATGCCGCGCAGCGTTGCCGTTCTTCTCATCTACGCCGTATTCCTGACTTCAATTGCGGTCATTGCCATCAATCTCATACCGATGTTTATCGAGCAGCTTGAGGAGCTGAACGAACATCTGCCGGAGATGACACTGCATGCGCAAGGTCTCATGAAGAATATGAATTCCCGGCTGATCCCGCCCGGTGTTGAGATGGGGATGAACAATTGGTTTTTTCAGCTGGAGGAACGTCTGGCAAAAGGAATATCACATTTTCTCGACAATATCGGGACAACGATAGGTGTGCTGTTCAATGCATTTATCGTTCCGTTTCTCGTGTTCTACATTCTCAAGGACTTTGAAGTGTTTGAGCGGACCGTAGTTTCCTGCCTGCCCCGCTCGCGCCGCAAATCGATTGTGAAGCTGCTCAAGGATATTGATGAAGCGCTGGGCAACTATATCCGCGGACAGTTCCTCGTCTGTATTATTATAGGCGTGCTGGCATATATCGGTTATGCAATCATCGGGATGCCTTACGCGCTGCTGTTTGCCTGTGTAGTCGCTGTGTTCAACATCGTTCCATACATGGGCCCGTTTCTGGGGGCGGCTCCGGCCATTGTGATGGCCTCAACCCTGTCCCTGCGCCTTGTCCTGCTGGTGGCAGTAGTGAATACGCTATGCCAGATGCTGGAGAGCAATGTGATCTCGCCCCAGGTGGTCGGACGGAGACTGCATCTGCATCCGCTGCTGATTATTTTTGCCCTGCTGGTCGGCGGAGAGGTGGCCGGAATGATTGGTCTTATTCTGGCGGTGCCGTGTTTTGCGGCCGGAAAAGTCGTAATTCAGCACTTAATGGCTTATTATATTAAGCGAAAGCCGGTTTAGCCGGAGAGACCAAACGATCCTACAATATAACATTATGAAAGGGAACACTCATGCAAACGTTGCAGTCCCTGCAGTCCCTGCAGTATGAAGAGCTTCATTCCCATTACAACAGATATTTGTCTCCGTTTCTCCCTTACAGCTCAAATGATCGATATACCGATCGGATCATTCTGCCTGAATCCATAGGAAGCGGCAGCATCAGCCGGACACGCCTGAGACCCGGCATGGAGGTTATCATGGCCGACTGCCAGATGAAGGACGTTCATACCATGCAGCTCAACGGCAATCTTCCGATGGTCGATCTGACCTTCTGGATTCAGGGCAATATTGAAATCCTTCATTCGGGAATACAAGAGCAGATTTCCCCAGGTCTTGGCCACCTTACATTTGGCCTGGAGCAGCAGCTTGAACTAAAATACGCGGCAGGGATGCCAATAGCCATCTGTGAAATTCGTTTGTCTACAGCTTTATTTGACGAATTAATGGATGAACTTGGACACGCGCGTTACAGCTCTGCATTGATTCTTGGTGGGCGCGAGAATCTCATATTCCACCACTCGATATTACCCAAGGTGCAGGCTATTCTGCAGGATATTCGCTCCCATCCCTTTGCCGGACCGATGCGAAAAATGTTCCTGGAAGGAAAAGCTCTGGAGCTGCTTGCCCTCTGGCTCCAGCAAACCTTGTTTGAAGACGAAGTGCCCGCGCAGCGGGGCAGAATTCGGCTGCGTAAAGAGGATATCGCGAGAGTGCGCGAGGCGAGCGGGATCTTGGAGAAGCGGATGGAGCAGCCCCCGTCATTACTGGAATTGTCCAAGCTGGCCGGAATCAGTGATTCCAAGCTAAAAGCCGGTTTCAAGGAACTCTTCGGCACTACCGTCTTCGGATATTTAAAAGAAAAGCGGCTGGATAAGGCGAAGGAGCTGCTTGAAATGGAACGAATCAATGTGTGTGATGCAGCGATTATGGTAGGGTACTCCAACCCGAGCCATTTTGCAGCGAGCTTCCGAGAGAGGTTCGGATGTAATCCGCGGGATTGGATCATTGAATCCCAACGCTTGTAATCCGCCCAACGTCAGCACTCAACCCTACACTGTTACTTATTGAACGTACCGGGGCGGACACCCTCTGCATAGGATGATAGACTGAATGCAACCGCGGTTACATTCACATCACAATGGAGGTCCGCCTTGAGTACTCACCCTATTAGCCTGGTAGAAACAGAGCAGCATTCGTTGGCAAAATCAATAGCACATCATCTCTTCCCCGGTATAATAGCCTTTCTGTGTGTCCTATTCTTTACTCCATTGTTAATAAAGTCAGGCCTGACGATTGGGTTGGCACTCAATCTTGCGCTGTTCCTTTCGATTGTTCCGGTCCAGCTCGGGCTTCTGCTCTATACCGCCAAGAAGCAGACCGGGAGATTTACGTTACAAGGTATTCTTCCATACCGTCAAAAACTGCCCTTGCGGCAATATTTCATTTGGGTTCCTGCACTGCTGGGCTGGATTATTTTGGTCTTCTTCCTGCTGGAACCGGTAGGCAATTATCTGCTTCAGTATGTGTTTAATTTCTTCCCGGCAGGGTTCAATCCTGCTGCTGATGTGCTGTCCCGGTATTCAAGTGGCATGCTGCTCGCATCCTGGGCCAGTGATTTGATTTTGCTTGGAATTTTTGTGCCGATTGTGGAGGAATTCTACTTTAGAGGGTACTTGCTGCCCAGGCTGAGCAGATACCGGGGAGCAAGTGTCTTCATCAATGTGGTTTTGTTCGCCGTGTATCATTTTTTCTCCCCCTGGATGGCCATTACCCGAATTATCGCGATCTTCCCGATGTGCTTCATCGTATGGCGTACCAAGAACATCTACGTAGGCATGGCAGTCCACGTTCTGCTTAACCTGATTTCCTCATTGTCACAGTATAATCTGTACATAGGCTGACTGTGCTAAATACATTCAAATACCCGGGAGTGATATCAGGATCGTGCTATGCATATGAAGGGGAAGGGAAATGAAAATAATTCGTAAAACATATATGGCCTTATTGACGCTGGTATTATTTGCTGTCTTGTTCTCGCGAACAACCGCCGGTGCTGCTTCAAGCTTCGACGGGGCCGGGGTGGACCAGTACATGAAGAATGCTATGGAACGGCTGGACATTCCAGGTGCATCACTTGGCATCGTAAAAGGAGACCGGATCATTTATTTGCAGGGATACGGTATATCAGGTCCGGAACAGAAGCCGGTAACACCGCAAACACCATTTATTCTAGGTTCTACCAGCAAGTCCATTACAGCCCTTGCTGTTATTCAGTTGGCAGAGGAAGGCAAGATTGAGCTTGAAGCACCTGTACAGCGTTACTTACCATGGTTTCATTTGGCAGATGCAGAAGCTTCTGCCCGAATTACTGTCCAAGATTTGCTGCACCAGACAAGCGGCATATCTGAGTATGAGGGCAGAGCAACTATGGCCTCGGATGATCTTCCGCTTGAAGATTATCTCCGCGGAATGACAGGGGTTCCCCTTGCTCAACCGGTCGGAGCAAAATATCAATATTCAAATTTAAACTATGATATTTTGGGTGGCATTATTCAAGAAGTCTCGCAGCAACCGTATGGTGATTACGTGAAGGAGCACATCTTTAAACCGCTAGATATGGAGCATAGTACTGCCTACGTTGAGGAGGCTCAAGAATACGGGCTGGCTTCTGGCTATCAGCCTGTTTTTGGGATTATGATGTCCACTCCACGAATAGATCATACTGCCTCAGTACCGGATGGCAATCTGATCTCAAGCGCGGAGGATCTGTCCAAGTATTTAATCGCCCAGATGAATGGCGGCCATTTTGAGGATCAAAGGGTGCTTTCAAAGGCAGGCATGGACCGGATGCATCAACCTGCTTCGCTGATTAAGCAAGGCGAGTATTATGGAATGGGCTGGATAATCTCTGATGAAACGGTCTGGCATAATGGTACAACGGAAAGTTCTTCTTCCTATTTGTCGATGGATGGAGAGTATGGGATCGTATTGCTGTTCAACTCCGTGGATTTTTTAGCAAGTTATGATTATATCCTGCAGGGGATTGGAGAAGTGCTTCACGGGCAGGTGGCTTCTGTAGATAAACTGCCTCATTATAATAAAATACACATGACTATTAATGCTGTTCTGTTACTGTTTGTTATTTTATATGTATGGTCCTTATACGGATTGATTAAATGGAAAAATACAAAACAGTTGACAAAGCCGGGGCGCTACATCCGTTCTATGACTCTACTCTTACTCAATATTGTTCTTCCCATTGCCGTACTGATTGGTATTCCCATGCTACTGCTCCCTTGGCCGGTAGCTTTATTGTTTCTTCCGGGCATAGCGCACTTTATTTTGATCTTCTGTCTGTTATTGATAGCCGCCGGAGTTGTTAAGATCGTACGGATAGGAAGAGATAGGAGGTCCTTTTGAATACTCACGCAATTCGAAACGAGCAGGAAACAGAGCAGCACTCGCTGCTGAAAGCAGCAGCATTTCATCTTATCCCAGGTGCAGTCACTTTTCTTTTTATTTTTTTTATTTCGCCAATATTACATAAAGCTGGACTTACAATTGCGCTTTCCATCAACTTAGAAACGATACTTTGGCTCGCTCCAGCCATGCTTGGGGTTCTGATCTATCAAGCCCGGAGACAGACCGGCACATTTTCGTTAAAGGGCATTATGCCATATCGTCAAAAACTGCCCCTGCGGCACTATCTCATTCTCGTCCCTGTAGTGCTGGGCTGGGCGGTTCTGATCTTCTGGCTAATGGAACCGGTAAGCCGTGTTTTGCTGGAACATGTCTTTTCCTATTATCCTGACTGGTTCGATGCCAGTACTGATGATATGTCCCGCTATTCACATGGCATGCTGGTGGCAACCTGGGTCAGTGATTTTATTCTGATTGGCTTGTTGGCACCGGTCGTAGAGGAATTGTATTTTAGAGGATATCTACTGCCTAGGCTGGGAAGATACCGGGGCTGGGGGTTGCTGATAAATGTGGTGCTGTTTGTCGTGTATCATTTTTTCTCTCCTTGGATGATTATCACCCGGCTGATTGCAATCTTTCCGATGTACTTCGTCGTATGGCGGACCAAAAACATTTACATAGGCATGGTTGCCCATGTATTACTCAACCTGATTTCCGCTCTGTCGCTCTACAGCTTGTATTTCGGATAATTCCACGTTGACTATAGTCAACGTTTTTGGTTATAATGTTGTGTAATATTACGATTATGTTGTGATGAATAGCAGTTCGATGAAGAGGAGTATTAACTCACGCGACGTTATAGCAGAGAGCCGGTGCATTGGTGCAAGCCGGTTAACGGAACGGAATGAACTCACCTCCGAGTAACGGCGCAAGCCGCAGGTTTCGCAGGGCAGATGCTGCGAAAGGCCAGTGTGTGAACCGTCGTCGCCTCACCTCCGTTAAAGGGTGTCAAAGTGAGTGGCAGAATAAAGCATGTTCAGCCGCTAACTAGGGTGGTACCACGGGAATTCAAACCTCTCGTCCCTAGCGATCATACGCTAGGGATGGGAGGTTTTTTTGCGGAGTTGGGCTTATGCCCCGGTAAACAACAAGTCTGCCTGAGACGATCGAAGGCAGACATCTCCCAGCGGAGCAGCGAGTCTTTTTCAACCGCTTAGTGTGAGATCAGAAATCCGAGTATAACAGCGGGCGGAAGCCCAAAACTTTTTTGCAGCGGAGTTTTATTCCCTGAATTCTTTTAAGAACAGCAGGTTTAACTAAGTAAGCAACACTCCAAGGAGGAGCATAAGATGAGCGAAAACAAAGTGAGCACCCCAGCTGGGGCCGGCTACCGCGCCCAGAGCATTGAACCCAAATGGCAGAAGTTCTGGGATGAGCACAAAACGTTTAAGACAGGTGAGGATTCAAGTAAACCGAAATTTTACGCCCTGGATATGTTTCCGTATCCTTCAGGCGCAGGGCTGCACGTAGGCCACCCGGAAGGTTACACGGCGACGGATATTGTCTCCCGCTACAAGCGGATGCGCGGTTATAACGTGCTGCATCCAATGGGCTGGGATGCCTTTGGACTTCCGGCAGAGCAGTATGCGATGGATACCGGACAACATCCGCGTGACATCACTTTCAAGAACATTGACAATTTCCGCCGCCAGATCAAATCGCTGGGCTTCTCCTATGACTGGGACCGCGAGATCAGCACAACCGATCCGGGCTATTACAAATGGACACAATGGATCTTCATCCAGCTGTACAACCGCGGCCTGGCATATGTAGCTGAGGTATCGGTGAACTGGTGCGAAGCTTTGGGTACGGTGCTGGCCAACGAAGAGGTTATCGACGGCAAAAGCGAGCGCGGCGGTCATCCCGTCGTCCGCAGACCGATGCGCCAGTGGATTCTGAAAATTACAGAATACGCCGAACGCCTGCTGGAGGATCTGGAAGAGTTGGATTGGGAAGAAAGCATCAAGGATATGCAGCGCAACTGGATCGGCAAATCAACCGGAGCGGAAGTCAATTTCGCGATTGATGGACATGACGCAGCATTGACTGTGTTCACAACCCGTCCGGATACCTTGTTCGGCGCAAGCTACTGTGTGCTGGCACCAGAGCATAAACTGGTAGATGCCATCACGACAGAAGCTCAGCGTGCTGCGGTCGCGGAATACCGCGACAAAGCTGCCCGCAAGAGCGATCTGGAGCGTACGGATTTGGCCAAGGAGAAGAGCGGTGTATTCACCGGCGCTTACGCTATTAACCCGGTCAACGGAGCACAGGTGCCGATCTGGATCGCCGATTATGTACTGGCCGGTTACGGAACCGGAGCTATTATGGCGGTTCCGGGACATGATACCCGCGACTGGGAATTCGCCAAGCAATTTGGCTTGAACATCGTCGAAGTAGTACAGGGCGGTAATGTGGAAGAAGAAGCCTATGGCGGTGATGGCCCGCATGTAAATTCCGATTTCCTGAACGGTCTGGATAACAGCGAAGCCATCGTGAAGATGATTGCCTGGCTGGAGGAAAAGGGCAGCGGCCAAGGCAAGGTAACCTACCGCCTGCGTGACTGGCTGTTCAGCCGCCAGCGCTACTGGGGCGAGCCGATTCCGATTCTTCATTTGGAAGATGGCACGATGAAGACTGTTCCTGTGGATCAGCTGCCGCTGGTGCTGCCTGATGTGGACGCGATCAAACCTTCGGGTACGGGCGAATCCCCGCTGGCCAATGTCACCGAGTGGGTGGAAACCGTTGATCCGGAAACCGGGATGAAAGCCCGCCGCGAGACGAACACAATGCCGCAATGGGCCGGCAGCTGCTGGTATTACCTGCGCTATATTGATCCGCATAATGACAAGGAGCTGTGTTCGCCGGAGAAGCAAAAGGAGTGGCTGCCGGTTGATCTGTACATTGGCGGAGCTGAACATGCAGTGCTTCACCTGCTGTACGCCCGTTTCTGGCATAAAGTATTGTATGATATCGGTGTAGTGGATACCAAGGAACCGTTCCACAAGCTGGTGAACCAGGGCATGATCCTGGGCAACAACAACGAAAAAATGAGCAAATCACGCGGCAATGTCATCAACCCGGATGAAATTGTGGAAGCTTTTGGCGCAGATACACTCCGTGTCTATGAAATGTTCATGGGGCCGCTGGAAGCAACCAAGCCTTGGAATGAAAAAGGTGTGGAAGGCATTCACCGCTTCCTCTCCCGCGTATGGCGCCTGTTCGTGAATGAGGACGGCAGCCTCAGTGCCAAGATTTCCGAGGATGGCGGTACAGACGAGTTCAAACGCACCTGGCACAAGACACTGAAGAAGGTTACAGAGGACTTTGAGAATCTGCGCTTCAATACGGCGATCAGCCAGCTGATGATCTTCATCAACGATGCCTATAAGCAGGATAGCTTGTCCCGTGAATCGGCAGAGCATTTCGTACAAATGCTGTCGCCGCTGGCACCGCATATTTCCGAGGAGCTCTGGCAGCTGCTGGGCCACGAAGGCAGCATCAGCTATGTATCATGGCCAGCTTATGATGAAGCTTTGACGGTGGATGCAGAAGTGGAGATCGTTGTACAGGTTAACGGCAAGATTGTGGGGCGTGCACAGATCCCGCAGGATATGGGGCAGGAAGACATGCAGAACCATGCACTGGCTCTTCCTAGTGTGAAGGCGGCTGTAGAGGGCAAAACCGTACGCAAGATCATTGCGGTTCCCGGAAAGCTTGTAAATATTGTAGTGGGTTAAGCGAAGAACGCATTTTTACCCGCAGCTACGGAGCATTCCGTGCTGCGGGTTTTTTGTTAAGGATTCAAAATTCATGGATGTTCCAATGCAGCTCGCAGGCCCGCTTTTTCTCAAGCCGTTCAGGCTTCTAGCGATCCAAAGGGCCTTGCACAATACCGTCCCGGCCGAAGAGTGAATTAAGCCTGTCGACATCCTCATCATATTTATCATGCGTTGTGGTAATCAGCCGCTCGAATACACCTTCCAGACTGCTGCGCAGATGATTCAAGGCTTCCGCTGTAATGCCTCCGCGGACAGCGACACGTTCCTGCAGCTCCTGCGGGGTGAAGTCTGCTTCTGTCAGCAGCTTGCCTGTCCCGAGCAGCATTTCTCCGGCCAGACGGCTGACCAAGGCTTCTTCAATGCCTGTGGCTTCCACCGCTGCGGCGATCCAGCGTTCAATGAAATAGCTGATAAATGCAGGACCGCAGCTGGAGAAATCCGAAGCAATTCGGGTATGGCTCTCCAGGATTTCCGCCGGAACACTTATGAAAGACAGCAGCCTCAGGAGCAACAGCCTGTCTTTTTTATTAATTCTGCTGCCGAAAATGCATAGTGAAGTTCCGCTTTTGACACTGTGGGTGATGCTGGGGATGACCTTGGCTATTTTGGACGGTAGAACCGATTCCAGATGATACAGCTGGACCGGACTGGTAATGGATACGACAATCTGCTCGCTATTCAGACAGGGTGCGATTTCATCCGTCAGCGTTTTGAATTCCAAAGGTTTGACACATAAAAATACAATGTCGCTGCCAGTCGCGGTGTCCCTGTTGCTGCCGCATATGGTGATGCCAGGGTGGTCCTTCTGAAGCTGAATCAGCCGGGTTGAACTGCGGTTGCTGGCCAGCACGTCACATGCATCAAGTGCTCCTGAAGAAAGAAAGGCGTCAATGAGCAGACTGCCCATGCTGCCTGTTCCGATAAATCCCACTTTCATTCTGTGGTTACCTCCTTTCCCTGAGTTGCTGGGCTTGCAGGAATACTCTTCGTTAAATGTATGCAGCGTACACTTGGACACATGACAGGTTTCGCCCGCATTTTTGAATAAAACTCCAGAAGTTGCGTCATATTTGGTTTTGCATAAGGATTGCATAAATAATCAGGGCAAATTGTAGAGGAGGACAGGTACTTGAATAAGAGAATGATAGTCAGTGGTATCGTAGCAGTATTGCTGGGAGGAGGGCTGGTCTGGGCTGCGGATCGGGAAGAAGACAGCGGCATCTCCGGGTGGGAGACGATGGATACCTCTATGGCGCTGGCGGTTGGCGGAGCGAATGCAGAGGAACCGCTTCCCGCTGGAAAGAGCGGCAAGTCAGCTGCGCTGCAGGGTGAGGTTAGTAAAGAGGGGATTGAAGTAAACGGAGGAGCCCAAAAAGCCGGAGCAGCAACACAGGCTGGTAATACTACAGTTACTGGAGCCGGGGCGGACAGCGCTCCAAATGCTGCTGACCCCGCTGGAGGAGCCGCATCTCTGGATAATAGCGGGACAGGAGGGGGCAGCGCGGCGGCAACGGCGGGCACACAAACGGCTGGGACTACTGCAGTGGCAGGCGGAGAGGGTATCCCATCGGCACAAGGCGCAGCTTCCACGGCACAAGCTAATGAGAAGACGGAAGGGAAAATCAATGTGAACACCGCCGGAGCCGCTGAGCTTATGGATTTGCCGGGAATCGGCGAGAAGAAGGCGCAGGCGATTATTGATTACCGCAGCAGCAAGGGGGCTTTCCACAGCTTGTCCGAACTAGGTGAGGTGAAGGGAATTGGACCAAAGATGCTGGAAAAGCTTGAGCCTCTGGTAGTCTTTTGAAACGGGAGATGCGTTTCCGGAGATGAGGAGACTGTTCTCCTAGTGAAAGCAAGCTGCAATATGCTACAATAGTGAACAACTATTGAAGAGAAAGCGGAGATTACTGATGAGTGTGGCCTATCGCAAAAACTGGGATACATATTTTATGGATATTGCCTGCATGGTTTCTACACGTTCGCGTTGCAACCGCCGCCATGTCGGTGCTGTGCTGGTGCAGGGCAAGAAACTGCTGGGTACCGCGTATAACGGAGCGCCCATGGGAGTTCCTGACTGCTCGGAGGCGGGCTGCATGGTCTCCGAACAATATGAGCGGGAGATCGTAGACGGTGTGGAAACGATGGTGAAGAAGCAGCGCTGCATCCGCACGATTCATGCCGAGCAGAATCTGCTGCTGTTCACCGACCGGAGCGACCGGGAAGGAAGTACGGTCTACGTCACCGATGAGCCTTGCTGGACCTGCGCCAACATGCTGGCCAACAGCGGTATTGTGGAGATTGTCTATTTGCGCCCATACCGCAAGGATATGGAGAAGGTAGAGAATATGCTGACCACCAAAGGGATCATTTTCCGCCAATTGGAGAATTATGAGCCGCCGGCAGAAACGATGATCACCGTCTCGGAGTAACAGAATCCATGCGAAATTAAATGAGTAAAGGGGAAGAACCTCTGTATGCGCGGATGTACGCGTATATTGGGGTTCTTTTTGTTGTCTGGTCAGTTCAGAAGGAGGGAAAGAAATGAAGGGAAGGCCGTTGTTAGGGTTTACAGTCTGCTGGATCACAGGAAGTGCTGCAGCCTGCCTGTTCTCGGGCTACAAGCTGCTGATTCTGTGGGCAGGCTGTCTGCTGCTGCTCGCGATCTATGCGGCCTGTGGGAGATTGGGCTGGAAGCAGCTTGCTGTATTCGGAATATCACTTGCTGTCGCCGCCCTGTATTGGGAGTGGAATGCAGGCCGCAATGTCAGTCAGCTGCCAGAAACGCTTGCATCGCAACCGGCAGAGCTGCAGGAGAGTAATGTGGAAGCCGAAGGCATGATTGTGTCTCCTGTGGAACGGGACGGGGACCGGGTGGATTTTACGCTGAAGCTGTCACAGATACGGAGCAATGCAGCAGGGCAGACTGCAGCACAGGTGAAGGGGGAGCTTGTCGCTGTTCAGATCAAACTCCAAGCTGAAGCGGAAATTGCCGTGGCCGCCAATTGGGCAAGAGGAGACCAGGTGATGCTGGCGGGTGAACTGGTACTGCCGGCGGAGGCACGTAACTTTGGAGGCTTCGATTACCGTGCTTATCTTCATACCCAAAGAATCCACTGGCTCCTGAAAGGAAGCGGGGCCGGAAGCGTGGAGGCTACGCCTCCAGAGTCTTGGGGAGCTTCAACCCTGCTGCGCTGGAATGATGCGGCGCGTCTTGTGCTTGGAGCTGAAATGGACCGCTTGTTCCAGGACCGGCATTCGGGATATATGAAAGGGCTGGTGATCGGAATCCAGGACGACCTGGACCCGGAGACCTTCCGGCAGTTCTCACAGCTGGGATTGACCCATATTCTGGCGATATCAGGCATGCATGTGGCGGTGTATGTTGCAGTGCTTTTATTTATTCTCAGGCATTGCCGGGTAACAAGAGAAACGGCGCTGACTGTCACGCTACTTCTGGTTCCTGTATATGTGCTGTTATCCGGGGCAGGACCGTCAATTGTGCGGGCGGGACTGATGGGCATGATCGCGCTCCTTGCCGCGCGGCTTGGGATGCTCAAGGACGGACTGAATATTCTAGCCGCTGCGGCACTCATTATGCTGGTCTGGAACCCGTATTTGCTGCTGAGTGTCAGCTTCCAGCTGTCATTTCTGGTGACGGCAGGTTTGATGGTCTATGTGCCGCTTGCCAACCCTTTGATGAGGCGTCTGCCGAGCTGGCTGGGAAGTTCCATATCGGTAACCCTGATCGCCCAGCTGGTTTCCTTTCCCCTGACGATTTATTACTTTAACCAGTTTTCGCTGCTGTCCTTTGCTGCAAATCTGGTGCTGGTGCCCTTCATCACTTTTTTGGTACTGCCGCTGGGAACATTGGCTCTCCTGCTGGGCTGGTTCTGGGAAGCTGGTGCAGGTGTGGTCGCAGATGCTGCCGAACTGCTGAATAATGCCACTTTTGGAGCGGTGGAATGGGTTAACGGATTCTCCGGCGGGGTGCTGATCTGGCGCTCACCTACACTGCTGTGGATTTGCGGCTATTACCTCCTGCTGTATGGGCTGCTGTACGCCTTGAAACAGCGGGCAGGGGCACATGCACGGGAGGTTCCGCAATATATGGAGGATGAAACCAGGCCGCTGGCCGAAATGGCCCCGGAAGGCAACGGCAAAGGCAAAGGAAGAAGCCGGGAACGCGATGCCCTGGCGTTATCCTTCCAGTCCCGGGGCCGAATGGGACTGGCCGGATCTGCGGTTCTGATATGTGCTGCCGGGCTGTTGCTGCTGCTCTACAGGGGCTACCATGCAGTGAGCCTTGAGGGTGCGGGAGCCATCAGTTATCTGGATGTCGGGCAAGGTGACAGCATCCTGATAACAACCCCCGGCGGGGCGCATATTCTTGTCGACGGAGGAGGTACGTTGAGCTTTGGGAACAAGGAGGAATGGCGCATCCGCCGTGATCCCTTTGAAGTTGGAGCGAAGACATTGCTCCCGTTGCTGAAGCAGCGCGGCATCCACCGCCTGGACGCCGTTATTTTGACGCATGGTGATCAGGATCATGCCGGGGGACTGCAGGCAGTGCTGGAGGGAATGCCCGTGTCGGCTGTACTGTTCAATGGCACGCTGGCTGAGCGTGAGCCTTACAGGAAGCTGATGAGGACCGCTATTGCGAAGAAGGCCCGGCTTTACGCTGTGCAGCAGGGGCTGACACTGGCTCCGGATGATCAGACGAAGCTGTTTTTTCTGTGGCCGGAGCCGCAGCAAACTGACGGGCAGTCCGTACTTCCGGCAGTGGAAGACCAGAACCACGAATCGGTGGTGTTTCGTCTGGAGATGAACGGACGTAATTTTTTGTTTACCGGAGATATGGATAAAGCGTCGGAGCAGGCGGTAATTCTGGCAGTAGAACAGACTGGACTAGACAGCGGCGCGAAGATCGATGTACTAAAGGTTGCCCACCACGGAAGCAAGACTGCGACCGGAGCTGAATGGCTGGAATTCTGGAGGCCGGCTTTTGCTGTGGTTTCAGCAGGTGTCAATAATCTGTACGGACATCCGAACGGCGACGTATTGCAACGTTTGGCGGAATCGAATACTGCGGTGTACCGGACTGATTTGCATGGGGAAGTTCAATTGAAGGTGCAACAGGAGGGGATTGCAGTTCGCCGTAAGCTTAGGGTAGAGCAGGAGGAACAGCCAACACCGGAGAAGGAGAAACGATGATTTTCCTGCTTTTAAGGAGGGGCTTATAAAGGGATAAAGGCAAACGGCGGCAAATTATTAATTTTAGAGGAAAATGATGGAACCATTTGTGCGCTGGAGAGTCTTATTGTGCGAGAGGTGATAACAAAGATGCACAGCGAGAAATTGTCCTATACAATGGCGTGTACACCGTCAATGACGCTGCGGGAAATGATGGAGAGTTATGGCTCCGATGTCTGGCACTATGCTTTTTTTCTGACAGGCAGCCGCGAGCAGGCGGATGATATCAGTCAGGAGGTCTTCTTGAAAGCCTATCGAAATATAGGCAAATATCGCGGCCGCTCGACGCTGAGATAAATCCCGCAATCCTGCTGTTCGGGGTATTGGTTTGTTGCCCACAATAAGCTTTATGATATCGAGACAGGCAAGGTGCAGATTCTGGAAGGCACCATCAGCGTGGATGAACAAGTTACAGATGCCAAAATAAACACATCTTTTACGGATAGCAACATCAATACGTTAAAGAAGAGATTAATATTGACCGCGCATTATGAAGTGCAGGGCGAGAAACGGTCAACAGAAATCACCTTGCCGATTGGAGAGCATTGGTTATTTGATTGGTGGGAACAAGAATATGGGTTGAATATGGACCCCTGGAAATGAATATTTATCTTCTTCATCTTTCTGCTCTGATCGATTACTAGATAATTTACTAAAAAAAAGCTATACTTTTTGATAATATCAGAAAGTACAGCTTTTTTGCTGCTGCTCTCTGACTGTTCGTGAATAACAAGTATTTTTTCTATGAGGAAGAGTGGAGCGGAAAAGATGAAGAAGCTGACAATTGAGGATGTTGCCCAAAAGGCGGGAGTGTCGAAAAGCACGGTCTCGCAATTTTTGAATAAACGGTTTAAATATATGAGCGAGGCGACCAAAAACCGGATTGCTGCCGTCATTGAAGAGCTGAATTATCAGCCGAACGGGCTGGCCCGCAGCCTGAAGCAGAATCGCACGTTTATGGTCGGTGTCATTGTGGCCAATATAGATTATTCGCTGTCGATACAATGCATCAGGGCAATTGAGAATGAGCTGCAGCGCCACGGGATACAAGTCATTATCTGTAATGCCGACGAGAATGCCGATAAGGAAAATACTTACGTGGAGACGCTGGTGGCCCGCCAGGTGGACGGCCTCATCATCTTCCCGACAGGAGACAATCCTTCCGTCTATACCCGGCTTATTGAAGCCCATTACCCGCTCGTATTTATGGACCGGCTGGTGGAAGGGGTCACTACGCAAAGCCTGCTGCTGGATAACGAAATGGCGGTGAAGACTGCAGTCAAGGAGCTGGTGCGGCATGGCCATGAGGCGATAGCCCTGCTCTCGCTGCCGCTCGGTGAGCATGCCATTACGCCGCGCAGGGAACGGATGAGCGGCTTCAGGAAAGCGATGGAGGATGCAGGGCTGGCGCTGAACGAACAGTATATGCGCAGCGTCCCAAGGGAAGAAATCGCTTCGGCCCTGGATGCGCTGCTCGCTCTGCCGCAGCCGCCGACAGCGCTGCTTGCAGCCAATGATCTTGTGCTTGGGGAAATTCTCAAGTACGCCAACCGCCACTCCATTGCCATTCCCGGCCGGTTGTCCGTCATCGGCATTGACGATGCCGAGTTTGCACGGATTTATAACCCGGATATCACGACCATCCGGCAGCCGGCCTATGAGATGGGGATGCAGGCAGCCAAAATCATGCTGTCTTTAATTGAGAACGAGGATGCTTCCGTTCCGATCACCTACCGGTTTCCTCCCGCACTCCAGCAGGGGCAGTCCGTACAGGCACCGGCTAAATAAAACGGTTTATAAAGCATTGTTAATCACAATCTGATCTGTGCAGCCTCACAATGAAAAGCCCTACACAATCCCTTTAAAACTGTGTAGGGCTTTTCATTCAGTTATTTTTACAGTCAGTGGGTATTTGCCTAATTACACGCTGGCGTTCATAAACTTTTCCAGCCCGTGCCGTGTAGGCAGTCCGTCCATATCACCTGGCGACATTACAGCCAAAGCGCCGATGGCATTGCCTCGCTTCACTGCTTCCCCTACCGGCAGCTGCTCCAGCAGCGCGCTGATTACGCCGACGGCGAAGCCGTCACCTGCACCTACGGTATCAATAACCTTTTCTACCTTAAAGCCATCGACATAACCTTCTTCTCCACCGGAGGTTTTGTAATATGCACCTTCAGGTCCCAGCTTGATCACGACCAGAGATACGCCCCGATCCAGGTAGTAGCCGGCAATATCCTCCGGTGTGTCCAGTCCGGTCAGAATCTTGCCTTCCCCAAGCCCTGGCAGGAACCAGTCACAACGTGTCGCCAAGTCGTTGATCGTTCTAACCATAGTCTCCTTGTCCGGCCATAGTGTGGGGCGCAGATTGGGGTCAAGAGAGACGGTTTTTCCGCTCTTTTTCATAAATTCCATGGCATGCAGGGAGAACTCATGACAGGTCTTTGAAAGTGCAGATGAGATGCTGGTGACATGCAGGTGACCGGCGGAGGCGAAATATTCTTCATTGAAGTCGGCCAGACTCAGCTTGGAGGCTGCGGAATTTTTGCGGAAATACTCCACTTTCGGATCACCGGTCAGTACCTTGGATTTGATTAGCATACCGGTCGGGAATTCCTTGGTGTACGTAATACTCTTTGTATCAATCCCCTCTTTCTCCAGCGCCAAGGCAATGAACTGGCCGAAGTTGTCTTCACCAAGCTTGGTGACATAGCCGGTCTTGTGTTCCAGGCGCGACAACCCGGTCGCCACATTGCTCTCTGCCCCGGCGAGCGCCTTGGAGAATGAAGTGGCCTCATGCAGCGGTCCGGCCTCATTAGCATAAAACATCGCCATCGGTTCCCCGAATGTGACTGCGTTTAATGGTTTGCTCATGGATAATTCCTCCTCAGGGTAATGATCTAAGCCCTGTATAAATGATTTGTAATTTGAAATTATCATATAAATCGGTTTTGTACAATAAGTTATTACGCTTTCATCGTAGCCTGTGTATAGAATTTAATATTGTATATTACATAAATCCTTTATTTATAAGCATTTTGTGACTGAGTCAAAGAATTAATTCGTTATTCACATAAATATATATTGACTGTAGACAGCATTGTTATTACTATTTTCATATAAGGTTTTGAGCTGATGTTAGTAAATTAGATAAATTAATTTATCTAAAGAAGTATTTCTTACATCCTATATTCGAATGAAGAAAGGGAGTTAACCGATGAAGAAAATAAAAGTATTGCAAAACATCACATCCGTTGGCGTAGTTGCCGTTATCCGTGCGGACAATGCCGATGATGCTTACCGGATGTCTGCCGCCTGTATTGAAGGCGGACTGAACAACATTGAGGTAACCTTTACTACACCGGATGCCGATGTGGCAATTAAACGGCTGGTAGCCGATTTTGGAGGCCGTGCTGTGATTGGTGCAGGCACGGTGCTCGACCCGCTTACCGCAAGAATTGCTATTCTGGCAGGCTCGGAATTTGTGGTCAGCCCTTCCTTTGAAGAAGAGACGGCGAAGATGTGTAATCTATATGGGATTCCCTACATGCCGGGTTGCTTGACGCTGAATGAAATGAAGGAAGCGCTCAAGCTGGGTGTGGATGTTCTGAAGCTGTTCCCGGGCAGTGCATTTGGACCGGATTATATCAAAGCGGTCAAAGGTCCGATGCCGCATGTCAACATCATGCCGACAGGCGGCGTGGATCTGAACAATATGGAGAAATGGATTGCAAACGGCTGCATCGCTGTAGGCATTGGCGGCAACCTTACCGCCCCCGCCAAGCATGGCCGCTATGATCAAATCACCGAGCTGGCTGCCCAGTATGTAGCCAAGTTCAAGGAGATCAAGGGCGTATAAACCTTGAAATCCCAAATGGTACAAAACAGAAGCCGTTCGACCGGGTACTTGCCGGCCGGACGGCTTTTGTCGTTCTTTTCAAAGCTTCATTGTATAGAACAGGGACAAAAACAATAAACTGTAGAGTAGAGAGCGGCGTTATAATTTAGTTTGCCGGGAGTGAGTTGGATGTCTGCCTATAACAATAAGCTGCTAAGCCCAGCTACTGAGGATGACGCGCAGTATGTCTGTATTAAATGTAGCAAGCATGGCTGCAAGGTGACGGTGGGCCGGATTTACAGGCTGGAGCGAAACTACAACAACCCGCAGCTTTTTGTGGGCGGTGAAATCTATATTGTGGATGATGAGCAGAAAGACAACTATTCCATTTTAATGCTGTGCCAAACTGTCTTGTATAAATAGGATGTAATGATTGCCAAATACATAGATTTAGCCGTCAGCCCCACTCCGTGGGGCTATTTTGTTTCAATTTTGTAACGAACTTCTATAAAAGAGTATTTGAAGATTCAGTGCTTCCCCTGTATGCTTAGTAAGGATTATAGACCGTTCCGGTGGAAGCTAAGGGCTGAAACCCTTGCGGCCGGAAAGACGTAATAAACAAAGTTTGGTATCCTAAAAATAATGATTACAGGCTTGCAACAAATCCGCAGTCTTGCGCGTCAGTAAGATTGCATAGAGAGGGGGAACCTTCGTGGTGGAGCAGGGACTCATCAGAGCCGCTCAAGCGGGCGATCGCGACGCTCTAATCACCCTATTGCGAGAAATTGAGGGACATGTATATAAAACAGCCTTCTATATTCTGCATAATGAACAGGACGCTCTGGATGCATCACAGGAGGCACTCATCAGAGTGTATACCAAAATTGGTTCATATGAAGAGAAGGCACAGTTCAAAACATGGGTTCAGCGGATCGTTACCAACATTTGCATCGACAAATTCAGGAGAACAAAACCTACAGTTTCAATTGATGAACACGAAATGGTGTTTCAGGACAATAAACATAATGTGGAGCGCGAAGTGATGTCCGCCTATTTGCAGGAGGATATCCGTGAAGCGATTGACCAACTCCCTGAGCATCACCGCACCGTAATTGTACTGCGATATTTGCAGGATTTTTCTTACAACGAGATAGCAGACTGTTTGGATTTGCCTTTGAATACAGTGAAATCTTACCTGTTCCGGGCAAGGCAGCAGCTGCAGAATAGACTTCAGGAGTACCAGAAAGGTGGTGTATCAGGATGAAATGCGCGGAGGTGATGGAATGGATGCACCGCTATTTGGATCATGATCTCAGTCAGGACGAGATGATTGAAATGTTCCGTCATATTGATGATTGTTCTTCCTGCGCGGAAGTCTTTGACCGGCTGAAGATGCTCTCCCAGCAACTGGAGCAGCTGCCGGACGTGAAACCCCCATTCAGTCTGGTTGACTCAATCCTGCCTCAGCTTGATCAACTGGACCTAAACATCCAGGGGAAAAGCGCAGATGCGGTAAGCCCTGAAGAAGATCCAAAGGTCGTGCCTTTTTCCCGCAAGAGCACCCATGGCAAAGCTTCCAAGGGAGCTTCCCTGGCAGCGCGGACAGGCATAGGAGCTGCTGCGGCAGCGGTTATCCTGCTTATTGCTATGTTTAATATGCCGGGCAGCATGCCGACGGCGGATGTGGAGCAATCGCTACAACAGACAGCTGAGAACAACGCCGGCAATGATGCCCTGAGCATAATGTCCTCGGCAGCTACGGATTCCGCTGAGGAGGATGCTGCACCGGGCGAGAGCAAGCAAGAGTTGGAGAACTCCGAGAAAGTGGATCCTACTTCCGCTGGCGGGGGCCAGAATACCGGCGGTAGTGCCGCACCGGCAGAGACTGCTGCTGCTCCAACCGCAGAAGCAACGGATAAAGCTCCTGCCATGACCAAAAAGTCTGGATCAGATAAGCGGACTTCAAGCAGGAAGGTCACTACCGGAACAGCAACTCCGGCACCCGGGGCTGCGGATATGGACTCCAAAAGCAGCAATAACATGGAATTGGACGAAGGCGGGGATCCGGCAGCAGCCGACAGCCGGGAGTTTCTGGATGCCTCCCATGAGCCCGGGGCGGGGGAAGATAGAAATATGGGCTTTTCTGCTCTCAAAGCCCAAGCTTCGTGGACCTCACCCGATGGTCTCTACACAGCTGAACTGGCCGAACAGCAGCTGGTAATTTATAAGCTTCCTTCAAACGGACCAGAGCAGGAAAGGACGGTCCTGACCTCACTTCCACTGGAAGGAGCGTGGGTTTCCGGTAACTGGTCGGCGGACGGACTGCAGTTCTCCTATGTGACCGAGCAGAACGGCGCTGAAGTAGCCAATGTATATACAGTTCCTGAAGCCGGTGTCTCTGCCTCACCGGCAGCATCACCGGAGCCTACGCCGGTAGCTTCACCTGCTGTTACCCCGGACGCGGCAACGTCCAATAAATAATTGCAGAGTGGAACTTTTTGAGAGCTAGTGGAATATGCTATGGTAAGAGGACAGGAATTTCAGGATTGCGAGTTTCATCGGTATGACCGTCGGAAGGGAAGTTTCTAGAGCTTTTCCTTCCGTCGTTTATATAGATGCGCCGCTGAAACGGAGCAACTTTGGTCAACGCTGCCGAAGTTGCTCCGTTTTTGCATGTCATGCTGCAGGAAGCTTGGACGGATAGAGGGAAAGACGCCTATGTTTATAGCTGCTTTTTTGTTAAAATATAAAAATGGATTGGATTCATACAAAGCTTTGAGGAATGCAATGGAAAAGGAAGTGGCGGGATGGATGCCAAAACGGCGGCCAAGGACATCAAGCAGGGGAATATTTCACCGCTGTATGTTTTGTATGGCAGTGAGAAGTTCCGGATGAATGAATTTGCGGCCTTTCTGGAGGAGCATCTGATTGCCAAAGAGGACCGTGACTTTGCAGTGATTCCCTTCGATCTCTCGGAGACGCCCGTGCAGGCGGTTATAGAAGAAGCGGAGACTGTGCCGTTTATGGTGGAGCGGAAGCTGCTGCTGGTGAGAGATGCTTCCCTGTTCACGGCGGGGAAAGAGAACGCAAAGATTGAGCATCGTGTAGAATTGCTTAGCGATTATATGCAGCAGCCGGCGGAATTCAGTGTAATCGTATTTATGGTCAATAATGACAAGCTGGATGAACGTAAAAAAATCGTCAAAGCGGCCAAGGCCGCAGGCACGGTTCTGGCCTTCAATCCGCTGGGTGCGGAAGAGCTGCTGCGCTGGGTGGAGAAGGGCTTCCGTGAGCGTGGCTGCAGCGCGGCGTCTGGAACAGCCGAGGCGCTGGTGGCCAGTGCCGGGACAGGGCTCCAGGGTTTGTCTGCAGAGATGGACAAGCTGTGCTTGTTCGCAGGTCAGGGCGGAACCGTGGATGCCGCAGCAGTGGAGAGTCTGGTACACCGCGGCACTGAGCAGAATGTGTTCACCCTGGTGGAGGATATAGCGAACTTACGCCTCGACAAGGCGCTTAATACACTTTACGAGCTGCTGAAGCAGCGCGAGGAACCGATCAAGATTGCCGCGCTGATCGCCCGGCAGTTCCGGATCATTCTGCAGGTTAAGGATTTGTCCGCGCTGAGCTACTCACAGGGGCAGATTGCTTCGCAAATTGGACTGCATCCCTATGCCGTCAAGCTGGCTGGTGAGCAGGCCCGTAAATTTGAAAGCCAGCGCCTGCGGAGTATTCTGAGCACCCTGGCCGATTTGGATTACAAGATGAAGACAGGAGCTATAGACAAGGTGCTTGGGCTGGAGATGTTTATGCTGCAGCTGGGCGCTTGAACCGGAACAAGACCATTCATAGAACATACTGCAAAAAAGCCTGCCCCGTGTTGCGTAATATCACCGGGCAGGCTTTTGCAGTTCCTACTATTATAAAGAGGTAAATGGGCACAAAAAAACCTAACCGTATGCAGCATAGCGGTCAGGTTCTTAGAATGCTCATTATGAATGTCGCCCTTGGCTTAGGCTTCTGCCTTAAGAGCGTTCAATTTCTTCGCCAAGCGGGATTTTTTGCGGGCAGCCGCATTTTTATGAACCAGACCTTTACTTACGGCCTTGTCCAGCTTTTTGGAAGCAGCTTGGAAAGCAGCTTGAGCAGTTTCAACTTCCGTTCCTGTCAGTGCTACATCAGCAGTTTTCACAGCTGTACGAAGCGCGGACTTCTGGGAAGCGTTCAGTGCACGGCGTTTTTCGGTCGTCTTGACGCGTTTAACCGCGGATTTGATATTTGGCATTGCATTCACCTCCTGGAAGACATTCGAAATCATCATATGATTCACAACTTAAAATAGTTTAGCATGACCGTTAGCAAAAAGCAACACTAAAAGCTTTTGAAAATCGCATTCCAATGTAGCTGATCCTCTCAGTACCTTAATGCGAAATGTTATACCTATTTTGAATTTGAATTAAACCTTGCTGCCCTGAATAAACCACAGCTATCTCTCGCACACTATCGACAAAAAGCAAAAGCTAATGCTCATTAAATTATAAGGAGGCTGAACTATCAATGGAACTGGATCTTCAGCTGTATTCGGTACGTACGGATTTGGCGGTAGAGGCGAAGGAAATGGCCCAGGGACCGCAAAAAACGCCGATTCCCGGTGTGAATGAAGAGGTGGAAGAAGAGGGCGGAATCAAGGTAACCCGGCTTGGAGTAGCCAATAATGCAGGATCACAGGCTATCGGGCGTGCGATCGGAAATTATGTGACGCTGGAAGTTCCGGCACTTCGCGGCGGAGATACCGGTCTGCAGCAGAAGGTATCCACCGTGTTTGCCCGCGAATTTGAACAGTTCCTGAACCGGATCGGAATCAACAAAGAATCCTCCGTGCTGATAGTGGGACTGGGCAACTGGAATGTAACTCCGGACTCGCTCGGCCCGCTGGTGGTGGAGAACGCACTGGTTACGAGACAGTTCTATGAATTGGTTCCGGATCAGGTCTCTCCCGGCTACCGTAATGTGAGTGCGATTGCCCCGGGTGTGCTCGGACTGACCGGCATTGAATCGAGCGAGGTTGTGCAAGGGATCGTGGACCGCACGAAGCCGGATGTCATTATTGCGATTGATGCCCTGGCCTCCCGTTCACTTGAGCGGATCAATACGACGATTCAAATTGCCGATATCGGGATTCATCCGGGTTCGGGAATCGGTAATAAACGGCGTGGACTGACTCAGGAGATTCTGGGGATTCCCTGCATTGCTATCGGCGTTCCTACCGTTTGTTATGCGTCCACCATCGTCAATAATGTGCTGGAGATGATGAAGAATCACTTTGCACAGGTTGGAGACGGGGCAGCCCATACGAAAGAAATCATGGGTATGCTGGATGATATCTCCGAGCAGGAGCGGCTTGCGCTGGTCAAGGAAGTGCTTGAGCCGCTGGGACATGATCTGATTGTTACCCCTAAGGAAATCGATGAGTTTATTGAGGAAATTGCCAATATCGTTGCCAGCGGACTGAATGCTGCATTGCATGAAGCCGTGGATCCAGGCAATGTCGGAGCCTACACGCATTAATTTTCACCTGAATATAGAGCCCGTACCGGCTGCCGAACGGCAAAGCCTGTGCGGGTTTTTTTCTGTTACCGGCTGGCAGATTCCACCGCTGCTGTTTCTACTTATCTCTTTTTCGGTTCTAGTATTCCTCCCTGGCTCATAGATTTGAAATATAAGAGATTACAGAGGGCTGGAGGAGGACATAACAATAATGAATAGAAAATGGTTTCAGCTGTGGAATATCGGCCGGCTGCGGGGAAAGCTGCTGGATGTTCTGTCGCTGGGGAGAACAATGCTGCTGCTGGCCGGAGGTTCACTTGTGTTTTTCATGCTGCTTGGAGCCGGTGGATTAGCCGGACAGAAGCTGAACTCTTCACCCATTCCTTCTATGAAAGGATTGGCTGCTTCGCTTTCCAGCGGATTCTTTATGGAGCTTCTGGGCATGGAGGTTCCGCATTTGCCTAAAGGGGACGAGCCTTCGGCATTTTCGGGCCCAAAGGTCACCTCCTTCGTGTTCCGTCTGCTGACAAGCGTCGATCCCGGTGATCCGAAGAGTCTGCTCTCGCGTGAGGTGCCGGGGCTGGCAGCGGATGATCCATTCCTGCTCCGTAAAGGCTCAGGCGGTGCTACGGGAGCACCGGCTGATTATCATCCGGGCAGTGATGAGCTGGCCTCGGACGGCAGAACAGGGACTGGCGCAGAGGGTGTGGTGGATGAACATGGACCATCTCCGGCGGAAGACACAGACAACCCGGGTACAGAGGCTTCTCCGCAACCTGAGGCTACGGTGACGCCTGACTCTCCCGAGACCGGAGGAGACGGGGGCAACAGCAGCCCGGGTGATAACGGGGGGAATGTGCAGGATACATCAATTAAACGCATTCTGGTCTACCACTCCCATCCCCGCGAGGCTTACAATCCTCTGCTGGGGGTGCAAAGCGACAATCCAAGCTCCGGCGTGCCTTCCAAAAATGTAATGCTGGTAGGATCATATATAACAAAGCGGCTGGAAAAGCGGGGAATTGGAACGGTGCATGCACAGGAGGATTACGCGACGAAGGTACCGGATTACAGCTGGAATTTTTCCTATAAATATTCACGGATGACTATTAAGTCAGCGCTTGCCGGGAATCAGGAAATGACTGAGCTGATCGATATACACCGTGATTCACAGCGCCATGGCAAAACGACTGCAGAGATCGGAGGCAAAAGCTACGCCCAGGTCTATTTCATTCTTGGCCATGCGAATAAGAACTGGAAGAAAAATGAGGCTTTCGCCAACGAGATTCATCAGCTGCTGGAGAAAAGCTATCCGGGTCTCTCACGGGGCATCTGGGGCAAGTCGTCCGGAAACGGAAACAACGGGGAGTATAACCAGAGTCTCTCACCAAACAGCGTGTTGATTGAGGTTGGCGGAATTGACAATACTGCCGAGGAGCTGAAGCGTACAGCAGACGTTCTAGCCGATGCCATCGCCGATGTGTACTGGAGCAGCCATGACGCCGAAAAAGCTGCCGCCCCGGACAAAAGCGCCGATACGCAGACGCAGGAAAGCGGAGCTGAGGGCGTCCAGGGATCAAAAAGCACAGGCGGCGTTTCTTAATTCATACAGCGCTATTAAATCGGGCGGGCTTTACAGCAAGCATTAACAAGTATCAGCAAGTATTAAAAGGGAGTGACAGCTATGTCGCGGTTCGGGAAAAAACTGACGATGGTCGGAATTTGGGCGGGAATCGGCATATTGATTGGCATGCAGTTTGGCGGAGTTGGCAGCAGCGTCGCTAAGAACTCCGCGGTGCTGCCGGGCTGGAACGGAATATCCGGGACCCCCCAGACCGGACAAGCAGCAGGAGCTTCCGCCGTGACGGGAACAGGGGCGGGAGCCGTTAAGGGTGGGCAGGCCTACGTTTATGTGCCTGTGGCTATAGATCCGGCAACAGGTGCTTACACGGTGCTTCCGGGGGTCCAGACGCAAACTGCGGTGCCTAATGGCACCGAGCAGCTCCCGCAGCAGGAAGTGAAGGATTACAGCACGCTGACCCCGGAGCAGATTCTGATTCCGGAGGAGCAAAACAGGGGAGTGGATGTGCTGGCGGATAAGACGGCAGGCCTGCTGCAGCAGGCTTCGCAAAAAAGCATCCGCTGGGTAGTCTCCTTGTTCGACTCTGTCGAAGAGTGACAGGCACCCCGCACGAAGAATGCATCATGTTTATTCGTTGCAGCTGTAAAAGGCCAGGAAGAGCCTTTATAACATAGGCCTTATATGAAAAGACATCAACCGGATGTCTTTTCTTTATTTTCCTGCGGGGGACGGGATTGATGGGGGAAGCGCGTACTGTTATAATAAGTGGATTAACATTAGGCTGTCTGTGGGGGTAAGGAATGACTGACGTTCAGAAAAGACAACAACAAATCCGCAATTTCTCGATTATTGCACATATAGACCATGGTAAATCGACACTGGCTGACCGTATTCTTGAGTATACAGGTGCACTTAGCTCGCGCGAAATGCAAGAGCAGGTGCTTGACCAGATGGATCTGGAGCGCGAACGCGGGATTACAATTAAACTGCAGGCTGTGCGTCTCACCTACCGTGCTGACGACGGCCAGGATTACTTGCTCAACCTGATTGACACACCGGGACACGTCGATTTCACCTATGAGGTTTCCCGCAGCCTTGCCGCCTGTGAAGGCGCATTGCTGGTCGTGGATGCGGCGCAAGGAATTGAAGCGCAAACGCTGGCTAACGTGTATCTGGCATTGGACAACAACCTGGAGATTCTGCCGGTTATCAACAAAATCGATCTGCCAAGCGCCGACCCGGAACGGGTTAAGCAGGAGATTGAGGATGTGATCGGACTGGATGCCAGTGAAGCGGTGCTTGCTTCTGCCAAAGCCGGTATCGGTATCAAGGAAATTCTGGAGCAGGTCGTCAAACAGGTTCCTGCACCGACCGGCAACTCTGAAGAACCGCTGAAGGCATTGATCTTTGACTCTCACTATGATCCGTACAAAGGCGTTATCGTCTATGTACGTGTTATGGACGGAAAGATCCGTACCGGTTCCAAGATCAAGATGATGGCAACGGAGAAGGTATTCGAGGTTATCGAAGTCGGGGCGTTTATGCCGCGCATGACCATTGTCGATGAGCTTAACATCGGCGATGTCGGCTTTATCGTAGCCGGAATCAAACATGTAGGCGACACCCGTGTCGGGGATACGGTGACGGATGCCAAGAATCCAACCCCGGAACCGCTGCCTGGTTACCGTAAGATCAATCCGATGGTATATTGCGGTCTATATCCGATCGAAACATCGGACTACAACGACCTGCGCGAAGCGCTGGAGAAGCTCCAGCTTAATGATGCGTCGCTCAGCTTTGAGCCGGAAAGCTCAAGCGCGCTCGGTTTCGGCTTCCGCTGCGGCTTCCTCGGACTGCTGCATATGGAGATTATTCAGGAGCGGATTGAGCGTGAATTCAATCTGCCGCTGATTACGACAGCCCCGAGCGTTATTTACCGGATTATGCTGACCAACGGCGAAATGCTTCAAATCGATAATCCGTCGCATTATCCGGAGATCGGTACTATTGATTACGTGGAAGAGCCGTACGTTAAGGCCGCGATTATCGTCCCGAACGATTACGTGGGTACCGTAATGGAATTGTGCCAGAACAAACGTGGTGAATTCGTCAACATGGAGTATCTCGATTCCAATCGGGTGACGATCACTTATCAGATTCCGCTGTCCGAAATCGTATATGATTTCTTCGACCAGCTTAAGTCAGGCACGAAGGGCTATGCTTCCTTCGATTATGAAATTTCCGGCTACCGCCAGTCCAACCTGGTGAAGATGGACATTGTCCTGAACGGAGAGCAGGTCGATGCCCTGTCGTTCATCGTCCACCGCGACCGCGCGTACAACCGCGGGCGGATCATTTGCGAGAAGCTGCGCGGCATCATCCCGCGGCAAATGTTCGAGGTGCCGATTCAGGCCTCTGTCGGCACGAAGGTTGTTGCCCGTGAGACCGTTAAGGCGATGCGCAAGAACGTTCTTGCCAAATGCTACGGCGGGGACATCTCGCGTAAGCGGAAGCTGCTGGAGAAGCAGAAGGAAGGCAAGAAACGCATGAAGCAGGTCGGCAGCGTTGAGGTGCCGCAGGAAGCGTTCATGGCCGTGCTGAAGATTGACGAGTAAAACTGTCTTAAAGGATGTCAATGGCAAGTGATCGCTCTGCAAGGGAAGCCGTCAGGCTTCCCTTTTGTGATAAGAGAAGTAAAGATATATGGTAAATCAAGGCCTTTCCAATATAAAGGCGTCAAGATTTCTTCACAATCAAGTCAGCTTTGCTGACGACTTTAGTATAGTAAGGAGACAGCTATGAACACAGAAAACAATGGCCGTCCCCCTGAGGCCGTATATATTCATATCCCGTTTTGCACGAACAAGTGCTTTTATTGTGATTTTAATTCCTATGTTCTGAAGGACCAGCCGGTGATGGACTATCTGCATGCCCTGGACCGGGAGATGGAACTGACGGTGAAGAACACCCCTCCGGGTGTCATCAAGACGATCTTTGTCGGCGGCGGAACACCGACGGTGCTGAAGCCGGACGAAATGGCCTACTTTCTGAAGTCAGTACGCAAGCATTTCCCGCAGTGGGATGAGAATATCGAGTTCACGATGGAGGCAAATCCCGGTACTACGGACAAGGATAAGCTAATGGTAATGAAAGAAGGCGGAGTCAACCGGGTTAGCTTTGGTGTCCAGGCTTTCCAGAATGAGCTGCTTAGCGGCATTGGACGGATTCATAATGTGGATGACGTGTACCGCAGCCTGGAAAATGCACGCGCGGTCGGACTGGATAATCTCTCTGTTGACCTGATGTTCGGATTGCCGAACCAGACGGTGGATATGCTTAGAGAAAGCATCCGCAAGGCGCTGGAGCTGGACCTGCCCCATTATTCCATCTACAGCTTGAAGGTGGAGGAGAACACGCTGTTCCACACGCTGTTTAACAAGAACAAGCTTCCGCTGCCAAGTGAAGAGGATGAGCTGGAGATGTACCTGCTGCTGATGTCAACGATGGAGGCCGCGGGCTACACGCAATATGAGATCAGCAACTTCGCCAAGCCGGGAATGGAAAGCCGCCACAATATTACGTACTGGCGCAATGAAGATTATTACGGCCTGGGCGCGGGGGCGCATGGATATGTGAAACGGCAGCGGCATATGAATATTAAGGGTGTTAATCCGTATATCGAGGCTTCGCGCAGCGGGCTGCCGCGGCTGGATTCCTTCCCGATCTCCGAACAGGAGGCGATGGAGGACTTCATGATGGTCGGTCTGCGCATGCGTGAAGGCGTGTCGGACCGGGCGTTCAAGGCTCAGTTCGGCAAATCGCTGGAGACTGTTTTTGCGGACTCGCTGCATAAAATGCTGCATGCCGGGCTGCTTGAGCAGGACGGGGATGTCTACCGTCTGAGCAAGCAGGGAATCCTGTTCGGGAATGATGTATTTGGTGAATTTGTCGGTGCTTTGACAGAGGTTTAATTTTAAAATACCCCTTGAATTGTAATTCACTCTGTTGTATATTTATTCATATTAACAACGAGGGGTGAGTCAAAGTGCTTGTCAAAACGGAAATGATCCGCCATTCGGTTCCTGCAGGAGATCAGAAGGTGATATGCAGAAATGCTACAGTGGAGGATGTTGAGCCGCTGTTTCTAATGATTGAAGAATACGCTCAGAGCGGTATCATGCTGCCCCGTTCCAGGCAAGCGCTGGCCCGCCAGATTGATCAGTTTGTGATCGCTGAAATCGGCGGCACATTTGTCGGCTGCGGATCGCTTTTCAGACTGGGCAATGATCTTGTCGAGGTTCGTTCCCTCGGTCTGCGTGATGAGGGTAAGGGCAAGGGAGTAGGCTCAATGATTCTGGAGAAGCTGACGGAAGAAGCAAGGCGTCAGGGGATTCCGAAGATTATGGCCTTGACCTATGCAGTTGATTTTTTCCTCAGAAACGGCTTCACTGTCGTAGAGAAAGAAATCTTCCCAGAGAAGGTATGGACCGATTGTGTCAACTGCAAGAAGCAGAATGCATGCGACGAAATCGCTGTGCTTAAGATGCTGAATTGACCGGGCCGCAAGTAGCCTGCAACATAAATATAGAAGCTGATATTAAGTACTCATTCCTGGATTGCACTGCAAGGTGTGGCAAGTGACCGGCAGACTTTCCGGGGAATTCAGGAATGAGTCGAATAATGACTGCACCCAAGATGCTGAACTGACTTGACAATGTCAAGGTCAGTTTGGTATTTTTGTATTAGTGGTTAGCACTCATCTGACCAGAGTGCTAACGAATCGGAGCCACAGCCGATAGGAGGGAATTACATGTTAACCGAACGCCAGAGAATGATACTTAACGCTATCGTTGATGATTATATATCTTCCGCTGAGCCAGTGGGCTCGCGCAGCATTTCCAAACGGGGGGATGTAGGTTATAGTCCTGCTACTATCCGCAACGAAATGGCCGACCTGGAGGATTTAGGATATCTCGAGCAGCCCCATACATCGGCAGGGAGAATTCCTTCCCATAAAGGCTACCGCTATTATGTGGATCATTTGGTGCCGTGGAATTCCGCCGAGTCGGCAGAAATGGGCACGATCCGCGCTTTTTTCGCAGAGAAGCTGAATGCGACGGAGCAGGTAATCCAACATGCGGCAATGATCCTTTCCAATATGACGAATTATACTTCCATCCTGCTGGGACCGGAGGTTTTTCATACATCATTGCGCCATTTTCAGCTGCTTCCGCTCGATGGCAACAACGCCGTGGCGATCATCGTTACAAGCACCGGACAGGTCGAGAACCGTACGGTTCAGATCCCTCCAGAGATTTCCCTCTCCGAAATGGAGAAAGTGGTTAATCTGCTGAACAGCAAGCTGGTGAACGTACCGCTCTATAAGCTGAAGAGCCAGCTCTATTCCGAGCTTGGTGAGGAAATGCAGCGCCACATCTCCCATTATGAAGAATTAATGAAAGTACTGGACACGGCGCTGGAAAGCGATCATGAACAGCGCATTTATCTCAGCGGGGCGACGAATATGCTGACCCAGCCGGAGTTCAAAGACGTCGACAAGGTCAAGAATATTCTGGATTTGCTGGAGGAAACGCCGACCCTGCTCAAAATGCTGGCCCCCGCATCCGGCGGAACCGGTATGCAGGTGCGGATTGGTACCGAGAATAAGCATGAGGCCTTCGCCAATTGCAGTCTGATTACCGCTACTTATTCGCTCGACGGCAAGGCGCTGGGAAGCATCGGCATCCTTGGCCCGACCCGGATGGAATACGCAAGAGTAATGGGCATACTGGGGATTCTGTCCCGGGATTTGACAGCAATGCTGGCACACTGGTATAAGTGAACAGAGTGTTAAAGATTAACGTGACTGATTTTAAGGAGGTGAAGACAACTTGAAAGAGGATCAAGTGCAAGATTCAAATGAAATTAAAGATCAGGCTATAAATGAGAACCAGGCAGCCGATGAAGCAGAAGCAGCACAGGAAACCGGTTCGTTTACGGGGGAAGAGACCAGCGGGGAGGCTTCGGGCAGCGGTGAAGCTGCTAAGCGCCTGCAGGATCTGGCTGAGGAGTATCAAGCGCGTGCGCTGCGTGTGCAGGCCGATTTTGACAACTTCCGCCGCCGTACGCAAAAGGAGAAGGAAGAGCTGGCGCAATACGCCACTTCCAAGCTGGTCGGTGAACTGCTTCCTGTACTGGATAATTTCGAGCGTGCACTCGCCACGGCTTCGGCAAGTACAGAATCCGAGGCCTTCGGCAAAGGTGTGAACATGATTTTCCGCCAGCTTGAAGGGGTATTGAAGTCCGAAGGACTTACAGCCATGGAAACAGTAGGACAGCCTTTTAACCCTGAATATCATCAGGCGATTATGCAGGTGGAGAGCGACGAGCACGAGGAAGGTATCGTGACGGAGGAGGTCCAGAAGGGCTATCTCCTGAAAGATAAAGTTCTTCGTCCCGCCATGGTCAAAGTCAGCATGTAGTCCTGTCTATATAGCCGGGTATCACCCTGCTGCATGATCGTCATAAATAACTAACTATTATAGGAGCTAGGGCTCCATATCATTTTTGAGGAGGCACATTACAGTGAGTAAAGTTATCGGTATTGACCTTGGAACCACCAACTCTTGCGTTGCCGTTATGGAAGGCGGCGAAGCCGTCGTTATCCCGAATCCGGAAGGCGCGCGTACAACCCCTTCGGTTGTAGGCTTTAAGAAAGACGGCGAGCGCATTGTCGGCGAAACAGCGAAACGCCAGGCTATTACGAACCCTGACCGTACAATTGCTTCGATTAAACGCCACATGGGTACGAGCCACAAAGAAAGCATTGACGGCAAAGATTACTCCGCACAAGAGATTTCGGCCATGATTCTTCAGAAGCTGAAATCCGATGCAGAAGCATATCTGGGCCAGACAGTAACCCAAGCGGTTATTACAGTTCCTGCATACTTTAATGACAGTCAGCGTCAAGCTACGAAGGATGCGGGCAAAATCGCCGGTCTGGAAGTGCTGCGTATCGTCAACGAGCCGACAGCAGCGGCGCTTGCTTACGGTCTGGAGAAATCCGAAGACCAAACGATCCTCGTTTATGACCTTGGCGGCGGTACGTTCGACGTATCGATCCTTGAACTGGGCGATGGCTTCTTCGAAGTAAAAGCAACCAGCGGTGACAACCGTCTCGGCGGTGACGATTTCGACCAATTGGTTATGGATTACCTCGTAGCAGAATTCAAGAAAGAGCAAGGAATTGACCTGAGCAAGGACAAAGCTGCTGTACAACGTCTGAAGGATGCTGCGGAAAAAGCGAAAAAAGAGCTTTCCGGCGTACTGACAACTACAGTATCGCTTCCGTTCATCACTGTTGTTGACGGAGTGCCTCAGCACTTGGAGATCAACCTGACCCGTGCTAAATTCGATGAGCTGACTGCCAGCCTGGTAGAACGCACACTGGGACCTACCCGTCAAGCGCTGAACGATGCTGGCATGACTCCGGCTGATCTTAACCGTATCGTACTGGTCGGCGGTTCCACACGTATTCCTGCTGTACAGGATGCTATCAAGAAGCTTACCGGCAAAGATCCGCACAAAGGCGTTAACCCGGATGAAGTAGTAGCCCTCGGTGCTGCTGTTCAAGCTGGCGTATTGACCGGCGACGTGAAAGACGTTGTACTGCTTGACGTAACTCCACTGTCCCTCGGTATTGAAACTGCAGGTGGCGTGTTCACGAAGATGATCGAGCGCAACACTACGATTCCTACAAGTAAATCGCAAGTGTTCTCGACCTTTGCTGATAACCAGCCGAGCGTAGAAATTCACGTCCTGCAAGGCGAACGCCAAATGGCGAACGGCAACAAGACGCTGGGACGCTTTATGCTGAATGAGATTCCACCGGCACCGCGCGGTGTACCGCAAATCGAAGTAACCTTCGATATTGACGCCAACGGTATCGTAAATGTATCCGCAACAGATAAAGGCACGAACAAGAGCCAGAAGATCACGATCACTTCCTCCAGCGGCTTGAGCGATGCGGAAGTTGAACAAATGATGAAGGATGCCGAACTGCACGCTGAGGAAGACCGCAAGCGTAAAGAACTGGTGGAAGCCAAGAACTCCGCTGACCAGCTCGTGTATTCCACAGATAAAGTGATCAAAGACCTCGGCGACAAAGTGGATGCTTCCGAAGTTGAGAAAGCAAACGAAGCCAAGGATAAGCTCAAAGCGGCACTGGAAACTGACAACCTGGAAGAAATCAATGCAGCTACAGAAGCGCTGACAGAGATCGTACAGCAGCTGTCCGTGAAGTTGTATGAGCAGGCTGCACAGGCTGAACAGGGTGCTGAAGGTGCTCCAGAGGGTGCAAAGAAAGACAATGTTGTTGATGCCGATTACGAGGTTGTTGACGACGAGAAGAATCAAGGGTAACCTTAAACGATAAATGTATTTCTGTAAGAAGGGAAGGTCAAAACCGGGGCATCCCGTGTTTTGGCTTTCCTTTTAACATGTTACAGGAATTATGGAAATTGATGTACGGAGGTGAAAGCAGTGGCAGACAAACGCGATTATTATGAGGTTCTGGGCCTCGGTAGAGATGCTTCAGACGAAGAAGTGAAAAAAGCGTACCGCAAAATGGCGCGCCAGTATCATCCGGACGTTAACAAAGCCAGTGACGCCGAGGCGAAATTCAAGGAAGTGAAGGAACCCTATGACGTGCTGAGCGACGGCCAGCAACGGGCGCGTTATGACCAGTATGGTCATATTGATCCTAACCAGGGAATGGGCGGCGGCTTCGGCGGAGGTGGAGATTTCGGCGGACTCGGCGATATCTTTGATATGTTCTTCGGCGGCGGGGGCGGACGGCGTGATCCGAATGCTCCGCAGCGCGGCGGCGATTTGCAATACACGATGACCATTGAATTCAAGGAAGCGGTATTCGGTAAAGAAACCGACATTACCATTCCACGCACGGAGTCCTGTGATACCTGCTTCGGCTCCGGGGCTAAACCCGGCACCAAACCGGAGACCTGTTCCGTATGCCACGGCAGCGGCCAGCAGGAATTCGTGCAGAATACACCGCTGGGACAAATGCGCAACCGCCGTCCCTGCTCCCATTGCAGCGGCACAGGCAAGATCATTAAGGAAAAATGTACGACTTGCGGAGGTCAAGGCAAGGTCAAGAAGCAGCGTAAGATTCATGTGCGCATTCCGGCCGGTGTCGATGACGGCGCACAGCTGCGCATGACCGGAGAAGGCGAAGGCGGCACACGCGGCGGCCCTGCCGGCGATTTGTACATTGTCATCCGCGTGAAGACCCATGATTTCTTCGTGCGTGAGAATGATGACATCATGTGCGAGGTTCCGCTTACGTTCGCTCAGGCAGCGCTTGGCGACGAGATCGAGATTCCTACTTTGACGGAAAAAGTAAAGCTTAAGATTCCTGCCGGAACACAGACCGGCACCTTCTTCCGTCTGAAGGGCAAAGGCGTGCCACGCCTGCGCGGCAACGGAACAGGCGACCAGCATGTCCGTGTCATCGTAGTCACTCCAAGCAAGCTAAGTGAAGAGCAGAAGGATCTGCTCCGCCAGTTCGCTTCTTACAATGGAGAGAACACACATGAGCAGGAGCAATCCTTCTTTGACCGTGTGAAACGTGCATTCCGCGGGGACTGATTTATTCACCTATGATAACCTTAATAGCCCCCTGTTTCCGCTGTGCGGAGGCTAGGGGGCTATTTTATTATGGCTTTAGCCAGTTGAGTACGCGAAGCGTGCGAAACAAAAAACCACCTGCTATGCGGGTGGTGTAGTGATGCTTATAGCAAAAAACCACCTGATGCGAGCGTTATAATAGGAGTGTTCAAGCTACTATGTATAACGAAAGGAGAAGGTGGTTTTTTGTGGCACAAGCCAGAGAAGGCATGGCACACACCAAATGGATGTGCAAATACCATATCGTATTCACCCCAAAGTATAGACGAAAGGTGATCTACAATCAATACAAGGAAAGTATCCGTGATATCCTAAAGCAACTCTGTGGCTATAAAGGGGTAGAGATTATCGAGGGACACCTCATGCCAGATCATATCCACATGCTGGTCAGTATCCCACCGAAAATGAGTGTATCTAGTTTTATGGGATACCTAAAAGGGAAAGGTGCGCTGATGATCTTCGATAAGCATGCAAATTTAAAGTATAAGTATGGAAATCGTCATTTTTGGGCGGAAGGCTATTACGTAAGCACCGTAGGACTCAACGAGGCAACAATTAAGAAATACATCCAAGAGCAGGAAAGTCACGATATTGCGCTGGATAAGCTGAGTGTGAAAGAGTACGAAAACCCCTTTAAGGGGTAGCCGGTAGTCCAAGCACCCCTTCAGGGGTAGGCAAAAGAGGCAAAGGCATAGTAGCTTGAACGAAGTGAAAGCCAGCGCCTTTAGACGCTAGCCGGCACCAGAGGCTTATAGCCTCAGAGCAAACCACCCGTTTGACGGGTGGTTTTGATTGTAATGGATGAAGTGCTTGAGACTTCACTTGCACACACAAAACGGCTGTACCCCCTTAAGTTTCAGGATGGTGCAGCCGTTTTTTTGATTTTTTAGTGAATGGTGATCTTAAGAGCGCAGATCCTCAAGCACTCGTTGCAGAATGGATGCTGCTTGCGCGCGGGTCAGGGTGCCTCCAGGATTGAAGGTGTTGGCCCCTACTCCTTTCAGGTAGCCCTTGGCTACCGCGAAGGAGATTGCGCCCTTGGCGGCGCCTGAAATCTTGCCTGTGTCCTTGAAGGTTAAGGCAGTGCTAGAAGTTTTGTCTGCACCTAGAGCTTCTGCAACAATGATTGCAGCTTCTTCACGAGTCAATACCTCACGAGATCCGCTCTCCTTGCTGCGGGACGACCAGGTATCTCCCTTGCCAAGCAAGCGGTCGAAGAGTGTCAACAATTCGGCCCGGCTCAAGGTATCGGATGGCTTGAAACTGCCATCAGTGCCTTTGCCGGCTACGATACCGTGAGCGGCCAGAATTTCAATATCTTCCTTGGCCCAGTGTGCGCCGATATCTTTGAAGCTTATATTGCGTACGGCAGTGCTGTAGGTACCATCAGCGGTAATGGTAAATTGCAACACCCCTTCTTTAGGAAGTGTACCTGCCTGCAGATAAGCCCATTTTCCGTCAGCATTTTGCTGATAGGCCGCTGTCTTGCGGACATCCTTTAGACCGTCTTTATTGAGGGCAAGCTGTAGAATCACAGGTTTTCCGGTAGTCCAGCCATTTTTGAGAATAAGAGTAGCAGAGCTCAGGTCAATGGCTGTGGTGCTTCCCGCCAGGGTGCCCGTATCGGCGCCTTCGGCAAGACCAAGGCTGAGAGTAAGCCCGCTGCCGGAAATGAAGCCGGGAAGTGTAGCTGCCGGAACGAGCAGCGTAAATCCAGTACCTGTGAGACTTAGCGCTTTGGCTGAAGTCTTAAGCTTCTCAGCCTGAGCTGCGGTAAGGGTAAAGCTCACTTGACCATATTTCGCAAAATCCACATCGCCGAGATCAAGTGAAACGGCTGTTTCGGATGCATTTTGCAGGGCGGCAGTCAAAGCCGCCTCGGAAATGCTGAGCACAGCCGTCGGCTTTCCGCCAGCAGGATCAGCCTTTTCTACCAGCTGCCCGGACTTAAGCGATGTGCCGGCAGCCGGAGCCGGTGTAGAGGCAGGTGAACCCGGATTAGCTGGTGAGCCCGGATTGGTTGGTGTTTCCGGATTCGTTGGTGTCTCCGGGTTAGTCGGTGTTTCCGGATCGGTTGGTTTAACCGGATCGTTAACGGTCACCGTCACTGTAGAATAGCTTGACGGAACGTTATCCTGTTTCTTCTCATTCCAGGTAAGCAAATCATTCAATTCAAAGGAATAGATCCCGGCAGTCTTTGGAGTGAAGGTGAACTGTACCAGTGAGCCGGTACCACTATATGCTCCTCCTTCTAATTGAACTGCATAAGATGTCAACTTCAGTCCGTCGGCAGACGGGGTAGTCGTATCCGTTTGTAACAATGGAACCCCCGGGAACTTTTGCTCCTGGTACGTAGCGAGCTGTACGCTCGGTGTAATTAACGGTGCAGCCAGCTTTTCATCGTAGACGATGTTGACTCCAGCGCCGTTCACACCATAGACCGCATCCGTTGCCGAGAAATACACATCTACCGTAACCGTTTGACCGGTTTCGATGGTCTGTGCTGAGAGTTTAGGAGCAACAAGAACACCGCCATTGGTGTTGTATACCAGATGCTGGCTGTAATCCTCTTCAGCAGCACCATTGCCCAGGGCATCAGTCACATAAACAATGTAATCATTAACGCCTTCATTGACCGGCACATCAATTTCGAAGTAACCGTCAGGGGCGATAACTCCTGGGTAGGCTGATACTTCTCCGTTTTCATCTTCGGCAAGTGCATACACGCTGAAGAGAGAAGACACAGGTCTGGAGGTGGAAATCAGATCGGCCAAAAGGTCAGAGTCAATGGTTGCACTAATATTGGCCACTCTTGCATCATCAGGTGACTCCAGCTCATATTCCTCGACTGCATATCCGGAAGAGAGCGGCTTCTCAGTATCTACTGTGAATGGAATGGCTTGATCAGTAAGCCAAATGTTGCCTTGCAGAACAGGCGTGATATTGTAGTGTCCATCCGGCAGCACACTTACTTTAGAGGTTGCAGGATCTGTTACCGTTCCGCCCCAATCCAGGAATTCATGCGCTCCCCGGTAGATGGTCCCTTGGGCGGAATACACATCACCGATTACCGTAGCCGGCGCATCTTGGGCCGTTACGGCAAACCGGATATTCTGCAGATCTTTGTTTACCGAGAAGTAGAAGCCTGTCTTATCGAACAGTCCGTCTCCGTTTGGTGAAATTTCGGCATCATCCAGGCTGAGCTGGTTTACTGGATCCAGATTGAATTTGTCGCCTACCAGAACGTTGAGCGGTAGACGCAGAACCTCAGCTCCGGAGGTAAGCTTCAGAATGCCTTCATAGGCTCCGTCCTGTGCTGTTGCGGAAACGCCCAGCACAACGGGAATATAACTGCTGTCTCCGCTTCCGGAGGTAATGACATTAGGTGCTGTGGACACCGAGATGTCACTAGGCTTGTTGGTCAGCCATTCAAGAGAAAGATTATAGCTCTTTCCGCTGTCCTTAAAGTTTTCCACATAGACGGCTTTCGTCACGCTTGCACCTTTCGGCTGCAGGCCGAAGGACAGGGAACCCGCATAATATGGAATTTCGGCAGAGCCTGGAAGGCCGCTGTAAAAAATCTCTCCTACCTTGGCGATAGAGCCTGCTTCAACTGATTTCACCAGATTGATTAAACCTGCTCCTTGCTGATAGAGGGAATAAGAGCTGCCGCCCCGGGCAAATATAGGATCAGCATTATTCATCAGCAGGGATTTGATCTGGTCAGGTGCAAGATCCGGGTATTTGCCCAATAACAGGGCAACAGCTCCAACCACATGCGGAGTTGCCATACTTGTTCCTTGCTTCAGACCGAAGGCGTTATCATACGTCTCGTCCGTGCTCTCCCAAATAGGTACGGTGGAATTAATACTTACACCGGGAGCAACCACATCCGGCTTCAGCAAATAGTCTGGCAGTCCGGGGCCGGTAGAGCTGAAATCGGCCAGCTGATTCTTTTCCGCTACGGGAACATAGCTGATTGAATTTCTGCTCGCGTTCAGCTCATCCTTGATCTTTTTGCCGTTCTCCTGATTGATGCCGAAAGTAGGAATATAGTCTCCGGGTGCTCCTAAAGTGGCGTTCAATTCACCGGTGGTATTGTTGGCAATCAATAGAACCTTGGCACCGGCAGCTTTGGCATTCAGCGATTTCGCGCCGAAGTTGATCTGTCCGCGGTCCACTAGTACTGCCTTGCCGGTAACATCGACATTTGCGAAGTCAGCCTCAGTGCCCAGGCCGGCATAAACGATCGTCAAGTCCGAGATATCTTCAGTCAACTCCGGGGAGTATGTGGAAATCAGGCCGGGGATACCTTTGAGATTACCAATATCAAAGAAAGGAATGGTGACCGGAATAGTAGAGGCGCCGACCGTAAGCGCCAGCTGTGCGCCGCCAGGGGAGCCCAGCGTCGATTCGTCAGGACCGGCGTTACCGGCAGCAATAATGACATCTACACCGGATTTCACGGCATTGTCAATCGCAATCGAATCGGCGGAATAACTTTGGTTCATGCTTGAGCCCAGTGAAAGATTGATGACATCCGCACCGTCCTGAACGGCGCGTTCGATGCCGGCGATGACATCCGCTGTTGTGCCGCTGCCATATGGACCAAGCACACGATACACATATAAATCCGCTTCAGGCGCTATATCGAGAATGGTGCCCGATACATGTGTACCATGCGAGGTATCGTAAGAGCGGGTGCCTTTGGGCGGTTTGGTGGGATCGGGCTCTGTTTCGTATGGATCGTTATCCTTATCCACCGCATCATAGCCGCCCTTATAATTATCCTTCAGGAGCGGGTGCTTATAATCAATACCGGTATCAACAACGGCAACCTGAACGCCTTTGCCGGTATAACCCTGCTCGTGAAGCTTGTCTGCTCCAATCAGTTCTCCGGTATCAGAGTAGCTGCGAGTTGCCGGAAGAGTGGCAGTGTCAGTGCTGTCTGCAAGCGCGTGGACTTCCTCATTCGGATAGATAGCCGCCACTCCAGGCAGCTTGAGCAGTTTGTCGACCTGATTTCCCGGCAAAGTCACTGAATATCCGTTAAATATGTCGCTGTATTCATTTTCAATAGCAGCTCCGAGCTGTCTTGCTGCAGTTTTGAAAGAGTTGTGTTCGGTAAGGATTTTGCTTCGTTGAGAGGTGGAGGAACGCGCAGCCGAGGTTTTGGCTTCACTCTCGTATACATTGACCGGCTTATGGGTCAGTTCAACAATCACTGTAACAGGAGCTGATCCGGCAGTTACTCCCGCATAATTTTGCGGGATCACCTTCTGGGCCTGTTCTAGGGTTGTTTGGGCAGATAGCCCTGAGGATGACTCAAGGGATGAGTTCGCAAAGGCGGAAACGGGAAACAATAGAGAAGCGGCCAAGCTGAAACTTGCTGCGCCAATACCAAATCTTTGAATAGAATGCCTTAATGGTTGTTTCAAAATAGCTTCATCCTCCCAAACATGAATTTAACTGCCGTGTGATTGCTGTCCTCCTTCTAAAAAATGGAATATAAATGAAAATTACATTTATTCTACAGGTTTAATCCGAAATAGAATATAGCACTTTTGTACCATATTATGGTGAAGTTGGCCCCGCATTTAAATTCCAGCCGGATAGTAGAATTAATAACAGCAGAAGCATAAAATAGGCTTGCCTGAGACAACCTAACCAAGCATCCAGTGTTATAAATTAAAGGCGAGAGCAGGGATATAATGTCGGAGAGATCTATATTAGCCTACTTCAAGGCTCCCGAGGAAGCCGAGGGCGTCTCCCGCAAGCTTCAGGCGCTGCGCGTCAGCGAGCTATCCATTGACCGTTTCAGCAGATTTGGCGGAACCGGGCTGCAGGCAAGCGTGAATCCGGTGACCGGCAATCTGGCAAGTATGGATTCCATGACCTCTGTCAGCCCGCACACAGGTATTTTGTCTGCAGCGCATACAAGCGGCAGCGGCATGAGCCACGGCGGTGACGGCGGACCGACAGGCCGGAATATTTTGCTGACAGTTATCGTGGACCAGAATTCCTATAACCAGGCATTGACCATAATTGAAGAGGCCGGCGGAATGGTCTAAGTCTTGACACATCAATACAAATCAGGAGGATGGACAACCGATGGATAGAGAAAACTCAAAGATCTTCTCTAAAACAGACAAGCAGAAGATGCTCTACGAAGCGAAATTGGAAGATGTGGAATTCTCAGCGGCGGAAGCGGATCAGGATGATCTGGAGGCGCTTGAGCGGTCACAGGAAGCCGATAAACGTCAGCTGCACGAAATTATGAAGAAGGAATAGCTGACAGGGGTACAGTACGAAGCGTATTAAATGAAGCGAAAGGAATGGCAAAGCTGCTACATCGGGATGCCCCACCAGTGTGGGGCATTTTTGCGCGAAACGGCAGGATGCCGGAATCCGCTTGTTAAATCAAATGGATAAAAGGGAGGCTGAAGATTCAAAAAAGTAAAGACTTAACATGTACATACAAGTGGCTTATGTTATAATGACTTGTATTACTCTATATAAGTAGCCTGAGGTGTACCATGACGGATAAACCGATACCGAAATATATGCAGCTAAAGGGTGAACTGCTGTCCTGGATGGAGTCCGGGCGGCTGAAGCCGGATGACCAGATCCCATCCGAGAATGAAATTGCCGTACAATTCGGGATGAGCCGACAGACGGTTCGCCAAGCGCTTGGCCAACTGGAGAAGGAAGGCTGGCTGTACCGCCTGCAAGGGAAGGGAACCTTTGTTGCCCGGCAGGAAACGCGGCCGCTGCAGACCAGCAGCATGATTGGCATGATGACGACACATATTTCCGATTATATCTTTCCTCATCTTGTACGCGGCGCAGAAGCGCAGCTTCGCGGCAGCGGATACAGCATGATGTTGTCGAGCACCGACAATGACAAGAATAAGGAGCGGGAGAACCTGGAGATGCTGTTGGGCCAGCCGTTCAAGGGACTGATTATTGAGCCGACCAAAAGCGCACAGGGCAATCCTAATCTGCCGCTGTTTCTGGCGCTTGAAATCCACCGTATTCCGTTCATCATGATCAATGAGCGGTATCCCGAGCTGCATTGTCCCTGTCTGAAGCTGGATGACGAAGCAGGGGGATTTATGGCTGCGGAGCATCTGATTGAGCTGGGCCACCGGGAGATTGCCGGTTTTTTCAAGACAGACGATCTCCAGGGAGCCAACCGGTTAAAGGGGTTTACACGGGCGCTGCACAAACACCGCCTTCCCCTGGGAGCGGATACCGTGACCCATTATACGAGTGAACAGAAGCATAGCGTGCCTTATGAAGCGGCATTAAAAATGCTGCAGGGACGCCAGCGGCCTACAGCCTTCGTCTGCTACAATGACGAGCTGGCAGTGCTGCTGCTGGAGGCCGCGCGCCAGACGGGATTAAGCGTGCCCGACGATCTGTCGATTATCGGCTTCGACGATTCAACGCTGGCGACGGCGACAGAAGTGAAGCTGACCACCCTAAAACATCCGAAAGAGCTAATGGGTATAGAGGCAGCCAACATGCTGATTGACATGATTGAGCGTAAAAGTGCGGAGCCGCCGAAGGACAGGATTTATAAGCCGGAGCTTGTTCTGAGAAGCTCAACGAAACGGCTGGAACAGTTAGACCGCAGTTGAATAACAGTAACGGAAGTCCGCACAGGGTGCGGGCTTTTTTCGCGTTTAAGTTATCTGGAATTTAAGGAATATATGTGTGCGGGTTGTTGTTGAGAATGGTTATCACTATAATGGTTTAAAATGACTATATCAAAGGAAGTGCCGGAATCAATGGATTGGAATGAACATCTGCTGGTGTGGAACCATGCGTCCGTCAAAGTGATGGATGTTCGCCGGGTGAGAATAGGGGAAGAGGAAGAGGAAGAACTGTATTCTTACCGCCTGCCAGCCAGCGCTTTTATCTATGTCATTGAAGGAGAAGTGGGGGTATGTCTTGAAGGAACGTTCCTTGAAGTCAGCGGTGCTTATGTTCTTCATGGAGGCAAGGGTATGCGCCTAGACATTGTGGTGGAAAGAGGGACGAGGTTCGAATATTATCTCATCTTGTACAAGGCTGTGGTTCCTGTGTCCGAGAGGAAAGATATCCCGCTGATTATGGAGCACAGCAACCCCTTTCAGCAGCAGTATGGGGTGCAGGCCACCCACAAACTGATGCTGTTCAACACGGCCCGGGAGATGGAAACCGTATGGAAGTCCAATGAAGGACTGGGGCGCTTGTACGTAAAGTCGCTGCTCTACAGGTTCGTTTATGAACTGCTGAAGCATCTGCAGCTTAAGGGGCATACCGCGGCCAAGACGGATCTGGCTGAGCAGGCCAAACGTTATCTCCTTGAACAATACAGACACTCAGTCACACTGAAAAGCACTGCTCAAGCTCTCGGGTGCAGTCAGGGGCATTTATCCAAGCTGTTTAAGAATAAGGTAGGTGAGAGTCCCATGCGTTTCTTAACACGTGTGAGGGTAGAGAAAGCGTCGCAGCTGCTGCTCAAAACAGAAGCGAATCTGCAGGGGATTGCCGAAAGTGTGGGTTATCCGGATGGTTATACGCTCAGCCGCAGCTTCAAAAAGCATATGGGTATCTCGCCCTCCAAGTATAGATCAGAAGGACTTCAGACAGCCGTAAATGAAGATATGCCATCCCCGGAGCAAGGATATGCCATTCAAAAGGATGAGTTTTGGTCTTATATTGATAATGATTATCATAATCAACAAGTGGAGGGGGATCATTTTCAGATGAGACAAAAGAAAAAAACAATAGCCGCCACAGCAATGCTGTGTATGGCCTTGCTGCTTAGCGCCTGCTCAGGCGGTTCGGCCGCCACGGGTAATGCAACAACTGGAGGGAACGCGCCGGAGGGGGCGGGAAGCGGCGGAGCTGCTACTTCTGCACCTGAGGATGTGGCGGACACCGGAACACGGACAATAACCACTGTACTTGGTGATGTAGAAGTGCCTGCCAATCCGCAGCGTGTGCTGGTCCAATACTTGATGGGTGATGTGATTGCTCTGGGTGTGCAGCCTGTTGGAATTTCTGAGGCGTATGATGGTGCGGCTTTTAAGGAAGAGGTAAAGGAAAGCACCGATCTGGGGCATTGGGCAGAGTGGGATATGGAAGCCGTCATGAAGCTGGACCCTGATCTGATTATCACGGCTGGTGAGGAGCAGGCCAAAGAGATGTCCAAAATCGCTCCGGCTATCTATGTGCCTTACGGGGAGATTACCCAGGAAGAAAGAGTAAGGCTGATCGGACAAGCACTCAATAAAGAGAAGGAAGCCGAGCAGGTGCTTGCGGATTATGATCAGAATGTAAAAGAATCTGTCCAGAAGCTGCTTGATGCCGGCTTTGGTGATAAAACGATTTCTGTATTTGAAGGCGGTAATGATTCCATGACAGTCATGGGCAAGTTGTTCGGAGCGGGCAGAATTGTCTACGATGTGCTCTCACTGAAAGCGCCAAAAGGTGTGCAAACGGGAATTATCGATAAGAACACTTATTCTGAATCAGTATCCCTCGAGGTGCTTCCCGAATATGCAGGGGATTATATCATTCGCAATACCTATGATGGCATGGATGATTTGAGCCAAAATCAGGTATGGAGCTCTCTGCCGGCTATCCAGAACCATCATCTGATCGAGATGGAATTCGGCTTAAGCTATTATACCGACATTTATTCCGCTAAGGCGCAGGTTAACTTTATTGTAAATGCACTGCTGGATTCTCCGCAGTCATAACAGCTTAGCCCACAGGCTTCGGCCGGTGGGCTCTTAACTATGAAGCTGTGAGAGACAGCAAATTACTGATGAAGGACGAAGGGTATGATGAAAGATGTGGATACAGATACATATGGGAAAAAAAGGGGAGTACCCTTTTCACTGCTGATGGCCGCAGGATTCCTGGCGCTCGTGCTGATAGTGGCTGCTTCCATTTCCTTCGGATCTGCTGATATGCAGTTGCATACAGCTTGGGCGGCGATTTTTAAATTCGATCCCGCTAAAACGGAGCACCAGATCATTCACAACCTCCGGTTTCCACGCACAATTGCGGATGTTATCGTCGGCTGCAGCCTGGCGATGACAGGAGCGATTATGCAGGGCACTACCAGAAATCCGCTGGCCGATTCGGGACTGATGGGCATCAGCTCTGGTGCGGGACTGGCAATGGCGCTTTGCATGGCTTTTTTGCCGGACCGTACTTATGCACAGACAATGCTATATGCCTGTCTTGGGGCAGGTGCAGCAACCGGGCTGACCTATGGAGTCGCTTCTTTAAGCAAAAGGGGGATGACCCCGCAGCGGCTTGTACTGGCGGGAATGTCGGTATCCATGCTATTTGCCGCGTTTAGCAGCTTTGTTGCCATTAAATACAACATCGGACAGGCCCTTACGTTTTGGACGGCCGGAGGGACAGCCAGCACCACATGGAAAGAGCTAAGCATTATCTCGCCGCTGTTTGCCGTCGGCGTGCTGGCTGCTATTGCTTTGGCCCCTTCGGTTACGCTGCTGAGTCTGGGAGATGATGTTGCGTCCGGGTTGGGGCTGCCAACCGGACGGATCAAGGGGATTTCCACACTTATTGTGCTGGTGCTGACCGGATTGTCGGTATTGATCGTCGGCCCCATCAGCTTCGTGGGCCTGATTATCCCGCATGTAGTCCGCTATATGGCGGGTGTGGATTACCGTTACATTATTCCGCTGTCCGGGCTTTATGGAGCGACCTTCATGGTGGGGGCTGATTTGTTCGGCCGGCTCATTAACCGCCCAAATGAAACACCTGTAGGGATTATTTTTGCAATCATCGGCGTTCCCGTTTTCCTCTATCTGTCACGCCGGCAAAAGGGGGAATTAGGATGAAGCAGCGTGCTTATACCGTTTCCCGGGGAATTGGTTTGTGCCTTCTACTAGTAGTACTGGTCATTCTGATTGTGGTGATAGGAATGAATTCGGGCCAAATGAACCTGTCTCCCATGGAGGTGCTGCGTGTACTGCTGCTGAAAGGAACAGACAAGCAGAATCTGATTGTCTTCGAATTCAGGCTGCCGCGGATCGTGCTTTGTATACTGGTTGGCATCGGAATGGGCGTTGCTGGGTCTATCATGCAAAGTTTGCTGAGGAACGACATGGCTAGTCCGGGAACGCTGGGTATCAGCTCCGGGTCCGGGCTGTTTGTGCTCATCTATATCGCGATTTTCTCCGTTAAAGGTGTTTCCTCGGCGATTGCGCTGCCGGTGCTGGCTTTTATCGGTGGCATGACTGCAGCGGTGCTGATCTTCTTGCTGTCCTACCGCCGGGGCAGGGAGATATCCCCCACTGGATTAATCCTTACGGGGGTAGCCATGTCAAGCGGCTATGGAGCGCTGTCGCTGATGATTACACTCCGGCTGGATCATACGCAGTTCGAATTTGCCCAGCGCTGGATGGCGGGCAGCCTCTGGGGTGATGACTGGAAATATATATATGTGTTGGCCCCATGGACAGTGCTGCTGGTGGGCTATGCGGTTTACAAGTCGCGGGTTCTGAATACACTCAATCTTGGCAATGAGACAGCGACGGGCTTAGGGCTTGCGGTAAAACCGGAATTTCTTGGACTTACTCTGGCTTCAGTGGCGCTCTCCTCCGGAAGTGTGGCATTGGGCGGCAATTTTTTCTTTGTCGGTCTGATTAGCCCCCATCTGGCGCGCAGGCTGGTTGGCCCGAACCACAAGCTTCTCCTCCCGGCCTCGGCGCTGACCGGGACGCTGGTGGTACTTATTGCGGACACAATTACCCGCACGGTCAGTTTCGGAACAGATATACCGACCGGCATCATCATCACTATGCTGAGTACACCTTATTTTTTGTATTTGCTGGCCAGGTCAGAATAAACAATGGGGAAGCAACCGTTGCTTGGATCCGTCCATTGCGGCTAAACAGGCTCTTATCATCTGGTACTAGGATGATGAAGCCTGTTTTTATTTGTATGTACCTATTCTCCGTTTTATTAAAAAACTATAGATTAATTGTACGTACAAGTGTATAATGAGGTGGCAAAGCAAAAGAACGATCATACCTAAGACCATAGGGAGGATTACGAATGTTGGAGCAATTGAAACAAGAGGTACTGGAAGCCAATCTTGACCTGCCCCGTTACAACTTGGTAACGTTTACATGGGGGAATGTCAGCGGCATTGACCGGGATAAGGGACTGGTGGTTATTAAGCCGAGCGGTGTGGAGTATGACAAGCTGCGCCGGGACGACATGGTTGTACTTGATCTGGAAGGCAATATTGTTGAAGGCAGCTACCGCCCTTCTTCTGATACAGCTACTCATTTGGTGCTATACAAGGCATTTCCGAACATCGGCGGCATTGTCCATACCCATTCACCATGGGCAACCGGCTGGGCACAGGCAGGCAGAGGCATTCCGGCGCTCGGAACCACCCATGCCGATTATTACTACGGTGAAGTTCCCTGCACCCGCCCGATGACGGACGAGGAAATCAAAGGTGCGTATGAGCTGGAGACCGGCAATGTGATCGTGGAGACATTCAAGGATCTGAATCCGGACATGATTCCGGGTGTGCTTGTACATTGCCATGCTCCCTTCAACTGGGGGAAGGATCCGCATAATGCGGTTCATAACGCCGTTGTGCTTGAGGAAGTTGCGAAGATGGCAACACAGACCTTCCAGCTGAACCCGAATGTGCAGCCGATGAGCCAGACGCTGCTCGACCGTCACTTCCTGCGCAAGCATGGAGCAAATGCCTATTACGGCCAAAGCTAATTACTATATATAAAGGAGAATTCGTACATGAGTAAAAAATATGCAATCGGCGTCGACTACGGTACCCAATCCGGACGCGCTGTGCTGGTAGATCTGGCCGACGGAACGGAAGTCGCGGATCATGTAACGCCTTATCCGCATCACGTGATTGACGAGATTCTGCCGGGAACCGGCAAAAAACTGGAATATGACTGGGCGCTGCAGCATCCGGCAGACTACATTGAAGTATTGAAGCGTTCGGTGCCAGAGGTAATCCGTGAGTCCGGCATAGATCCTGCGGATGTCGTGGGTCTTGGCATAGATTTTACCGCTTGTACGATGCTTCCGGTTAACGAACAAGGACAGCCGCTCTGCCTGCTTCCTGAATATCAGGAGAACCCGCATAGCTGGACGAAGCTGTGGAAGCATCATGCCGCACAGCATGAAGCGAATGAAATCAACCGCATCGCCGCTGAACGCGGCGAGAAATGGCTGCCGCGCTACGGCGGCAAAATCTCCTCCGAATGGATGATGGCCAAGGTTTGGCAAATCCTGGACGAAGCGCCTGAAATCTATGATGCGGCTGATCAGTTCCTGGAAGCTACCGACTGGGTGATCTCGCAAATGACCGGCAACATTGTTCGCAACAGCTGTACGGCCGGTTACAAGGCCATCTGGCATAAAGCGGACGGATATCCGGACAAGGAGTTCTTCAAAGCGCTTGATCCGCGCCTCGAGAACCTGACCGAAACGAAGCTGCGCGGGGATATCGTTCCCCTGGGAACAAAAGCCGGGGAACTGACTGCCGAGATGGCACAGCAAATTGGCCTCGTGGCAGGTACGGCCGTGGCCGTCGGCAACGTCGATGCGCATGCTGCTGTACCCGCTGTAGGTGTAGTTACCCCGGGCAAACTGGTAATGTCCATGGGTACCTCAATCTGCCATATGGTGCTGGGTGATACTGAACGAGAAGTTGAAGGCATGTGCGGTGTGGTGGAAGACGGAATCATTCCGGGATATTACGGGTATGAGGCTGGACAATCCGCTGTTGGCGATATTTTTGAATGGTATGTGGAAGAAGCGGTCCCTGCCTATGCGAAAGAAGCTGCGGCGGAAGAAGGCGTAAACATCCATACTTGGCTGGAAGCACGGGCTGCGGCCTACAAGCCGGGCCAAACCGGACTTCTCGCACTGGACTGGTGGAACGGCAACCGCTCCGTGCTCGTGGATACGAACCTGACCGGATTGCTGCTCGGCTGCACGCTGCTGACCAAACCGGAAGAAATTTACCGCACGCTGCTTGAAGCTACAGCTTTCGGCACACGCAAGATTGTGGATGCATTCCACGGAAACGGTGTAGCCGTTGATGTACTGTATGCCTGCGGCGGACTTCCGCAAAAGAACCGCCTGCTGATGCAGATCTACGCTGACGTTACCAACCGTGAAATTAAAGTGGCAGCAAGCAAGCAGACGCCTGCGCTCGGCGCGGCAATGTTCGGAGCAGTTGCAGCCGGTGCTCAAAAAGGCGGCTACGATTCGATCGTAGAAGCGGCAGAAAAAATGGCCCGTATCCGCGAAGAATCCTATGTTCCAATTCCGGAAAACGTAGCAGTTTACGAAAAGCTGTATCAGGAATATTCCAGACTGCATGACTATTTCGGCCGCGGCGAGAACAATGTCATGAAGCACCTTAAGGCGATTAAAGAGGATGTTACGGAATAGTACTTTGATACATTCGAAGTCAGTGTAGTACGAAATCATCCAGTAAAATTACGTTCACAACACTTTTAGGAGGTAATTACATGTTATCCATTAAACCTTATCAATTCTGGTTCGTAACCGGAAGTCAGCATTTATATGGCCCTGAAACGATCGAGGAAGTAGCGGAGCACTCCCGCCAAATTACCGCAGGCCTTAACTCGGACGACGCGGTTCCCTTTGAAATAGTATTCAAACCGGTTCTGACTACAGCGGACGAAATCCGCAAGCTGGCAATTGCTGCGAACAGTGATGAGAACTGCGGAGGGATCATCACCTGGATGCACACCTTCTCCCCGGCCAAAATGTGGATCGCCGGTTTGTCGCAGCTCCGCAAGCCGTTGCTGCACCTGGCAACCCAATTTAACCGCGATATTCCATGGGATTCCATCGACATGGATTTCATGAACACGAACCAGTCGGCACACGGCGACCGCGAATACGGCTTCATTGGCGCGCGTATGGGCATTGCCCGTAAAGTGGTTGTCGGCTACTGGGAAGACAGTGAAGTTAGAGGCCGCATCGGCGGCTGGATGAACACCGCTGCTGCCTTCAATGAGAGCCAAACGCTGAAGGTTGCCAGATTCGGCGACAACATGCGCTCGGTGGCTGTAACCGAAGGTGATAAGGTAGAAGCACAAATCAAGCTGGGCTGGACCGTTGACGGCTATGGTGTAGGCGACCTCGTGGAACGTGTGGATGCCGTTACCGAAGCGCAGATCGACGATTTGATGGCAGAATACGCGAAGGCGTATGACTTTGCCCAAGGCGGAGATCAGGATGGACCTGTGCGTGAATCCATCCGTTACCAGGCCCGGATTGAGCTGGGGATGAAAGCTTTCCTGGAAGAAGGCGGATATACAGCTTTCATTACTACTTTTGAAGATCTGCATGGACTGAAGCAGCTTCCGGGTCTTGCTGTACAGCGCCTGATGGAGCAGGGCTACGGCTTTGCCGGAGAAGGCGACTGGAAGACAGCGGCGCTTGTCCGCCTGATGAAGATTATCGCCGGCAACAAAGGCACCTCCTTCATGGAAGATTACACGTATCACCTTGATCCGGCCAATGAGCTGGTGCTTGGATCGCACATGCTGGAGGTCTGCCCGACCATTGCTGTCGACAAGCCGAAGCTTGAAGTGCACCCGCTCGGTATCGGCGGCAAAGAGGATCCGGCCCGCATGGTCTTCAACGGACGTTCCGGTGCAGCGCTGAATGCCTCGATCATCGACATGGGCAACCGTTTCCGCCTGCTTGTGAACGAAGTGGAAGGCGTTGAGCCTACCGAAGCTATGCCGAACCTGCCGGTTGCCCGCGTATTGTGGAAAGTGCAGCCAAGCCTGAAGGCAGGCGTGGAAGCCTGGATTCTGGCCGGCGGCGCGCATCATACCGGATTCTCGTATGTGGTGACTACAGAGCAACTGATTGATTTCGCCGAAATGGTTGGCATCGAATGTGTAGTCATCGACAAAGATACTAATACACGCTCCTTCCGCAATGAACTGCGTCTGAACGATATCGCCTGGAAGCTGCTCTAGTTCTCTCTATATTCGTGTGATGACAAGAAACGGGTACCGCGCTCGCCCAGAGTGCGGTACGTCCGTTTCTTCCTGTATATTGGACATCTGATAAAATGTATAAGGAAGCTTTTGCTAACAAAACTTTTAGGAGGAATTCGATATGAGCAGCATACTGGATAATATAAAGGCAGCCGCAGCTGAAATAGAAGGAGGGGCAGCTTTTGCTCTTCCGCAGGTTATTCATGTAGAACCGGGTGCCCTGCAGCAGGTCATTCCTTATGTGGCCGCACAGGGCTGGGAACGGCCGGTGCTTGTGGCAGATGAACATACACTGAAAGTAGCGGGAGCAAGTCTGGAGCTGGCGTGCAGGGAAGCCGGGATTTCGGTCCACACCACCTTGGTGCTGCCCAATGCACAGGGCGATGTTATCGCAGATGAAGCCTCTGTAGTGCAGGTGCTGTTGGATATTCAAAAAGTTAAAGCAGATTCCGTCATCGTGGCAGGCTCGGGCACACTGCATGATGTGGCGCGTTATGCGGCTTATACAGCAGCCATCCCTTTTGTGTCGGTCCCGACGGCTCCTTCGGTAGACGGCTTCACCTCGAACGGCTCGCCGCTGATTATCCGCGGCAACAAGATAACGATTCCTGCGGTCGGTCCAGTCGCTATCTTCGCCGATACAGAGCTGCTGCGCAAGGCGCCGGCTCCCATGGTGGCGGCAGGCTTTGGCGATATGCTGGGCAAATACACCTCGTTGTTCGACTGGAAATTCGGCCGCCTGACGGCTGACGAGCCGTATGCTCCGGCGGTTGCCGCCATTACCGAAAAGGCGCTGTTGGCCTGCGTAAATCATGCAGAGGAGATCGGAAATCATACCGAACTGGGAATCCGTGTACTGACCGAAGCGTTGATTGAATCCGGTCTGGCGATCCTGCTGTTTGGGCAATCCCATTCGGCATCCGGTGCAGAACATCATCTGTCCCATTATTGGGAGATGGAGTACATCCGCACCGGACGCAGACAGCTGCTGCATGGCGCCAAGGTCGGTGTGGCCTGTGCGGAAATTTCCGCGCTGTACCATGAGCTGGCGGATACGCAGGGTTTGGCGGACAAGGAGCAGTGGGCGCAGGTGCTTAAGGAAATCAGCGGACTTCCTTCACCGGAAATGTTGCGCGGCCTGTTGCGCACTGTACATGGACCCTCTACCTTGGAAGAGCTTGGTGTGGATGCTGGTCTGCTGCGCCGCAGTCTGCAGGAAGCGCATTTCATCCGGATGAACCGTCATACCCTGTTGCGGGCGCGCAATGAAGGGAAGATTGCGGGAGCTGCTGCGGAATAGACAGGTGATGCTGAAGAATCTGGAGCAGATACTAACCTTCTGAAGATTTAAGTAAAACTTTAGGAGGACTTAATACTGTTTTAAGCTTGGGACTGTATATTAGACACATACCCCCTTATTACATACCTTGACCCCGCCAGCTGCTGGCGGGGCCCTTTTTTTTGTATACGCACAATAAATGGAGGCGGGAAACGGATTCCGGGAGCGGGAAACTTTCATTTCATAGGATTCCATTCATAGGATTGCACCTCTCTACACGGCGTCTAACAAGGAGCTTGAGAAGGCTGAGTTATAGTGTAAATTTTTTTATAAAAACTACTCTCTAATCTGTCGATTTAGGTCTATTTATGTCGATAATAATAGTGAAATAGTGCAAATTTTAAATATTTACTATCGGGAGAAGATCAGGGGAGTTCTTAGAAACGAAGACAACGAAGACAGAGAGGGGGGGGACTTAAGTGGAGCATATCTATGGTACTCATGATAGGGTGCTTGTATTATTTTCATATGTAATTGCGGTAGCAGCTTCATATACGGTTCTAAGTCTGGCAGGGGCAGTAGGCAGATCTAAAGGGAAGAAACGTTGGCTATGGCTGATGTGCGGTGCAGTAATTATGGGCGTGGGGATCTGGTCAACGCATTTTGTCGGAATGCTGGCCATATCGCTGCCGTTTCCGGTTGCTTATAATCTGAACACCGTATTGTTGTCAGTAGGGGGTTCTGTCGTTGCCTCTTTCATCGCCCTTGTCGTGATTAGCCGCTGCAAGCAGGGCATTCTTCAATTTCTTGGAGCGGGCGTATTTTCCGCGATTGGAATTTCAGCGATTCATTATATCGGCATGTCGGCGATGCAAATTAATGTTACCTATACTCCCGGATATGTAGTCCTGTCCATCGTGATAGCTTTTGTTGCATCCTATGCAGCGCTCGGGTTATTTTCCTATATTATTGATCATGGCGAAGAAGACAATCATTGGAGGAAGCTGGGCAGCGGTCTGATCATGGGAACTGCGATTGTTGGCATGCATTACACCGGTATGCTGGCAGTCCACTTTGAGCCGCGGCATCATACTGCACGGATCACCGGTGTTGTCCTGGATCAGAAATGGCTTGCCTATGTCATTGCAGGCGGGACTTTGTTCACGCTGTGGTTATCAGTTGTCGGAATGTTCATCTCCCGCCGGTTCTCGAACAAGGACACAGAGATACTGGTTACTGAGAAATGGTACAGGTCGTTATATGAAAATAACCAGGACGGCATTATCTCGATTGACCTGGACATGCGCATTATCGGATTTAATCCTGCAGCCTCAAGAATCACGGGAATCAGCTCAAGTGCCTTTAAGGATCAGAACATGATGTTCATTCTCTCGATTGTGGCTGTGGAGGAGCAGGAGCGGATGCAGAAGCTGTTCTCAAGATCTTTTGCCGGAGAGGAACTGAGCTATGAAACAGCGATCATCCATCAGGACGGGCACCGGGTAGAGATCAGTGTGGTTAACGCTCCGGTCATGGTCGACGGGCAGGTGGTCGGAACCTATGTAATTGCCAGAGATGTGACAGAAGAAAAGCGGGCCAAGGAGAAAAATCATTACCTTGCTTTCCACGACGAGTTAACCGGTCTGCCGAACAGAAGAATGTTCAATGAGCTGCTGTCGCAAACCATTGAAGCGCATAGTGAAACGATGGAGCCGTTTGCTGTTATGGTTATGGACCTTGACCGGTTTAAAATCATCAACGACTCATTGGGGCATATGTACGGCGATCTGTTCCTCCAGGAAATGAGCAGCCGTATCCGGCATAGTGTGGTGAACGAGAATGTGACGCTGGCCCGGATTGGGGGAGATGAGTTTGCGATGTTGTGCCGGTTCTCCCGGAAGAACATGAATGTAACAGCCATTGCGGAGCAGATGGTTGCAGCGATTGAGCAGCCGTATCGTCTGAAAGAGCAGGATTTCTACGTTACGGTAAGCATCGGAATCGCCTTCTTTCCCTGCCATGGTCAAGATGAGGTACAGCTTCTCAAGAATGCAGACACTGCCATGTACGAGGTTAAGAAAAACGGTAAAAATGATTATCAGTTTTTCTCAGACGATCTGGATGAGCAGCTGCTCCAGCGGATTAAAATGGAAGGCGATTTGCGGAAAGCGCTGGAGCGCGGTGAGTTTATTCTGTACTACCAGCCGCAAATCCGGGCGGATAACAATCAAATTATCGGAGTAGAAGCACTGATCAGGTGGCAGCATCCGGACAAAGGGCTCCTGCCGCCTGGCCTGTTCATTTCGCATGCGGAGGAGACCGGCCAGATTGTTGAGCTCGGAAACTGGGTGCTGCGCGAAGCCTGCCGCCAAATGCGGCTATGGCAGGATGCAGGCGGCCCGCTGATTCCTGTGGCGGTGAATTTGTCGTCCCAGCAGTTCCACCAGTACAATTTGCATGGGGAGATTATGGGGATTCTGGAGGAGAGCGGGCTTGCTCCGCAGTATCTTGAACTGGAGATTACGGAAAGTATGATGATGAATGCTTCTGCATCTGCCGGAATTCTGAACAATCTGACCCGGAACGGAATTCGTATCAGCCTTGACGACTTTGGGACAGGCTACAGCTCCTTCAGTTATTTGAAATTATATCCCATTCATAAAGTGAAGATTGACCGTTCCTTCATCAAGGATATTGTCGCAAGCAGCGATGACCGGGCCATAGTGTCCACCATCATTACTATGGCAAGGCATCTGAATATGCAGGTCATTGCCGAAGGTATAGAAACCAAAGAGCAGCTGGATATTGTGGTGGAGAGCGGCTGCAGAAAGGTGCAGGGCTATTATTACAGCCGTCCTTTACCGGCCGACGAGATCGGGAGGTTATTTCTGAACCTCGTACAGAGTGTATAGGATGGGAATCTCCGAAAGTTACAATTCGCAAAAGAGGATAAGAGGAAGCCAGGAAAGCCGCGGACGCCATATTTATGGCTTGCGTGACCATCTCCTGGCTTTTTATTTTTATCAGGTTGAAGCCTTCAAGCTGTGATCTGCCCGGACAAGCGGGAATTGAGGTAAAGCCCCCGCTCAAACCCGTTGTCTCCTATGCCACTACGCTGCCTTTACCGAGCTGCTCAAGTATGGATTTCTTTGCATATGAGTTGTATGATTTCCAGAAATGAACCTTTTTGCATGTTTGATTGTTATATAGACAACTCAGACAAGAAAGGAGGGGGCGTGCTTTGCAAAGCCATAGGGAATTGTTCGAAGCCTACAACAAGGCTGTCTACCGGACCTGCTACTATATGCTGCATGATGCTGCAGATGCCGAGGATATATGCCAGGAGGTGTTTATCACCGTATTCCGCAGCCGCTGGCAGGAAGTCGAGCATGTCAGGGCATGGATTATGAAAATCACAGTCAATACCTGCCTGAATCACTTGAAACGCCGGCGCAGTCTGCAGCAGAAGGTAGCTGAGCATATGCATCTGCTGAAAGGCCGTGCTGAAACTCCGGTAGAGCTCTTAATTGAAGAAAAAGAAACGGCGCTGGAATGGAGCAGTTACATGTCCAGGCTTCCTGCGAAGATTCGCGCGGTGCTTACGTTAAGGTATATGCATGATTTCAGTCTGGCCGAAATAGCGGAGGCGTTGTCCATCCCGGTCGGGACGGCCAAATCCAGACAGCATAAAGGATTGAAAATGATGAAAAAGATGCTGCAGGAAGCAGGAGAGCATGCAGAGGCAGGGGAGGAGGTTTTGTATGAAATCGGTGGAAGATGCGCTGAAACTGCGCTTAAATAATGATCACGGAATGGAGTATCCCGATTTTGCAAGCATGTGGGAACGGATGGAGCAAGCTGGACATACTGGGGATTCGGACAGCAAACGGGCACGGGGGAGATCGGTCCAGCGCCAGGGACGGAACTTACGGAAATCAGTTGTCGCGCTCTCTCTTGCAGCCCTTCTGGCTGCAGCTCCCGTATATGCAGCGATTCAGGTGGACTGGAACGGGCTGCTTCATGGCAAAAGCGGGATTCAAGCCGCACTCTCCGAGCACCTAGGCCAGGAGCTTGAACAGTCGGTGACAAGAGATGGGGTCACGCTGACCTTGCATACGGCGGTTGTGGATGAGAACCGCACGGTGATTCTGTACAGCCTGAACCCCGGTGAACATAACCGGGCTGAATTCATGAAGTTCAAAGGAATCTCTCTGAGGGATGAACAGGGAAAGCTTAGCGAAGGGATTCTTAGAGATATGGTGTGGGATGCCGGCAGCGGCAGATACACCGGCTATGTAGAGAGCAACTGGACACCGGAGGGGGATACGGCAAAGGTAGAATTTATAGCAAGGGATCTGCAAAGCTTCACCCGGCAGGAGCAGGAGCTGGAGGTGGACAATACGACCGGGGAAACGCAGAGCTTCAATATTGCGCAGGACGGCCTGCAGGCGCTTCATGTGCAGATGTTTCCCCGGGAGGATAATAGGCTGCTCGTCTACAGTGAGATTACCTTTGAACAAGAGGAGGCTGCAGCATGGGCCAAGCCGCAGGTTGTTGCTTACCGGGATGGAGCTGTCGTAAAGGAACTTACTGACAGCCTGCAAGTGCGGCCGGGTGATAACGGAGAATATATCAGCCAGCAATTCTATAGACATAGCGACGTTTCGGATGAGAGCACAGCCTATCGGCTGCAATATATGAAAGAAGAAGAGCGACTGGACGGGAAATGGTCATTCGATCTGAACCTGAGCAAGAAGCAGATGAACACAGGGACAGCGAAATATGCTTTGAATAAGCCGCTGGAGACTGGCAGCGACGATATCACCCTGGAGCAAATGGTGGTTACTCCGACCCAGATCCGGATCAGCTACCGGACCAGAGAAGCCTATGCTCATCTGCCCTATGAGAAGATAACTCTTGAAGTACAAGGTATGAGCCTGCAGGGTGAATTATGGCCGACAGCTGAACGGGATCCGAATAAGGGAGCGATTCGCTTCGAACGGCCTTCGGGTCTCGTAATGAACGGGAAAACCCCTGTAACTCTAACAGGAAAATACAAGATTACCAATCATAAGGGGGAGCGGACTCCCATCCGTTTGACAGCTATCAGCGGGAAGCGGCAATCGGTAACATCGCAGGTAGGCGGTTATCCGGTAGAATGGATATACTACACTCTCGATGGGGATTTATATGTGGAGACCGGGAGCCAGACCCCAGGCTTTGGCGGAATCGTTTCGTTCGAAACGACCCGGAACAACTCCTATTTTGCAGGCGAAACGCTGATAGCCAATCACTCCGGGGATGATGACAACACGGCTATAAAGAGGTATAAGGGGTATGAGCAGACGAAAGCATCCATGTATGTCAGCAGTTATATTACGGTTGAACCGGATCAGATGATACAGGTGCAACTGCTGCCTTAACCGGCAGGGTGATGAAGCGGAGACAATAATTGAAAGAGAAACCTTTAATAGAAGAGGTTGTCCGGCCCTTGGGGGAAACGGAGGCCTCTTTTATTTGTGTATACAGGGTAATGGCGCTTAGAATATAAAGAGATGATAGAAATAGTCTATGAATAATGTTCTTCGGACATAAAAAGGAGAGAAGGAGACAGGTGAACGAGATCCGCTGTGACTGGGTGAATGAAGATCCACTATATATTGCTTATCATGATGAAGAATGGGGCAAACCGCTGTATGATGACCGGAAGTTGTTCGAGCTGTTGATGCTGGAGGGAATGCAGGCCGGACTAAGCTGGTACACCGTCTTGAAGAAGCGGGAGCATTTCCGCAAAGTATTCGACGAATTTGATCCGGTGAAAATCGCGGAATATGATGAAGCCAAAATAACCGCACTGCTGGGCGATCCGGGCATTATCCGCAACCGCCTCAAGATTAACGCGATCATCCGGAATGCGGCCTTGTATTTGCAGATCGTCCAGGAGGAGGGCGGCTTTGCAGACTATCTCTGGAGCTTTACCGGGGGGGTGCCGGTGATCAATAACTGGAAGAGCAGAGCGGAAGTGCCGATTACAACCTCCCAGTCAGACCAAATGAGCAAAGCACTGCGTAAAAAAGGCATGAAGTTTGTCGGCTCAACCATTTGCTACGCGTTTATGCAAGCTTCCGGAATGGTGGACGATCATATACAGGAATGCTTTTGCCGCAGCAAAAGTCAGCTTTCCGGAAGCTGATCCGCAGTTTGGCGCTACCCGGGGAAGAAATGGTATACTGTTAAGCAGCGCTCACAAAACTTTTTGTGTATGCTTCCGAAGCCATTTTTGCTCGAAGAATAACCACGTAAGCTGCGCTCACAAAACTTTTAGGAGGATCCACAAAGATGTTATGGCATGAACTGACAGTACATACAACAGAAGAGGCGCAGGAGATGATTTCCAATCTGCTGTATGAGGCCGGTGCAGGCGGTGTTTCCATCGAGGAATCCGGAACCCTGAATAAGGTACGGGATACACGTTATGGTGAATTATACGACGAGCCGCTGAATGATATCCCTGAAGGGGAAGCGGTGATTAAAGGATATTATGCCGAAACCGTCCCGATGGATGCCATTATCGAAGAGCTGGCTCCACGGATCGAAGAGCTGAGAGAGTTCGGGATTGATCCCGGCAAAGCACTGATTTCGTGGAAAACTGTGGATGAAAATGATTGGGCGCATGCCTGGAAGCAGTATTTCAAGCCGCTTCGCGTATCGGACCGGCTGACGATTAAGCCCACCTGGGAGGAATATACCCCTGCCGGCCCGGAAGAAAAAATTATTGAGCTTGATCCCGGCATGGCATTTGGAACCGGAACCCATCCAACGACAGCACTGTGCCTGCGGGCACTGGAGAAACATATCAGCGGTGATGAGGAAGTGATTGACGTTGGAACGGGCTCCGGCATTCTTGCTGTAGGCGCGGTGCTGCTGGGTGCCAAGTCTGTGCTGGCGCTGGATCTGGATCCGGTGGCTGTGGAAAGTGCCCGTGAGAATGTGGCGCTGAACCGGCTGCAGGATTCCATTACGGTAAAAGAAAGCGACCTGCTGTCACTGCTAGGCGGTGAAGGCGCGGCAGATACGGCGGCGGGAGATATGTGGCCATCGGCAAGAGCCAGTCATACGGACGCGCAGCAGGCTGTTCCGGCAAAGCCAAAAGCTGAAGACAGTCTTGGTGTCACACTGCCGGTGAAGGTTGTGGTCGCCAATATTTTGGCAGAGATTATCGTGTTGTTCACCGATGATGTCTACCGTGCCCTGCAGCCGGGTGGCATCTATATCACCTCCGGCATTTATAAAGATAAGGAAGGGCTCGTGGCGCAGGCGCTGGAGTCGTCCGGGTTTGAGATTAAGGAAGTATCCCGTGAAGAAGATTGGGTGGCCTTTACAGCCGGAAAGAGGTAGAAATGGATTTTTTGGATAGAATTTTAGTAGTACCCCTGCAGCAGCTTCCGTTTTTCCTGATTACCCTGGTGATCGCATTTACTGTGCATGAATTCGCCCATGCCTATTTTGCCAATAAATTTGGTGACCCAACTGCAAGGCTGCTGGGCCGCATGACGCTCAATCCCGCAGTGCATTTCGATCTATTCGGTATCATCCTGCTGCTCATTGCCGGCTTCGGCTGGGCACGTCCGGTTCCGGTGAACCGCGACAACTTCAGACGCCCCCGGCTGATGGGGGTTATCGTGTCTGCGGCAGGTCCGATCAGCAATCTGCTGCTCGGTATTCTCGGTACTCTAGTATATGCCGCCCTGCATGCCAGCGGCGCCATTGAGTCCATTACGAATGAACAGCTGCTGCGGGCAGTGTACTGGTTCTTTGGCATGTTCATTCAATTTAATTTCTTCCTATTCCTGTTTAACTTAATTCCGCTGCCTCCGCTGGACGGCTACCGGATCGTAGAGGATGTGGCACCGCGTCCGATCCGTGCAAAATTACAGCAGTATGAGCAGTGGACGGTCTTTATCTTTTTGCTTATCATCTTTATCCCCGGCCTGCGTGCCTATACGATCGAACCGCTGAACAGCTGGGCACTGCAAATTGGGAACGACTTTTTCCGGTTGTTCTTCAATCTGTTCGGAGGGTAAAGCCTGAACAGGGGCTGTTCACAGGCAGGCAAACGTTGTATGATGTAATGTGAATTTTTAGACGGTTTACAAGTGCGTAGAGCGGCGGCTGGAGACCTGAACAGCAGGATCGCCGCCGCTTTTACGCTGAATAATGGACAGGATGAGGATGAAGATGCAGCGTTATTTCGTAGCACCGGAGCAGTTCGGCCCGGAACAGGTAACCATTGACGGCGAAGATGCCCGCCATATTGCTAAAGTGATGCGCGGCAAAGCCGGAGACAAGCTAATTGTCAGCGACGGCATTTCCCGCGAGGCGCTGGCGGAGATTTCTTCGATTGAGATCGGCGAGATTATAGTGAACATACTGGAATCTCTGGAGATGACGCATGAGCCGCGGATCAAGATTACGGTGGCCCAGAGTCTGCCGAAGGGAGACAAGCTGGAAACCGTCATTCAGAAGTGCACCGAAATCGGTGCGGTGGCCTTTGCCCCGTTCCTCTCAGAGCGCACAATAGTGCAGTATGACGAGCGCAAGGAGAATAAGAGACTGGAACGCTGGCGCAAGATTTGCAAGGAGGCAGCGGAGCAGGCGCACCGTAATATAGTGCCGGCCGTGCATGCGCCTTTGAGCTGGAAGCTGCTGCTGCAAAGCTTCCGCGACTATGATGCCGTTTACTTTTGTTATGAGAAGGAAGAAGGGATGCAGCTGCGGAGTGCCGCCGCACCTTGGTTGTCTTCGCTGCCGCCGGAATCACCGGGCCGGGTAATGATCGTTGTCGGTCCCGAAGGCGGCTTCAGCCCGGAGGAATGCCTCGCGGCCGAAGAGGCCGGAGCGGTACCGGTAGGCCTTGGGCGGCGTATTCTGCGCTGCGAGACGGCCGGCATGGTCGCTGCAGCCTGCATCCTGTATGAATCCGGAGAAATGGGGGGAGCTTGAACAATGCCATCCGTAGCATTTTATACTTTAGGTTGTAAAGTGAATTTCTATGACACTGAAGCCATCTGGCAGCTATTCAAAAATGAAGGTTACGAGCAGGTTGATTTCGAAGGGCCCGCCGACGTATATCTAATCAACACCTGTACGGTAACCAATACCGGCGACAAGAAAAGCCGCCAAATGATCCGCCGCGCCGTGCGCCGCAACCCGGAGGCTATCGTCGCCGTAACAGGCTGCTATGCGCAGACCTCACCCGGCGAGATCCTTGATATTCCCGGGGTCGATCTCGTGATCGGCAACCAGGACCGTGAACAGATTATGACTCACGTCAAAAATATCCAGGGGTCCCGCCAGCCGGTGAATGCCGTCCGCAACATTATGAAGACGCGTGAATTCGAAGAGCTGGATGTGCCGGGTTTTGCTGACCGGACGCGGGCGTTTATGAAAATCCAGGATGGCTGCAACAACTTCTGCACCTTCTGCATCATTCCATGGTCACGCGGACTGTCGCGCAGCCGTGATCCGAAATCAATTGTCGCCCAGGCGCATCAGCTGGTGGAGGCCGGTTATAAGGAGTTTGTTCTGACCGGAATTCATACCGGAGGTTATGGCGACGATCTGGAGAATTACCGTCTCGCCGATTTGCTGTGGGAGCTGGACAAGGTGGACGGGCTGGAGCGGGTACGCATCAGTTCGATTGAAGCCAGCCAGATTGACGATAAATTGCTTGAGGTGCTGAACCGCAGCTCCAAGATGTGCCGCCATCTGCATATTCCGCTGCAGGCCGGACATAACGAGGTGCTCAAAGCGATGCGCCGCAAATACACCACCGAAGAGTATTATGCCAAGATGGAGCTGATCCGCCAGGCGATGCCGGATGTCGGAATCACCACCGATGTTATTGTCGGATTCCCCGGCGAGACCGAGGAGATGTTCCGCGCCGGCTATGATTTCATGAAGGCCGTGAATTACTCCGAGATGCATGTCTTCCCTTATTCGAAGCGCACAGGCACCCCGGCGGCACGAATGCTGAACCAGGTTGACGAGGAAATTAAGAACGTCCGCGTACAGGAACTGATCGACCTATCCGAGGAGATGCAGCTTGCCTATGCGCGCAGGTTCGTCGGCAAGACATTGTCTGTTATTCCTGAACGGTCGGCCAAAGGGGCCCCGGGCCGCAGCACACAGCACGGCTTCAGCGACAATTACCTGCAGGTTTTCTTCAGCGGCGATGATTCGCTGCAGGGACAGCTGTGCGAGGTGAAGATTACGGAAGCTGGCGTCAACGAGTGCAGAGGCGAGCTGGTTGGCATGTCACAAGCTGGCCTGAAACAGGCGGTCCGCCAATAAATACAGCTTGGAACCAAGGATTTCGTCCCCTGCAAGGGATGAAGTCCTTGTTGTTTGTTGGGGGACATGTTTGCAGCAGACTGGATCATAAGAGCCTGCCGCGCGTATGCGAATCATTCTGAATTTCAACATGAGGCGCTGGTACTGGAACATATGGGAAACACTGGTTATAAAGTCCCTAATTGGGCTTTTAAGACCCCTGATTTCAAGAAAAGTTAAAGTCTTCAGTGCTAAATGTCGATAGTAGTGGAAGAGTGTGGGAATGTACCCTCCCAGAACAACATCACAATGAAGGAGAGAAATGATGACTGTGAACAGGAAAATGACGAAGTTGCTTCTCATCATAGCGCTGCTGGCTACCGTAGTATTTCCGGTAAGTGTCTTTGCAGAAAAGGGAGATATCAACTCGATTGAGTTTGAGAGTTCGGCCAAATTGGATATCGTAGTCGGCCAGACACCGAAGCAATTGAAGGTGTTCGCCAATGTAGAAGGTTCTTCTTCCAAGAGAGATGTAACGGGTGCGGTGACCTGGAATTCTTCCAATACCACTGCTGTAAAGGTTGTAAACGGCCTTTTGACGCCGTTTGACAGTGGCACGGCTATTATTACAGCTACTTATAATAGCATGCTTACTACGATTGAAGTTTCTGTGACTCATCCATTCAAGGATTTGAAGATTGAGCATAAAGAAGGCAACTATAAGCTGGGAGACAGTGAAGAGAAGCGGACTATCAAAGCTAAGGTACTCGGAGGAAAGTCCATCACCGAAGCGACTGATGTTACGAAAGATGTTGAATGGTCCAGCTCTGACACCAATGTATTGACGATATCGGACGGTAAAGTCAACCTTCTTAAAGAAGGTAAGGTAACGATCACTGCGAAATACAAAGGCCTGACGGCTACATATAAGACAGAAGTTGAAATGGCTTTTACCGACATCGACATCAAACAGAATGATAAGGTTGTGAAGGATGTCGAGACCCTTATGGGGGATAGCGCGATTAAGCTGACGGCAACTACCAAAGCCGCTACCCAAGCGGAGTCTGAGGACGTGACGGCTAAAGGCGACTGGAGTTCTTCAAATACTGCTGTAGCTACCGTCAAGAACGGAGAACTCAAGGTTCTGGCTACGGGTAAGACTGTAATCACGATTGCTTATCTGGGTGTGAAAGCTTCCGTAGACGTATACGTCCGCTCGTCGTATGAAGCGATTCTATTGACGCCTTCCAAGGAACAGAAGCTGTTCATGGGTGAAGTGCTGGATGTGAAGGCTGAGGTCAGAGATGCTGCCAACTCTACGCTGAATGTATCCCAGAACGCCACCTGGACATCCAGTGATCAACTGGTAGCCACAGCCAAATCCGAAGCAGACGCTGCGGACATTACGGCTAAGGGTGTGGGCGACTCTACTATCAAAGCGGAGTATAAAGGTGTCAGCAGAGAGATTAAGCTGAAAGTGCTTCCGACCATCACGGCCATAGAGGTTGAGAAAGCAGAGAATGAAAAGTCCGAAAAGGAAATGTTCAAAGGTGACACTTTAAGCTTGCCTAAGGTAAATGGCACCAAGCTCGACGGTACCAAACTTGAACTGAGCCAGGAGATAGAGTGGACTTCTGACAATGCAGAAGTTGCTACCATCAAGGATGGCAAGATTGAAGGTAAAGCAGCCGGTACAGTTACACTGATCGGTAAAATTAAAGAAAGCAACGTCAGTGCCTCAAAAGCGGACATCCGCAACAAGAGCGTTGAATATAAGCTTACTGTTCTGGATAAAGTGCTGGTGCTGATCGGGCCTGAGGACAACCTGGTGGTTGTTACTGGCGAAGAGAAGGCTATGCCTTCAGTTAAAGTAGTTATGGAAAACGGCGATGAGCGTGAGACCTCCGACAAGATTACTTGGGAGATTACGGGCACGAATGCCGTGATCAAATCAGGCACAAGCGGAAAAACGGTCAGAGGATTGGTAAAGGGCAGTGCAAGCCTAAAAGGGACCTATGCCAACAAGACAATCACCATTCCGGTGACCATTGAGCAAAAGATTACCAAGCTTGAAGTTGAGCCGGCATCGCTGGAGATGAACATTAAAGCCTCCAAATCGGTAAAAGTAACAGCTTATTACTCCAACGGAAAAACAGCCAACTTCTCGAATACGATTAATTGGGAATCCTCCAATCCGGCAGCAGCGACTGTCAAGGGCGCTTCCGTGAAGGCCGTGGCTGAAGGCACAACTACGTTAACGGGATCTTATCAGGGTATTAACGTCAGCCTCAAGGTCAACGTGATTCCCAAGCTGACCAAGCTGACAGTGAATGAATCACGCCTGAAGATGGCTCCGGGAGGCAAACAGACCGTTGTGGTAACCGCCTTGTATGATACTGGTAAAACGGCAGACGTGACTGGTCTGATAACCTGGACCAACTCGAAGCCGTCTGTAGCCAAGCTCTCCTCAGGCAGCATCACAGCGCTGGCCAAGGGAAGCACTTCTTTCAAAGGCAAATACAATAACAAGACCGTGACAATTTCGGTTATAGTCAAGTAGCAGCAACAAACTGCTGTATGCAAAATCAAAGAAAGACCAAAGAACTGCAATGCCGCCTTGGGGCACTTTGCAGTTCTTTTTTTTCTGGTGCGCTCGACATTTCGTCTTTTCATTAGATGAAAAGGCTCAATTGAAGTATAATAGTACAGCGATAGCGCATGCGTCCGGGGATAGCCCGATCGGCCATGCGCATGTTCTCACGGCTGGAGCCGGCTTTCCAGCCTGGACCATAAAGGAAGGTAGCACAACGGGAGAGCCAACAGCGAGCAGACCACATTGAAGATCGTCTGGGCATGGGCGAGCTGTGCGGCGGGACCGCCGCCGATCCAGGCGGCGAGGCTCTGCAGCGGCCCTATAAAGGGCAGGAACAGCAGTGCGCCACCGACGTTGAGCGCCACATGCGACCAGGCGACGAATACCCCGGAAGGCGAGCCGCCGATTGCGGCAATTACGGCGGTGACACAGGTGCCGACATTTGCGCCAAGCACGATGGCGATGCCCAGCTCCGGCGGCATCACGCCGGTGGAAGCCAGGCCCATCGCCATCCCGATGACCGCCGCGCTGCTGTGCAGCATTGCGGTCAGACAGGCTCCGGCGGCAAGCCCCCAGAGAGCGCTTGTGGCAGCATGGCCAAGAAACCAGTGGAACAGTCCGCTGGCTTGCAGCGCGGGGCTGATCGACTGCATGACGGCGATGCCCCACAGGACAAGCGCGAAGCCGGCCACCGCGAGGCTGATGAACTGAAGCGGCCCGGAGAATTTACGGCAGGCTCCCGCTGCCCGCCAGGAGTAGGGCGGCAGTTCGCCGATCATGACTGCCACGGCCCAGACGCAGAGCGAGGCAGCCAGCAGCGGCGTGGCCATCGTGCTGATCTGCAGTCCAATCAGCTCGGTGGTTAAGCAGGTGCCAATGTTGCTGCCGAGAATGATGCCCAGGGTCCGGGCATACGTAAGCAGGCCGGCATTAACCATGCCGATGGTCAGCACCGTGACGGCAGTACTGCTCTGCAGCAGTGCCGACAGCAGGCTGCTGGCTATGAGGCCTTTTACTGGCGTAGATGTGGCCTTATGCAGGCCTCGGGATAGCAGGGGTCCAGCAAGCCGCGACAGCGCGGCTTCCATAAGCTTCATGCCGGCAAGAAAGATAACTAGACCATATATAATAGGGAACAGCAGGTCACGGATCATAAGGACAGGCTCCTTTGAACGGGGGTTGTACACCAATATATGAAAGCATTGCAGTGGACATGTATGAAATCATTAACACGAACAGGGAGTTGAAGTCATTGGCATCGGTTATTCTGGAACGAAACCGCAAGAAAAGACTGGAGCAGGGTCATCCGTGGGTCTACGCCAGCGAGGTGGCCTCGGTGGATGGAGATCCGCAGGCAGGCGGATTGGTGGATGTGCTAAATCACCAGGGGCGTTTTTTGGGTGCAGGTTATTATAATCCGGCTTCGCAAATCCGGGTGAGAATTCTCTCCCAGAGTCCGCTGGCCGTCATGGATACGGCCTTTTTCGCGGAACGGTTCTCAAGCTGCCTGCAGCATCGGGAACGTTTTCTGCCGGGAGCAGACGCGTACCGGCTTGTGTACGGCGAAGCTGATTTTCTGCCCGGCCTGATTGTTGACCGTTTCGGCGAGATTCTTGTCGTTCAGCTCTTGACGCTGGGCATGGATCTGCACCGCGCCGAGATTGTGGAGGCACTGGTGCAAGTGATGAATCCACGCGGGATTTATGAGCGCAGTGATGTTAGTGTCCGGGAGCTGGAGGGTTTGGAGCAAAGAACCGGAGTGCTCTACGGGGAATGTCCGCGCCACATTACTGTAAGCGAGAACGGTCTGAAGGTAATCGTGGACATCGAGCAAGGCCAGAAGACGGGCTACTTTTTCGACCAGCGGGAGAATAGAGCTTCCATCGCTCCGCTGATCAAAGGCTGGGGCGGCCGCAGCGGAATTACGCTGCAGGAGATCGAGACGGATGAAGGTCTGGTTCAGACCCTGCCGGTGAACAAAAGCGGCAAGCCGGTTACTTTCCCGTATTGGGACGGTGCGACAGTGCTGGAATGCTTCGCGCATACGGGCAGCTTCACACTGCATGCCTGCAAATACGGAGCCAAAAAGGTTACCTGCCTCGACGTATCCGCCCACGCGATCGAAAGCGCCAAGGCCAATGTGGAACTGAACGGATTCACAGACCGTGTGGAATTTGTGGTGGATGATGCTTTTGCTTTTCTGCGCAATCAGGTTAAAGGGCTGGAAGAGCGGACGGAGCGGGCAACCGGTGCAGGAGAGGCTAAGACAGGAGCCAAGCCAGCGGCTAAGGCCGATACGGCGAAGCCGATGACCGCTGGCGGCGGACGCACATGGGATGTCGTCATTCTGGATCCGCCGGCGTTTGCCAAAACCAAAAGCGCTGTTGCCGGTGCCTGCCGTGGTTACAAGGATATTAACCTGCACGGCATGAAGCTGGTCAATGAGGGCGGTTATTTGGTGACGGCAAGCTGCTCCTACCACATGCAGCCGCAACTGTTCCTGGATACCATTGCTGAAGCAGCGAAGGATGCCGGTAAGGTCCTGAGACTGATTGAATGGCGGGCCGCGGGGAAAGACCACCCGCAAATTCTCGGTGTTGACGAAGGGCATTATCTGAAATTTGCCATTTTCGAAGTGCGCAGCAAGAAATAACGAACCTGGCCCCTAGGCCGGCTCTGCGGGAGTCTCTGTAAAGAGGCTCTTTTTTTCGTTTTTCATTGATAATCATTCTGGCGTTCTCTTCTGAAGAAGAGGCGGCCCGGTGGCTGGAACTGCTGCAGATGAAGAAAGGGGAGGGCAGCAGGAAGTGAAGCTGGACCATGCTTATTTGTGAATATTACCGTGAATGATCAAGAGACTGCCGCAGCTTAAAAACGCGGCAGTCTCTTTGTGCTGTACATGCGGATATCCATCCGCTGAAACTTGAAAACAATGGCAAACGTATGTTCCGTTTGGAAGAGATATGCTATAATGTTGGGACGGATTCATCAACTGGGTTTAGAAATTTGATACCGGTTGTATTCATAGATTTGGCCACGGAAGGAGTCTACTGCAATGACGGTAAACTTTTTGATAGGCCGCTCGGGCAGCGGCAAGACAACAAGAATATGGGAAACGGTATCCTCAAAGCTGGAGTCTGAGCCGCTGGGCGCACCGATCATTGTACTTGTTCCGGAGCAGGGCTCGTTCGGGGCGGAGAGAGGCCTGCTGGCAGCAGGCAGCGTGAATGGCAGCATCCGGGCCCAGACCTTGAGCTTCTCGCGGCTTGCATTCCGGGTGAAGCAGGAGACCGGGGGCAGCGCCAGTCTGCCCATCAGCGAAGAAGGCAAAAAAATGCTGATATACAAGATCATCAACCGCCGCAAGGAAGAACTGAAGCTGTTCGGCGCTTCAAGCGACAGACCGGGCTTTGTGGAACGGCTCAGCGCACTGCATACCGAGCTGAAACGTTGCTGCCTGGGTGCTTCCGATCTGGAAGGACAGCTGGCAAGAATGCGCGAGGCCATAGGAAGCAGTCCGATTCTGGCCGGCAAGCTGGATGATCTGCATATCGTATTCAGCGAGTTGGAGCAGGAAATGTCACAGCTGTATATAGATCAGGAAGACCGGCTGGCTGAACTGGCGGAGCATATTGCGGATTCCTCTTACATAAGAGAAGCCGAGATCTGGGTAGACGGGTTCCATGGTTTTACCCCGCAGGAATTTATGGTGCTGCGCGAGCTGATGCAGCATGCATCAAGGGTGACAGTGGCCCTTACGCTTGACCGGATTTATCCAACGGGGCTGCAGCCGCATGAACTGGAGTTGTTTCACCCCTCCGCAGTTACGTATATCAAGCTGCGCGGGATGGCCGAAGAGCTGGGCCTTGAGGTCTGGGACGAGCTGCTGGCGCCGCCTGTGCTTCCGCGTTTCGCCGGAAGTCCGGCCTTGGCCCACCTGGAGCGCGGATTTCACCGCCGCAGCCGCTGGAGCGGCGATATCGGGCAGGCTGCGGAAGCCATCACGATCAGCGCTGCAGTCTCGCATAGAACAGAGGTCGAGGGCGCGCTGCGTGAAATGATCAGGCTGGCCCGGGATGAAGGGGCGGAGTACGGCGAGATGGCTGTATTCATGCGCAACATTTCAGATTATGAGCAGCTGATTACCCCGTTGTTTCAAGACTATATCGTCCCGTTCTTCCTGGACCAGAAAGTTAATGAGCTGCATCATCCGCTGGTGGAATTTGTACGGTCTGCACTTGATGTAGTGCGCCGCCGCTGGCGGTATGAGGATGTGTTCCGCTGTGTGAAGACCGAGCTTCTGCTTCCGCTTGACGGCAGTATTACCCGCGAGGATATGGACGCGCTGGAGAATTATGTGCTGGCCTGCGGCATCCATGGATACCGCTGGACCGACGGACGTTCCTGGAAGGGAATCCCCAGTCTTTCGCTGGAAGGCAGCCGGATTGTGGATGAGGAGCTGCTTCTGAAAATGGAGCGGTGCCGGGAGTGCATTACCGGTCCGCTGTATGCTTTTGAGAAAAGAATCAAGAAGAGCCGCAGCGGTCTGGAGCTATGTACAGCGGTGTACCTGCTGCTCCGGGAGTCGGATACCGCCCGGAAGCTGGAGAAGCTGAGCAGAGAGGCGCTTGAGCTGGGACAGCCGGAACGTGCGCGGGAACACAGCCAGCTATGGGATGCAGTGCTCGATTTGCTGGATCAGATCGCGGAAATGATGGGATCGGAGAGAATGGAATTCGAGCTGTTTGCCGGGGTGCTGGAGACCGGACTCAGCGAGCTTAAGATGGGTTTGGTTCCGCCTGCCTTGGATCAGGTGCTGGTCGGAAGCATGGACCGGACGAGGGTTTCAGGTGTGAAATATGCTTTCCTGCTGGGATTCAACGAAGGGGTTGTCCCTGCACAGTTCAAAGAGGACGGCATCCTGTCTGAGGGAGAACGGCTGCTGCTGGAGAACAGCGGAATGGAGCTGGCTCCGGGATCCTCGCGCAAGCTGCTCGATGAGCGCTTCCTGATCTATGGCGCGCTGACAACGGCCAGCACCAGACTGTGGATCAGCTATGCCACAGCCGATGATGAGGGCAAAGCGCTGCTGCCTTCGGAAATCATCCGCCAGCTGCATGGCATGTTCCCGGATGCTTTGCAAGAACGGTCCCTTTCCGGGTTCCCCGCAGCGGTATCTCCTGACGAAGCCGATGCAGGTGAAGCTTTGCATCTGGGCTTTGTGGGGCATCCCGGACAAAGTCTGCGCATGCTGATTATGCAGCTGCGCCAGTGGCGGCAGGGAGTGGAAATCCCCGGACTGTGGTGGGATGTCTATAACTGGTTCGCGGAGGATGAGCATTGGAGTCCGAAGCTGCAGCAGCTGCTGGGTTCGCTGTTCTACCGCAATGACGGCATTCCGCTCAAGCGGGAGACCAGCCTCCGTCTATACGGAGGCAGAACACTGCGCGGCAGCGTGTCGCGTATGGAGAAGTTTGTTGCCTGCTCCTTCTCCCATTTTGCTTCATACGGCTTAAGTCTGAAAGAACGCCAGCTCTATAAGCTGCAGGCGCCGGACATTGGACAGCTCTTCCATGCCGCGCTAAGCGATATGGCCAAGCGGCTGCAGGAGCAGGGCCGCGGCTGGGGGAGCTTGACGGCTGAGGAATGCCGCCGGGAAGCCGGAGAGACAGTAGACAGGCTGTCGCCGCTCCTGCAGGGCGAAATTCTGATGAGCAGCAAACGCTACGGATACATTTCCCGCAAACTGAAGAATATTGTCGGCCGCGCTTCCGTGATCCTCGGCGAGCATGCCCGCCGGGGCAGCTTCGAGCCGGTGGGGCTGGAGCTGGACTTTGGCCCGGGTAAAGATCTCCCGCCGCTGAGAATTACATTGCCTAACGGCTGTGTAATGGAGGTGGTGGGCCGGATTGACCGTGTCGATATGGCCGAAGGAGAGCATGGAGTTCTGTTGCGGGTTATTGACTATAAATCAAGCCAGAAGGATCTTAAGCTGCATGAGGTGTACTATGGGCTGTCGCTGCAGATGCTGACTTATCTCGATGTGCTGCTCACCTATTCGGAGCAGTGGCTGGGCAAGGCTGCGCTTCCGGCAGGAACCCTGTATTTCCATGTGCATGATCCGCTGCTTTCGTCGCCAAACGGGTTGAACCGTGAGCAGGCGGAGCAGGAGCTTCTGAAACGGTTCAAAATGAAGGGTCTGCTGACTGCGGACCGTGAGGTCGTTTCACTGATGGATACTACGCTTGATAAAGGGCATTCCTCAATTGTGCCGGTAGCGCTGAAGAGCGACGGCAGCTTTTACAGCAGCGCCTCTGTAGCCACGCCTGAGCAGTGGGGGCATTTGCTGTCCTCGGTGCGGAGCAATATTTCCGATATCGGGACGCGGATTACGGAAGGCGATGTGGCGATCCAGCCATACCGGATTCAGCAGGAAACGGCCTGCACGTTCTGTTCCTTCCGGCCGGTATGCCAGTTTGACGAGGCTGTGGAGGGCAATGGCTATAACAATCTTGCCAAGCCGGGCAAAGACGTGATCTGGGATCTGCTGTCCCATAAAGGAGGAGAGAAGCCGTGAGTATTAGAGCTGAAATAGAGGCCAAGCCGGAAGGCAGCCTGTGGAGCGATGATCAATGGCGCGCTATTGCCGAGAGCGGCGAAGATATTCTGGTTGCGGCAGCGGCAGGCTCTGGCAAAACAGCCGTACTGGTCGAGCGGATCATCCGCAAGATCAGCAACGAGGAGAACGGCTTCAGCGTGGACCGGCTGCTGGTGGCCACCTTCACGAAGGCGGCAGCCTCCGAGATGCGGCAGCGGATCCGCGAGGCACTGGAGCGGAAGCTGGAGGAGCAAGAGGGTGCGGAAGAGGGCGGAGCAGCGGGCAATGACTACTTGCGCCGCCAGCTTGCCTTGCTGGGAAGAGCTTCGATCACGACCCTGCACTCCTTCTGCCTCGAAGTTATCCGGCGTTATTACCAGCAGATCCCCATTGACCCCGGATTTCGGATTCTGAATGAGCATGAGGCGGAGATGATGCGCCAAGAGCTGCTGGAGGAGCTGCTGGAAGAGAAATACGGTGAGGTCTCTGAAGACGGAGAAGATGGCATTTTCGTAAAGCTTGCAGACTGGTTTAGCGGCGAGCGTACCGATGATGCGGTGCATGCGCTGGTCCAGCGGCTGCATGATTTTGCCCGCAGCCATCCCTGGCCGGCACAGTGGCTGAGGGATACTGCGGCTGATTTCTCGCTGCCGGACACGGAAGCTCTGAGCCGCACGGCTTGGGTGCAGAGTATTCTTGCCGAGGCGAAGCTTACGCTGGACGGCGCGGCCAGCCAGCTTATTCAGGGGCATGAAATCGCCTTGCAGCCCGGCGGTCCGGCTCCCTATGCGGAGAATCTGACTGCGGATCTGGAAATGGTCCGGGCGCTGCAGGATGATCTGCTAAATAAACCCTGGGCAGAGCTCTATAATATATTCATAGAGATATCCTTTGGCAAGCTTAAGGCTTGCAAGAAGGATGCAACCGATCCCGGACTGCAGGAGACGGTCAAGGAGCTGCGGGACAATGTGAAGAAGAGCCTGCTGGAGCTGCAAAAATCGCTGTTTGGGCGTCCAGCCGAGGTTTTTCTGGCGGAGCTGCATGAGGCGGCTCCGCTGATGCAGGAACTCGCTGAGACGGTCATCGAGTTCGGTGAACGTTACCGGATTGAGAAAGCAGGCCGCGGTCTGGTCGATTTCAGCGATCTGGAGCATTACTGTCTGCAGATTCTGCGCCATCCTGATTCTGCGCCGGGCCATTCGCTGCCATCGGATGCGGCAATGGAATACCGCGAGCAGTTCGACGAGGTACTGCTGGATGAATACCAGGATACGAACAGCGTACAGGAAGAGATCGTGCGGCTTATCTCCCGCGAATCGCCAGGCAACCGGTTCATGGTCGGCGACATGAAGCAGAGTATTTACCGCTTCCGTCTGGCGGAGCCGGGGTTGTTTCTGGACAAGTATCTCAGCTTTGGTGCGTCAAATAACGGGGCTGGCCGAGAGGGGATTCTCGGAGATGAGGAAGAGCAGGGCGGAGCAGCTGCTGCCCGGGGCTCGGTGATCGATCTGGCGCGTAATTTCCGCAGCCGGATGGAGGTTGTGAATGCCGTCAATATGATTTTCCGCCAGATCATGAACAGGACCGTTGCAGAGATCAGCTACGATGAGCGTGCCGAACTGGTCTACGGGGCGAATTTCCCGGGAGCGGAGGAGAACCGGCCGGATACTTATTTCGCGCCGGAGCTGCTGCTGATTGACCGGGGGACTGCACCGGCGGGCCGCATGGAGGAAGCCGCTGAAGACGGGGAGCTTCCTCCCCAGGAGAGCGAAGCCATCGAGAGCGAGACGGCGCAGCTGGAAGCGCGGGCCATTGCCCGGCGCATCTCGCAGATGACCGGGATGACCGGTGGCGCGCCGCTGCTTATCTATGACAAGTCCTTGCGTATCATGCGTCCTGTAGTGTACGGCGACATCGTTATTTTGCTGCGTTCTGCGCGGATATGGACACCGCTGATGATTGAGGAGCTCCGCCTGGAAGGCATTCCGGCCTACGGCGATCAGAACAAGGGGTATTTCCAGGCAACGGAAGTGGAAATTGCCCTGTCGCTGCTGCAAGTAGTGGATAATCCCCGTCAGGATATTCCGCTGGCGGGGGTGCTGCGCTCACCTGTAGTCAATTTAAGCGAGGAAGAGCTGGCAATGGTTCGTCTATGCAGCCCGGGTTCTTTCTATGATGCCCTGATGGCGGCTGCAGGTGACTCGGCTGCGGGCAGTACCGGTGAAGTCATTATGGCCGAACAGGAGCTTACTGCTGCGGCTGAGGTTGCTGCGGCTGTATCCCCCCTTAATAACGTTTCTGCAGCTTCCGCAGAAGAATTTGAATCCGGTGGTGCAACCGGTGCGCTGCAATTAGGCGGCGCCGGATGGGGAGCCGATGAAGCAGCGGTATCACAGATTCCGCCTGCACTGCGGAAGAAGCTGCAAGCTTTCACAGCATTATTGGAGGGTTGGAGAAATGCAGCCCGTCAGGGCAGTCTCAGTGCGTTGATCTGGCGCATCTACGGCGAGAGCGGCTATCTGGAATGGGTGGGCGGACTACCCGGCGGATTTCAACGCCAGAACAATCTCAAAGCACTGTACGACCGGGCGGTGCAGTTCGAGAAGGATACCTCCGCGCGCGGACTGTTCCGCTTCCTGGTGTTTATCTCCCGGCTGAGGGAGAACGGCGGCGATCTGGGTGTTGCCGGGGGAAGCGGCGAGGAAGCCGGTGGCGTCAGAATCATGACAATTCATAAATCCAAGGGCCTGGAATTCCCGGTTGTCTTTCTGGCCGGGATGGCTAAGCCCTTCAACCGGCAGGATCTGTATTCCCCGTTTCTGATGCACAAGGAGCTGGGCTTCGGCCCGCGGTTTGTGGAGCGGGAGACGCGTGTCAGCTATCCGACTCTCCCCTATCTGGCTATTAACCGCCGCTCGCGGCTGGAACTGCTGGCGGAGGAAATGCGGGTGCTCTACGTCGGGTTAACCCGCCCGAGAGACAAAATGATCCTCGTCGGCACTGTAAGAGATTTGCCGCGTGCCGTTTCAGGCTGGACGGGTATGCAGGGGCGCGAGGAACTGCTGCTGGCCGACCATCTGCTGGCCCGGGGCCGCAGTTATCTGGATTGGGTAGGTCCCGCTTTGATCCGTCATCCCGGCGCAGCTATTCTGCGCAAGCTGGCGGGAGTGGAAGGCACAGTCTCATCGGTGCTGCATGGCGATGCTTCCAATTGGAGCATCTCTGTGCTGGCTGCTTCCGGACTTGGGTCAGGTTCTTTTGCCGGCACGGCGGATGATGCTGCAAAAAGTGAAGAACGGCAGCTTATCCAGGATGCGCTTCGCACGGGCAGTGCACTGCGTTCACTAGGAACACCGGATGAAACAGAAATCTCCGGAAGACTGAAATGGGAGTATCCATACGCGGCAGCATCCGGCATTCCGGCCAAAACATCGGTGACGGAGCTGAAGGCCATGTTGTCTATGGAGGAACAGCCTTCCTATGACCTGCTCGAAGAAGGGTATTCTGCAAGCCGGGGTAACGGGTCTGGCCGCAGTAATGCACTGGCGGAGAGTCTCCATTTACGGCGTCCAAAGTTTATGGAGAAGAGGGGCTTGTCAAAGGCAGAGCGTGGAACGGCGTACCATACGGTGATGCAGCATGTCCCGCTGGACGGGCCAGTGGACCGTGCTGTTCTGGAAGCTGTGATGGCGCACCTGACCCGGGTCGCTATTCTGAACGGGGAGCAGGCGGAGGCGGTTGACCTTGCCGAGGTGGAAGCTTTTTACGCCGGTGAGCTTGGGCAAAGACTGCTGGGAGCATCATGGAAGCGCAGAGAGCAGCCGTTCAGTTATATGGTTCCGGCAGGCGAAGCCTACCGGGGACTTGATTATTTTGACAGAGAGCTGTCTAATCTTTCGATGGACAACGGCCGCCGGACGCTTGACGAGTCAGTGCTGATTCAAGGGGTGGTTGACTGTCTGTTCCGCGAGGAGGGACGGCTGATTCTGCTGGATTATAAAAGTGATGCCGTGCTGGAGCATGAAGGCGGACTGGACGGGCTGAAGGAAAAGTACCGGTTTCAGCTGGAGCTGTACAGCAAGGCGCTGAATGATATTTTAGGCGAACCGGTCAGCGAGATTTGGCTGTACTTTTTTGACGGCGGACATGCTGTGAAACTATAAATCTACTATAGAAGATAAACTGAAAAAACTAACCCAAAAGGTGAGATTGACGGCAGTTGATCTTATATCACCTATATGATGGCCGCGTGAGGGCGGGGAAAAGAGGGCGAAAATGCGCATATTGCATACGGGCGACTGGCATCTGGGCCGTACGCTGGAAGGACGGAGCCGGCAGAAGGAGCAGGAGCAGTTCATGGATGAGCTGGTGGAGATTGCCGATGACTCCAAGGCCGATCTTATTCTAATGGCGGGGGATGTTTATGATTCAGTCAACCCTCCGGCTGCGGCGGAGCAACTGTTCTATGATGCCGCAGCCAGACTGACGGCGAACGGCAGGCCGCTTGTTGTCATCTCCGGCAATCATGACCAGCCGGAGCGGGTAGCTTCCGTGTCTCCGCTTGTGCGCAGACAGGGCATCACCCTGGTGGGGCTGCCTACCTCGGAGCCGGTGACGGTACATGCCGTCCGGACCGGTGAAATTGCCAAAATCGCAGCACTTCCCTATCCCTCCGAAGCCCGCCTCGGGGAGCTGCTCGCCGGGGACAGCGGTGAGGATGAACTCCGGCTGGCCTACAGTGCGCGGGTAGGCAAGCTGATGAAGCTGCTCGGCCGGGAGTTTACACCGCAGACGGTGAATCTGGCCATGAGCCATATCTATGTGCTTGGAGGCGTGGAAAGCGATTCGGAGCGCCCCATTCAGGTAGGCGGAGCGTATACCGTAGATCCTTCGGCTCTGTCCTGCGGTGCGCAGTATACGGCGCTCGGACATCTGCACCGCGCCCAGCGGGTCAAAGGCGAGGGCATGATCCGCTACAGCGGCTCACCGCTTGCCTACAGCTTCTCCGAAGCGGGCCAGGCCAAATCGGTGACGATGATTGATGTGGCACCGGGCGGGGAGCCATCCTTTGAGGAAATCTATCTCCGCTGCGGCCGTCCGCTGGTTAACTGGAAATCTTCCGGCGGACTGCAGGAGGTATATGGCTGGCTTGATGAAGGCAGGGATGCCTCCGCCTTTATCGATCTGGAGCTGCGCCTGAGCGAAGCGATGTCGATGAATGATATTCAGCGGCTCCGCAAATCACGGGAAGGGATTATACATATCCGCCCGATCTATCCGCAGATGGAGCTTGAGCTGGAGGAAATCTCCCGTTCGCGGATGCCGGTCCAGGAGCTGTTCCGCAAGTTCTACCAGCGGCAGACCGGCGGTGCGGAGCCGGAGGACAGCCTGATCGAGCTGTTCCTTGAACTGACGGAAGAAGAACGGCGCCAGCCGGAGGAAGGGGAGGAGAACTAGGTGAAGCCGATTCTATTAAAAGTATCCGGGCTGCAAAGCTATCGGGAGCAGCAGGAGATTGATTTTGCGAGTCTGACGGAAACCGGGCTGTTCGGGATCTTCGGACCGACCGGCAGCGGGAAATCCAGTCTGCTGGATGCTATTACATTAGCGATGTACGGCAAGGTGGAACGGGCAGTGAACGGAACGCAGGGAATTATGAACCATTCCGAGGATCAGCTCAGTGTGGCTTTCACCTTCGAGCTCACTTCCTCCGCCGGTGTCCGGCGTTACCGGGTGGAGCGGAAATTCAAACGGACCGGGGAGCAGTCTATCAGCAATACAATCAGCCGGTTCATCGAGGTCACGGAAGACGGAGACCAGGTTATGGCTGACAAGCTGGCCGATGTTACCCGCTGTGTAGAAGAGCATATCGGACTGAAAATGGATGATTTCACCCGTGCGGTGGTTCTGCCGCAAGGCAAATTTGCCGAGTTCCTGTCGCTGCGGGGTGTGGACCGCAGGCAAATGCTTCAGCGGCTCTTTCACCTGGAGCAGTATGGCGACCAGCTTGCCCTCAAGCTTAGCCGCCGGGTCAAGGAGAACGAAGCGGCGCTGCGGGCGCTTGAAGCGGAGCAGCAGGGCCTTGGCAGTGCAGGGAAGGCGGATGTAGAGGCCGCAGCGGAGCGGCTGCAGGAAGCGGTCCGCCATGCGGAGGAATGCCGCAAGAAGCTGGAGGCGGCTATGCAGCTTGCCGAGCGCTACGCGAAGATCCGCGAGCTGCAGGAGGACCGTACCCGCCGTGAGCGGCGGCGGCAGGAATTGCTGTCGCAGGAGGAGAACGTCCTCCTGCTGGAGCAGAAGCTCGTCAAGGCTGACGAAGCCGAGAAGGGGCTGCCTGTGCTGAAGGCGTGGCGAAGCGCCGAGGACGCCTGGCGGAGCCGGCTCGCTGTTGCCGAGAGCCGGGAGACCTTGGCAACCGCCGCCGAGCATGAGGCGGCGGGGCTTGCAGCGGCCGAGGCTGCGGCGCAGGCTGCGCTGGCCGCCGAGGAGCCGGCCCTCCGGCAGGGGGCCGATACCTACCGCCGCGCGCTGGAGCTCGAAGCCGAGCTCAGCGAACTGCGGCGTGAGCGCGCTGCGGTGCAGGCGCGCCAAGGCGAAGCCTCCCGCGGGCTGGCTGCCCGGCGGGAGAGCATGGCCCGGGAGCGTGAGCTTTTGGCCAAGGGCCAAAAGCGCCAGCAGGAGCTGCAGCAAAGCCTGCAGCCGCTTGCGGTCCGCTCCCAGGAACGGCAGTCTCTGCAGGAAGCGATGCAGAGACTGCAGGAACTGAGCTCCGCCGAGTCCCAGTGGGAGACGGCGGAGCGGGAGCGCCGCGAGCGCGCGGCGGTGCTCGCGGCGGCAGAGGCGCGGCTGGCCGCCGCCGAAGCCCGGCGGCAGTCGCTGGCCGCAGCCCGCGGGGAGCACATTGCTGCGGCTGCGCTGCACCAGGAGGAGCTGCGGGCTGCAGAAGCCGCTGCAAGAAATGCCGCCGAGCGCCTGGAGCTGCACGGCAGCTCGCTGGAGTCTGCGCTGAAGGAGCAGGAGCTGCACAGGCTCTCGCTTACCCTAGCCCGTGAGCTGCAGGACGGGCAGCCTTGCCCGGTCTGCGGCAGCGGGCATCATCCCTCGCCTGCGTTGTCCCAGGACAGCGGCGGGGGGGAAGGGCTGGAAACCCAGCTCCAGCATATCCGTGCGCTTGAGCGGCGCGCGCTGGAAATCCGCCATCTGTTCCGCAGCCTGCTGGAGCAGGATGGCGCATGGCTGGAACAGATTTATGGTGAAGGGGTTATAGGCGACGCTCTGAAAACACCTGCGGCTGCAGGACTGGAGCAGGACGGCACGGATGCCTCAATGCATTCAGCTTCCACCGGGACCATCCCGGATGAAAGGTCCTTATCCGGGGTGGAGGCACAGCACGTGGCCCTGAAAGCCCGCTCCGGCGAGCTGCGCCGGGAAGCGGCGGAATGGCAGCGGGGGATGCAGGAACAGCAGCAGCTATGCCACCAGGAAGCGGCTGCGGCCACTGCCGAGACGGCCTGGGTGGAAGGCCTTGCCGTCAAGGCTGGCGATCTGGCCGCCCGGTTGGGCACCTTGCGCCAGGAATGGGCGCGGCTGTTCCCTGAACTGGCCGCGGATGAGGCTGAGAATGCCTATCGCGGGATGCTGGCAAAGGACGAACAGGCCGAGGAAATCAGAGGCCGGCTCGACATCAGCGTGAAGTTTCTTGAGGAGAAGGGCAATGCTGTACAAGTTCTGCAGGAAGAGATTGCCCTGCTGGATAAAGAGCTGGCCCAGTGGAATGCCCAACTGGAAGGCAAAGAAGCGCTCGAGCGCGAGAAGGAGCAGCGTCTGCTCCAGTGGACAGGCGGCCGTTCCGCCGCCGCCTTGCTGGAGGAATGCGAGCGGCGTCTTCAGGAGCTGCAGGCGGCGCTGGACAATAATAAGCAAAGGCACCGGCAGGCAGCGGACAAGGCGCAGCATGAGGTGAAGGAGGCGGCCATTGCCCGCCAGGCGGCGGAATCAGCGCGTGAGCATAGCGCTGCGGCCGCGGCCCACTGGGAAGAGAGCCTGAACTCTTCTCCGTTTGCTTCCGCCTCTGAGGTTGAAGGGGCGGCGCTCATGCCGGAAGAACGCAGCGGAGCCGCTGCCCGTATTCGGGCTCACCGGGAGGAAGAAGCGGAAGTGACGCTGCAGCTGCGGAGCATTGAGGAGAAGCTGTCCGGAGCCTCCTTAAGCACTGAGGAATGGCAGGAGAGCCAGTCTGCCCTGCAGACATGCAAGGAAGACGATGAACGCTCGCTGCAGAGCCGTGCGCGCGCAGAGCGTGATCTTGAGGATCTGCAGCACCGCCATATCCGCTGGATGGTGCTCGAAGGTCAGCGTAAGGAGCATGCGGCGCAGCAGGAACGGCTGTCCAAGCTGCAGGCTGTGCTGCGCGGCAATGCCTTTGTGGAATATATCGCCGAAGAACAGCTGATGCAGGTATGCCAGGCCGCTTCACAGCGGCTGCGGTTCCTGAGCAAGCAGCGTTACGCACTGGAAGTTGACTCCGGAGGCGGCTTTGTTATCCGCGATGATGGAAATGGAGGAGTCAGACGTCCGGTCTCGACGCTGTCTGGCGGAGAAACCTTCCTGACCTCCCTCTCACTGGCGTTGGCCTTATCGGCACAGATTCAGCTGCGGGGTCAGTATCCGCTGCAATTCTTTTTCCTTGATGAAGGCTTTGGTACTCTTGATCCGGATTTGCTGGACACCGTCATTACTTCACTCGAAAGATTGCATAATGACCAGCTGTCCGTCGGGATCATCAGCCACGTTCCTGAACTCCGGGCGCGATTGCCGCGCAAGCTGATAGTCGTGCCTGCAGAGCAGGGCGGGGGCGGTTCGCGTATTCTTTTGGAAAAAATGTGAAAGCGGGTTGAAGGTGTGATGACAATCACAGATACACCTTCAACCCCCTGTTATAATACAGCTAAGCCGACATCATTTTGAAACACCTCGGCGGACGTATGACCGGGAAACGCTCCTTTTCATACGTCCGCCGCCGAATCAGCTTTTTAAGCTGGTAGGGTGTTTCTTTTTTTTTGCTTTTTTTTATGAGTCTAATGGGTCCCGAAGTTCGAGATCCCTGCCAGATATGGGATTAGATTAAGCTATCATTACCTTGTTCCCCTGTACCGAACCCGCAACTACACATAGAGAAGCGCCTCAGCAGTGCCTTTTTGACAACGATTACTTTGTATGACGATCACCCTGAATGTTGGATGCGGATGATGTGGGACAAACAGAATACACTTTTCCTGTATCTGATACAGATAAGCGGGATATAAAGCTCCACATAAATATATATGGGCTGATAGAACACAGTCCGTGCGTAAAAAGTCCGAAGTCTGAAGTGCGTCGTGGGTAACAAAGGAACCGGGCAGATAGATGCCTCCGGGAGTCAGGCCACAAGGGAAATAAATAAAACAATGCCATCCCGTTTGCCAGCAGCTAACACTGTCTATAATACAGCCATGGTGATAAGCAGAGTTCTGTATTATCCCTAGTACACATTTTCACTAAGCAATGTCCCAATACATGTTTGACCTATCCTCCTGCTTGCGTGTGTATTCATTTCATTTGACTCATGATATGATCTTTCCGGCTTCCCTGCGTTGTATTATTCTTGTGCCGCTTTCGTAATCCATGATTATCCTGTATGATTAGAGAACATAAAAACTAATTGTGGCGAAGAAGGCCGGTCTGAAGAATTACTACGGAAGTATCGCTCCACAAACTTTTAGGAGGAAGCGTTGTATGGAAACTGTCTTTAGCAAGATTATTGAAGGCTCAATCCCTTCCAAAAAAGTGTTCGAGAACGAGCGGATACTGGCATTCTACGATATTGAGCCTGCCGCACCGGTGCATGTGCTGATTATCCCTAAGAAGTTCATCGCTTCGATGAATGATGTCACGGCTGAAGATCTGCCGCTGATCGGTGAGATTCACGCTGTAGCGCAGCAAATTGCTATTCAGTTGGGAATTGCGGAGACAGGCTACCGTCTGATCAACAATTGCGGTCCGGACAGCGGACAAGCCGTGCCTCACCTTCATTATCATTTGCTTGGCGGTGCCAAACTGGGCGCACTTGTCGGCAATTCCGCATCACATGCTTAGCAGATATTTCAAATTCTGATAACCTGCCTAAAAAAAGAATAACACGAAGGTTGACACCTTATTTCGGTTTGACCTATAATGAAATATGATGAACCGTGTTATGCTCTTGGACGGTCTGGTCGGAGGGAGGGAAAACTGGTGTCTGAAACGAAAGTTCGTAAAAACGAGACAATTGATGCTGCACTTCGTCGCTTTAAACGTTCCATCGCTAAAGATGGTGTCTTGGCTGAGGTGAAGAAACGTAAGCATTATGAGAAGCCAAGCGTAAAGCGCAAGAAGAAGTCTGAGGCTGCTCGTAAGAGAAAGTTTTAGGAGGATTACCCACGCATGAATCTTAGCGAACGATTAAACGAAGATATGAAGCAAGCGATGAAGAGTAAGGACAAGTTCACACTCTCCACCATTCGAATGGTTCGTTCTACAATAAAGTATCTTGAAATAGATTTGAAGAGAACATTAGACGACAACGAAGTGCTTGATATCCTTAGTCGTGAAATCAAACAGCGCAAAGATGCCCTCCAAGAATTTGAATCAGCGGGTCGCGACGAGCTTGCCGCGAGTACGAAGGCAGAAATCGAGATTATCATTAAGTATCTTCCCGAGCAGCTTTCCGAAGAAGAAATTAAAGTAATTGTACAGCAGACCATCCAGGAAACCGGTGCTTCTTCGAAAAGTGAAATGGGTAAGGTCATGAGCGCACTGATGCCTAAGGTCAAAGGTCGCGCCGATGGTAAACTCGTGAACCAGGCGGTTCTGCAATTTCTGCAATAATATAACGCTAGCACCCCTTGAATAAAGGGGTGTTTTTCATTATCGGTGGATAAAATGAAGGGAGAAAGTAAAGCGCAGCTTACTTCCTCCCTTTTTTTGTTGCTCCGCCCTGTTTCCGGTAATGTGTTCCTGAACAGACCGAACGATTGTTTGAAACATATTTCCGGGAATGGCGTACTAAGGATTATGTGCTGGAGTTATTTTTAGAGAAAGGAGGTTTACAAGTGAAAAAAATCCGTAAAATTGCCTTTTCGGGCATAGTCACCGTCCTGCTGCTGATGCTCTTGACGCCGTTTGCAGCTTACACGCAAGCAAAGGGGACCTCTTCGGCTGCAGGAGGAACGGCTGCGGAAAAGCTGAAGGGCGGGCCGGTGTTCATTATCCCGGTTGACCAAGAGATTGAACGCGGACTGCAAAGCTTTTTGGAGCGGGGATTTGAGGAGGCGGCAAAATACGGGGCGGTTCTGATTGTACTGGAGATTGATACACCAGGGGGACTTGTCGACTCTGCGGAACAAATCGGGCAGATGGTCAGGGACAGTGAAATTCCTACAGCTGCTTATGTTAAGGGAGATGCTGCGTCTGCCGGCAGTTATATTGCCCTGAACGCCAACTCAATTATTATGAAGCCCGGAAGTATGATCGGCGCTGCATCGCTGGTGGATATGAACGGAAAAAGCGTGGACGACGCAAAGATGGTATCCTACTGGAAATCCAAGATGGTTGGCGCCGCTTCACTGAATGGACGTGATCCGGAGATTGCTGCAGGAATGATGGATGTGAACCTTGTCGTGAACAAGCCTGAACTCGGGGTGAACAAAGCGCAAGGCCAAATTATTGCTTTGACCAGCGATGAAGCGCTGAAAGCCGGATATGCCGATCATCTTGCCGATACGCCGGAAGAGGCCATTACTTTGCTTGGTTATTCCACGGACGACATTTTTCGAGTCGAACATACCGGAGCAGAAAAAATGTCGCATTTTCTGACAAATCCGATTATTATGACGATATTGCTCTTCATCGGCATCGCCGGAATTGTCATTGAGCTGCTGGTGCCGGGCTTTGGCGCTCCGGGAATTATCGGCACTCTCGCATTTGCCCTTTATTTCTTCGGCAACTATGTGGCGGGCTTCGCTGGAGCGGAGACCTGGCTGTTGTTCATTCTGGGACTTGTCATGCTTGTGCTGGAGCTGTTTGTCCCAAGCTTCGGGATTCTGGGTTTGCTGGGCTCTGTAAGCCTTGTGGCAGGCGTTGTTCGGGCTGCGTTCAGCTTAGAGCATGCATTCTTGAATCTGGGAATAGCCTTTGCGGCAGCCACGGTAGTTATCGCCATCGTAGCTGTGGTCTTCAAGGAACGGGGCATCTGGAACCGGTTTATTCTGCGTGACAGTCTAACCAAAGAGCAAGGATTTGTTCCGGTGCTGGAGAAACTGAGTCTGATTGGTGCCTCGGGCGTCAGCATTACACCGCTTCGTCCGGCCGGAACGGCCTTGGTCGGCAATGAACGTGTGGATGTGGTAACCGAAGGGAGCTTCATCAGTTCGGGGGTTCCAGTTTCCGTGGTGAAGGTCGAGGGAGGCCGTGTGGTTGTGAAGGAATCCGAGAAATAAGCGGAGCCTGCAGCCAGTATGTTTATGAATTTTAAAAATGTAACGGAGGTTGACAAAAAGTATGGGCGAAGCGTCTTTAATTCCGATTTTGCTGATCGCGGTTGTTGTGATCATTGTACTGAGCGTGTTCTTCAGTTTCTTCCCGGTGATGCTGTGGGTTTCCGCATGGGCATCCGGAGTAAGAATCAGCATTATTACCCTGGTGGCTATGAGACTCCGCCGGGTTACTCCGAGCCGGATTGTTAATCCGCTCATTAAAGCCACCAAAGCAGGGCTTGGCCTGAATATCAATCAACTGGAAAGCCATTACTTGGCAGGCGGTAACGTCGACCGGGTTGTCAATGCCTTGATTGCCGCCCAGCGGGCGGATATTCCGCTTGAATTCACACGCGCCGCTGCCATTGATCTTGCCGGACGCGACGTGCTGCTGGCCGTACAGATGAGCGTTAATCCACGGGTGATTGAGACCCCGATTGTCGCTGCTGTTGCCAAGAACGGGATTGAAGTCAAGGTTAAAGCGCGGGTTACAGTCCGGGCGAATATCGACCGGCTCGTCGGCGGTGCGGGGGAAGAAACAATCATTGCCCGCGTCGGCGAGGGGATTGTTACGACAGTAGGTTCCAGTAATTCGCATAAAGACGTATTGGAGAACCCGGATTCGATCTCGCGGACCGTTCTGTCCAAGGGTCTGGACTCCGGCACGGCCTTTGAGATTCTCTCGATCGATATTGCGGACGTGGATGTCGGCAAGAATATCGGAGCCTATCTGCAAACCGAGCAGGCTGAAGCGGATAAACGCATTGCACAGGCCAAAGCGGAGGAACGCAGAGCGATGGCCGTTGCCCATGAGCAGGAAATGAAAGCCCGTGTCGTTGAAATGAAGGCGCTGGTCGTCGAAGCTGAATCCCAGGTACCGCTGGCTATGGCTGAAGCGCTGCGTGCCGGTCAACTCGGGGTGATGGATTACATGAACCTCAAAAACATTGAAGCCGACACGCAAATGCGCGGCTCGCTCGGCAAATTAAATGATGGCGATGATTCGAGCCGTCCGACCAATAAATAAGGGGATGTGAGATCCCATGAGCAGTTTGATTTATATCGCCGTAGTCATTGTGATTGCGATCTTTTCCAACATGAACAAAGCGGGGAAGAATAAACAGAAAAATGCTCCGCGCGGCGGTATGCCGACTTTTGGCGGCGGAGGGGACGCCAGTCCTCTCCGCCGTGCACGGCAGCAGGAACGGAACCCTGAGGATGAAAGCCCGGCCCGTCAGGGCAGCGGGTTTCCTGTTCCGGGCGAGTCTTCTTATCCGGGCCAGCCTTCCGTGTCCTATGAAGAGCGTGAGTACGATTCTTCTCCTGTCTGGAAGGAGTCTCCTGAGCGGCCTTCTCCCGACTATGATACAGGTGAAGGAATGTCCCTTGAGCAATCGGGAGAAGACAGCGTACAGGCGCGTACAGAACGGATGCAGCGGGAGCTGGAACGCCTGCAGGCGTCGTTTGACGGCATGGCAGGCGCTTCAGAGGCAGGGGACGCAGGGACTGCTAGTAAGAGCGGTGCTGTCTCCGCGCGATCTGCTGCCCGTCATGGTTTGGCAGATAATCGTGAATCGCTGCGGAACGGGCTGGTATGGGCCGAAATCCTTGCTCCTCCCCGCTCACGCAAACCGCATTCTTCGCGGCGTTAAGTATAGTTATGAAGTATTAAGCGGCAATCAGCCGCCGGTATTCCACCGGTGCTGATTGCTGCTTTTTTTTATGAAGTCCTTCTTGGGGTTGCGGGGAGGATATGCGTTTACGGAGTCAGAGCGGGAATTGTGGTCAGTTGAGTGTAGAGATACTGCTGGTTGTCCACTATTTTGCCGCCAGCGTCCGCGCCTATGGTGGTTACGACTACTTCAATATCAGGGTTAGGCGTAGCTGCCATAGTAAATTTCTCCGTTCCTGTCAGATAGATTATTATATTTTGAGATTTTCATTTTGGATTGTATGTTCAACCAATTTCAAATGGAACGGGGATGCCGGATTCTGTGCTGATATTGAAATTATAGTAGGCAGGGTGAGTTCTTCTCATAAAAAACAGCATTGCCGCATAAGGTGTACAGAAGGCAGGAAGGGGGAGAAGTCTACATATGACCCGTATCGGCCGCAGGCTGCGGGGATGGACAAACGGGGTATTGGATCTTCCGCAGGATGTGCTGCAGGAGATGCCCCGAATCACCCTGATCGGCAATAAGGAGCTGTATATTGAGAACCATCGCGGCGTGCTGCATTTTTCCTCCGGGCAGCTTAAGCTTGCGTTAGTCAATGGTTATCTGGAGATTTCCGGAGAGGGATTAGTGATCCGGAATATTCTTGGCCAGGAACTGGCTGTAGAGGGTTTAATCGGGGAGATCAGATATAAGGGAAGCGAGGAGAAACCATGAAAGAACCGCCTCTGGCATCTCTGCGGGGGTTCGTTACACTGCATGTGACGGGACCGCAGGTGGAAAGGTTTATCAATGCAGTGAACGAACAAGGCATCGTCATATGGGATGTGAGGCCTGCGGGGGATGGCGCTTCCCTGAACCTGCTGCTGAATGACTTTTTTGTCCTTCGGCCGCTGTTAAAAAAGACAGGCTGCCGCATGCATGTGACAGGCAGGAACGGTTTGCCCTTCCGGCTCGCGCGGTTGTGTAAACGGAAGTTTTTTGCTGCCGGTTTATTGCTGTTTGGCATTGGCCTTCTGCTGCTTTCTTCAATGGTGTGGAGCATCAAAGTCGAAGGGAATCAATTCATTGCCTCCGAAGATATTCTGGACGCTGCTCGTCAAGAAGGCATCTATCCATTCCAGTGGATTTGGCGTATGGAGGAGCCGGACAAGCTCTCCAGGCAGATGACCTCGCGGATGCCGGGGCTTTCCTGGGTAGGGGTGCAGCGGACGGGGACGAGCATTACCATCCAGGTTGTCGAGGCTGACAAGCCTGAGAACAAGCCGCTGCTCAGCCAGCGTCATCTGATCAGCAGAACCGATGCGGTGGTTACCGAGATATACGCCGAGCAGGGCAGACCGGTTGTAGCGCGCAATTCGCGGGTCAAAAAAGGGGATATTCTGATCTCCGGCACCCTGGGTGATGAAAACAATATGCAGACGGTGGTTGCCAAAGGCGAGGTAAAGGGTCTAGTATGGCATGAATACAACATCGAGGTGCCGCTCAAAACAACCGGCAGTTCATATACAGGGGACCGGAAAGACCGCACATATCTGGTGATCGGCAATTGGGCGGTTCAACTTTGGGGATACGGGAAATCCGGATTTGAGAAATCACGGACGCTTACTGAGCATGATCTGCTGTCCTGGCGTTCTTTGCAGGTGCCGCTTGGACTGATGACTGAGAAGGAAATGGAGGTCAAATATACTTCCGGCACCAAAACTCCGGAGGCTGCCCGGCAGGAAGGGATTACCCGGGCAACTAATGATATTTTGGCCCGTTACGGCACTGACAGCGTTATTAAAAGTCAAAAAATTTTGCATGAGAAGAAAGAGAATGGTAAAGTTTATATGAAAGTGCTGTTTGAAGTGGAAGAGAGAATCGCGGAAGAACTTCCGATAGTAAACAACCGAGGAGAATGAGGCTACTTGTCAGAACAGACTGCAAGCATTCGTATATCTTTGCAAAATGCGGGAGAAGCGCAATCCCTGTTCGGCCCGCAGGATGGTTTTCTGAAAATTATCGAGAGTGAAATACCGGCGGTTATCGACTCGCGTGAAGCTGAAGTTACAATACGCGGGGCGGAGCGGGAAGTGGACATGCTGGGACAGCTGTTCAATGTGCTGCTGTCTCTGATCCGCAGCGGTTACATACTTAGTGAACGTGATGTGCAGTATGCGGTGGAGCTGGCAAAGGATTTCCGCGCCGACCAACTGCTTGATTTGTTCAAAGGTGAAATTACGACAACCTTCCGCGGCAAGCCGATCCGTGTCAAAACGATTGGCCAGAAGCACTATGTGACTTCGATCAAGAAGCGCGATATCGTCTTTGGCATCGGACCTGCGGGAACAGGGAAAACCTATCTCGCCGTTGTGCTTGCCGTCACCGCACTGAAGGAAGGTTCCGTGAAGCGCATCGTGCTTACGCGTCCTGCAGTTGAAGCAGGAGAAAGCCTGGGCTTCCTTCCCGGCGATTTGCAGGAAAAGGTTGACCCGTATCTCCGCCCACTCTACGACGCCTTATACGACGTTATGGGCCCCGATCAGGTTGCCAAGGCACTGGAACGGGGATTGATCGAAATTGCACCGCTCGCGTATATGCGCGGACGCACGCTGGATGATTCTTTTATCATTCTGGATGAAGCCCAGAATACGACTCCTGAACAGATGAAAATGTTCCTTACCCGGCTTGGATTTGGCTCCAAGATGGTTATTACGGGTGACGTTACCCAGATTGACCTGCCGCGCGGCAAAAAATCCGGGTTGATCGAAGCGAAGGCGATTCTGTCAGGCATCGAGGAGCTTGGGTTTGTTTATTTTGCGGAACAGGATGTCGTACGGCATTCCCTGGTGCAAAAAATTATCGTCGCCTATGACCGCTCTGCCGAAAACCAGGAATAACAAAGGGGACTGTCTCCATGGCCTCAAAGCAACCATCGAAATTAAGCGGATTTGTATATAGCAACAACGGCTGGAAGTATAGCGCGGCGACGCGCTATGCTCTTTTCCTGTTATTGGGGATTGTTTTCTACTTCAGCCTCTCGTCTGATTTGCTGCCTAAACGCTATGACATTAAAGAAAACACCAAAAGCGCCAAGGAAATTACTGCACCGAAGCAAATACTCGACAGCAAGGCTACGCTGAAGGCTCAGGAAGCAGCTGCTGAGACTGTGCAGAACAGGTATGAGATTATTCCGATGAGGCTCGATAATCTGGTAACCTTGCTGCTAGACCGGATAGACCGGCTCAATCAGGATGATCTGATTTCACAAAGTGAGAAGACCGACATTTACAAGGATGTCATTCCGCAGCGGGCCAATGATTTTATCGTGAACTTTGTGAATTCGAGCCGTAACTCCGGCACGTATTCCACTACACTGCTTGATGAGATGCAGTCCGTCATCAAAGAGCAGACCTACGTCATCCCGGAAGAGACTTATATCAAAATTCCGCGGCTGACCTCCCAGGACATCATCGAGATGAAGCCGGTTGCCCGGGATATTGTCACCAAGCTGATGAACGACCAGATTGTGGATGCCCAGACTGCGCGCGCGAAGGTAGCGGAGCAGGTCAGCGTCAGCTCGCTAAGCCAGCGCACAGCCCGTGAGGTGGTGCAGGAGCTGGTGCGGCTGGTGATCACGAGCAATAAGTTTTACGATGAGGAAGCTACCAAGGAAGCTAAGGTGCAGGCCCGCGAGAACACGCCGGATGTGTTCATTGAGCAGGGGGATGTGCTTGTAGCTAAAGGGGATTATATTACACCTGAGTTGTACGCACTGCTGGATGAGAGCGGCCTGCTGAGCAATGAGGTCAATTATTGGCCGCAGTTGGGCCTGTTCCTGCTGTCAGCTATGCTCTCCGCCGGTCTGCTGATGTTCATCCGTTATACCGGGGGGACCTCCGGCTTCAAGTACAATAATTCCCAGCTGCTTATGCTGGTGCTGGTGTTTATTATTACGATCATCTCGATGCGGCTTGCCGCGTTTTTACAGACCGATGTCCGGTCTTATGTCGGGTTCCTGGCTCCGGTAGCCATTGGCGCTATGCTGATCGCAATGCTGCTGGATATGACGCTGGCTTATTTCTGTTCCATCCTGTTCAGTATTCTATCCAGTATTATATTGAATGTGCAGCAGAATACGGTATTTGATTTCAACTTCGGCTTTTTTGCGCTTATTGTTTCCTATGTGGCAATTTTCGCCACCCACCGCGCCGGGCAGCGCTCTACGCTGCTGAAAGGCGGGATCATGGTGTCCCTGTTCGGTTGTGTGGCTGTGTTTATGCTGACGCTGCTGAGCGGCGGAGACTGGAATCAGACGCAGACACTGTACGCTATCGGCTTTGCCTTTGCCAGCGGTCTGCTGACCGCGGTGCTGGTAATCGGCCTAATGCCTTTCTTCGAGGCTACCTTTGGCATTCTATCGGCACTCAAGCTGGTAGAGCTGTCGAATCCGAATCATCCTTTGCTGCGCAAGCTGCTTACAGAAACGCCCGGAACCTATCATCACAGTGTAATGGTCGGCAATCTGTCAGAAGCTGCGGCGGAGGCGATCGGGGCGGACGGGCTGCTCTGCCGCGTAGGCTCCTATTATCATGATATCGGCAAGACAAAGCGGCCGTTTTATTTTATCGAGAACCAGAACAACATGGAGAATCCGCATGATTCGATTGAACCGAAGCTGAGTAAATCAATCATCGTGGCCCATGCCCGCGACGGGGTGGAGATGCAGAAGGAGTACAAGCTGCCCAAACCGATCCGCGACATTGCCGAACAGCATCACGGCACGACATTTCTGCACTATTTTTATCATAAAGCATTGAAGCTGGCCGAAGAGAAGGGTGTGGAGCCTGATTTCACGGAAGAGGATTTCCGTTATCCGGGGCCGAAGGCGCAGTCGAAGGAATCTGCAGTTGTCGGAATCGCCGACAGTGTGGAGGCTGCTGTACGTTCACTTCGCAAGCCGACAGTTGTGCAGGTGGAGACGATGATCGAGAAGATTATCAAAAGCCGGCTGGATGACCATCAATTCGATGAGTGTGATCTGACGATTAAGGAATTGGATATTATCGCCCGGACGTTGAAAGAAACGGTTATGGGGATTTTTCATTCCCGGATCGAATATCCGGAGGATGTGAAGAAACCTAAAAAAGAGGAAGGAGCCGTAAATACATGAGTCTTGCAATCGCTTGGAGCAATGAACAGGAAGAACACGAGATTAATGACGAGCTAATATCCCTGCTGGAGCGCATTTTGCAAAAAGCGGGTGAAGCAGAAGGTATTGAGGGCGGCGAGGTGGATCTTACCTTCGTTAATAATGAACGGATCCATGAGCTCAATCGGGAATACCGGGGAATTGACCGTCCGACGGACGTGCTTTCCTTTGCCATGAACGAAACCGGCGAAGATGAGCTGGAAATTATATACGGACAAGATGAGAATGAAGAGCTTGAAGATGTGCCGAATGTGCTCGGAGATATCATTATCTCTGTCACCCGCGCGCAGGAGCAGGCTTTGGAATATGGCCATTCCCTGGAGCGTGAGCTGGGTTTCCTGTTTGTGCACGGGTTTTTGCATCTGCTGGGCTACGATCATCAGGATGCTGCTTCTGAGACCGAAATGATGTCCAAGCAGGAGCATGTGCTGGCTCAGGTCGGGTTAACACGCTAATGGTCAAAAATACGGCGGTAGGCCACAAAAAGTTCTGGCATTCGTTTCGATTTGCAGCGCAGGGCATTGCCGGAGCGTTCAAATCCGAACTGAATATGAAGGTACATAGCGGCTTGGCTGTTCTTGTGCTTGCCGCTGCCGCCGTATTCAGACTTCCTGCGGCAAGCTGGATGCTGTTGCTGCTGGCAATTACGCTCGTTTTGACCGCTGAGCTGCTGAATACGGCTATTGAAGCGACGGTTGATCTGGTCTCACCGGAGATTCATCCCCTGGCCAAGACTGCCAAAGATACCGCCGCAGGTGCTGTGCTGCTTACGGCGGTGTTTGCTGTGATTACGGGAATCTATGTTTTTTATCATCCGGTGATGGACTGGATCACTGGACTTATGTCATAATCAGTTTACAACTTCAGCTCGGGGAGAGGCGGATCGGCGTTTTGCGCTCCGCCATCTTTGGTTAGACCCATACTTCTCGCAGTAAGAATCCTGTATGTTGAACAAATTTAATGGTGTGTAGGGGAAACGGTTTTGCCCGAATCAACTCAATGAAATTTATGCTTACAAAACTTAGGGTTATTTGCTTCCGAAGCAAGTTTTGTCCGAAGTTGCTCGATGAAGTCTATGCTTACAAAACTTAGGGTTATGCTTCCGAAGCGAGTTTTGTCCGAAGTTACTCAATGAAGTCTATGCTTACAAAACTTAGGGTTATGCTTCCGAAGCAAGTTTTGTCCGAAGTTGCTCAATGAAGTCTATGCTTACAAAACTTAGGGTTATGCTTCCGAAGCAAGTTTTGTCCGAAGTTGCTCAATGAAGTCTATGCTTACAAAACTTTTAGGAGGATCACTATGGATTCTGCGCTACTTCTTCAAGAAGCGATAAAGGCACGAACTAGTGCCTATATACCTTATTCCCGCTTTGGCGTCGGTGCTGCGCTGCTGGATCAGGACGGCCATGTCCACCATGGCTGCAATATTGAGAATGCTGCTTACGGGCCGACCAACTGTGCGGAGCGAACTGCGATGTTCCGCGCCATCGCGGACGGCCATAAAGCCCGCAGCTTCCAGGCGATCGCGGTTGTTGCGGATACCGATGGCCCCGTATCACCCTGCGGTGTCTGCCGGCAGGTGATGGTGGAACTATGCGGTCCCGACATGAAGGTCATCCTCGGGAACATGAAAGGCGATATCGTGGAGACTACCGTGCGTGACCTGCTCCCGGGCGCTTTCGGTCCGGACGATCTGGAGCAGGGCCAGGCTCCTGAGTAGATATTTGATAGGTAACCTTGTTTACAGCGTTATTAACTTGGAATGGTGGCAGAGCGGGAGGGTTGACGTTTGCGGCAATTGCAGAACAAATGTGTGGCGGAAGCTCATTTTGCCTTTCCCGTTACGCTTGCCTAGTTTAGTTGTATTTTGTACAGCTAAACTAACCTGTTTTTTGCAAGATATGTGTTTAGTTGTATAACCTGCAACTAAAATCAGCATAATGGCTCCAAACAGCGGTTTTTGCCAATTTTAATTGTACTTAATGCAGCTAAAATCATAGAGGTAACGATTCAAGGGGATTTAACTGTACAAAATACAATTAAACTGATTAAACCGAAGGATTGTCCAAAAAGCCGTAGAAGTATGAGTTATCTGTTCCATCGCCGAACAAGCAGCTTTACCGCTGCACTGCCGCATATGCAGCTAACTAATTTATCCGCACCGGCGTCGAACAAACAGTTGACTAGCTTTCCCGCTCAGCCGTCCAAGCGTGTTCCCGCAGGGAACGAAAGCGCTCCAAGCACGCCGCCTATTCCAAGCGCCGATCCTAACTGTGCCATCCCATTCCGGGTGTCCAGAGGGCTGGAGCCCTTGGGGTCCCCCTTGGCTAAGGGGGATTTAGGGGGATCGAAAAAAGCTTTTGAAACAGTTTTTAACGTTTTTGAAAAAGGAAGGAAGATTATATTGAAATTCAAATCAGGGTTTGTCGCCATTATCGGCAGACCGAACGTAGGCAAATCGACACTTATGAACCAGGTGATTGGCCAAAAAATTGCCATCATGTCGGACAAGCCGCAGACAACCAGAAACAAAATCCACGGGGTTTACACTGCCAACAACTCGCAGATCGTATTTTTGGACACGCCGGGTATCCATAAAAGACAATCCAAGCTGGGCGACTACATGAACCAGACGGCGATGAGCACGCTGCATGAAGTGGAGGCCGTGCTGTTTCTGGTGGACGCATCCGAAGGACTCGGCGGCGGCGACCGCTTTATCGCCGAGCAATTACACAGTATCAAGACACCGGTTATTCTGGTGATGAACAAAATTGACAAGATCGAGCCGGAAGCGCTGCTGCCGCTGATTACACAGTACAACAAGCTGCATGAGTTTGCCGAAATCGTGCCGATCTCCGCCAAGCTGGGCAACAATGTGAATACCCTGCTGGATCAGGTGGCGAAATATTTGCCGGAAGGTCCGCAGTATTATCCCGACGATCAAATTACCGATCATCCGGAGCAGTTCGTCTGCGCGGAGTTGATCCGCGAGAAGATTCTCCATATGACCCGCGAAGAGGTGCCGCATTCCATTGCGGTGGCCATCGAGGATATGAGTGTAGAACCCAATGGAGTTGTGCATATTTCCGCCGTTATTTTTGTGGAGCGCGATTCCCAGAAGGGGATCATTATCGGCAAGCAGGGTGCGCTGCTGAAAGAAGTGGGCCGGCGCGCCCGTACGGATATCGAGAACCTGCTGGGATCGAAGATTTTTCTGGAGCTATGGGTAAAAGTGAAAAAAGACTGGCGCAATCAGGACCGCGTACTGCGGGATTTGGGCTTCCATAAAGACCTTTAATCTTGGGCTCCGCAGCTTCTTGGCAGGAATTGCAAGGATAGAACCTGGCACATCGCACATCCTATTTCTGAAGAGACATCGTGTTTCCGAAGAAAGGATGAATACGAATGCGAGACTTTTCGTGGAAGTATTTTGCAATGACTGGAGATGTCGATGCTTATCTGCTGTACAGGGAAGCCGTAGATCCGCTGGATGAAGGCGGACTGCTGCTTGCAGAGGAAGAGAAGGCCCTTGATGAAGAAGCGCAATAAGGACTGGTTGCTTGCCGAATGGTTGGGGGAAGAGGCATGCTACACAGGGTGGAAGGGATCGTCATCCGCAGCATGGACTACGGCGAGGGGAACGCGATTATTACGCTTTGCACCGAGAACGCCGGCAAAGTAGGCGTTCTGGTGCGTGGCGCCAAGAAGGTCAAAAGCCGCCATGCTGCCCTGATCCAGCTGTTCACTGTAGGGGAATTTGTGTTTTTCCGCAACAACGGGGGACTGGGTACATTAAATGCCGGGGAAATTACACAGTCTCACCATCCGCTGCGCGGGGATTTGTTCAAAGCGGCATATGCTTCATATGCCTGCGAGCTGCTTGACCGTGTGCTGCATGATGAGGAGACGGGAAGCTTTTGGTTCCGCCAGCTTTCAGCCTGCTTGAATGCACTTGAGGACGGCAAGGAACCCGGCGTCATTATAAATGTTTTTGAGATGAAAATACTGCAGGCGGCCGGATATGGTCCGGAGCTGGATGCCTGTGTCGTATGCGGGTTGGACAAACCTGATGAAGAACTCAGAATAAGCCCCCGTCTCGGCGGGGTGCTCTGCCGCAGCTGCAGGCATAATGATCCTCCAGCCATGGAGATTTCTCCGCGGGCGCTGAAGCTGCTGCGTTTATTCGCTGCACTTGATTTAACCCGGCTTGGAAATGTCGACGTGAAGGAAGGCACCCGCGCAGAACTTAAAAAGATTATGCGTGCCTTTATGGACATGCAGCTTGGGCTGAAGCTGAAGTCGCAAGGGTTTCTTGATCAGCTCGACAAATATGATATTTGACGAAATCCAAATTTTCCGTTACTATGGTGACAGTTTCTTCTTGTTGTATACAGCCGTTGTTGCTCTGACATTTGGAGACGTACAGTGATCGGGAAAGTAATGGGCAAATTTGTCGCTTAAGCGAGCCGGGGATAGTGGAAGCCTGGCGGGACAAGGTTCATGAACACGGCACCCGGGAGTACGGTAACGGCAGAATGAAAAGTGGATTGCGCTCATCGGATGTGGCCTGCTTTATTGGCCGGTTACCGGATGCGTAATCAAGTAGGGTGGAACCGCGGGAGAATAAGTTAAGCTCTCGTCCCTATGTCTGTATATCAGGCATGGGGGCGGGAGCTTTTTTGCCTTGTGGTGAGGATATTAGCCAAGAATCCTGTATCGCCGCAAGTATAAAAGAGTGCCGCCTCCATCGCGCAGGAGCAAGAGCTTCAAGGCACAGCGTGCCAAAAACTTGTAAGCGAAGGAGTCGGTAGTATGAATTTTCAGCAGATGATTTTGACACTGCAGCAGTTCTGGGCAGCAGAGAATTGTATTCTCGTCCAGCCGTATGATACGGAAAAAGGGGCGGGCACGATGAACCCCATGACGTTTTTGCGTTCGCTTGGACCGGAGCCGTGGAAAGTAGCTTACGTTGAGCCTTCCCGCCGTCCATCGGATGGACGTTATGGCGAGAACCCGAACCGCCTGTACCAGCATCACCAGTTCCAGGTGATCATCAAGCCTTCACCGGACAACATACAGGAGCTTTATCTGGAAAGCCTGAAGGCGCTTGGCGTAGATCCGCTGCTGAATGATATCCGGTTTGTCGAAGATAACTGGGAGAATCCGTCGCTGGGTTGTGCAGGCCTTGGCTGGGAAGTATGGCTGAACGGCGAAGAGGTTACTCAGTTTACTTACTTCCAGCAAGTCGGAGGAATTGAGACCAAACCGGTTGCTGTTGAGATCACATACGGATTGGAACGGTTGGCTTCCAACATCATGAAGAAAGAAAATGTGTTTGATCTGGAATGGGTGGACGGCATGACCTATGGTGATGTATTCCATCAACCTGAGGTTGAGCACTCCACCTATACATTTGAAGTCTCCGATGTCAAAATGCTGTTCACACTCTTTAATACCTACGAAGAGGAAGCACGCAGAGCTATGGAGCACCATCTGGTGTTTCCGGCTTACGATTATGTGCTGAAATGCTCGCATACCTTCAATCTTCTGGATGCACGCGGAGCGATCAGCGTTACCGAACGCACGGGCTTTATTACGCGGGTGCGGAATCTGGCCCGTACCGTTGCGGCGACATATCTTGAGGAACGCGAGAAGCTTGGCTTCCCGCTGCTGAAGAAAGAAGGTGCTGACCTTGTCTAAAGATATATTGTTCGAGATCGGTTTGGAAGAGGTACCTGCACGCTTCATCCGCGCTGCGATGGAGCAGTTGAAAGACAGAACAACTAAATGGCTGGAAGCTTCGCGTATTTCCCATGGCGGAGTCAACGCATATGCAACACCGCGCCGCCTTACGGTTCTGGTGAAGGATGCTGCCGAAAGGCAAGAGGATATCAGCGAAGAGGTGAAGGGCCCTTCTCGTAAAATCGCGTTGGACGCGAGCGGCGAGTGGAGCAAGGCCGCACTCGGCTTTGCCCGCAGCCAAGGGGTGTCGACGGAGCAGTTTACCTTTAAAGAATTGGCCGGAGTGGAGTATATCTACGCCACCAAAAACAGTGAAGGTGTAAATACTTCCTCGCTATTGTCCGAAGGACTCAGCGGCATTGTCAGCTCGATGACCTTTCCGAAAAATATGCGCTGGGGAGCGTATGATTTTAAATTTGTCCGTCCGATCCGCTGGCTGGTTGCCTTGTTTGGGCAAGAGATCATTGATCTGGAAATTACAGGGGTTAAAGCAGGCAATACCAGCCGTGGCCACCGTTTCCTTGGAACGAATGTTGTTATTGCTGAACCTGCAGATTATGTGGAAGCTATGCGTGCGCAGCACGTGCTGGTTGATGTGAAGGAACGCGAAGAGCTGATTCTGAACCAGATCAACAAGCTGGCAGCAGAGAAAAGCTGGACAATTGCCATCAAAGAAGATCTGCTGGAGGAAGTGCTGTTCCTGGTAGAAACACCGACTGTGCTGTTTGGCACATTCGATCCTTCCTTCTTGAACATTCCGCAGGATGTGCTGATAACTTCAATGCGCGAGCATCAGCGTTACTTCCCGGTCTTAGATAGCGCAGGCACACTCCTGCCGTTCTTCGTTACCGTGCGTAACGGAAATGCAGAATCGCTGGACGTCATTGCCAAGGGGAACGAAAAGGTGTTGCGTGCCCGCCTATCGGATGCGAAGTTCTTCTATGGGGAAGATCAGAAAATGCAGATCAGCGATGCGCTGGCTAAGCTGGAATCAATCGTGTATCACGAAGAGCTGGGCAGCGTTGGCGATAAGGTCCGCCGCATCCGGGCCATTTCTGACAAGCTCGCTGCGAAGCTGGGGCTGTCCGCAGATACCGCGGCTGAAGTCAGCCGTACGGCCGATATTTGCAAATTCGATCTGGTGACGCAGATGGTCTATGAGTTCCCTGAGCTTCAGGGCACAATGGGTGAAGATTATGCTCGCAAAGCGGGAGAAGCGGAAAATGTGGCAAAAGGTATTTTTGAGCATTATCAGCCGCGTTTTGCCGGAGATGCAGTTCCTTCTACGCAAGCTGGTCTTATAGTCAGCCTGGCCGATAAAATCGATACGATCGTGGGCTGCTTCTCCATCGGTATTATTCCGACCGGTTCACAAGACCCTTACGCGCTTCGCCGCCAGGCGGCAGGCATCGTGCAGATGGTGCTGGAGCATCAATTGCCAATCTCTTTGCAGGAAATTTTCGCTGCGGCTTTGGAAATTCATGAAAATTTGCGCACAGAGAAACATTTTGCCCCTGAACTGCGTATAAACCTTTACGAGTTCTTCGGTCTGCGCGTAAAACGACTCTTGTCCGACGACAATATCCGCTACGATGTGGTGGATGCAGTGACTGCCGCTGGTTTTGATGACATTGTCGCTGTTGTAGGCAGAAGCCGTGCGCTTACCGATGCTGTGAATGAAGTCGCTGATTTCAAGATCACTGTGGATTCGCTGACTCGTATCAGCAATCTGGCAGCGAAGGCGCCGGAAGGCATTGTGGTTGAGCCTTCATTGCTGAAAGAAGAGGCTGAGCTTAAGCTGTACGAAACATGGCAGGGTATTCACACGCCGTATCATGAAGCGCTCACTGCCCGAAATGCAGCTGAAGCGCTGCGGATTCTTTCCGGCCTTAAGGATGCCGTTACCGGGTTCTTCGATTCCGTAATGGTTATGGCTGAAGATGAGGGAATACGTGCGAACCGTCTTGCGCTGCTGGCCGGCATTGATGCCGACTCCAAATCTTTTGCCGATTTCGGTAAGCTGGTTTGGTAAAACCCGGCAGCATTCAAGTAATGTTTGTGATTTTTATGGTATAGATCGATGGTTTAGGGTATAAATATACGGAACGGTGCCAATGCGTAAGTTGACATTCGTTCCGTATTTATGCTTTATCAAAGAAGGATTTTTCGTTTGGCAAAGCGTATATATATTACACGGGAATTTGGTGATGTCATGTTGAGATCCCAAGAAAGAACAATTGTAGTCGACGGGGACGCGTGCCCGGTCAAGAAGGAAATCGTTGCTGTAGCCCGTTCTTTCGGCATTCCGGTATTGATGGTTTCTTCTTTTGACCATGTGCTGCAAGCTGAAGAAGGTGTTACTGTGGTGCAGGTGGACCGCGGCGCAGACAGTGCAGACCTGTATATTGCCAATCATGTTTCTGCTGGAGATGTAGTCATTACACAGGATTACGGCCTGGCGGCACTTGCGCTCGGCAAACGTTGCAAGGTGCTCTCTAACCGGGGACAGGAATATGACAATTCCAACATGGATTTTATGCTGGAGAGCAGGCATGCCAGTGCGGTGGAACGCAGGCGGGGGCACTATTCCAAGGGTCCAAAAGCCATCACCGCAGAGGAAAAAATGAATTTTCAACATAAACTGACAAAACTTTTAACAATTTTGCAGGAGAATGTGGAGCTATAGCGAATTATATTTATTTGTTAAGAGATGAAGGTGGTTGAAGTGGCTAGCGGACACGGTAATATTCCAGAAGAAGTTATCGAGAGCGTGCTGGCGCGGCATGACATTGTCGATACCGTCGGTAAGGTTGTCCATTTGTCCAAGCAGGGGAAATATTTATGGGGCCTCTGCCCGTTCCATTCGGAGAAATCCCCTTCCTTCACCGTAACCCCGGACCGGGGAGTTTTTCATTGCTTTGGCTGTGGTATGGGCGGAAATGCCATCAAATTCAGGATGGAAATCGAAGGGTTATCCTTCCCCGAAGCAGTCAGAATAATGGCGGAAGAAAGCGATATTGCTATTCCCGAAGGCAAAGGAGGCACATTATCTCCTCCCGATCCTGAGCGGGACCGGCTGATACAGGCTTATGAGTTGTCGGCCAAATTTTATCATTTTTTGCTGAAGAACACGGAATACGGCACTGCCGCAATGAATTATTTAAGATCCCGGAACTTCAGTGATAAAATGATCGACCAGTTTCAAATCGGCTATGCTCCAGACCGATGGGACACCCTGCTGCAGTTTCTGGAGAAACGGAATTTTGATCTTGCTGAAATGGAAAAGGGCGGGCTGTTGTCTGCCAGGGGCGAGGGCAAAGGGTATCTCGACCGTTTTCGCGGGCGCGTTATTTTTCCGATTGCGAACCGCACAGGCAAGACCATCGCTTTTGCCGGAAGAATTCTTGGGGAAGGTCAGCCGAAATATTTGAATTCCCCGGAGAGCAGACTATTTAACAAAAGCCGGATTCTGTACAATTTGCACCAGTCCAAAGCATCCATCCGCAAAACGCGGCAAATCGTCCTCTTCGAAGGATACGGCGATGTCATTTCGGCCTGGGAAGCAGGTGTGCATAACGGCGTGGCTACCATGGGAACCTCGCTGACTGAGGGACATGTAGCCCTGATGAAAAGTCTGGCTGACGAGATTGTTCTTGCCTACGATGGCGACCGGGCGGGACAAGCTGCAGCGATGAAGGCGATCCCGATGCTGGAAAGCAATGATCTGCGGGTGAAGGTTGCCGTGCTGCCGAGCGGTCTGGATCCGGATGAATTTATCTCCCGTCACGGCGGGGACAGATTCAAGGAACAGGTGATGGATTCGGTGGTATCATCCATAAAATTTAAGCTTATATATCTGAAAAAAAACCATATACTCCTAGAGGAAGACGGCAAAATCGCCTATGTCAAGGAGGCATTGGAGATTATTGCATCACTGCAATCTTCGACCGAGCGTGAAGTTTATCTGCGGGAAATATCCTCAGAGCTGGAGCTGTCATATGATAGCTTAAAGCAGGATTGCAACTTGCTGCGGGCGTCGATGCAAAAAAACATCCCCGAAGGGGATAATAACGATAAAAGGTGGAATAATGGTAGGCATAAAAAAGGGCAAGTGCAGACACCTACTTTACTGCCCGCTTATCATGTTGCGGAACGGCGCCTGCTATCCTTTATGATTCAGGACCCGGAAGCTGCTACTTATGTAGGCGAACGCCTCGGAGAAGAGTTCAACATCGATGATCATGCGGCAATCGCCGCTTATCTATATGCCTATTATGCGCAAGGCAAACCACCCGGCATCAGCCGTTTTTTATCATCACTACAGGATGATCGTCTGGAGAAGACTGCAACAGCGATATCCATGATGGACACACCGCCGGATTGGAATACGCAGGTTTTGGACGATTGTATCCGTGAAGTGAGGAAGTACCCCCTGCAGCGCAGGATGGAGCAAAAACGCGAAGAAATGATTCAAGCGGAGAAATCCGGTGACTTTTTGCGTGCGGCACAAATTGCAAGTGAGATTATAACCCTAGAGAGACAATAAGGAATTGACAGGATGTACCTAGGGAGGAGGGAGTCGAATTATGGCGAACGATCAGCACACTGAACTGGAAGCAGAATTTACTCTGGATCAGGTTAAGGACCAGCTTATTGAGCACGGCAAGAAAAGATCATCATTGAACTACAAAGATATTATGGAGAAATTGTCGCCGTTTGATCAAGACCCCGAGCAGATGGAGGAATTCTACGAGCAGCTCAGCGACCTCGGTATCGAGGTTGTAAATGAGAATGACGAGGAAGGTTCACCGCTCCGCCAGAGCGAGGATAACGAGAATAGCGACTCTGACGACTTCAGCTTTGACGACGATTTGTCGCTGCCGCCGGGAATCAAAATTAACGACCCCGTCCGGATGTATCTGAAGGAAATCGGACGTGTGCCGTTGCTCTCGGCTGACGATGAAGTCGAACTGGCCATGAGAATCAAAAATGGTGATGAGGAAGCGAAACGCCGGCTGGCCGAAGCGAATCTGCGGCTCGTTGTCAGTATCGCCAAGCGTTATGTTGGACGCGGCATGCTGTTCCTGGATTTGATCCAGGAGGGCAATATGGGTCTGATCAAAGCGGTTGAGAAATTTGACCACAATAAAGGGTTCAAATTCAGTACCTATGCTACTTGGTGGATTCGCCAGGCCATTACGCGCGCTATCGCCGACCAGGCGCGGACAATCCGTATTCCAGTGCATATGGTGGAGACCATCAACAAGCTGATTCGTGTCTCCCGTCAGCTGCTGCAAGAGCTTGGACGCGAGCCTTCGCCGGAAGAAATTGCGGCTGAAATGGAATTGACGGTTGAGAAAGTCAGAGAAATCATGAAGATTGCCCAAGAGCCGGTTTCCCTGGAAACACCAATCGGTGAAGAGGATGATTCGCATCTGGGCGATTTCATTGAGGATCAGGAGGCGCTTGCTCCTGCGGATGCAGCAGCCTATGAACTGCTGAAGGAACAGCTGGAGGATGTGCTGGACACGCTCACCGAGCGTGAAGAGAACGTGCTTCGTCTTCGTTTCGGTCTGGATGACGGCCGGACGAGAACGCTTGAGGAAGTGGGTAAAGTATTCGGCGTAACCCGTGAACGGATCCGCCAGATTGAAGCAAAAGCGCTGCGTAAGCTGCGCCACCCAAGCCGCAGCAAACGGCTTAAAGATTTCCTCGAATAGGTTTCATAAACCGGACCTTCTGCTGCACGGTGGCAGGAGGTCCTTTTATCTTGAGATACACCTAAGTAAAGGTGTGAAAAGAGAGGGATTAGCCGTTGAATTTGGAAAAACGAGAAATTATATTAAGAGAAATTCATTACTGGAGAAGGAGCAAGCTACTGCCTGAGCAGTATTGCGACTTCTTGACCAACCTTTACGATGATGAGAAGGAGATCAAAGACAGCAATCCGATCTCGCTGAAAAATCTTCAGCAGGGCAGCATCAAAATATGGTTGTTTGGTTTTGGAATTATTTCCTTGATTTTCTTGATTAGTCTTTATTTTAGCGTTTTTCCTTGGCCTTTGCAACTTGCCACAGCTCTATGTGTACTAATTGTTTGTTACGGTTACTCGGCTATTTACCGGGACCGAAACCACATGATCAGTCTTGTTTTGGCAGGAGTTGGCAGTGTACTGACGATAGGATTTGGCCTCTGGCTCATTGCTCTGCATGATCTGAACGCGGACTTTTGGCGGCCGCTGCTGATCGCAGGATGCGGCCTATTGTGGGTGATACTCGGATTCACATTGCGTATAGGCTTGCTGCACTATTGCGGGTTTGCCTTCTGGGCCCTGCTCTATGCCGGGTTCTCCGGCCAAATGCGCCCTGATGCTTCGGTCCTGGAGCTTGAGCTGCTCTGGCTGCCGCTCTGCATACTGATGGTCTGGCTGAGCTGGTTGTTGTACCACAGGATCAAAGGGGTTTCAGGGGTATATTTGGGCGTCGGAGTGTCGCTGTGGCTGATGCCGGAGATTGATGCGCTGTGGCTCAGACCGGATTATCCGGAATGGGTGTCGCTGGTGTTAATATTCAAGATTGCAGCCGGCCTTGCGCTGCTGTTTATTTTCCGAAAAAAATGGATAACGTGGGTGGCCTCATGAACAACGTAAAATTATCAAACCGGCTCCAGCTTGTGCTGGAGCAGATTCCAACAGGCAGCAAACTTGCCGATATCGGCTCGGATCATGCCCTGCTTCCGGTAGCAGCCTTGAGAAGCGGGAAAGCGGTCTCTGCAATAGCAGGTGAAGTCAATCCAGGACCTTATGAAGCAGCACGTAGAGGTGTGGCGGAGGCGGGTCTGGGCAAACAGATTGAGGTGCGGCGCGGAGACGGTCTCGAAGTGCTGGAGCCGGGTGAAGCTGACAGCATCTCCATCGCCGGAATGGGCGGCGCATTGATTGCCGCTATCCTGGACCGCGGCAAAAGCCTCGGCAAGCTTGCAGGTGTGAAGCTGCTTGCGCTGCAGCCAAATGTGGGCGAGGATATTCTGCGCCGCTGGCTGCTGAACAACCACTGGGTGCTTACAGCAGAGCATATCCTGGAAGAAGACGGGAAAATATATGAAATACTGACGGCGGTCCCTGAGGGTGAAGCTGCAGGGATCACAAATGAGCAGCTTTATCATGAACGGCAGCTTGCCGGTGGCAACATGGTATGCAGCAAGGAGCTGCTTCTGCAAATGGGGCCTTGGCTGCTGCAAGCGCCAAACGCCGTATTTACTGCCAAATGGCAGAGTGAGATTGCAAAATTGGAAGGGATTCTGGCTTCACTGTCCCGCTCGGAGCTTGAATCGGCGGAAGAAAAGCGCAGCAGGATCACGGCACAGATCACAACAATCTCGGAGGTGCTGAAATGTACGCCAAAGGACAAACTGTAATCGGGTATATGGAGCAGCTTGCCCCGAAACATCTGGCTGAGGAATGGGATAACATCGGCCTTCAGCTGGGCAGCCTGCAGAAAGAAATTACCGGCGTGCTGGTTGCACTGGACGTCAACGACGACATTGTGGACGAAGCGATTGCTCAGGGCTGTAACCTGATCATCGCCCATCACGCGATTATCTTTCGTCCGCTTAAGGGGATACAGACCGAAACACCGATGGGCAAGCTCTATGAGAAGCTGATCAAAAATGATATTGCCGTATATATCAGCCATACCAACCTGGATGTCGCTGAAGGCGGGATGAACGATTGGATGGCGGAAGCGCTTGGCATCGAGAACGGTGCGCCGATCAAGGACATTCATACCGAGCAGCTGTCCAAGCTGGTTGTATTCGTGCCGAAGGATCATCACCAGAAGGTGCTGGACGCCATCCTGAATGCCGGTGCAGGCTGGATTGGCAACTACAGCCATTGCAGCTTCAACATCGAAGGCTACGGCACCTTCATTCCGCGTGAAGGCTCGCAACCTTATATTGGAGAAGCGGGTAAAATGGAACGCGCCGAGGAAGTCCGCATCGAAACGATCGTGCCGCTGTCTATCCGCAATAAAGTAGTTCAGGCGATGCTTAAAGCTCATCCTTACGAAGAGGTGGCGTATGATCTTTATTCCATGGACCTTAAAGGCCGCAGCCTTGGACTCGGCAGAGTAGGCAAGCTTAAGGAGCCAACAACGCTTGGCGAATTTATCGAGACGGTCAAAACCGGCCTGAAGGTCGATCACGTTCGTGTTGTGGGCGATTTGAACCGCCCCATCCGCAAAGCGGCTGTAATGGGCGGCTCGGGGGCGAAGTATTATAACAGCGCCATCTTCAAAGGAGCCGATGTACTGGTGACTGGCGATGTCGATTATCATACGGCTCAAGATGCTTACTTGGCCGGCATCTCATTAATTGATCCGGGACATAATGCGGAGAAGATTATGAAGGAGAAAGTGGCCGATTGGATTCAGGGTAAGCTGGCTGAGCATAAGTACGGCACAGCGGTGTATGCTTCGCAGATTGATACAGAGCCTTTCAAATTCCTGTAGATTCCCTTTATTTACACTTGTGCAGGTTGCGGCAAATCTGTATAATATACAATGTTGATCGGGAAGTTTGACAGACAATCGCCGGTGTGCGTGAAGACGCCGCGGGAGGAAAGTCCGGGCTCCACAAGGCAGGGTGCTGGATAACATCCAGTCGGCGCGAGCCGAAGGATAGTGCCACAGAAATGGACCGCCGATGGCCGCTTTCGGGCGGCACAGGCAAGGATGGAACCGAGGTGTAAGAGACCCCGAGGAACGCTGGTGACTTCGTTCCTGGTAAACCCCATCTGGAGCAAGACCTAATGAGACGCAGCGCTTCCTTAACCGGAAGAGCAGCCTTCGCCTGAGGCGTGTCTAGGTTGGTCGCTGGAGCTGTGCAGTAATGTATGGCCTAGATAGATGATTGTCGCTTATGGTGGGAGGGTAGTTCCCGTTTGAACCACGACGAGCACAGAACCCGGCTTACGGCAAACTTTCCTAACTGACAACTCTTATGAACTGTTATACTGTGAATTATATACGACAGACAGCGGCCTTCCTTTGGAAGGCCGCTTTTTTAACGCCTTAGTTCAAAGATGAAAAAGACCGCATCGCTCCCTGTTTGCACGAGGACGGTACGATCTTTTTTGTTGTTTTAGATGATCACTCTGGCGGACCTCAGTGACGTTATTTACGCGATAATACTCTTTTTGTCGTAGAAGCGGACTCAGGCGGCGTTATTTACTAAAATAGTGAGGTTAATAGCGGTTCTATTGCTAAATAACTGCACTGGAGTCCGCACCAGGCATTATTGAGCTGATTTTTGACAAATTAGGTCTCTGGAGTCTGTGCCGAAAGCAGATCATGTAGAGTCTTCGGATAAGAGCAGTGTTTTTCCGAAATTCTACCTTCAGACTAAGCACTAACGTGCCGGAGTATTCCTGGCTGGCTGTTCTAGCAGAAGCAACAATATCTGACAGGCAACGCAGCGGGGTCTCTGTTATTCCAGCGTCGGCATGAGCGTTGTCTCCAGGCTCTGGGAGTACTGGCTGATGGCCTGTTCCAGCCGCCCTACAGCGAGCGGAACCAGCTCCGGCGGAGTATGGGTGAAGTTAAGCCGCATTGCATTTCTCACCGGCTTGGCGGAATAGAATACTTCACCGGGTACAAAGGCTACACCTTGCTCCACGGCGAATGGAAGCAGCCTGGCAGTGTTAATAGTGGTGGACAGCTTCAGCCACAGGAACATCCCGCCTCGTGGTTCTTCGAACTTTGCGTCTTCCCAGCCGCGCGACGACAGCTCGGCTGAGAGCTGTTTCATCCGTGAGTGGTATTCGCGGGAGATAAGACGGATATGTCCCTCAAGGTCAAAGACCCGAAGCAGTTCATAGAGGGCACGCTGGTCTATGGTGCTGGAATGCAGGTCGGCTGCCTGCTTCGCTTTGGCAACTACCCGGATCAGCTCAGCCGGGCCGATAATCCAGCCGGTACGCAGGGCAGGTGCGACTATCTTGGAGAATGTTCCCGTGTAGACGACACAGGAATCCTCTCCGCAGCTTCTGTCGATCGCTGCCAGTGATGGAGGATAAGCATCAGCGGAGTCGTCGAACTTAATTTCACCGTAAGGGTTGTCTTCAAGAATCAGCACGCCATATCGTCGGCACAGGGAAACAACTTGTTCGCGGCGTTCCTTGCTCCAGGTGGCCCCGGAGGGGTTGTTGAAGGTAGGGACGGCATAGAGCAGCTTGGGGCGGTGTGTGCGAAGCTGCTCCTCCAGATGGTCCGGCAGCATGCCGGATTCATCGCTCTGAACAATGTGAATGTCCGCCCGGTAGGAGTTCATCACCTGCAAGGCTGCCATATAAGTTGGAGCTTCCACGAGGACTGCGTCTCCGGGATCAAGCAGTATTTTGCACAGCAGGTCGATGGCTTGCTGGGAGCCTGTGGTGAGGAGCATTTCCGAGATATCGGTGGGGATACCCTGACGGGTCAGCCTGGCCACAACCTGCTCACGCAGCGGAATATAGCCTTCGGTCAGACCGTATTGCAGTGCCGATGTCTCGCCGGCAAGGGCGCGGCTGTAAGCCTCACGAACAGCTTCCACCGGGAAGAAGTCTTCGGCGGGCAGCCCGCCTGCCAGCGAAATGATGTCTTTGCCTTGGGTAATCTTCAGAATCTCACGAACTGCCGAGGATCCCAGATGTTCCGTCATCGTAGAGTAATTGATCTTCATAAAAATGCTCCCCGCTTTACAATTTTGTTGTATCATAACGGCATAGCGGTATAACAGTAAAGCGTTGAATATAACAGTGGGGGGAAGCGCAGATGCATATTGATTTACTCCGCAGCGGCAGTAAATCTCTGCCGCAGCAAATCAGCGAAACGATGGCCCAGCGGATCACTTCGGGATTGCTGCAGCCGGGAGCCCGCCTGCCTTCCGTGAGAAATCTGGCATCTTCCCTGAAGGTAAGCCAGGTAACGGTAAGTAAAGCTTATGCTGAATTGGAAAGTCACGGGCATATCAGCTGCAGCCAGGGAAAGGGCTGCTTTGTAGCCGAGAGAGCGCGAATGTCCCTGGATGCTGGAGCGGGGTGGCAGGACGGGTATGACGACTTTTTGCCGCGGGCTCAGCTATGGCGTAATTTTGATTATTCCAAGGTGGAATATCCTTTTCATATGGCAGCGATTCATGGTGATCTGCTTCCGCTGGATTCTATCGGTGCGACCATGTCAACGCTTGTGACCGAACAGCCGGAGCTAATGGCTTCGTACGGCAATTTCCAGGGGGATCTGGAGCTGCGGGAAGTGATGTGCAGACATCTGCAAGGTCATGGAATCCATCTGCGCTCATCTGATTTAATGATCACGAGCGGAACCCAGCAGGGGATTGATCTGGTGGCCCGGACGTTTGTCGGCCCCGGGGATACCGTGTATCTGGAAGCGCCCAGCTATACGGGGGCTATAGATGTTTTTGCCGGCCGGGGGGCGGAGATGATCTTTGTGCCCATGGACAACGAAGGGATGAAAGTGGATGTGCTCACTAAACAATGCGACCGGAGACCGCCGAAGCTAATCTATACCAATCCTACGTTCCAAAATCCGAGCGGCGTCACGATGAGCATCACAAGAAGACAGCGGCTGCTGGAACTCGCCAGAAGCTACCGCTGTCTCATTGTGGAGGATGATCCGTTCAGTGATCTGTATTTCCGTAAGCCGCCTCCGCCTTCGATCAAATCGATGGATGCAGAAGGGCATGTTGTGTACATGAAAAGCTTCAGCAAAGTCATTGCCCCAGGCTGCAGAATTGCCTGCGTTGCCGCCGGAGGCAACATTCTCTCCCGGCTGATTGCCGCCAAATCGGCGAGTGATCTCGGGAGCCCCCTGCTGACCCAGAAGGCGGTGCTTCCGTTCATCGCGCGCAAATATGAGACTTACGCAGAGCAACTGCGAACCGCGTTGCGGGGACGCATGGAGAAGGCGGCAAAGCTGCTGAAACAGCATGCCCCTCAGGGAGTGTCCTGGAATCTGCCTGAGGGCGGGCTGAATTTGTGGCTGCAGCTGCCTACGGCCAGCGGCATCGGCAGGCTGCATGAGCTGGCAGAGCAGGAGGGCATCTCTTTCCTTCCGGGCGATGTCTGCTACTCCGGAGAGGTCCCTTCCCGGCATATCCGGCTATGTTATTCGCAGATGAAGGAAGCAGATATGGAACGCGGGCTGCGGCTGTTCCTGAAGCTCTTGGACAAGCATCTCAGCTCTGTCCGTTAATTGCTGTTCTCCAGACTGTGCTGCATGGATTTCAATTGACGATCGACATGCTGCGGGAATAGCTGCAGCGGAACTACACTTCCTCCGGCTGCCCGGAGTGTTCTATAGATGTCGACCTGACCCCAGCCATAATATTTATCATGGCCGGTATCGCCGAGGTCGACGGCGTTCGAGATCATCAGCTCCATGACCTCCTTATTGGTCAGCGCCGGGTTGAGCGAACGTACAAGTCCCGCGAGTGCAGCTACATGGGGGCTGGCCATAGAGGTGCCGGACAATGCTGCATACTGGTTGTCGGGGTAGGTGCTGGCGATGCTTTCCCCGGGTGCGGTGACATCGATGTAATCCCCATAATTGGAGAAAGAGGCTTTTTCTCCATTAGCGTTAGTCGCGGCAACCGCCAGAACCTCCTCATAAGCAGCGGGAAATCCCGGACGTTCAGTGTTATCGTTGCCCGCTGCGGAAACGATAACGACATCGCGGTCATAGGCATACTTAATCGCATCATGCAGAAACTGCGAATCGGCATAGTTGCCGAGGCTGAGATTGATCACCTTGGCTCCGTTGTCGGCTGCCCAAATAATACCCTCAGCGACGGAATACGTGGTGCCTGCGCCGGAGTTGTCCAGCGCTTTGACTGGAAGGATTTTGTTGTACCAGCTGATGCCGGCCACTCCCTCCTCGTTGTTGATCACTGCGCCGATAATGCCGGCTACATGGGTTCCATGCCCCACATCGTCATCCGGTGTCGAACCTTTTGCGACCGCGTTATATCCCGCCAGAAGCTGGCCCTGCAGATCCGGATGGCTTGCCTGTACGCCGGTATCGACCACAGCCACAACCACTTCCTTGCTGCCCTTGGACAAATTCCAGCCTTGCTCTGTTTGAATAGCCGGCAAATTCCATTGGTAGGTAGAGAACAGCAGATCATTAGGTGTAATTACACTGGCTCCTGTATTTTCGACTGCAGTCTCATTGGTTAAATACATATAGTGAGGCTCTGTATATTCAGGCTGCCATTTAGAGGTGAAGTAGGTTTTAAGCTCGGCATAGTTCATTTTATCCGAACGGAAAATATAGGCATATCCCAATTTGCGCGGCTCCTTGCAGCGGATGTCCGCAGTTATAGTCTGGATCTGTCCTGCAGTGAGATGACCGCTCTTAAAGCGTACGACGATTTCATTCTCGTAGAAATGGCTGGCGTTCTCATTATCATGGCCGGTCTTGACTGTGATATCCTTCAGCGTATCAGCATGAACCGATTCCACCCGGTACTTACCTTCCTTAGGATAAGGGATCAGCCGCAAATTTTTGAGCTGATGATCGGCGACACGGTCAAGGATCTTCTGATTAATCAGGGCAATGACACCAATTTTTCTATCCTGATCACGCTGAGCCATGAAATAATATTTCTTCTGACCGATGATGAAGGAAGGGGATTCATAGGATTGATGACCTCTGATCGCTGATTTTGCCGTATTCAGGTACTTCAGCAGCTGTTTGTTCTCCTGATCGCTGCCCTCCGGCAGTGAGGATTTGAAGGTGTGTGTTTGCTGGGTAACGAAATCGATCCAGATGAGCATGGTGATATGCCCGTGTCCTTGCTGCAGACGTTTGGCATATGCTGAAATATCTCGGGGTGCTGCACCATGCGTATCAGCAAGCATTGTTCTTAGGTGTTTACCGACGTCGGTCCGGTTCAGCCGGTCTGTAGCCTTAACATCCTGAACCAGGGAAGTTTTCTTGAATGTTTTTTCCTGTGAGGGATTAGGCACGGCTGCTTGTTTCAGCTTCCCGTCTCCTTCAGGCCGCAACGCAAACGTCAGTAGAACTACCGTGAACGCAGCGGTGACTAAACCGGCGACGGTTAAATTTTTACGGGACATATTTTCCGCTCCTTCATGGCATCGTAATAGCTATAGGTTTAGAAGAGAGCGCCCGTTTTATGCATCACAGAAAAGGATACCGCGTCCCAAGGTTTTATGTTAATATCAAAAAGAGTAATAGGAATAATTAAGTTACAGGGAAATAAGCAATACCTATTGTAGAATGACTACAAGAAGTTGAAAATGACTACAAGAAGCAAGGACTAATAAGGGGGAGCACTCGCCATGTCAGCAGCCAATGTGCAGAAATTGTGTGAAACGACGAGAGAAAAACTTAAATCCGTGATCGGTAAAATGGAATTATTCCTCAACAACCATGCCCTGCCTCAGCTAGTAACCGAAGAAGATGAAGAAACGGTAGCTTTTTATCAAGGTTTCCTGTCCGATCTCCGCCACCTGCTGGTATTCTCGGAAATGTCTTATGAGAAGCTGGGAGTTGCCCTGCGCCGCGCCACATTTGACGAAGCATTCGCGCAAAAAGCGCTATATAATGTATATCATTATGGAGTCAACAATTTCTTTTATCCAAAGAATGAGAGTTACTCCGAGGACGGCCGTTACGCTTACACAGGCCAGGATGCCATCCGTTTCCGCAAAAAGCCTGTTCGCCCGGCCCGTGATATTATTATGGAGATTACCAAAGTCTATGAAGAGCTGCGCGATGACCTCAATTATTATGAGAATGATTATTTAACTGAAAAGCGTATGCAAAACCAGGTTTAACATCTTATGTCATATTTCGCGAAATTCAAAGGATCGTTTCTGTCATGTACACATGGCGGAACGGTCTTTTTTGTAAATATAAGTTAAGCATTTATATGTTTCACACGATAAATTATCCTTCTATTTCTCGCTGAAACGGTACCGTCCTTAAAAAGGACGGCGAAGCCGTTTCCACTTGATTGATTAAGCTTTCTGCAAAGCATTGGGACACAGTGTTTTTTGTGGGTTTTGTGGAGGGGACTGGCACCTTGTCTACCGCATAGAGATGAAATTCCACGGACATAATGATTCCTGAGGTGATCACATGACAACCGCAAAACCGCTTGTAAGATGCAGTGTGAGCAACTGTCATTATTGGGGTGAACAGAACTTATGCCGGGCCGAGGAGATCGTTATTGAAATCGACAAGCATGCAGGCAGCGGGTTCAAGGAAGAATATGCCGAAGAGATGATGGCTAACAATCATCATGATCATGCCGGAACTTCGTCCGCGACCTGCTGTCTGACCTTCAAGCCTAACAACTAGGAGGCCTGAAAATGGACAAACACAGTGATAAATCCAAACTTGACCCATCCGAAAGGAAAAAAATCATCCTGCGTCCGCGTAGAGTGGATTTTCCCCGGCGGGACCGGACCCACAATGAAGAATATGCCGCGGAGGTAAGCCCGCTTCCGGCACATATTCACAGCACAGGCGGCAAAACAGCCGAGACCAAGGAGCACAGTGAAACAGAGACCGGCAGTAAAAGTATGGGGAGGGTCGGGCTGGGCTTCGGGATTGCCTCCTTGTTCATCTGGTCGGTCATTCTTGGTCCCGTAGCTGCCATACTTGGGTACTATGCTTACGCCAAAGGGCAAAAAACTACCGGCGCATGGGCAATGGGACTGGGGATTGTATCCACACTCAGCTATTTTGTCATGATACCATTTGCCCGCTAGCGTAAGAAGAAACCAGAAGCAATGGATTCAAAACAGGCTTTTAGACCTAACTATGAGGGTCTGAAGTCTGTTTTTTCATGTCAGCATATAGCAATTATTATGATTCGACTGTAAAATAAAGTCGTATTTTAAATTTAAATTGAGTTTCTTTAAGGTTAGGAATTTTATATAGAGGATCAGCAGAAGGAAAGGAAAGTGCAATATGGCGATCAATCCGGCTTCAGGGAGCGGAGTTGGGCAACTAAGATGGGTGAACTTAAGAAGTTCAAGCCTCAAAAGTGAAACAGGGAAAAATTCCAGTGAAGTATCGGGTTCAACGTCAGCGGAGTTTTCCGCTTTGCTGCAGGAGCGGACGTTGCAGCCGGAGGATAAGGACAGCGCCACTGCACTGAATTCCCTTGGCGACAGCTCCTCTCTAAGCGGTCTGCTGTGGCAGCAGCTTGGTGGGACAAGCGATTCTTATAACGCAATTTCCGGGGAAATAACGGAAACCAGGCCTACCGATTATGAAGAGCTGATTCAGACGGCCAGTACGAAGTACGGTGTGCCGGTCGACTTGATCAAGGCAGTAATCGATACGGAATCCTCGTTCAACCCGAATGTCGTTTCTTCGGCGGGAGCGAAGGGATTGATGCAGCTGATGGATGGCACGGCGAATGGCCTAGGTGTTTCCGATCCCTTCGATCCGGCTCAGAGCATTGACGGCGGAGTGCGTTATTTATCGTATCAGCTGAAGCGTTTTGACGGGCAGGAGAAGATGGCGCTGGCCGCTTATAATGCCGGTCCGGGACGGGTAAATAAGCTCGGAGTCAACAGTGACCAGGAGCTGATGGAGAAGCTTACCCAGCTTCCGAAGGAAACCCAGGCCTATATTCTCAAAATAGAACGCGCCCGAGCTGAGTACGGGGTATAATAAAAAGGATCAAATGGTGTCGTCTGGACCACTCTGGTGGCGGGACCCGTTTGATCCTTTTTTCCGGATATAAGAAAGTACAGGCACCTAGACTTTATAAGTTCAGCCGGATCAGTTATTCTATATTCTCGCGCATGAGCTTATCAGCACAGAAGCAAAGGAGAGATCCGATATATGCTGTACTGGGATTATGCCGCTGCCGCACCCCCTTATGAAGAAGTAGTGCAGACGATGGAGCAGATTATGAAGCAGCATTATGCCAATCCCTCGTCGCTGCACCGTGCAGGTACGGAAGCGGACCGGCTTATCAAACGTTCAAGGGAAGTCTGCGCAGCCGCGCTCGGAGTGAAGCCGCAGGAAATTCTGTTCACCTCTGGCGCTACCGAAAGCAACAACCTCGCGGTAAAAGGCGCAGCTCTGCAGTATCAGAGCAGGGGACGCCATATCGTGACTACGGAAATAGAGCATCCTTCGGTCTATGAGAGCTGCCTGCAGCTGCAAAACATGGGCTGGGAGGTCACCTTTGTAGCACCGGATAGCTCAGGAATGGTTGAGCCCTCCCGTATTGCCGCTGCGGTGCGCCGGGATACTGTACTTGTCAGCGTGATGCATGTCAATAATGAGGTTGGAACAGTGCAGCCGCTGCTGGAGATCGGACGGCTGGTGAAGGCTGCCAACCACCGGACGCTGTTTCATGTGGACGGAGTGCAGGGCTACAGCGGGTTTGAGCCAAGACTGGGTGAGTGGCAGGCTGACCTGTACAGCTTGTCCCCCCACAAAATCCGCGGCCCGCGCGGAGTAGGGCTGCTGTATGTAAGAGAAGGGGTTACACTATTTCCGTTGCTGACTGGCGGCTCCCAGGAGAACGGACTCCGCGCCGGTACGGAAAATGTGCCGGCGGTTGTGGCTTCCGCCAAAGCCATCCGCATGAGCGGCGAGCGGAGGGAACAGTTTAACCATGTGATGATTCCGCTGCGCAACCGGCTGTTGAAGTTTGTGGCAGGCATCCCGGAATTGAAGGTCAACAGCAGGGAGGACGGAGCTCCGCATATTGTCCATTTCTCTTATCCCGGCATGAAGGGGGAGGTGCTGGCCCGCAAGCTGGAGGAACTGGGGATGGTCGTGTCCACCCGTTCGGCCTGCTCTTCGCGGCTGGCCGAGCCGAGCCGGATTCTGCTGTCCATGGGCAGGGATGTTTCTACGGCACTTGGCGGAATCCGCATTAGCCTTGGCGACAGCCATACGGAAGCTGATATTGCCCTGCTGGAGCAGGCGCTGCTTAAGGCTGTACAGGCTTTGAAGATTGTTGAAGGAGGCATGAGATAACCGATGAAAGAGCAGGAAACTGGAACTGCCATAAGCGGCGGAAGCAGTATTGAATATGCAGATATGCTTATACTGAGGTTCGGGGAATTTACACTGAAGGGCAAGAACCGGGCCCGGTTCGAGAAGACGGTGCTGCGCCATGTGAAGGAGATGGTCAAGCCATATCCCCAAGTGGTGCTGAGCAAGGAATTCGGACGGATTTATGTGCAGTTGAACGGTGAGCCGGCCGGCGAGTTGGCGGCGTCGCTGAAGAATGTCTTCGGCATCGCCTCTATTAGTCCGGTCAAGGTCTCTTTATCGGAGTTTGACGATATCCTGTCCGCCAGCCGGACATTCCTGGAGATTATCGCTCCAGCCCCGGGTACTACCTTTAAGGTCAACGCGCGCCGGGTATGGAAAGAGTTCCCGCATGGCTCCATCGAGATGAATAAGCTGATCTCGACTCCGCTGCTGCAAGGCTATCCCGGCCTGATCGTGGATGTGAAATCACCGCAGATGGAGCTCAAGATCGAAATCCGCGAGGGGCATACTTATATTTTCTGTGAGAATATCCCCGGGGTCGGAGGGTTTCCGCTGGGAACCAACGGAAAGGCTATGCTCCTCCTGTCCGGCGGTATTGATAGTCCTGTGGCAGGCTGGTCTTCGATGCGCCGCGGTTTGGAAGTGGAGTGTGTCCACTTCTACAGTTATCCTTATACGAGCGAGCTTGCCCGCCAGAAGGTCGTGGATCTTGCCCGGGTGCTGTCGCGTTATGCCGGGGTGATTAAACTGCATCTCGTTCCGTTTACGGAGGTGCAGACCGCTTTTACGGGGATTGGCCAGGATAACCTGATTATTACGCTGATGAGGCGGGCGATGCTGAAGATTACCACCCGGCTGGCTGAACGGGAAGGGGCGCTTGCGCTTGTTACCGGGGAGAGTCTGGGGCAGGTGGCCAGCCAGACGTTGTCCAGCATGAATGTCATCGGACGCGCTACAACGCTGCCGCTGCTGCGGCCGCTGGTCATGATGGACAAAAGCGAGATTGTCGAGCTTTCCCAAATGATCGGCACTTATGATTTATCTATCTTGCCTTACGAGGATTGCTGCACGTTATTTGTGCCAAAATCGCCTACGACCAACCCGAATCAGCGGATCGTAGACAAGATTGAAGCGACGTTGCCCGGATATGCCGCACGGCTGGATGCTGCTGTCGCGGGGACAGAGACGATTTCCATTACGCCTTACGGGGATGAGAAACCAAGCGATGTAGTTCCGGCGCAAGCCGGGCTGCAGGAAGAGTGGTTCTAACGCAATAGCAGGTGGCCCGAAACCGTTGACGGATTTCGGCCCCCCTTTTTTTTGTTGATGAAATGTTATGTCTTAGCCCGAGGTCCCGCTATGCGGGATCTTTTTGTGCTCCAGCCGCCGTTTCCAGTGCCCTGCAGCGAGTATGCCTGCAATCACAAGGATGATGAAGAGAACATGGAGCAGCGGGTGCTGCTCAAAAAAAGGCTGGAGCTTCTGTTCACCGGTAATCATGGTGGAGGCGGTGTACCCCAGCACTGCGGAACCGATGTAAATAATCCAGGGATACCGGTTAATCAGCTTAATAAAAAGCGTACTGCCCCAGACCACAATGGGGACACTGATAAGCAGTCCTACCACAACCAGCGTGATATTGTGATTGGCTGCTCCGGCAATGGCGATGACATTGTCCAGACCCATGGCCGCGTCGGCAACAATAATTGTCCGCACAGCCGCCCACAGTGTGCCTCCGGCCTTGATATCCGCATCGTTATTTTCCCCGCTGAGCAGCTTGTATGCAATCAGAATCAGCAGCAGACCACCGAACAGCAGCAGCCAAGGGACTTTCAGCAGCCAGACAACCAGTATGGTAGCGATGATCCGCAGCACAACGGCTCCGCCCGTTCCAAGCAGAATAGCCTTTTTCTGGGTGTCTGCCGGTAAATTTCGTGCAGCAAGCCCGATGACAATAGCGTTGTCCCCCGCCAGAATCAAATCGAGAAAAACGATATTCAGCAAGGGCAATATAAAATCGGTAACGGTTGTATTCAAGCCGGGTCACTCCCATAGTTTGTTGGTCAGAGCATTAGACAGGTATAGTTTTGTATACGCAAAAAAGGGGCCGGACATGCATCAGCCGGGAAAAAAGTTGGACAGGAAGCATAGCTTGTCGCCATTCCACATACATGTAATTACATGTAGTCCGGGGAGGTAAAAGCTAATGGATTCCTTGTTGCTGCTTGGGGAAATATTGATGATCAATCTTGTGCTGAGCGGAGATAACGCGATGGTCATAGCGATGGCCAGCAAAAGTCTCCCGGAGAAGAACCGCAAAACTGCTGTCTGGTGGGGGGCTGCGGGCGCTGTCATTCTGCGGTGTGTGCTGACGTTTGCGGCTGTGCTGCTGCTGAAAATCCCTTATATTGAAGCAGGCGGAGGCATTCTGCTGCTATGGATTGCCTTCAAGCTGCTGCTGGAGGAAGAAGAGGAGGTTAGGGTGGAGGAAAGCTCTACCGTGTGGAGGTCCATCCGCACCATTCTGTTGGCTGACTTTATCATGAGTCTCGACAATGTGCTGGCGATTGCGGGAGTAGCCAAGGGTGATTTGGCCCTAATCGTCATCGGGATCGCGTTAAGCATTCCGATCGTCGTCTGGGGAAGCGGTATTATCGTCGGCTGGCTGCACCGGTTTCCTGTACTTGTCTTCATCGGCGCCTACATACTCGCCCATACTGCTGGAGAAATGCTGCTGCAGGATGCCAAGTTTGGCGCGGTGCTCTCCTTTATGCTGCCGTCTTTACACTCCATTTTGCCGCTTGCACTTGGTGTTATCGTTGTCCTGTCCGGCATGATTAAGCGGAGGACCGTATCCGCAGGTTAAGAAGCGGCAATACTAGAGGCTGTGCCAAAAGCTGGATAAGCTGGGGCGCAGCCTCTTTAGACTGAGCAGCTTTTTCATCATCTTCTAAAATATGAAGAATGATGGTGTTTTATTTATTTTTCAGATAAAATATAAAGGGAATCCTGTCGCAGGAATGAACTTTCGAAGTGACGAGGCAAGGAATAGACGTGAATTTGAAGGGATGGGTGATTGATGTCTTCCAAAAACGACATGAAACTGGGTATTTTTATTGCCGCCGCCGGCATTGTGATTCTATTCGGAAAGCTGGGGGTGTTCGGGTTTCTCGGGCGGGCCTTATGGCCACTCGTGATACTGGTTCCAGGCCTGTTCCTGCATGTGCTTTTCTTCAGCCGCCGCGCTTCGGCAACCGTGTTGATTCCGGCCGGAATATTGACTGTATATGGGTTGCTGCTCGGGTTATGTAATACCTGGGGCTGGGGGCTTATGACTCATCTGTGGCCGCTGCTGCTGTTCGGCATCGCTGTCGGGCTGTATGAATATTCGCTGTATTCTTCGGCGCGGACCGGCGGTCTGATGACTACGTCTGTCATATTGGGAGCACTGAGTCTGGTGCTGTTTATCTTCAGTCTGCTGGGCACAGGAGCATTGTATTTGTTAGGTGCGGTACTGATTGCTGCCGGGATTTGGCTGATGGCCGGGCGCGGAAAACCGGGAAGCCGCAAGAAGTGGAACGGGGGCTGGTGAGTGAACCGGCAGCTGTGAAATTTGCGGATCTTCTCAAGGAAAAAAGGGTCTGACTCGAAATTAGAAAAATTAAACGAAGTTGGAAATCGTTTTTTCAGAAAAAGACTTGCTTTTCATAGTGCTTTCACTATAATATTAAGGAATGTTGGAGCGTCGGCTTTCTGCCAGGCGCTTCTTTTGTGAGACTGCCGTGACATGCTATAAATTTAAACATTTTTAATTTGATAAATGAGAGGATTTGGATACAAATCATGCATTCAAGAAAAGATATTCGCAACATTGCGATCATTGCCCACGTTGACCATGGTAAAACAACACTTGTCGATCAGCTTTTGCAGCAATCAGGAATTTTTAGCGCGCATGAGCACCTGCAAGAACGTGCCATGGACTCGAACGACCTGGAGCGGGAACGCGGAATCACCATCCTAGCCAAAAATACAGCAATTACCTATAAAGAGTTCTTGATCAACATTGTAGATACCCCGGGCCATGCTGACTTCGGCGGCGAAGTGGAACGGATCATGAAGATGGTTGATGGTGTACTGCTTGTTGTTGACGCATATGAAGGCTGCATGCCGCAAACGAAGTTCGTTCTGCGCAAAGCGCTGGAACAGCACCTGACACCAATCGTTGTAGTGAACAAGATTGACCGTCCGGCTGCACGTCCGAAGGAAGTTATTGATGAAGTGCTGGATCTGTTCATTGAGCTTGAAGCCAGTGACGATCAGCTGGAATTCCCGGTAGTTTATGCATCCGCACTAAACGGCACATCGAGCATGGATACTGAGAAACAGGATGACAACATGCTTGCTTTGTATGAAACCATTGTTGAGCATATCCCGGCTCCGACTGAAAAAGTTGAAGAACCTCTGCAGTTCCTTGTTACGCTGATGGATTACAATGAATACCTTGGCCGTATTGCCATCGGACGTGTAAACCGCGGTGTTATCAAGCAAGGCCAATCCGTAACTGTTATTATGCGTGACGGTAAGAGCAAGACGGCACGGATCGAGAAGCTGTTCGGCTTCCAGGGCCTCAAGCGCGTAGAAACCGAAGAAGCGGGCGCAGGTGACATCGTTGCTATCGCCGGCATCAAGGATATCAACATCGGTGAGACGATTGCCGATCCGCAGCATCCTGAAGCTCTTCCGGTTCTGAAGATCGATGAGCCTACGATGCAAATGACGTTCCTCGTGAACAACAGTCCGTTTGCCGGTAAAGAAGGCAAATGGGTAACTTCCCGTAAGCTGCGCGAGCGTCTGTTCAAAGAGCTCGAAACAGATGTCAGCTTGCGTGTGGATGAAACGGATTCTCCTGACGCCTTTATCGTATCCGGACGCGGTGAGCTTCACCTCGGTATCCTGATCGAGAATATGCGCCGTGAAGGTTATGAAATGCAGGTTTCTAAGCCTGAGGTTATCGTCAAAGAAATCGACGGAGCCAAGATGGAGCCGCTTGAACGTCTGATGATTGACGTTCCGGAAGAAAGCATGGGCGCCGTAATGGAGAGCCTGGGCAGCCGCAAAGCCGAAATGGTCAACATGATCAACCACGGTACTGGTCAAGTTCGTCTGGAATTCCTGATTCCTGCACGCGGCCTGATTGGCTACAATACACACTTCCTGACGCTGACACGCGGCTATGGTGTAATGAACCATGCCTTTGACAGCTATGCTCCACTGATCGGCGGCCAGGTTGGCGGACGTCATCAGGGCGTGCTGGTGTCCAGTGAGACCGGAAGTACAACGTTCTACGGTATGATGGGCGTAGAAGACCGCGGTATTCTATTCCTTGAGCCAGGAACAGAAATCTACGAAGGTATGATCGTCGGTGAGCATACCCGTGATAACGATATTATCGTTAACATCTGTAAGGAAAAAGCACTGACCAACGTGCGTTCCGCTACAAAGGATGAAACGGTAAAAATGAAGACCCCACGGATGTTCTCTCTGGAAGGTGCGCTTGAGTATCTGAACGATGACGAATATTGTGAAATCACCCCGAAATCCGTTCGTCTTCGTAAGAAGATCCTGAACAAGGGCGAGCGTGAACGTGTAGAAAAGCAGCGTAAGTCAGCACAAGCCAGCCAGGCCTAAGCTGATATAGAACAAGCCGCCGGATGTTGAATCCGGCGGCTTGTATTTGTTTAAATATAAAAATTTATATGCTTCACGCTATAAATTATCCTTCTATTTCTCGCTGAAACGGATACCGTCCTTTTGAGGACGGCGAAGCCGTTTCCACTTGTGAGGCGATCTTTTAAATTGCAGGGATTATTTGCGGATTAAAGCTCCCGGGGATGATATAATGTAAGCGATACATACCTTGGGAGGAGTGGTGAGCTGTGCAGAGATGGTTTGCGGAGCATCCTATTGTGGCCTATATTGTCATTTTTATATTGCTGACTTATGTGTATAACCGTGTATTCCGCGTGAATCAGAAGCTCCCCATTGGTAAAGAAATCGTGCTCTATCTGATGATGGCACTTGGCTCAGGCATGCTGCTGATTTTTCAGCATGACAAACTGCCGATCATTCAGTGCCTGCTGGTGGCTGTAGGACTTATGCTGCTCGTGCGGGTCCGTTATTTTGTGGAGGCCCGGCAGAAGCGCAAGGCTGCTGCAGCAGCCAAAAGACAATAACCGCAACTTTTACCGTTTGAAATCGTCTATAGTAAGTATAAATCAACCTAATCTATGCGAAATGAAAAGGACCTTATTCTATTATGAGTACAAGCAAGGGAAGTTTACCTCCAAGAAGACCCGCTGGACCCCAACAAACGGGCAGAGGGCAGCAGGTTAAGGCTGCTCCTGGAAAACAGGGCAAGAAAAAAGCAAAGAAACGGGGCTTTGCAGCCCGTTTGGGAAAAATGCTATTAATTATCCTTCTGGTTGCGATCCTGGCTGTGCTGGGTTACGTAGGGTTTCTGTACTATAAGTTCGAGCAGGGAGGATTTGGAGTGGACCAGCCCGTCCAGGACAGCCAGCTTGCTTCGTCTAAGCCGCTGACTATGCTGCTGCTGGGAACCGACAACCGCCCGAAGCATCCGTCCAATCTCACGGATGTTATTATGGTTGCTGCACTGAATCCTAAGACGCATTCGGTGACGATTGTCTCGCTTCCGCGGGATACTTACGTCGAGCTGAGCGGTTATAAGAAGACCAAGATCAATGCGTTTTACCCCCGCTTCAAGAGCAAGGAGAAAACCTCAGGCATTCTAGCTGAGGATGAGATGAAGACGATGATGAGCAAATATCTGGACATTGATGTCGATTATGTCACCGTGCTCGATTTTCAAGGCTTCCGTGATATTGTGGACGAATTTGATGGAGTAGATGTCAACATCAGTGCCGACATGTGCTATACGGACAGTGTGGACGGAACAGATATTAATCTGAAGAAAGGCCCGGCCAAGCTGGATGGGGATGAGGCGCTCGATTATGTGCGTTACCGCAAGTCCAACTGTAGTCCAAGGACCCAGGCTTCCGATGACTTTGACCGCAATAAACGCCAGAACGAGGTATTGAACGGACTGGTTGGACAAATGCAGTCCCTTGGAGGAGTGCTCAAAATAGGCAAGGTTTTTGACGCCGTGGGCGACAACATGCAAAGTGATATTGAGAATGCACAGATCAAAAGCTTGATTTCTACTTATTGGAAAATATCTAAAGAGAATATTGAATTTGTGCCGGTGACCGGAACCTGGCGCAGCCCGTATGTATATATTAACGATAAAGAGCTTGAAGCGGCAAAGAAAAGCCTGCAGAACCGGATTGCCGGGGTTTCCTCCGCTGCCTCAGAGTCTACTGCTCCTTAACGAAGGTCTGGAAGCAACTCTAAATTGAATGCAAGTTTGGGCGTGTGCTATAATATAATAAAGTGAACGCACATTTGCCGCATAGGGGGCCTGTACTTATGTCCGAAGCCGTTGCTCAGCTCAATGAAACCTTGCTATCGATGCTGCAGTCGGAAACGTTTGTCCTGCTTAACACTGTTGATGCGGAATCCGGAGGCCCTACGTCTACGGCAATTTCGTGGATTTATGCAGTGAGCCCTTCTATCGTGCGTCTGGCGGTAGACCACCGCTCCAGACTTGTGAACAACATGAAGGTGAATCCAATGGTAACCGTAACAGTTTTTGGCGAGGGCACCGTTCATGCCATTAATGGGCGTGCTGTTGTGAGGCAGGATCCGCTGCCGGATGTTCCCTTCAAGATGTGCTGTTTTGATGTTGAAATTGAAGCGGTACGCAACGCGCTGTTCTATGGCGCGCAGCTGGAGTCCGCTCCAAAATATGCTAAGGTATACGATGCGCGTGCGGCTGAGAAGCTGGACGGCCAAGTATTTGCCGCCATGCAAAAAGCCCAGTGAGGATCTCACTAGGCTTTTTTTGTCCAAAGAATCAGGTTATTGATTGTTGCCTTTCGGCTTGGTATCCTCTGGCAGCTGCGGTATGATGCGGCCGATGATATCCGCCATTTCTGCAGCGAAGCCGGACACCGGATTTCCCTTAGAGATATGACGGCCCATTTCGTTCAGTCTGTTGGAGATATCCATATCGGCAGTGACGAAGGCCTTGACGCCACGCGGATCTTTACGGATGGCTTCAGCCACCGAATATTTGATGCTTCCGACACGCGAACGTTCCAGCTTCCCGTCAACATCAATGCCAACCACGGCGACATTGTTCATTACGACACAGTGGGCACCGTTGACGCCTGGAACTCTTTGGGCCAGCTGTTCAAAATGATCCTTGAGTGCAACATCGCTGTCCCCCTTGCCGTCAGAAGCTTGTCCGGCTTCAGCGTAAGGGGCCATATTACCATCATTAGACAATGACCGTACCTCGCGGTTTCCCTGGCTGCTTAAAGCCTTGGCCGATTGTTTATCCTGAGGAGAGGGTGATGTCTCTTTATTAGCGATACCGCAGCTTGTCAGCAGCAGCAGTACCAGCAACAGACACATTGATTTTCTCATATGTGCTTACTCCTTTCAGTCAGAAATCAGTTCTTTACTTTATCTTGCCCTTGCTGAAAAGAGTTATGTATGATCAATCAAACCAGGCGCTGTGGAGGGGATAGCATGAAAAAGATATTTGTACTAGACACCAACGTGCTTTTGCACGACCCCAATTCGATCTTTGCTTTCAAGGAGCATGAAGTAGTCATTCCGGCCGTGGTTCTGGAAGAGATCGACTCCAAGAAGCGTAATGCCGATGAAATCGGCCGCAACGCCCGCACCGTGTCACGATTGTTAGACGGACTCCGGGAACTGGGCCACCTGCATAGCGGTGTGGTTCTGGAACATGGAGGCATGCTGAAGGTGGAGCTTAACCACCGCAGCTTCGTAAAGGTACAGGAAATGTTCGGTGAGGTATCCAACGACAACCGGATATTGGCTGTAGCGCTCAATTATCTTCATGAGGAGAACGAGAAAGCTGAACCACGCCCTGTGGTACTCGTAAGTAAAGATGTACTTGTCCGCATCAAAGCGGATGTGCTTGGCATTACACCGGAGGATTATTTATCTGACCGTACAGGTGATCTGAACGAGCTGTATACCGGCTACCAGTCACTGATGGTCCATCCTTCGCTGATTGATGAATATTACAGCCATCGTTTCCTGTCCGTCAAACAACTGCCCCTGTCCTATGCGCTCTACCCGCATGAATTTGTAATTCTGAAGGATGAGATCGGCAGCGGCAAATCTGCTCTGCTCAAAGTGAACAGCGACGCCACACGCCTTGAACCGCTTTATTTGGGCAATGATGCGGTGTGGGGTATCAGTGCCCGCAATGCCCAGCAGCGGATGGCGCTGGAGCTGCTGTTGAACGATGACATCCCGCTGGTAACTATTACCGGCAAGGCAGGAACGGGCAAAACGCTGCTGGCGCTTGCTGCCGGATTGTTCAAGGTGGAGGATGAGCACCGCTACAAGAAGCTGCTCATCGCCCGGCCGGTTGTGCCGATGGGTAAAGATATCGGATATTTGCCCGGGGAGAAGGATGAGAAGCTGCGTCCGTGGATGCAGCCGATTTATGATAATTTGGAATTTCTGTTTGATACGAAGAAGTCCGGGGATATTGATAAAATACTCATGGGCCTCGGCAGCATCCAGGTGGAGGCACTAACCTACATCCGCGGACGTTCTATTCCTTCACAGTTCATCATTATTGATGAAGCCCAGAACCTTTCCCGCCACGAGGTGAAGACCATCGTCTCCAGAGCCGGGGAAGGCAGCAAGGTTATTCTTATGGGCGACCCGGAGCAGATCGACCATCCGTATCTCGACGCAGCGAGCAACGGGCTCAGTTATATTGTCGAGAAGTTTAAGCAGGAAGGGATCAGCGGTCATATCACACTGGAAAAAGGTGAGCGTTCCCGCCTGGCCCAGCTGGCCGCCGATTTACTGTAATCGCCAGAGGTCTTTGATTCGTTGCATTGCACACAATATAGTGGGTTCGTAACATACCTAATCACAGCGAAGTGATTCATTATCAGTACCACAGCAAAAGCCGGGAGATCAATGTCTCCCGGCTTTTTGTCTGCCCCTCCCCGGAACGGCGGAGGTTTCAGAGCTTATACGCACGCGATAATGGAATGGAGAGAAATTTTGGAACTGGAGAAGCACTAGCGTTCGCCTTTATCCCCGGATTTCTTCCGCTGCAGGCGGAATTATATAAGTTGAACAAAAGAACTACCTAGAGGCAAAAGCAGCGGAGGGGAAGTTTGGAACTGTAGGAGCGATAGCGACCGCCTTTGTCTACGGATTTCAACCGCAAATAGCGGGTTAAATCAAGAAATCTGTAGACAACAGCGGCCGGAAGTCCAAACATTCACCGCAGTTGTGTTCGATGCCGGATTGGTAAATCTTAAGTTCAACTTATATAGAATCAGGAAATCTGAGGATAACAGCGATCGGAAGTCAAAATCTTTCTTGTAATGCAACATTATATCGCAAATGTCTCGAGGCCTCCGCGGTTCACACCTATATAATAGAAAGAGAACGTTTTCAGCTAACACAGACAATCAAAGAATCATCTGGTAAAATAGGGGGACAAGTGTTTAGGCCGGAGGGGAAAAAGAAATGCTGAGACGCAAAAACTATTGGCTGCTGTTTGCAATACTGCTGCTTGCGCTGACAAGCTTGTCACCCAGCATGGAGCTGGACACCAGCGAACGCACCCGTCCGCAGAAGTTGCCGCTCGATCAATCAGAGCGCCCGGATTCGGGAGAGACGGGAAATGTGCAAAGCCTGCGGATTCGCGTTTCGCTGAGCAGCGAAGAGCTGCGTGAGCTGGAACGGATCAGCAGGAACTATACGTTATCGAGCGGGATTGAAGTTGTGCTGAGCAATGTGGACAGCGAGGAATCGGCTGAAGCGCTGAAGCAGGACCTGACTACAGGCGACAGTCCGGATATTGTGATGACCGATGGCCGTAATATTTCCGATCTGGCCACCCGGGGATATTTGCTTCCGGTGGATGTCTATCAGAGCGTTCCCGGCAGTGCCCCGCTGACCCTGCTCATTCCGCAAATGCAGTGGAATGGTTATGATTGGGGAGTTCCGCTCGATATTGATCCTTACGTACTGGTGTATTCTCCGGCGCGCCTTGCCGAATTGGGCCTTTCGGAAGCGCCGAAAAGTCTGGAACAGTGGAGCGGTCTGCTGAAGCATCTTCGAGAAGAACAGGATCAGGAACAATATATCCTGGCTATGGATACCCGCAACCCTTATGGTTACTCTGCGGTTCTGGAAAGTATGGGGGCCAGCCTGACTTCAGAGAATGCGGCAATGCTGGAGTGGACCCAGAACGCCCGTAGCTCCTTCTATCTGACCAGCCGGTACGATAAAGAAATCTGGAATATGCTACAGGAGGGAAAGGTCGCCGTAGCTGCGCTTCCGCTCTCTGAATTCCAGAAGCACGGGAATTCATCGCTGGCTGTGGAAGTGCCGCTGCCTGGCGGGAGCAGTAAAGGCTATGAGGCAATGTACAGCCGTTTCTTCGCTCTTCCCGCAGAGTCGAGCAACCCGGAGGCAGCGGTGAAATGGCTCGCCTATATTACCTCCAGCTCCGCGCAGCTCGAATGGCTGGAGAACACGGGGCGTCTGCCTGCGTTGGATGAGCTTTACCGTTCGGGACTTCCAGAGATGGACAGGCTTCCTTTTGACTCCGGGGTGCTGCTGACAGACGAAGCCATCACCGAGGAAAGACCGGTTGGCGGCTGGAGTGAGCTCTCCACGGCGGTGGCAATGTTGCTTACCGGTAAGCTGGATGCCGCAGGATACCGGGAAGCGCTGGCAGCACCCTCAAAATGAGATGGAGAGCTTTACATAAAGCACGCCTTCTTTGCTTTCTACTTCAGTCGCATGCAGAAGTGAGACGATTTTCTCCGGATAAAACCCTAGATCGAATTCTTCCTCCAGTGACTGGCGGGTGGAATCAGGCAGCTCCAGGCCGTTAAATACTACATTGTCGACATGGAACATGAGCCCGTTAACCGGCTCGTTTTCAATCGTGTAATGACCGGTCAGGGTAAGCGTCAAACCGCCGCTGGTTCCCGAAGCAGTCACCTGACCCTTGTTGAAATGAAAAGCAAAATCCTTAAACAGCTCATTTTGTGAGACCAGAAAGGTATTAAGATCCTCTTCTTTCAGCGCAAGGGTATAGGTCATTCCTTTACGGGTCAGCATCCCGCTTTTGCTCTGGACAAATTGCGGCAGATGATTCATAGCCGATGACAAAGCCTTGAAATAGGTTTTTACTTCATGGATACCAATGTTCTCCCAATACCTCGTAAATTCGTTCAGCAGCGCGCTCATGCTCTCCGGATCGCTGCTGGCGCTGATTCCTCCTTCAATCTCCTCATTTAACGCGGCAACCCGCGTTTTTTGTTCGGTAAGAGCCGTTTTAAGCTCCTCAAGCTCCTTGCTGCTGCGCAGCGAAGCCGTTATCGTGGATTTCATATCTTTGTACTGCTCTTCATACTGATTGAGGATGTCGCGGTCCTGCCCAATAATAATCTCGTAATAATCGTACAGGGCAAGCATCCGGCTGATACTTTTAGCGGAGAGCAGAGCAGCCAGCAGACTATCTCTGTCCCCCATATAATAAGAACGAATGACAGCCCCGGCACGCTTTTGTTGATCTGTGATAGCTGCTTCTTTATCTGCTGCTTGTTTGCTGAGGAGTGAAACCTTCTTCTCGAGAACCTTTTGCTCCGCAGTAATTCTAAGGATCTCACGTTCGATTTCAGCAGAGGACAACGTCTGCTCCAGCAGCTTGCGGGTCTCTTCGTTATCGGGAAAATCAGGAGGAGAGGAGACGGCGGCAGCACTAGAGCCCATGGAAAGCGAGGCCGCAGAGGTCAGCGGCAGCATCGTGCAGAGAAGCAGAATGAGCAGGAAGGCGAACCTTCGGCTTAAAATATTGCAGGAAAGCACTACACCACCACCTTTGGCAAAATAGAATAGGTATGTACTATTAATATGTTTTGTCCTGCTAAAATATCATACCCTGTTTTCCGCCTCCCGGCCTACAAAAAGACAAACAAAAAACGGAAGTCGTCCTTATTTCTAAGGATTTGACTTCCGTTTGATTGGCCAATAGCCATTATAGCGGCAACCCCATCTGAAAGATCGTCCAGTAGCTGAAGCCGGTAAATGTAACAATCATATATCCCCAGAACAACATGATGTAGGTCTTTTCTGTAAACTTCAGATAGCCAAGTATTACAAAAAAGGCGGTTTGCAAGAAGAAGAGTAAGGCCATCTCGGTTAAATCCCCGGCAAAAGCCATCAGCCCGATTACGAGCGTGAAAAACCCCAATACGCGAAACATGCGGTCCAAGAGAGTGTCCCCCTTCTTAGAATGATTCCCGAATATGACTTCTTTGGATTAATTATACCTCCTGGACAAAAGACTGTAAACGAATTCATTGAAAAAAACCTTTGTTTTTTAAATTAATATGATTTTTGACATTGACATATGTGTTTAGCGAAAGAAATTAGAAATTATAGCAATGTGCGTATGATGTTTAAGCAAAATGGAAATACAATTTAGTATCAAATAGATTCTATGAACTCTATCAGAGGCATAGAAATGGAGTAAGCAGCTTTTATCCTATTCACTACCCGGCGGAGCTGCCGGTTATGAAGATGGCTATTTCATGATGTTGTTAGGAGGGTTAGGCTTTATGACAGCCGTTAGACAAGATGCTTGGAGTGCTGAAGATGATTTGATTTTGGCAGAAATAACGCTGCGTCATATCCGGGAAGGCAGTACGCAACTCGCTGCTTTTGAAGAGGTGGGAGAAAAAATCGGCAGGACCTCGGCGGCATGCGGATTTCGCTGGAACAGTTGTGTCCGCAAAAGCTATGAGGATGCAATTGGCATCGCTAAAGGCCAGCGCCAGAAGCGGAGCTATTTGAAAAAACAGCCGATGAACAGGGGAGCACAGGTAGCAGGACTGATTCTCGGGGACATTGAAGAAGAATATGGACGAAGCGAAGGCTTGAACGAAAATTCGTTATCCATTGATGCGGTTATCCGTTTCCTCAGACAGTGGAAAGGAACCTTTCAGGAGGCGGGACGCCAGCTGAAGATGCTGGAAAGAGATCTGCGGGAGAAGGAAGATGAATTATCCGAGCTCAGGGTGGAAAATGAGCGGTTATCGAAGGAAGTTAACCTCGCCCAAAGTGATTACCGTGTGGTAAACGATGATTACAAGGCACTGATTCAGATTATGGACCGTGCCCGCAGACTTGCCTTCCTTAATGAAGAAGAAGAGGAAATGAAGACTCGGTTCAAAATGGATGCCAACGGCAATCTCGAACGTATGGAATAAAGGTTAAGCAACGGTATGACCCGCAAACAAAGCTGCCTTCGGGCACAGTGTTTGCGGTTTTTTTGTTTTTTGCATTTGCGGGAGCCTGCGGATATAATGAGGGAAATTATTGGAAGGGTGCGGAGGCGCGGCGTGAAAATTGATATCATTGGCGCGGGATCACTTGGTTTGCTGCTGGCAGGAAAACTTATCGGCGCCGGAGCCGAGGTCAGACTCTGGTGCCGAAGTGATGAACAGAGCAGGGCGCTGGAGGAGAACGGTATTACAATAAGCTATGAGGATGGCCAACCCCCGGTTTTTCTTCCGCCCGACAAGTTTAAGTCAGCATCTGTGAACACATTTGCCGAAGTTTATCTGCACGATCCGGGGGATTGGATGGCAATCATGGTCAAACAGAATGCACTCCATAATGAATTCCCGCAGATACTGCTTCCACTTAAGCAGAGCAAGATTCAGGCGGTGTGTTTTCAGAATGGCTATGGCCATTTGGAGCTGCTGCAGGAGCTGCTGCCACAAGCAGCAGTTTGGGCAGCGGTAACCACTGAGGCAGCCAAAAGAAAAACATTAACCGAGGTTGTTCATGCAGGGAGAGGAGAAATATGTATAGGGAAGGTTGGCGACAGCAATACTACTCATGGTCCATCCTCGCTAATTAGTTTCATTGAAACGCTCACAGCAGCAGGATTCTCCGCCTCTATGTCGAAAGAAGTGGATACCATGATTTACCGGAAGCTTTTAATCAATGCTGTGATCAATCCTCTTACAGCGATCTGGCGCGTACCGAACGGTGAATTGCTCGCTGCCGAGCAGCGCATACATTTGATGAAGGAGCTGTATGAGGAAGCGATTGCCGTTTATGAAGCCTGCGGTATTGCTCTTGAAAGTAACGCCTGGGAAGGCATAATGGAGGTTTGCCGGGCAACAGCCGGCAATATTTCATCGATGCTTGCCGATGTGTTGTCCTCAAGAGCAACGGAAATACGCTGGATTAATGGGAGCATTGTGGATATGGCGGAGCGGAGCGGCATCGATGCTCCACAACACCGCTGGATTTGCCGGATGGTAGAAGGCATGCTTGTGAGGGAGAGGTGAGGCTGTTTGGAATTTCTGCGGAATTCGTTCATTACTATAAGCGTTATTCCGATTGTTCCTTTTTTAATCGTCTATTTTGCGGGAATAGGCCTCAAAAAAGAAAAGAAAAGCACTTTTTTGCTGGCAATGGACGTGACTACATTATTTTTATTGCTTTCCGTATCGGCCTTATTTAATATCATATTTGATTCGGGTTGGGGCTTCTATCTTATACTACTTATTGTATTAATATCCACCGGATTGATTGGAGGGGCTCAAAATCGCTTAAAAGGAAAGGTGGATGGAAAACGGTTACTTCGGGCAGTATGGCGGCTTACTTTCTTTTTTATGACCGTTAGTTACATTCTGTTTTTATTCGTAGGCCTCATTCGATACATATCACAAGCGATGTAACGTTCCACTGCTTCGGTGAAGCGTCAATGTCACAAATCTTTTAAGTTTAAAAAAAAAACGGTTTTCAGAAAATATTGCTCTAGATTTTTTTGACCACTGGTTGTATAATCATAAACCATATACCACATTCTATTTAGGGGGAACTGCTAGATGAAGAAGAGTAAAAGTCTATTGCTCATGATTGCATTAGTTTTAGTCATCGGCACAGTGCTTGCTGGCTGCGGCGGAAACAATGCAAACAATGGCAAAAATGCCAGCCCGACCAATGCGCCGGCTGACAACGCAGGTAACAAGAACACAGGAAACGCAACTGGCGATGAGAAGTTAGCTGCTGACCAAACGCTTAAGATCAACCTGAGCTCCGAGCCTCCTACATTTGACCCGCAACAAGCTCAAGACAGCACATCCAATGCTATCCTGAAATTGTTGTATGAAGGACTTACTCGTCAAAATGCAGAAACTGGGCAAGCTGAAGAAGGTATTGCTGAGTCCTGGGAAATCTCCCCTGACGGCCTGGTGTATACTTTCAAACTTCGTGATGCAAAATGGAGCAACGGCGACGCTGTAACAGCTAAAGACTTCGCCTTTGCTTGGCAACGTGTCCTTGATCCGAATGCGGAACAAGCTGCTCCTTACGCTTACCAATTGTTCTACATCAAAGGTGCTAAAGACTTCAACGAAGGCAAAATCACTGATTTCAGCCAAGTTGGCGTTAAAGTAGTTGACGATAAAACACTTGAAGTGACACTGACCAACCCTACACCATATTTCTTGGGTCTGCTGTCTTTCTATACGTACTACCCAGTGCATAGTTCCGTTGCAAATGATCCAAAATGGGCAACTAAGGTTGAAACCCAAATTACTAACGGACCTTTCACTTTGTCTGAGTGGACAACTGGCCAATCTCTGGCCGTAGTTAAGAACCCATCGTACTATGCTGCAGATCAAATTAAAGCAGCAGGCATCAACTTCTCCATCGTAAACAGTGGTGCAACTGAACTGCTGAGTTACAAAAACGGCGAACTTGACCGTGCAGGCGGTCCGATTGGTGAAATTCCAACCGAGCAACTGCCAATCGTTGAGAAAGAATTCCCTAAAGAATTTTCAAGAAAAGGTATTTCCAGCGTTTACTACTACCAGTTCAATGTAACTGAAAAACCTTTTACAAATGCTAAAATCCGTAAAGCCTTGGCTATGGCTATCCAACGTCAGCCAATCATCGATAATATCACTTTGGGCGGACAACTGCCGGCATTCGGTTTTGTTCCTCCGGGCATCCAAAGCAATGAAAAAGAATACCGTGCTCAAGTAGCTGATTCCCAATACTTCAGTGAAGATGTGGAAGGCGCTAAAAAATTGCTTGCCGAAGGTCTGAAAGAAGAAGGCTTGGATAAACTGAGCTTCTCTCTGACTTATAACACAAGTGAAGGCCACCAAAAGATCGCTGTAGCCATTGCTGATATGTGGAAAAAGAACCTCGGCGTTGAAGTTAAGCTCGAGAACAAAGAGTGGGGCGTCTTCATCGAAGACAAACAGAACAAGAACTATCAAGTAGCACGTGCCGGCTGGTCCGCGGACTTCAATGATCCAATGACTTACCTTGATATGTGGGTAACTGGCGGCGGTAACAATGATACTGGTTACTCCAACCCAGCGTATGACAAACTGATCGACGAAGCTAAAAAATCTTCAGACAATGCTGTTCGTCAAGAGAAGTTTACTGCTGCAGAAAAAATGATTATGGATGATATGATTTTGATTCCAATCTATTACTACACAAACAACTCGTTGACTAAAGAGTACCTTAAAGGTGTAACTCTTGACTTCAGCGGTGCAATCGACCTGAGCCGCGCTTACTTGCTCGAACACTAAGAGTAAAGCTTGCAACAAAATATAGTAATATAATATCTGAAGGTTTTTATATTACTTCGGGATATATATGTGGAACTCCATATATATCCCTTTTTTTTGTATGGGATAGTAAATGAGATTATTTGGAAAAAATAACAATTTGATTAAATGGACAAATGAGTATTTTTTCCTTAGAATAGGTAAGTAAAAATATTGTCGAAGGAGGTGATGGCGGGCATGGTTCGTTATATTTTCAACAGATTTCTCCACATGATTATTTCCCTGTTTGTATTGATATCTGCGACCTTTTTTCTAATGAAGGCGATTCCCGGAGATCCATTCACAGCAGAAAAGAAAATTCCTGAACAAATTTTGCAGCGTCTATACGCGCAGTATAATTTGGACAAGCCCGTCTTTGAGCAGTACGTAATTTATTTGAAGAATATTATTAAAGGTGACCTGGGCATCTCAATGAAAATGCTTAACCAGGAAGTAACAGATATTATTTCACAAACCTTCTCTTCATCGCTGAAGCTTGGGGTTGTGGCTATTATTGTAGCGATTATTATAGGTGTAGGGCTAGGGATGCTTGCAGCTCTGCATCACCGGAAATTGATCGATAATGTCGCAATGATATTGGCTGTTCTCGGTATTGCTGTACCGAGCTTTGTTGTGGCTTCATTGCTGCAATATTTGCTGGCCTATCACTGGAAAATTTTCCCTGTCATGGGCTTTAAAGGACCGATGAATTATTTCCTCCCGGTTATGGCACTGACGGCGTCGCCGATTGCAGTCATTGCACGTCTTACCCGTTCCAGCATGCTTGAAGTGCTTCATGCCGATTACATCAAGACAGCAAAGGCGAAGGGCCTCAGCTGGATGTCGATTTTATCCCGCCACGTGTTGCGCAACGGTATTATGCCGGTAATTACTTATGTGGGACCGATGACCGCGAACATTATTACCGGTTCTGTTGTCATTGAACAAATCTTCGGTATCGGCGGTATCGGTAAACAGTTCGTTCAAGCGATTAACACACGTGACTATCCGATTATTATGGGTATCACCATATTCTATGGTGTAATCTTGATGGTCGCACGTTTCCTTACGGATGTCGCTTATGTTGCTGTTGACCCACGTATTAAACTTGCTGGAGGAAAGGAGGATTAACGTTGGCTGCAAATAATAATACTGTTGCTCCACATGTGGACCTGAAGCCCGAAGATTTCCGTAAAATCGGCATTGATGAGAAGGAAGCGGAAGTGATTCAGCGCGAAAGCCTTTCCGCTTGGCAGGATGCATGGCAGCGTCTGCGCCAGAACAAACTAGCTATGGTTGCGCTGGTTATTATGATCTTGATTGTCATTATGGCCATTGTTGCTCCGCATTTGGTTCCTTATACTTATGACTCGAATGATTTGATGAGTACGAACAAGAAACCATCCTTGGATCACTTGTTTGGAACGGATGATTTTGGACGCGATGTATTTGTCCGCACCTGGATGGGTGCCCGGATCTCGCTGATTGTCGGCCTTGCCGCTGCGATGATCGACTTAATCTTTGGTGTTATTTACGGTGGGATCATGGGATTCTTCGGTGGACGCATCGATACAGTAATGAACAAGTTCTCCGAAATTTTATATTCGATTCCTTATCTGCTCGTAGTAATCATGCTGCTTGTAGTATTTGAACCGAGTCTGTGGACGATTATACTTGCCTTGACCATCACAGGCTGGATCAATATGTCCTGGATTGTGCGCGGCGAGATTATGCAGCTCAAAAACCGTGAATTCATCTTGGCCTCCCGCTCTATGGGTGCTGACTGGAAACGCCTGCTGTTCAAGCATTTGCTTCCAAATGCAATGGGGCCTATTATTGTTACCGTAACGTTGTCCGTACCAAGCGCAATCTTCTCCGAAGCGTTCCTCAGCTTCCTCGGACTTGGCGTACAGGCACCGGTAGCTTCACTCGGTTCCATGATCAATGACTCCCTTACAGGCTGGATGTACTATCCTTGGCGGATGATCTTCCCTGCGCTTGTTATCAGCTTGACCATGCTGTCCTTTAATATTTTTGGTGACGGACTCCGTGATGCACTGGATCCTAAGCTGAAGAAATAGGAGGTGAACATTGATGGAACCCATTCTGCAAGTCAAAGATCTGCATGTTTCCTTTTTTGTAAAAGGTGGAGAAGTACAGGCTGTCCGCGGTATGAATTTTGAAGTAGGCAAAGGTGAAACGGTAGCCATTGTCGGTGAGTCCGGCAGTGGTAAGAGCGTTACGGCGCAGTCGATTATGCGGCTCATCCCTACACCGCCCTCTAAAGTGAAACAGGGCGAGATTATTTTTCAAGGACAGAATCTGCTGAACAAAAGCATGAAACAAATGGAAAGTATTCGCGGCAAAGATATTGGCATGATATTTCAAGACCCGATGACTTCTTTGAACCCAACTATCAAAGTGGGCAAACAGATAACCGAAGTTTTGATCAAACATCAGAATATGTCAGCGGCCGAAGCGAAAAAGCAAGGTATTGAGATGCTGAAATTAGTTGGCATCAAAAATGCGGAGGCTCGCTTTAACCAATATCCCCACGAATTCTCCGGCGGGATGCGCCAACGTGTAATGATCGCCATTGCACTGGCCTGCCGCCCGGCTCTGCTGATTGCAGATGAGCCGACAACGGCGCTTGACGTTACGATTCAAGCGCAAATCATGGATGTTATGAAAGAGATGCAGCAAAAACTGGGGACCTCCATCATCCTGATCACTCATGATCTCGGCGTAGTTGCAGGCATGTGTGACCGGGTCATCGTTATGTATGCTGGTGAAGTGGTGGAAACAGGTACCAGATGGGAAATCTTTAAGAATCCGCAGCATCCGTATACCAGGGGGTTGCTCCGGTCGATGCCGCGTCTGGACCAAAAGAAGGGTGAGCCTTTGATTCCGATCATCGGGACTCCCCCGGATCTGATTAAGCCGCCGATCGGCTGTCCGTTCACAGCGCGTTGCAGTGAAGCAATGCATGTCTGCGAACAAATCGATCCCGGTGCAACAGAGTTCAGTGAAACGCATATGGCGCGTTGCTGGAATCTGCATTCGATGGCCAAGGAGGTGCAGTTCGTTTGAGTAAGAACCTGATTGAAGTTGAAGGTCTTAAGAAATATTTTAATGTAGGCAAAGGTAAAGTTCTTAAGGCTGTTGATAATATTAATTTCTCAATCCGCGAAGGTGAAACCCTGGGTATGGTTGGGGAATCCGGATGCGGAAAGACTACTGCCGGCCGTACGGTTCTTCGTTTGTATGAACCGACTGCAGGAAGCGTAAAGTACAATGGCACTGATATTTATAAATTATCCGCGGGCAAAATGAAGGCGCTGCGCCGTGACATGCAGATGATTTTTCAGGATCCGTATGCTTCACTTAACCCGCGTCTAACGGTGTCCGATATTATCGGGGAAGCACTGGACATCCATGGGATGGCCGGAAGCCGTGCAGAACGCAAGAAACGGATTGAAGAGCTGCTGGATATGGTTGGACTTAACCATGACCATGCTACCCGCTATCCGCATGAATTCTCCGGCGGCCAACGCCAGCGTATCGGGATTGCCCGCTCGCTTGCGGTAAACCCTAAGTTCATCGTCTGCGATGAGCCGATTTCCGCACTTGATGTGTCTATTCAGGCGCAGGTTGTTAACCTGCTCAAAGAACTGCAGGAGCGTCTTGGACTTACTTATCTCTTTATCGCGCATGATTTGTCCATGGTTAAGCACATCAGCGACCGTGTGGCGGTAATGTACCTGGGTAAAATGGTTGAGCTTGCAGAAAGCGAAGAGCTTTATGCGAACCCGCTTCACCCGTACACGAAATCGCTGTTATCGGCGATTCCAGTTCCCGATCCGGAAATTGAAGTCAATAAGAAACGTATTCATCTGTATGATGAGCTTGGCAGCCCGATTTACTCGGCTAACGAGAAGAGCAATGACGCCGATTTTGAGCTTGTAGAAGTATCCAAGGGGCATTTTGTTGCTAAAGCATTCGCTTAAGGCAAGCAAAGCTCTCTTTTATAACTGAAACAGAGGGGGTTGTGGCACAAGTCATACAATGGCTTATGGCACGGCCCCCTTTTGCATAGGGGATTTTATTTGTAATAAGAATCTTAAGTTATTTTTTGACGCCAACACTTACATTGGATACAATCATAAAGAGTTTACGAACTTGTGATTACATATAGCAGGCATAGCTGAACAGGAGGCATTAGTAAATGGAAGTAGTACCGGAACCGATCCCGGGCGGATCTGCGCTCGCACGCGACTATATAGACCGTTATGAAACGGTAGAGCATTTGTACGGCGGGGATTTCAGAAATGAAGACAGCCGAGAGAAACGGGCGGCGTGGCTGGATGCAAATGAACATCAGCGTGCCGACCGTACTAAGATTGCTTCAGCCTTACGGCTCTATAACGAACAGCATAATCCCCATTCTGCGGTAACGAATGCTCTGGCGCTGCTGGAACAGCCAGGGACGCTGGTGGTGACCGGGGGGCAGCAAAGCGGCCTGTTTACAGGTCCCCTGTTTGTCGTATATAAGGCGATCACCACCATCCAGGCGGCAAAAGAAGCTGCAGCCCAGCTTGGACGGCCGGTTGTGCCGCTCTTCTGGATTGCCGGTGAAGATCATGACTGGGATGAGGTTAATCATACATTTGTCTTAAACCGCACCGGGGAGATCACCAGAATCAAGCTGGACAAAGCTGATGGCCCCCGTTCTTCTGTCAGTGATATTAAGGTAGAAGAATCGGGATGGGAGCAGGTCATTGCCGAGCTGGCTGGCTTGCTTCAAGAAAGTGAATTCAAACCGCAAATCATGGAGTTTATCCGTGAATCGTCACGAATGGCGGGCAGCATGAGCGATGCTTTTGCCAAGCTGATCGGTTCGCTATTCGGCAAATTCGGCCTGATTCTGCTGGATTCTGCCGATCCGGAACTGCGCAAGCTGGAGAAGCCGTTTTTTGCCAAACTGATTGAACGCAATGATGAGCTGGAAGCAGCCTACAAACAATCGGCAATGCGTATAGTTGACGGAGGATATGAGCTGCAGGCAGATGTGACCTCCGGCAATGCGAATCTTTTCTATATACATGAAGGTGCGCGGCTGCTGCTGCATAAGGCGGATGGGCGATATACTGACCGCAAGGGTGCCGTCTCCTTCTCACCGGAGGAATTGCTGGCAGTGCTTGAAGACCATCCTGAACGGTTCAGCAACAATGTGCTGACACGCCCTCTTATGCAGGATTATGTCCTGCCGGTTCTGGCCACGGTATTGGGACAAGGGGAACTGGCCTATTGGGCCATTCCACGCAATGCCTTTGAAGTTGTCGGCGGACAGATGCCGCTGATCCTTCCGCGCATGTCTTTTACAGTCATAGAAGGAACACTGCATAAGCATATGAATAAATACAGCCTCTCCTTCGAGGATGTGAGACAAGGGCTTGAACAGAAACGGAAAGAATGGATCACCGCCCAGGATGAACTCGAGCTTGGCCGCCGGTTCGAGGAAACGAAGGAAGCCTTCTCCGCCATGTATGAGCCGTTGATCGAACAGCTCGGAACGATTCAGGCCGGTCTGCTTAAATTAGGCAATAACAATAAAGAGAAGATCCTGGACCAGATTGCATTTTTACAGGGAAAAGCCCAGGATGCCATGGAGAAACAAAATGAAGCTGCGCTCCGCCAATGGGAACGGATTGAGCTGTCACTCATGCCGCTGGGAAAGCCGCAGGAAAGAGTATACAATATGATGTATTACTTGAACCGCTACGGCCCGGCTTGGCTGGACGAACTGATGACCATACCCGCTGACTTCAGCGGAACGCACCGTATTATTTATATGTAGGGAAAAAGAAGTAAGCTTACGAAGGAATTTTTGTTCGAAGCTATATAAGTTGAACTAAAGAACTAGCTAGAGGCTAAACAGCGGAGGGGAAGTTTGGAACTGTAGGAGCGATAGCGACCGCCTTTGTCTACGGATTTCTACCGCTAAGAGCGGTATTAATCAAGAAATCTGTAGACAACAGCGGCCGGAAGTCCAAACATTCACCGCAGTTGCGTTCTAATGCCGGATCAGTAAATCTAAAGTTCAACTTATATAGTTCAAGGAAGTCTATGTTTACAAAACTTTTAGGAGGTTTCATAAATGAGTTCAATGTCGAAAGAAAATAGTATTGTCGCAGACATGTCGCTTGCTCATGAAGGGCATCTGAAAATCGACTGGGTCCGCCAGCATATGCCGGTGTTGAACCGCATCCGCGAGCAGTTCGAAGCTGAGCAGCCTTTCAAAGGGCTGAAGGTGTCGATTACGCTGCATCTGGAAGCAAAGACGGCTTATCTTGCGAAAGTAGTCAAGGCGGGCGGTGCTGAAGTTACAATAACCGGATCAAATCCGCTGTCGACCCAGGACGATGTCTGCGCGGCGCTTGTCGAAGACGGCATTACTGTGTTCGCCAAATATAATCCCTCACCGGAGGAGTTTAAGGCACTGAATATCAAGGCTCTGGAGAGTAAGCCGGATCTGATCATCGATGACGGGGGGGATTTTGCGACCCTGCTGCATTCGGAACGTCCCGACCTGATGGAGAATATCCGCGGCGGTGCCGAAGAAACCACTACAGGGATCATTCGGCTGAAGGCACTGCAGAAGCAGGGCATCCTGAAGTTCCCGATGGTTGCCGTCAACGATGCGTATTGCAAATATTTGTTTGATAACCGTTATGGTACGGGCCAGTCGGCATGGGACGGGATCGTCCGTACAACCAACCTGATTGTAGCAGGCAAAACCGTGGTTGTAGTCGGTTACGGCTGGTGCGGCAAAGGGGTAGCCATGAGGGCTAAAGGCTTGGGCGCTAACGTAATCGTCACTGAAGTGGATGCAATCAAGGCAGTGGAAGCGCATATGGACGGATTCCATGTGATGCCGATGCTGGAAGCGGCCAAACGCGGTGATTTCTTCGTTACGGTTACCGGCAACCGGTATGTCATCCGCGGCGAGCATTATGATGTTATGAAAGACGGCGCAATTATGTGCAATGCCGGACATTTTGATGTGGAAGTGAATAAACCGGAACTTGCGGAACGATCGGTATCCCAGCGCACTGTGCGTAAAAATATCGAGGAATACCAGTTGAAGGACGGACGCAAGCTGTATCTGCTGGCTGAAGGCCGGCTGGTCAATCTGGGTGCGGCCGATGGGCATCCGGCGGAAATAATGGATACGACTTTCGCTTTGCAGGCGTTGTCGCTTAAATATGTGAATGATAATTACAAGAGCATCGGTGCTAAAGTGGAGAATGTTCCTTATGATCTGGATGAGCAGGTGGCACGCTACAAGCTCGAAAGTCTGGGAATTGCTATCGACAGCCTGACTCCAGCGCAGGTGGAATATCTGGACAGCTGGAATTTGAACGACTAAGCGGTATTTTATCCTTATCGATAGGCCCGTTGCCATGTATATGGTGCGGGCTTCTTTTTTTGATCCGGATGGGTGAATGCATAGAGTCAGGTGCCTGTGGAGGGGATGACTTGACAAACAAGAAAAAATTACCTTGCTGCGGAAAAAGGTTTTTGATTTTTAATGGCGAATCTATTATGCTTAGGTGGTGTAAAGTGGGGTAAAGTGGGGAATCGGTAGCAAGGGGTGGGTAAAACTATGTTTATGGGGGAATTCCAGCATAGCATTGACGACAAGGGCCGCATCATTATTCCGGCCAAGTTCCGTGAATTGCTCGGAACCTCTTTCGTAGCGACCCGCGGCCTCGACTCCTGCCTGTTTGTTTATCCCATGGAAGAATGGGGAATCATGGAGCAAAAGCTCAAAAGCCTTTCACTGATGAAATCGGATGCCCGCGCCTTCAGCCGCTTTTTTTTCTCAGGAGCGACAGAATGTGTATGGGACAAGCAAGGCAGGGTGAATCTGCCGGGGAATCTGCGGCAATATGCCAAGCTGGACAAGGACTGTGTTATTCTGGGCGTTTCGAACCGGGTGGAGATCTGGAACAAGGAGCTATGGGAGCAGTACTTCGAACAGTCAGAGGAATCGTTCAACGAGATTGCCGAAAAATTGGTGGATTTCAATTTTGATCTATAACATACACAAACACAATTCGAATACTGCCCTGGAGGGATGCAGCTTGTTTCACCACATCACGGTGCTTAAGGAAGAAGCGACAGAAGGGCTGCACATCAAGAAGGATGGGATTTACGTTGACTGTACGCTCGGAGGAGCCGGACACAGTTCTCTTATCGCATCCAAGCTTAGCGGCGAAGGCCGGCTGATCTGTCTGGATCAGGATGAGTGGGCTTTGAACAATGCGAGGGAGAAGATGGCTGAATACGGGGAGAAGGTTGTTCTGGTTAAGACCAACTTTCGCGATCTTGAGCAGGTGCTGAAGGAGCTTCCTTTTGTGCCGCAAAAAGATGGCGTTCCCCAGGTCGACGGAATCCTGTTTGATCTTGGCGTATCCTCACCCCAGTTCGATGAAGGGGAACGGGGGTTCAGCTATAATCACGATGCTCCGCTTGATATGCGGATGGACCAGTCCGCAGAGCTGACTGCAGCCGAAATCGTCAATACATGGACCGAACAGGAAATCGCCCGCGTGCTTTTCCAATACGGAGAAGAGAAGTTCTCGCGGCGGATCGCCCGCAAAATTGTGGAGCGAAGAGAGGAACGGCCGGTAGAAAGTACAGGCGAATTGGCTGAGCTGATTAAGGAAGGCATCCCTGCAGCTGCGCGCAGGACGGGTGGACATCCCGCCAAACGCAGTTTTCAGGGTCTGAGAATCGCCGTGAACGACGAGCTTGGCGCTTTCGAGGAAGGACTTCATGGAGCGGTACGCTGCCTGGCACCCGGAGGAAGGGTATCAGTAATTACCTTCCATTCTCTGGAGGACCGGATTTGCAAGCAAATCTTCAGCAGCTATTTAAGCAGATGCACTTGCCCGCCTGACTTTCCTTTTTGCGTATGCGGCGCTGAAGGTACTCTCAAGTTAATTAACCGCAAGCCGCTCGTTCCTTCCGGGGAAGAGCTGGAGCTTAACCCGCGCGCCCGTTCAGCGAAACTGCGTATTGCAGAGAAATTGTAAAAAGACGATAAAGGAGAGTCAGAGATGGCCTATACCCGCGGCAATTTAGCAGTTCAACCCAAGAGAAAAGAAGAGGTAAACCCGCTTTACCGCGAGAAGACAAAAGTTGTCACTAGGCGGATGGTGATTCCACTGCAGGAGAAGCTGATGTATATGCTGACACTGGGAGCATTCGTGCTGGTGGCTGTCGCCCTGATTTGGCGTTACGTCCACATTTATGATTTGAACTTGCAGGCTCAGAAGCTGGACAGCGAAATTGCAAACAACAAAAAGCAGATTGCCACATATCAGATGGAGAAGCAGAATTTAGAGCAGCTGGTAATCGAGAAGGCAAAAAAGCTGGGATACGTGCAGCCGCCTGAGGATACCACTATTTATGTGCCGGTGGGTAGTACTTCAACTGACGGAGACAACCAATAGCGATTGGCAGAAGTCGCAATAATAGAGTTTGTGAGGTTTCCTTATGGTAAAAAGAATAAAACTTCGCACGCTGTTTATAGGAGGGTGTATTACCCTCTTTTTTCTTGTTTTAGTCGCCCGGGTCTTCTGGATACAGGTTCTGCAAAGCGAGTCCTGGCAGGAAAAGGCGGCCGAGCAGTGGGCCCATAAATCGGTTATTAAAGCGGTGCGGGGAACGATTGAAGACCGTAACGGCATTGTTCTGGCTAGTGATGTCCCGGCGTATACCGTTGTGGTGGACCCCGCGGTCATTGCTGAACTGAAAATCGGGGAAGAAGTTATTCAGGGTCTGCATGACCTGCTGAACAAGCCGGTGGATCAGTTGAAGATACTGGTTGAGGCCAAGGATGATAAAGGCAATTTTCTCAAGAATCGCGAGGTCCGTACCGAAGGCTGGAAAATCGACCAGGAAATGAAGGACAAGGTGGACGCTTTTATCGAAAAGCTCCGCAAGGAGCATGATATTCTCGAAACCGGCGTCGGCACGGTCAGGGAGCAGAGACGTTATTATCCCAAGAAAACACTTGCCGCGCATATTTTGGGTTATACCGACAGAGACGGTATTGCCATAGCGGGGCTGGAGAAATATTTCGACAAGCAGCTTAAAGGCGTCGACGGCAAGCTCTATTACCAGAGTGACGGCAAAGGATTCAAGCTGCCTGACTCACAGGATACTTTTCAGCCTGTCGTGAACGGCAGTGATTTCAAGCTGACCATCGACAGCACAATTCAGTATTACATCGAAGAAGCGATGAAAAAGGCTTATGAGCTGTACAAACCAAAGTCCATAAGTGTGATTGCCGCCGACCCGAACACGATGGAGATTCTGGGCCTGGCCAATTTGCCTACCTTCAATCCCAATGAATTCTGGAATTCGGAAACGAAACCGGGGGACTTCTATAACCACGCCATCATGTCGAGATTTGAGCCGGGCTCGACGTTCAAGGTTGTAACGCTGGCCGGTGCGGTGGAGGAAAACCTCTTTGATCCGAATGCCTATTTTAAGTCCGGCCAAATCAAACTCAAGGGTTTGCGCAAGCCTATTCCTGATATCAACAGAGTAGGATGGGGTGAAATCACTTACCTTGAAGGGGTTAAACGTTCCAGCAACGTAGCTTTTGTCAAGCTAGGCTATGAAATGCTTGGAAAGGAAAGGCTGCTGCAATATATCACTGATTTTGGTTTCAAAGATAAAACAGGCATCGACCTTCCGGGAGAAATCATCGGGCTCGTTAACCCAGACCCGAACAATGTGTCGGAAAATGCTACACTTTCTTACGGTCACGGGAAATTGCTCGTTACTCCGATCCAACAGCTTACGGCGGTGGCAGCGATTGCGAACGGCGGCAAGCTGATGGTACCTCATGTCGTCAAGGAAATTACCGATCCGAATACCGGGAAGACAACGGTCACCCAGCCTGAGGTTGTGCGTCAGGTTATCTCGAAGGAAAGCGCACGCGAGACCGGAAGCTATCTGGAGCAGGTTGTTGCGGATTTGCAGCATGGGACCGGGAGACACGCCTACATTGAGGGCTATCGTGTGGCGGGCAAGACCGGGACGGCGATCAAGCCTGACGGCAAGGGTGGTTATGACCGGGACAAGGTGCGCTCTTCCTTTCTCGGATACGCACCGGTCAATGATCCGAAGATCGCTGTCTATGTCATTATTGACGAGCCTGCCGACGCTGCCGGCGGCGGTATCGCAGCGGGCCCGGTGTTCCAGGAGATCGTATCCCAGGCGCTGCCCTATATGGGCGTGCCCAAAATGGGTGACACGAGCGATACCGACAGCGGCAAGAAAACGGTCAAGGCGCAAGCCTCTGTACAGCGCAAGGCACCTGATCTGACCAGCAAAACCGTGAAGGCAGCCAGAGAACTGCTCATCAATGGGGGATATGATTTTGAAACGGTGGGTCAAGGAGCTACTGTGGTCAGCCAGTACCCAGAGAAAGGAACTGTGCTTGCAACAGGACAGCGCATTTACCTGTTAACTCAGCAGGGGGAGAAACAGACCATTCCGGATTTGCGCGGTCAATCCCTGCGGGATGCACTGGAAATTCTCAATCTTTTGAAGATCGGCATTGCAGTGGATGGCGAAGGGTATGTCTCCGAGCAAACGGAAGGCATCAAAAATGGCAAGCCACTGGTTACTCTGAAGCTCAATCCGATCAATGAATACGGTGAGGATATTCCGGTTACGGAGCCGGCGGAGGATGCAGCGGAAGAGTAGCCGGGGATCTCAGGCTATTTAAAGAAGTGAACCAAAGCCGTTCCGGCAGCGGTAAAACCGTGTTAGCCTGATTAGCTTATGAGCGGCAATCGTACAGGCTGTTCTAAGCCCTGTTTGTCCCGAATAGTCATGAGATAAGAGATCATGTCTATACGAGCGAAAGCGGGGAGAACGGAATGAAGGTTTCGAAAGTCGTAACTCGGCAGAGAATGCTGTGGACGCTGCTGGGATTGGCCGTATTGTTCGGCTCTCTGGCCGTGCGTCTTGCCTATGTGCAGTTGTCCAAAGGTGAAGAACTCAGCGCCAAGGCGGAAAATTTGCTGCGCCGTGACATACCTTTTACTGCAAAACGCGGTGAAATATTGGACCGTGAAGGGACGTCACTGGCCTATAATGTCAGCTCGCCTACGATTTATGCGGTTCCTGTGCAGGTGAAGGATAAGCAAGGAACAGCACAACAGCTGGCTCCACTACTCGGCATGACTGAGGTGAAGCTAGTGACGCTGCTGTCTAAAGGGAAGTCTTCGGTGAAGTTACAGCCCGGCGGCCGCAAAATTACGATGGAGCTTGCCGCAAGCATCCGTGATTTGCAGCTGCCGGGCATCGTTGTCGCTGAGGACAACAAACGTTATTATCCTTACGGGGATTTGGCGGCCCATATTCTTGGGTTCACGGGAATTGATAATCAGGGCATCACTGGCGTTGAGAATATTTACGATAAACTGCTGCGGGGAATTGACGGGAAAATATCCTATTTGTCTGATGCAGGCGGCCGGTTAATGCCTGGCTCCTCTGAGAAGTATTTCGAACCCCAGGAGGGACTGAGTCTGCAGTTGACCATTGACAAGCAGATCCAGTCCATTATGGAACGTGAGCTGGATCAGGCAATGGTGAAATATCAGGCTCAGGGCAGCTGGGCTATTGCCATGAATCCGAAGAATGGCGAGATTCTGGCAATGGCGAGCCGGCCGGGTTATGAGCCGGGCGCTTACAAGGAATACGATGCGGCAGTGTATAACCGTAATCTGCCGATATGGATGACGTATGAACCGGGTTCGACATTCAAGATTATTACCCTGGCTGCGGCGCTGCAGGAGGGGAAGGTGGATTTACAGCATGAGCATTTTTTTGACCCCGGTTTTATTGAGGTCGGCGGGGCGAAGCTGCGCTGCTGGAAAAAAGGCGGCCATGGCAGCCAAACCTTTCTGGAAGTGGTGGAGAATTCCTGCAACCCGGGTTTTGTCGTGATGGGCCAGCGTCTTGGCAAAGATACCTTGTTCAAATATATCCGTGATTTCGGCTTTGGTACGAAGACGGGGATCGATTTGAACGGGGAGGCAAGCGGCATCCTGTTCAAGCCTTCGCAGGTGGGGCCGGTGGAACTCGCTACAACAGCCTTTGGCCAAGGGGTGTCGGTTACACCGATTCAGCAGATTGCGGCAGTGTCTGCGGCAATAAACGGCGGTAAGCTGTACACGCCTCATGTTGCCAAGGCATGGATTAATCCGGATACCGGTGAGACGGTATCGGAAGTGAAGCCGCAAGAAGTGCGGCAGGTTATTTCCGAGGAAACCTCGAAGAAGGTGCGGGCTGCCCTTGAGAGCGTAGTTGCCAAAGGCACCGGCCGGCCGGCATTTATTGACGGCTACCGTGTGGGGGGCAAGACAGGGACGGCACAGAAAGTAATCAATGGCCGATATTCTCCTACAGAGCATATCGTATCTTTTGTAGGCTTTGCGCCTGCGGATGACCCGCAGATTGTTGTGTACACTGCGGTGGATAATCCACAGGGCATACAGTTTGGGGGCGTGGTGGCGGCTCCGATCGTACAGAACATTCTTGAGGACTCCCTGCGTTATTTGAAGGTACCGGAGCGTAAAGACCAGCTTCCCAAAACCTATAAGTACGGAGAGACTCCGATTGTGACGGTTCCCGATCTGACTGGCGCCACAGTTCAGGATATTTATGAAGATCTCAACATGAATTTTACGCTCGTGCGTTCAGGCTCAGGCAATACCGTAGTCAATCAGGCCCCCAAAGCGGGAGCTAGAGTCGAACAAGGCTCGACAATCAGGATTTATATGGGGTCTTCCGTAAATGATAAGAATGACAAAGCAGAGTGAGGGATTGCTATGAACATTAATGAATTATCTTCTTGTCTTGCAGCTTCGCGCCTATACGGCGATGGTGAAACAGAGATTTCCGATCTTCAGACGGATTCCCGCCAGGTGAAACCGGGTGATTTATTTATTTGTTTGCCGGGACATACTGTGGATGGGCATAAATTTGCCCCGCAGGCTGCCGCGAGTGGAGCCGCTGCCATCGTCTGCGAGCGGAGGCTGGATATTGATCTGCCCCAGCTCGTAGTGGACGACAGCAGGTTTGCTATGTCCGTACTGGCAAATGTCTTCTTCGGATCGCCTAGCAGCCGCATGAGAATGATAGGGATCACTGGCACCAACGGCAAAACTACCACCACTTATCTGATTGAACGGATCATGCAGGACCATGGTGTAAAAACGGGACTGATCGGAACCATTCAAATGCGATATGACGGACAAAGTTATCCGATGTCAGGCACCACGCAGGAGTCGCTTGAACTGCAGCGTACGCTTCAAGATATGGTGCTTAAAGGTGTACATTGCTGCGTGATGGAGGTCTCCTCCCATGCGCTGCAGCAAGGACGCGTGAAGGGGACAGATTACCGCACAGCAATATTTACGAATTTAACCCAGGATCATCTCGATTATCATCATACAATGGAAGAGTATCGCGCCGTTAAAGGCCTGTTCTTCTCCCGTCTCGGCAACGCTATTTCTCCATGGAAAGAAGAGCGCAAATATGCCGTACTTAACGCGGACGATGAGGCGAGCGCTTATTTTTCTGCCCAGACTGCAGCGGAAGTGATTACATATGGCATCGACAGCAAGGCAAATGTCCGAGCCTCACAAATTTCGATCACATCCAAAGGAACATTTTTCCATGTGGATACGTTTAAGGGAGAGGCAGACATTTCTCTGCGCATGGTCGGCAAGTTTAACGTATATAATGCACTTGCCGCTATCACTGCCGCTCTTCTAGAAGATGTGCCGCTTCAAGAGATCAAAGCCAGCTTAGAGTCTGTGCCAGGTGTGGACGGACGGGTGGAGTCGGTGGATGAGGGGCAGGACTTTGCGGTTATCGTTGACTATGCCCATACACCGGATGGCCTTGAAAATGTGTTGAAGGCAGTCAGCGAATTTGCAACCGGCAAAGTGCTTACCGTCTTTGGCTGCGGCGGCGACAGAGATACCACTAAACGGCCGTTGATGGGGAAGATCGCAGCCAAATACAGCGACAGCGTATTTGTGACCTCTGACAACCCACGGACTGAAGATCCGCTGCTGATTCTGCGGGATATTGAAGCGGGACTGAAAGAGGATGGGGTAGCGCAGGAACGTTATGAAATGGTTCCCGACCGGCGGGAAGCGATCAGAAAAGCTATTGAAATGGCAAGCCCTGGCGATGTAGTATTGATTGCGGGGAAAGGTCATGAGACCTACCAGTTGATCGGCGGAGTGGTTCATGATTTCGATGACCGCATTGTCGCCAAAGAAGTGATAAGGGGCCGAAGCTATTGATTACAAGAACGCTGCGAAATATCGCTGACATGTGCGGGGGAGAAGTGTTTTCCGCTGAAGATATGAATGTGAAGATTGCCGGAGTGGTTACCGATTCCCGCAAAATTACGTCTGACTGTCTGTTCGTTCCGCTTGCCGGAGACAACTTTGACGGACATCATTATGGTGCCGCAGCTTTGGCTGCGGGAGCGGCCGCAACGCTATGGCAGAAGGATAAGGGGACTGCGCCTGAAGGCGGCGGGGTTATTCTGGTAGAAGACACGCTGTCTGCACTGCAGAAGCTGGCTGCTGCTTATTTGAGCGAAATTGCTCCGCAGGTTGTTGCGGTTACAGGCAGCAACGGCAAAACGACTACCAAGGATATGATTACAGCCTTGCTTGAAGGACAATTTAAGGTTCATAAAACTCAAGGCAATTTCAATAACCATATCGGACTGCCGCTTACGGTCCTTTCTATGCGCGAGGATGTGGAGATCGCCGTGTTGGAGATGGGGATGAGCTCAAGGGGCGAAATCGCCCTGCTCGCTTCGCTCGCTGCGCCTGATGTGGCCGTCATCACGAATGTAGGTGAATCCCATTTGCTGCAGCTCGGCTCCCGCAAGGAGATCGCCCGGGCCAAGCTGGAGATTGCCGAAGGGCTGAAGCCGGGAGGTCTGCTGATCTATAACGGGGATGAGCCGCTGCTAGCTGAGGTTATGGCTGAAGCCTCCTTCCATGCGCCCGAGGGAATGCAAACCTTGCGTTTCGGCATCTTTACGGATAACGATGATTATCCGACCGGGATGATGACGCACAGCGGAGGTATGACCTTTACGAGTTACCTCCACAAGGAGCGTGCCTATACGCTCCCGCTGCCGGGCAGGCATAATGTAGTCAACGCATTGGCCGCGCTTGCGGTTGCACGCCATTTCGGCGTAACTGATGACCACATAGAGGATGGACTGAAGAGGCTTAAGCTGACCGGCATGCGGATTGAAGTGATGCTGACCTCTTCGGGGCTTACCTTGCTGAATGATGCTTATAACGCCAGTCCTACCTCGATGAAAGCAGCGATTGATGTGCTGCAGTCTATGAAATGCACTGGCAGCCGAATCGCTGTGCTGGGGGACATGCTGGAACTTGGGCCGGATGAAGTGCGGTTCCACCAGGAGATCGGGACTTATCTCGATCCTGAGGAAACGGATCTGGTTTTTGCCTATGGACCACTCTCCGCCCACATTGCTGAGACGGCAAGGGACAAATTCGGAGCAGAACGTGTGTTTTCTTTTACGGACAAAGCGGAGCTGACTTCCGTCTTGATCGGGAAATGCAGTCCTGACGATGTTGTGCTTTTCAAGGCTTCCAGAGGGATGCGCTTGGAAGAAGTACTGCACAGCCTAAACAAACATTTTGAGCAAACTTAACATATTGGAGGGGGTGTACCCATGGATTATCAACTGCTGCTGCTGACGATTGCTGTGTCCTTTATCCTTGCGGTCATTGCCGCTCCGCTGATCATTCCGCTGCTGAGACGGATGAAATTCGGACAGCAGGTTCGTGATGACGGACCGCAAACTCATTTGAAAAAAGCTGGAACGCCTACCATGGGCGGTATCATTATTATGGTGGCCTTCACTTTATCTTTTCTGAAATTTTCCGTGGTGAATTCGGACTTTTATGTCCTTTTGGTAGCAACGCTCGGTTACGGGCTGATTGGTTTCCTTGATGATTATATTAAAATTGCTTTCAAGCGTTCGCTGGGACTTACAGCCCGCCAAAAGCTGGCAGGTCAACTGCTGATCGGGGTGGTGTTATGCGTTCTGTTGATTAACGCCGGCCATAACACAGGCATCAGCATACCGGGAACCTCCATCAGCTTCGATTGGGGCGCATGGTTCTACTATCCATTTATTATCCTCATGATGATGGCGGTCACGAATGCAGTAAACTTTACTGACGGAGTAGACGGATTGTTGTCGGGTGTCAGCGCGATCGCACTTGCCGCCTTTGCGGTAGTGGCCATGCAGGCTACCTCGATTGCTGCCGGTGTCTGCGCAGCGGCGATGATCGGGGCGGTATTAGGTTTTCTGGTATTTAATGCACATCCGGCAAAAGTATTTATGGGAGACTTCGGTTCCTTCGGAATTGGCGGTGCGATCGGGGCTATTGCGATTGTGACCAAAACCGAGCTGCTGTTTGTTGTGATTGGCGGAGTTTTTGTGGTTGAGATGCTGTCTGTGATTTTGCAGGTAGCCTCCTTTAAAACGCGCGGCAAGCGCATTTTCAGAATGAGCCCGATCCACCATCACTTTGAGCTCGGCGGCTGGTCGGAATGGCGGGTTGTTGTCTCCTTCTGGGCGGTTAGCCTTGTGCTGGCGGCAGTAGGACTATATATCAGCAAGGGGTTGTAAAGAATGAAACATCCGGATATGTACCGAGGGGAAGAGGTGGTCGTCCTGGGGCTGGCAAAAAGCGGCGTCCAGGTGGCCAAAGTGCTGCATGAGCGCGGTGCGGTAGTTACGGTCAACGATAAAAAGGAAAGAGATCAAAGTCCCGAAGCTTCCGAATTGGAATCTTTGGGAATTTCTGTTATATGCGGCGGACATCCGGAAGGACTGATTCATTCAGGTGTCAGCCTGGTGGTCAAAAATCCGGGCATTCCCTACACTGTTCCTCCAGTGCAGCAGGCGCTGCAGCTAGGCATCGAGGTTGTGACCGAGGTGGAGGTGGCTTACCGGCTCTGTGCCGCCCCCATGATCGGTATTACCGGCTCCAACGGCAAGACAACGACTACGACCTGGGTAGGCCGCATGCTGGAGGCCGCAGGGATGAAGCCGATTGTTGCCGGCAACATCGGTACGCCGCTCTCTCAGGCCGCTCTGGAGGCGGATGAGGACAACTGGATGGTTGTCGAACTAAGCAGCTTCCAGCTTAAGGGGACGGAGACCTTCCGTCCCAAGGTGGGTGCTCTGCTGAACGTAGCCGAAACCCATCTGGATTATCATGGCGACATGGACGATTATGTGGCTTCCAAAGCGAAGCTGTTTGCTAACCAGGGGCCTTCTGACACGGCTGTGCTGAACTGGGATGATCCGGTTTGCCGGGGCCTGGTTCCTTACATCAAAGGCAGCATATTGCCTTTCTCCATGACGGAGGAGCTGGTTCAGGGCATCTTTGTCCGTCCCTCTTTTGTGCCGGATACCGAAGACGACCACAATCGGGTAATCATTTATCGTGATTATTCGGAGAGCGAGACGGAGATTGCCACGGTGGATTCCATTGGCCTCCCGGGGCGGTTCAACGTTGAGAATGCCTTGGCTGCCTGCGGAATCGCCATCGCTGCCGGAGCAGCTCCGGAGGGTCTTGGTGCTGTGCTGGCTTCTTTCCGCGGGGTGGAGCACCGTCTGGAATATGTGGCGGATAAGGCTGGCGCCGCTTACTACAACAATTCCAAAGCAACAAACTCCAAAGCCACCTCCATGGCATTGGCTTCGTTCCGCGAGCCGATTGTATTGATCGCCGGGGGACTCGACCGCGGGTCCGATTATATGGAGCTTCTGCCTGTCCTCAGCGGCAATGTGAAGGGGCTGGTGGTCCTGGGGCAAACAAAGGACAAGCTGGCCAGTGTGGCGCAAATGGCAGGAGTAAAGCGCATCATCTCCGTCGATAATGGGGAGAGCGCCGCCGCCGTGCTGCAGGAGGCTGTCCGGGAGGCTTCCGCTCTTGCGGAAGAAGGAGATGTTGTTCTCCTGTCTCCTGCCTGTGCAAGTTGGGATATGTTTACCTCGTATGAGGAGCGCGGGCGTATTTTTAAAGAGGCGGTGCATAACCTTTAAGTAGGGGGGTGGATAAGCCCCTACTACGGATGCAAGAGGTGTGCTCCTGATGAAGAAATCCCGTCATGCGCCTGATATCTGGCTGCTGATTCCGATTCTGGCTCTACTGGCAATCGGCATGGTGATGGTGTACAGCGCCGGGTCCGTTTTGGGCTTCCGCAATTATGGCGATTCGTTTTATTTTGTTAAAAGACAGCTGCTGTTTGCCGGACTGGGTCTGGGGGCAATGTTTGTTACTGCCAACACGGACTATCTGGTGCTCAAAAAATTTGCGAAGCCTGCTCTGATCATCTGCTTCGTTCTGCTCGTGATGGTGCTCATTCCCGGAATCGGGGTTGTGCGCGGCGGTGCGCGGAGCTGGCTGGGCATCAGCTCCTTCGGAATTCAACCCTCCGAGTTTATGAAGATGGGGATGATTCTTTTTCTGGCAAAATGGCTGGGACAGGATGACTATGATATCTCAGTCTTCACTCGAGGGCTGCTTCCTCCCCTGGCATTGATTGGTTCTGCCTTTGGGCTGATTATGCTGCAGCCGGATCTGGGCACTGGTACTGTAATGTTCGGTGCGGCTCTGATGATGGTGTTCACGGCAGGAGCCCGGATGAAGCATCTGCTGTCACTCGGTGTGGCCGGCATCGCCGGGTTCGCCGGATTGGTTGCTGCCGCGCCATACCGCTTGCAGCGCATTACAGCATTCCTGGATCCCTGGTCGGATCCGCTCGGCGCCGGTTACCAGATTATCCAGTCGCTGTATGCAATTGGACCTGGCGGCCTTGGCGGTCTTGGACTGGGCATGAGCCGGCAAAAGTACAGCTACGTGCCGGAGCCGCAGACTGATTTTATTTTTTCTATATTGGCCGAGGAGCTCGGATTTATCGGGGGGCTGGCAGTACTGCTGCTGTTTCTGATTCTGATCTGGCGCGGGATGAAGGTGGCGATGAGCCTGCCTGACCGTTTCGGCAGTTATCTGGCCGTAGGCATCGTCTGTATGGTGGCTGTCCAGGTTATCATCAACATCGGTGTTGTCATCGGGATGATGCCGGTAACGGGCATTACGCTCCCGCTGATCAGCTATGGAGGCTCGTCGCTGACCCTGATGCTTACAGCACTCGGTATTTTACTGAATTTATCCCGTTATGCGAGGTGAGAGACATGCGTATCGTATTAAGCGGCGGGGGTACGGGGGGACATATTTATCCCGCCGTAGCCGTCGCCAGACAGCTGGAAGAGGAAGACAAGGGCTCTGCCTTTTTGTATATCGGAGGCAAGCGTGGTCTGGAGAGCAAAATCGTTCCCCAGGAGAAAATTCCATTCAAGGCGATTGATATTACGGGCTTCCGCCGGAAGCTCTCCATGGACAATGTAAAGACAGTCATGCGTTTCCTTAAGGGGGTTAAAGCCTCCAAAGAAATGCTCAGAGAATTTAAACCGGATGTCGTGATCGGCACTGGAGGTTATGTCTGCGGCCCAGTCGTTTATGCGGCTTCCCGTCTTGGAATTCCGACCTTGATTCATGAGCAGAATGCCATTCCCGGGCTTACGAACCGCTTCCTTAGCCGGTATGCCGACACAGTTGCCGTAAGCTTTGAAGGGACTGAATCGGCCTTTCCGGGAGGGAAAAACGTCATTTATACAGGAAATCCCCGGGCAACTACCGTAACGACTGCCAGCGCTCAGAGAGGTTTCGCATCACTGGGCATTCCTGAAGGCAGCACAGTGGTGCTGGTTGTCGGAGGCAGCGGGGGGGCTAAGGCCATCAATCAGGCGATGATTGAGATGGCCCCGTATGTGGGTAAGGGTAATGGTGTTCATTATGTGTATGTTACCGGCGAGTCATATTTCGAAGAGACCCGGAAAGCCCTGCGTCAAAAGCTGGGAAGCGAGCCAAGCTGGCTGCATATCCTTCCCTATATTCACAATATGCCCGAGGTTCTGGCTTGTCTTTCTCTGATTGTGAACCGGGCAGGCGCATCTTTTCTTGCAGAAATTACGGCACTGGGTATCCCCTCCGTCCTTATCCCGTCCCCCAACGTGACGAATAATCATCAGGAAGCAAATGCTAGACAATTGGAACGTGAAGGTGCGGCGGTTGTACTGCTGGAGAAGGATCTGAACGGCCAGACCCTGCTGGCGGCTGTACAAAAGATTATTGGCGCAGAAGATGTGCAGAGAAGCATGTCGGAAGCCTCAAGACGTCTGGGCAAAAGAGATTCCGCCTCGCTGGTCGTGGCCGAGCTGCGCAGGCTCGTGGCCAACCGTAAAGCCTAGGTCTTCTGCAGGTTGTTGGGTAATGTATAACTGAAGACGATGTTATTTCCCGATTGCGTGAACAGGCAATTAGGCGGGGAAACGCGCACATTTTCTCTAGTTAAGAGGTTGTGAGTTTCTTGGTGAACAGCAAAGCAATTCTCCGTGCCGAACCTGTACTTAGTGCGTTAATCTTCTTGTTATCCTCCACTGTCACACACCCGGGGTTATGAACATAGGATAATCCTATAATCGTGACAATCACCCAGGGCACTTCCGGTTTATGAGATGACAAAAGCGGGAGGGCCATCCCGCACATTTCATTGCGCCTTGTACGGGAAGTGCTTGTGGTGGGTGAGCGGTAATCTCGGAGGTGATACATTGGACAAATTGGTGATTGAGGGTGGAAACCCCCTGTCAGGCACCATACGTATCCATGGAGCAAAAAATGCGGCGCTGCCGATCCTGGCGGCAAGCCTGCTGGCCGAAGGAGTTCACTCACTGCATAATGTGCCGAAGCTGCTGGACATCGAAACAATGCTGAATATTTTGGAACGGCTGGGCTGCAGGGGCTTGCATGAAGACGAGACGGTGACCATCGACACGTCAATGCTGGGCACTTCCCATGTTCCTGAGGATTTAATGCGGCAGATGAGATCGTCTATTTTTCTGATGGGACCGTTATTATCCAGATTTGGAGAGGTGACGATTTATCAGCCGGGTGGCTGTGCGATCGGGGAGCGCAAGATTGATCTTCATCTGCAGGGACTGAAGCAGCTGGGGGCGGAAATTGAAGAGAGCAATGGACGGATTTCCTGCCGGGCCGCAAGACTTAAGGGAAGCGATATACATCTTGATTATCCTAGTGTCGGAGCCACGGAGAACATTATGATGGCTGCTTCCATGGCAGAAGGAACGACAACGATATCGGGTGCGGCCAGAGAGCCGGAGATTCAGGATCTGCAGAATTTCCTGAATCAGATGGGTGCCCAGATTATCGGTGCCGGTACCGATACCATTACGATTCAAGGTGTAAAGAAGCTATATCCCTGTACGTACGAGGTTATTCCCGATAGGATTGTCGCCGGAACGGTCATGATAGCCGCTGCCGCCACGCGGGGCAACGTTACATTGACCCATACCAATGCCGGGCATTTAACCTCCCTGATCCATGTGCTGAGGAGGGCTGGTGTTCAAATCACCGTATGCAATGATATAATTAATATCAGTTGCATGGGACGTCCCCGTGCGGTGGAACGAATCGTTACTTCTCCCTACCCTTCCTTTCCCACAGATCTCCAATCTCAGGTAATGGTGCTGCTGTCGCTGGCCGACGGATTCAGCGTCATCAAAGAGACGGTATTCGAGGGACGCTTCAAGCATGTGGAGGAGATGGCCAGGATGGGCGCCGATATTTCCATTGATCTGAACCGTGCGTTTATCCGCGGGGTGCAGAGACTGTATGGAGCAACGGTGGAAGCAACCGACCTGCGGGCGGGAGCTGCCCTGGTGATTGCCGGACTCGCCGCTCATGGGACCACGGTTGTTGAGCAGGCGCATCATATTGACCGCGGATATGACGGCATTGAGCAGCTCTTTCAGAAGCTGGGTGCACGCATCAGCCGCAAAGTACCTGTGCCGGGTCCGTTTGATTTGGCCAATTAAAGCTCCCTGTCTCCTTCAGCTTCATGCGTGGGAAGGAGACAGGGCCTTATTACGGAGATATGAGATGCCAAAAACCCGTTTACCTCTTCTTAAAGAGGACAAGCCTACCAAAAAAATGAGCCGAAAGATTACTTTCATTCTGCTGCTGCTGTTTATTGCGCTGCTGGCCGTGATTTTCTTCCGCTCGTCCATGAGCCGGATTACAGAGATCCAATTTCAGGGAAACAAATATTCCACCCGTGAGGAGCTGCTTGAGAAAAGCGGACTTGCCCTCGGAGGACAGTATTTTGCCGTCTCTAATGATGCAGTGGCCGATCGCCTTAAGGAGCTCAAGACGGTTCAGGAGGCCAGTGTGGAAAAGAAATTCCCCGGTCTAGTCACCATCAGTATTAAGGAGTACCCTGCAGTGGCCTATGAATTGGATCAAGATGGCGTACTGGAGGCGATTCTATCCAGCGGCGCTGCTGTTTCCGTGAATGAAACGGGCATTGCGGTGGAGAAGCCGATCTTGACAAGCTGGGGGGAAGATGATCCCCATAAAGCCAAATTGTGCCAGGCTCTCGCCAGTATCCCTAATGAACTGACCAGTGACATTTCCGAGATTGTGCCATCACCAACATTATCCTTTCCAGACCGCATCAAGCTGTATACCCGTTCGCATTTTGAAGTCATTACGGCAATTTCTTTGCTTAAGGATAAAGTAGAGTATTTAAATCAAGTGATAGAGACAGAGGAGCCCGGACTGATCAAGATGCTTGAAGCGGATTCCTATGTTCCTTTTGCACCTGTAAAAGAGGAGAATGTGAAAGAGGACACGCAAGAGTAAATAGGCCCTACTAATAGTAAGAAAAAAATGCTACAATCGGTTTTACGGGCAATAGGCAACGTCCCTCTTTTTTCTTCGGATTTTTTGAAATGAAGTATCAAATATGGATGACATTTCTTTATTACACTTATATTTCATGTAATAAATGCCTGTTTTCAGGTTTCTAGCAGCTGCTATCTTCATGCGAGATGCTTGTCATATTATCCCACTCAAAAAATTTGTAGAAAAAAGAGGGAAAGGATTAGAGATGTTGAATATGTACAGAGAAGTTTTTCTTCAATGGAAACCAAAAACTAAATCAGCTTTACATTTCATTTTGATAATAACAGGAGGTGCCATAGGGCTTGAGCAACAATGACATCATTGTTAGTTTGGACATCGGTACATCCAAAGTTCGGGCAATTATTGGGGAAGTTACTAATGGAACCTTTAATATTATTGGCGTTGGATCTGCTGATTCGGAAGGAATACGAAAAGGTGCGATTGTAGATATCGACCAGACTGTGCAATCGATCAAGAGTGCTGTAGATCATGCGGAGCAAATGGTCGGTATACAAATATCCGAGGTCTATGTCGGCATTTCCGGCAATCATATCGGGCTTCAATCCAGTCATGGTGTTGTGGCCGTTCAGAATGAGGATCGTGAAATCGGCGAAGATGATATCGATCGTGTAATCAAGGCAGCAGAAGTTATTGCACTGCCTCCTGAACGCGAGGTAATTGATGTTGTCGCCAAGCAATATATCGTCGATGGCCTTGAAGGAATCCAGGATCCCCGCGGGATGATCGGAGTTCGTCTGGAAGTGGAAGCGACGATTATTACCGGGGCTAAAACGCCAATACATAATCTGCTTCGCTGCGTAGAGAAATCAGGACTTAAAGTCAAAGATCTTGTACTGATGTCTCTTGGAGCTGGCGGATTAGCGCTTTCCAAAGATGAGAAATCAATGGGCGCCGTGCTGGTTGACATCGGTGCGGGCTCAACGACGATAGCCGTATATGAAGAAGGTTCCCTTTGTGCCACCTCCACGATCCCGATCGGCGGAGAATTTGTAACCAATGATATCGCATACGGACTCCGTACACTTACTGATCAGGCGGAGAAGGTGAAGCTGAAGTATGGCTGCGCCTGGATTGACGACGCCGCTTCTGACGTGGTGTTCAAGGTGCTCCGGATCGGCAGCAATGTGGAAAAAGAATTTAATCAGGAAGATCTTGCAGCGATCATTGAACCGAGAGTGCAGGAAATCTTCCATCTGATTCGTCAGGAAGTGAAGCGGCTTGGTTACAATGAGCTTCCCGGAGGTTATATACTAACGGGTGGCACTGTATCTATGCCGGGGGTATTAAAAGCAGCCCAGACTGAACTATCAGCCTCTGTGCGCGTTGCGGTGCCGGATTATATCGGAGTCCGCGATCCCGGATTTACCGGAGGAGTAGGCATCCTGCATAACGTTGTCCGCAGATTCCGCGGACGCGGAAACAGCAGCAGCGGGAATAAAAAGACGGTCAACCGGAACAAGCAGAATGCAGCTCCGAATCAGGAAGCCGTTTCGAAGCCGGGTTTGGTGGAACGTCTAAAGAATATGTTCAGCGAGTTCATATAAGTGTAAGTCCAGATATACTTGGACTGGCCATCCAAGCACATTGAGGGGGAGATGGAACAATATGTTGGAATTTGATTTTGAAATGGAGAGCTTGGCGCAAATAAAGGTCATCGGCGTGGGCGGCGGCGGTAGCAATGCTGTCAACCGGATGATTGAAAATGGCGTTCAGGGTGTGGAATTCATCACAGTTAATACAGATGCCCAAGCGCTGCATATGGCCAAATCGGAGCATAAACTGCAAATCGGGGATAAACTGACCCGCGGACTTGGCGCTGGAGCCAATCCTGAGGTGGGGAAGAAAGCGGCTGAAGAATCCCGCGATCTGATTTCAAATACGCTTAAAGGTGCAGATATGGTATTCGTAACCGCAGGTATGGGCGGGGGTACCGGAACGGGCGCAGCGCCTGTAATTGCTGAGATTGCCAGAGAGTGCGGAGCATTGACGGTTGGCGTCGTGACCCGTCCGTTTACTTTTGAAGGCAGAAAACGTGCAAATCAGGCAGAGCTTGGCATCGAGGCGCTCAAGGAAAAGGTCGATACACTGATCGTGATTCCCAATGACCGACTGCTGGAAATTGTGGATAAGAAAACCCCAATGCTGGAGGCATTCCGTGAAGCGGATAATGTACTCCGCCAGGCGGTGCAAGGGATCTCCGACCTTATTCAGGTTCCCGGCCTGATCAACCTTGACTTTGCCGATGTGAAGACAATTATGACGGAGCGCGGTTCAGCGCTTATGGGTATCGGTATCGCCACCGGCGAGAACCGTGCTTCGGAGGCGGCCCGCAAAGCGATCATGAGTCCGCTCCTGGAGACCTCCATTGAAGGTGCTCGCGGCGTGATCATGAACATTACAGGGGGTTCCAACCTTTCCCTGTATGAGGTGAATGAAGCAGCCGAGATCGTTACCTCTGCTTCGGATCCTGAAGTGAATATGATCTTTGGTGCCATCATTGAGGAAAGCATGAAGGATGAAATCAAAGTTACGGTAATCGCTACCGGCTTTGAACACAAACCTTCACCGATTGCTCCAGCCCGCCGTCCATCGGCGAGTAGCGAACCTGCTGCGCCGGATAAGAATGCCAATCTGCGTCCGTTTGGCAATCAGACAGCCTCAGACCAGCTGGACATTCCAACATTCCTGCGCAACCGTACTCGCGGCAATAACGACTAATAAAATAGTATAGTGTAAATAGATTTACGGAAGCACCGTATCTCCCAAGCGATCAGCTATGGGTGGATACGGTGTTTTTTGGTTTACCGGCTGTTATAATACTAGTAGCGGGAGAGGATACAATGAAACTGCTTGATCCCCGGGTTGATTTTGTATTTAAACGTATTTTTGCAAGCGAGGGCAATAAGGATGTGCTGTTGGCTTTTCTTAACGGTATTTTTTCGGATGCAGGGGAACCTCCGCTGAATGAAGTGGTGCTGCTGAATCCATACACGGATAAGGATGATCCGCTGGATAAGCAATCGATATTCGACATATGGGCCAAGACCGAGGAAGGCAAGTTGATTAATATTGAAATGCAGCTGTTTAATAAATATGATATTGAGAAACGCACGCTCTATTACTGGAGCAAACGATATTCGGGCCAGCTGCAGGAGACGGGTAAGTATAAGGATCTCAAAAAATGTGTGACCATCAATATATTAAATTATAAAGTTTTGCCCAATGAACATACTCATAGTGTGTTTCATCTGCGGGAAGATAGGAATGGAACTCCGCTTGCAGACGATATTGAAATTCATTTCTTGGAGCTGCCGAAGCTGGAGCATACGCCTGTTCCCGGTGAAGGCGGTTTGGTCAATTGGCTGCTGTTTCTGAAAGGAATAGACGATTCGAATTGGGAGGTGCTTAGCATGAATGAGCCTGTCTTGAAAAAGGCAATGGATACGCTGCAATTCCTGAGCCAGGATGAGGAGGCCCGCATGAAGTATGAAGCCCGCCAGAAGTTTTTGCTGGATGAGGCTTCGCAAAGAGACGGGGCGCTTACAGAGGGCTTTGCCAAAGGGTTGGCTGAGGGAAGAGCGGTAGGAAGAGCTGCGGGTATAGAGGAAGGTAAGGCGGAAGGCAAGCTGGCGGGTAGATTGGAAGGCAAGCTGGAAGGGAAGCTGGAAGGGAAGTTGGAAGGGAAGTTACAGGGGAAATTAGAAGCCAGATTGGAAGTGGCAAGAAATCTGCTTGCGATGGGACTGGATTATCATGCGATCCGAACGGCAACGGGGCTTACAGATGAAGAATTAGAGTCTATGAAGTGAATTTAAGATTAGGAATTTTGAAGTCAGCCTTTAGATTTAGAGGCTGGCTTTTTTTATTAAAAGATAAGGACGGCTAAGCCGTTTCCACTTGTCATGTAGAGGTTTATGCTGTACTGATAAGCCTCGAGCAGCTCCAGCCTCTCAAGTTAACTCTGTCACGCTATAACTCGACAAAAAAACCTCAAGAACGCCCCCCAAGTTTAGACAGACTTTGAATGCGAGAGTTCCTATACTAATCTTATCGTCCAAAAAGAGAGCCTGATCCCCGGCCTTGAGGATAGATAGCAGCCCTTAGGCAGGTGAATGCATTGGTAGTTTATATTGACTTGATTTTCGCTGCCAATCTGCTGATCGATGGCATTCTTCTATGGCTGACAGGCTGGCTGGTCAAGCTTAAGGCCTCCAGGTGGAGATTGGCGCTCTCCGCGCTGGTTGGCGCGCTTTATGTAGTGATGATGTTCGTACCGGAGCTGTCTTTTCTCTATACCTTCCTCATTAAGTTCGGATTGTCGGTAGTCATGCTGTGGATTGCCTTTGGATTCAGGAGTCTGCAAAGCTACCTCCGCGTGTTGGGGGCCTTTTATATTATTAATTTTGCAGCAGCCGGCGGCATTGTAGGTATTCACTATTTGTTGCAGAGCTCAGGCGACATCTGGAAGGGTATTCTGTTTACCTCTTCAGGAGGCCAAGCATACCGGATGAAGATCGGTTTCTGGTTTGTGCTTGCGGTCTTACCGCTGGTACTGCTCCTCTTTAAGCTCTTCCATTCTTCACGGGTCCGCAGGGAGCAGCTCGAATCGTACATTGGTGAGGTAACTGTGGAAATTGACGGCGTAACTGTGGTCTGTCCAGGGCTGCTGGATACAGGGAACCGGCTCAGTGATCCGTTGACGCGGATTCCGGTAATGGTGATGGAGGCGTCGCTCTGGGAAGGCCATCTGCCTGCTTCATGGAAAGGGAGGCTGACACAGACGAGCGCAGACACCCTTCTGCTGGAAACGGACGGGCAGTCTTTTGCCTGGCAGGACAGGATGCGGCTTGTCCCTTATAGGGGCATCAACCGTGGTTCATCCTTTATGCTTGCGCTGAAGCCGGATCTTGTGAAGATACAGTTGGGTGAGGAGACCTTTTACAGCAAAAGGGTGCTCATCGGGCTGGATGGCGGGACACTGTCGGGAGACGGCGCGTACCGGGCGGTCATACATCCTGACCTCGCCCAAAAAGAACAGGCTGCTGACGCAGCGCTGCCATGCTGATAACCGCAGAAGCATTTGGCATTTCAATCCTAATATTGGACAAAGGGAATTGGGGCAGGGCAGCAGGGAAATGGATGGGATAAGAAATATCACAGGGTTACTGTGTACTTCTTGGAGGAGGAACAAGAATGGTCAAATGGAAGTTAGCGCTGCAACTGCAATATTACCGCATGCTGTTTCTGCTGGGGCTGAAAAGCCAGGAAATTTATTATATCGGTGGAAGCGAGGCGCTGCCTCCTCCCTTGACGAGGGAAGAGGAGGAGTATTTACTGCAGCGGCTGTCCAGCGGCGATGCGGCAGTCCGGGCCATGCTGATTGAGCGCAACCTGCGGCTCGTTGTATACATTGCCCGGAAATTTGAGAACACCGGCATCAACATTGAAGATCTTGTCTCTATCGGGGCCATTGGACTAATCAAGGCGGTCAATACGTTTGATCCGGAGAAAAAAATCAAGCTGGCTACCTATGCCTCACGCTGCATCGAAAATGAGATACTGATGTATTTGCGGCGCAACAGCAAGACACGGAGTGAGGTGTCCTTTGATGAACCGCTAAATATTGACTGGGACGGCAACGAGCTGCTTCTCTCCGATGTGCTTGGCACCGAGAACGACACCATTTACCGGAACATCGAAGAGCAAGTGGACCGGAAGCTGCTGCAGAAGGCGCTGGAGAAGCTGAGTGAGCGGGAACGCCTGATTATGGAGCTAAGGTTTGGACTGCGCGGGGGAGAAGAAAAAACGCAAAAGGATGTGGCCGATCTGCTGGGTATTTCCCAATCCTATATTTCGCGTCTGGAAAAAAGAATTATCAAGCGGCTGCGCAAGGAGTTTAACAAGATGGTGTAAGCATAAATCAGCAAGGAATAAAATGCCGGACCGGGGAGATAATGTACAGTAATGTTTCTCCTTGGGAGGTAAATCATCATGACCCGAAATAAAGTCGAGATTTGCGGTGTGGACACCAGCAAGCTGCCCGTACTAACAAACGTGGAAATGCGGGAGCTGTTCACTTCGCTGCAGCAGCAGGGCGAGCGATCCGCCAGAGAGAAATTGGTAAATGGTAACCTTAGACTCGTTCTTAGTGTTATTCAAAGGTTCAATAATCGGGGAGAGTTCGTTGACGATCTGTTCCAGGTAGGCTGCATCGGGTTGATGAAAGCCATCGATAATTTTGATTTATCGCAAAATGTGAAGTTCTCCACCTATGCGGTGCCGATGATTATCGGTGAAATCCGCAGGTATCTGCGCGATAATAACCCGATTCGGGTATCACGTTCGCTCAGGGATATCGCATACAAGGCGCTGCAGGTGCGTGACAGTCTGACGAACCAGAATTCCCGGGAGCCGACGATTTTTGAAATTTCCGAGGCGCTGGGAGTTCCGAAAGAAGATGTGGTTTTTGCTTTAGACGCCATCCAGGACCCGGTCTCCTTGTTCGAGCCAATCTACCATGACGGCGGGGACCCGATTTATGTGATGGACCAGATTAGCGACGATAAGAATAAAGATGTCTCTTGGATTGAGGAAATTGCATTGAGGGAAGCGATGCGCAAACTGGGACAACGCGAGAAGCGGATACTGTCCATGCGTTTCTTCGAGGGCAAGACCCAGATGGAGGTCGCCGATGAGATTGGGATCTCTCAAGCCCAGGTTTCCAGACTTGAGAAATCGGCCATCCAGCAAATGCAAAAGCATGTGAAGACCTGAGTAACAGCGATAGATGAAGCAGGGGTATCCAGGAGGCTATAACCCTTCTGGATACCCCTTTGTATGTAGAACCGTATTGGAAAATATATATTGCATTGCATGTTGCCAAGCCCGAACAACATATATTGGACTATATGTCTGAAAGTACAGGGGTGGCGAGGTGAACGAGGATTCAATAGGAACAGGCAAAAAAATGAAAATTTCCGATTTTCAGACCAAGGATGTCATCAATATTGTTGATGGTAAGCGGCTCGGGCAAATCAGTGATCTGGAGCTCGATCTGCGCCGCGGAGTCATTGACGCAATCATTGTGCCCGGGTATACACGCTTTATGGGGCTCTTTGGAGGTGGCGCTGATTTGATCATTCCCTGGAGGAATATCGTTAAGATTGGTGCTGATGTTGTGCTCGTAAAGATAGAGGAGTCCAGAATGCCCCAAGGTCAGGAAGAGCGGGAAACTATGTATTTGGAACGGGGAGACCGCAGTGAAAGGCGCACATATTAACTGGGTGCGTCTTTTTTGAGCGGAAACGGGTATAGAGCTTATGTAAGAAGTACAGCCCATAACCGGGAGATTGTTCGGAGGCTTTGTAAAGTACTTGAGTAAGCTTCGAGGTCTTAACAACACTTTGTGGGGAGGTCTTGTGGTACACTTAGGCGGAGGTGAGAAGATGGAACCGTTCGTACAAATCGACAGAACGCCTGTGCAGCTTCATCTGAAGCCGTGGTGTTCAGCATATGCCCAAATTACTGCCGGCTTTACAGGAAGACAAGGTGGTGCGGGCAAGGCGCCGTATGACAGCTTCAACTGTGCTCTTCATGTCGGCGATGACGTGGAAGATGTGATCAGCAACCGGAGGATGCTCGCCGAGAGTCTCGGTTTTACACTGGATTCATGGACATGCGGGGAACAAACTCATGGGAAAAATATTGCGGTTGTTACCAAAGAGAACCAAGGATACGGCAATCTGGACAGAGCAAGCGCCTTTCAGTCCACTGATGGGCTGCTGACCAATGTGCCGGGGGTGCTGCTGACTTCCTTTTATGCGGACTGTGTGCCGCTATATTTCTATGATCCTTTGCAGCAGGTGGCCGGCCTTGCGCATGCGGGCTGGAAAGGGACTGTAGCAGAAATTGCCGGGGCTATGGTCAGCACAATGGGTGAGGTCTACGGCAGCCGTCCAAAAGATATTCTGACAGCCATTGGACCTTCTATCGGTGAATGCTGTTATGAGGTCGATGATTATGTAATGAATCATGTCCGCCGGTTGGAGGATGAACTTAGCACACTGAATTTGGCTGAGAACGCTCCATTCTTATACAGGAAGTCGGATGCAGATGACAGCAAAAGCATGCTGAACTTGAAAGAAATGAATCGACGCATTATGATTAAAGCAGGAATATTGCCGACTCATATCGAATGTACAACTTGGTGTACAAGCTGTAACAGTGATCTCTTCTTCTCATACCGTAAGGAAAACGGGGTTACAGGAAGAATGACGAGCTGGATCGGAATAAAGGAGAGCTGAAAGTTGGGTTTGACACTGCAAGAAAGAATAGCCGAGGTCGAGGAACGTGTGGAACGGGCTTGCGCGGCAAGCGGCAGGGATGCAAGTGACGTCAAGGTTATCGCAGTGACGAAATATGTATCGCTGGAAACGGTATCCGCTGTGCTGGAAGCGGGTCTTGAGGACATTGCCGAAAGCCGCTGGCAGAACGCCGAACATAAATGGAACGCCCTGGGCAACAAAGGCACATGGCATTTCATCGGTCATTTGCAGACCAATAAGGTAAAGGACGTTATCGGCAAATTTCAATATATACACTCTTTGGACCGGTTATCACTGGCACAGGAATTGCACAAGAAGGCCGAGGCCGCCGGTATAGACGTAAACGTCTTCCTTCAGGTGAATATCTCGGGAGAAGATACGAAATTTGGTTTATCTGCTGAAGCGGTGCCTGGATTTTTGCGTGAAATCGCTCCTCTGCATCGTGTGAAAGTAATCGGCCTTATGACGATGGCGCCTTATGAAGGGGATCCCGAGCTTACCCGCCCGGTCTTTCGCGGACTCCGCGAACTGCGCGATGCGCTCAATCTGCTAGCTTTGACACCTGAGCCTATACAAGAGCTGTCGATGGGAATGTCGAATGATTTTGAAGTGGCGATACAGGAAGGAGCCACCTGGGTGCGCCTGGGAACGGTATTAGTAGGTCATGAGGAGGGAGCTTGATGGGCGTGATGAACCGGTTTATGAGCTTTTTGGGCTTGCAGGAGGAAGAGGAAATTGTGGAGCGGGAGCAGATTTCCCGTGAAGAGGATGAATACGAGCCCGCCCCTGTAGAAAACCGTAAAAACCAGCGGGCCAACGTCGTCAGTATCCATTCGCAAAAAAATGTGAAGGTAGTGCTTTATGAGCCCCGTTCTTATGACGAAGCTCAGGAAATTGCCGACCATCTTCGTTCGCACCGCACAGTCGTAATTAATTTGCAGCGCGTGCGCAATGACCAGGCAATGCGGATTATTGATTTTCTCAGCGGAACTGTTTATGCCCTGGGTGGAGGAATCTCCAAAATTGGGGGCAATATATTTATGTGCACACCGGATACGGTCGAAATTCAAGGTTCCATAACGGAAATTCTGGGTGACGATCAAGACTACAACAGAATGAGGTGAACGGGCTTTGTCCCAAATCGATTTAATTATTAATTTACTTTTCAAGATCTACTACTACATGATTTTCTTCTATATCCTCATGTCCTGGCTGCCCAATGTCCGTGACAATTTCATCGGAGAGCTGCTCGGCAAGCTCGTGGAGCCTTTTCTGAGTCCATTCCGCCGGATTATTCCGCCGCTGTTCGGAACGTTGGATATTTCCCCGATCATCGCGCTGATTGTGCTTCAATTTGCGGAAGGCGGCGTGCACTCCATTGTGGGCCTGCTCTTCCGTTAATGACATGAAGAATGAAATCTATGGTCATTTTCACCCTGACGAACGGCAATTTGTGGACAAGGCCTGGGAATGGGTCACTCATGCAGGAGAGTATCATGAGCTCAAGCTGACTGAATTTCTGGATCCCCGTCAGAGTTATATTCTGCAGAGTCTTGTGAACCGTCATCCCGATGTTACTATAAGATGGGAGGGCGGCTCAGAAAATGCTGAGCGGAAACGGGCGATGGTGGCACCAGATTACCGTGACCTTTCAGAAGAAGATATGGAACTCAAGGTGCTTGCCATCACCTCCGGGGAACAGAAGTTTTTGGCTTTGGAGCATGGCGATTATATGGGTTCAATTCTTGGACTGGGCATCAAAAGAGGCAAAATCGGTGATATACATGTGCTTGAGGATGGCTGTCATGTTGTAGTGGCGGCGGATATCGCCAATTTCCTGGACGTGAATTTAACCGGAGTACACCGGATTAATGTCAGCACAGAGATTCTGCCATTGTCCGGCTTGCGGAGCAGTGAGGTTAAGCTTGAGATCATGGAGTTGACTGTGGCTTCCTTACGGCTTGATGGGATCGCTGCGGATGTGACCCGGCTCAGCCGGAGCAAGATACTTGCCCCGATCAAAGCCGGAAGGGTCCGGGTGAACTGGAAGGTGGAGGAAGACCCCTCCTGTGGACTTAAAGACGGCGATATGGTCTCCATTCAAGGTTTTGGCCGTTTTAAGGTTCTGGAGATCGGAAGTTTGACGAAAAAAGGCCGTTACCGGGTTCAGGTTGGCAAATTTGTCTGAATCGTTTGCAGGAATCCGGATTTGCTTGTCGAAATTCATTATCTCTAGGGAAGCAAACATTTTGAAAGCTGGGCGCCGATACTTGTAGAAGAGGCGGATCCTTAAACGGCATTCGGAATGATAACCAGCCTTAATTTTCTTGCAGAAACACTTGCCGCTTTATCCAGACAGGCATGTTCGTTTCTTCTTAAAGTACAGTCTTTCTTCTTTGTCTGCCGGGACAAATTATGTTCTATGGGCATAAGAGGTCCGAAATTTCTAGGAGGTGCACAGCATGCCATTAACGCCGCTCGATATACATAACAAGGAATTCTCCCGGAGAATCCGCGGTTATGATGAAGACGAGGTCAACGAATTTCTGGATCAGGTAATCAAGGATTACGAAAGTGTCATTCGTGAGAACAAGGAGCTGCACAATCAGCTATTGTCTATTCAAGAGCGCCTTGATCATTTTGTGAATATTGAAGAAAGCTTGTCCAAGACAATCATCGTCGCACAGGAAGCGGCAGATGATGTCAAGAACAACTCCAAAAAGGAGTCACAGCTGATTATCAAGGAAGCGGAAAAGAACGCTGACCGGATTATCAACGAAGCGTTATCCAAATCCCGGAAAGTAGCGATTGAGACGGAAGAATTGCGCAAGCAAGCCTCTATCTACCGCACCCGTTTCCGGACTCTCGTCGAAGCACAGCTTGAACTGCTGTCTCAGGATGATTGGAACGCCCTGGAGAGCCGCGAAGTCAGTGAGAACGTGCTTTAACCTTCTAAAATGCTGAGCATATCATGTGAGATGAATATTTCTTGTTTTCCGGCCACAGTTATACCGTGGCTATGAATATTGACATTTTGTCTTAAAACGTCTATAACTAAAACATATCTGTACCATAATCATTCGATGACGGGACAAGTACGATAAGGTTACGTTCTCCAGAGAGTCGGTGTTTGCTGCGAGCCGATTGTTCACACCTTGCCGGAAGATCTTCCCCTAGAAGCTGAGCTGAAGCGTTAATTCGTGCGTAAGTTTAGCCGTCTGCCGGACGTTATCCCGGACCCGCGCGTTTAGATTGTCTGCGCGGAACTGAGATTGTGCTGAATACACTCCCCCTGAGGATGTGCCTGAAGCACAGAATTAGGGTGGTATCGCGAGCGTCGTCTCGCCCCTTGGGGGCGGGATGGCGCTCGTTTTTGTTGTTGCGGGGCGCGATCCCCCTAAATCCCCCTTTCCAAGGGGGACCCCAAGGGCTGGCCGCCCTCTGGACACCCGCAACAAGGGCATTGTGCAGAGAGTGGCGTCCGCGGACGGGTAGGGATTTGTTCGACGGGGGAGCGCCCCTTCTTAGGCTCCCCTGGCGGGTACGCCTGCGGGGCCTTTCCTGCTCAAGGGCAAAGGCAAAGACGGCTTGCGGCGGCTGCGCCCCGCCGCGAGGGCAACCCGGCCCAGCGCTGCCCTGACGGGATCGCGGGCCGGGGGCCCAAGGCAAGAGCAAGGGCAAGGGCAAGATCAAAGGCAAGAGCAAGGGCAAAGACAGCTTGCGGCGGCTGCGCCCCGCCGCGAGGGTAACCCGGCCCAGCGCTGCCCTGACGGGATCGCGGGCCGGGGGCCCAAGGCAAGAGCAAAGGCAAGAGCAAGAGCAAGAGCAAGAGCAAGAGCAAGAGCAAGAGCAAGAGCAAGAGCAAGAGCAAGAGCAAGAGCAAGAGCAAGAGCAAGAGCAAGAGCAAGAGCAAGAGCAAGAGCAAGAGCAAGAGCAAGAGCAAGAGCAAGAGCAAGAGCAAGAGCAAGAGCAAGAGCAAGAGCAAGAGCAAGAGCAAGAGCAAGAGCAAGAGCAAGAGCAAGAGCAAGAGCAAGAGCAAGAGCAAGAGCAAGAGCAAGAGCAAGAGCAAGAGCAAGAGCAAGAGCAAGAGCAAGAGCAAGAGCAAGAGCAAGAGCAAGAGCAAGAGCAAGAGCAAGAGCAAGAGCAAGAGCAAGAGCAAGAGCAAGAGCAAGAGCAAGAGCAAGAGCAAGAGCAAGAGCAAGAGCAAGAGCAAGAGCAAGAGCAAGAGCAAGAGCAAGAGCAAGAGCAAGAGCAAGAGCAAGAGCAAGAGCAAGAGCAAGAGCAAGAGCAAGAGCAAGAGCAAGAGCAAGAGCAAGAGCAAGAGCAAGAGCAAGAGCAAGAGCAAGAGCAAGAGCAAGAGCAAGAGCAAGAGCAAGAGCAAGAGCAAGAGCAAGAGCAAGAGCAAGAGCAAGAGCAAGAGCAAGAGCAAGAGCAAGAGCAAGAGCAAGAGCAAGAGCAAGAGCAAGAGCAAGAGCAAGAGCAAGAGCAAGAGCAAGAGCAAGAGCAAGAGCAAGAGCAAGAGCAAGAGCAAGAGCAAGAGCAAGAGCAAGAGCAAGAGCAAGAGCAAGAGCAAGAGCAAGAGCAAGAGCAAGAGCAAGAGCAAACCTTGCGAAAGTGCTGCGCGCCTAGCGTGCTTGAGGTAAAGCGGGCCGCTTGCGGCGACAAGCGGGGATAACACCAAAATGAACTCTACATCCGCCTCTCCCTGGAATTTAGACAATATTCCGGGTGTCCAGAGGGCCGGGGCCCTCGGGGTCCCCCTTGGCTAAGGGGGATTTAGGGGGATCGAGCAGCTTTATAGACTAAACCAAGGAAGGATTGACCAGCAATGCAAAAAGTAGATGTCAGAGAAAAAGCGCGGGCAAGAGATGTCCGCATTCTGAAGAAATGGAGCGATGAGAATACGTTCCGCAGATCCATGGAGAACCGCGAGGGCCGTCCGAACTATGTGTTCTATGAAGGACCTCCGACAGCTAACGGCGTACCGCATATCGGGCATGTGCTGGGCCGGGTCATCAAGGATTTCATCGGCCGCTACCAGACGATGAAGGGCTACCGCGTTGTGCGAAAAGCGGGCTGGGACACTCACGGCCTGCCGGTTGAACTCGGCGTGCAGAAGAAACTCGGAATCTCCGGCAAGCAGGAAATTGAAGAGTACGGCGTGGAGAAGTTCATCAAAGAGTGCAAAGAGAGCGTATTTGGTTACGAGAAGCAGTGGCGTGAGTTCACGGAAGCGATCGGTTACTGGACCGATCTGGATAATCCGTATGTGACGCTGGATAATACGTACATCGAAAGTGTGTGGAATATCCTGGCTACGGTGCATGAGAAAGGTCTGCTGTACCGCGGACACCGCGTCAGCCCGTACTGCCCGAGCTGCCAGACAACGCTGAGCTCCCATGAAGTGGCGCAGGGCTATAAGACGGTGAAGGACCTCAGTGCAACGGCCAAGTTCAAGCTGGATGGCAGCGGCGACTATGTCCTGGCCTGGACGACCACCCCTTGGACGCTTCCGGCGCATATGGCGCTGGCGATGAACCCGGAGATGGAATATGTCCGTGCGCAGCAGGAAGACGGCGTATACGTGCTGGCCAAGAACCTCGTGGAAGAGGTACTGAAAGGGGAGTATACGGTTCTTTCTACGCACAAAGGCTCTGACTTTATCGGTCAAAGCTATACCCCGCCGTTTAGCTATATCCAGGCGGAGAAACATAATGTGATTGTTGCTGCATCCTTCGTAACGGATTCCAGCGGTACCGGGATCGTGCATATGGCTCCGGCACATGGTGAGGATGACTATAAGAGCTGCCGCGACAACGGCATCAGCTTTGTCAATGTGGTGGATACTTCCGGTAAATACACTGATGTGGTAAGTGATTTTGCCGGACGGTTTGTGAAAGATTGCGATTTAGATATCATCAAGGTGCTGTCCGAAAAAGGGCTGCTGTACAATAAAGAGAAATACGAGCACAGCTATCCGTTCTGCTGGCGCTGCGATTCTCCACTGCTGTATTATGCGACAGACAGCTGGTTCATCAAAACGACAGCGATCAAAGATCAGCTGATCGCCAACAACAACAGCGTAGACTGGTATCCTGACCATGTGCGCGAAGGCCGCTTCGGCAAGTTCCTGGAAGAGCTGGTGGACTGGAATATCAGCCGCAACCGCTACTGGGGCACACCGCTGAATGTCTGGGTTTGCCAGGACACCGGCAAAGAATTTGCGCCGCACAGCATCGCTGAACTCCGCTCGATGGCGATCGGCGAAGTCGCTGAGGATATCGAGCTGCATAAGCCATATGTAGACAACATCAAGCTGCGCAGCCCGTTCAGCGAAGGCGGCGTGATGGTGCGTACTTCTGAGGTCATCGACGTATGGTTTGACAGCGGCTCGATGCCGTTTGCCCAAAGCCACTATCCGTTCGAGAATGAAGATAGATTCGCTGACCAGTATCCGGCAGATATGATCTGTGAAGGAATTGACCAGACACGCGGCTGGTTCTACAGCCTGCTTGCGGTATCGACGTTGTTCAAGGGCAAAGCGCCTTACAAGGCAGTTATTGCCCACGGCCACATCTTCGATGAGAACGGCCAAAAAATGTCCAAATCCAAAGGCAATGTCATTGACCCTTGGGAAATCATGAACGAATACGGCACCGATGCTTTCCGCTGGGCGATCCTGTCCGACAGTGCGCCGTGGAATAACAAACGTTTCTCGCGCGGTCTGGTTGGTGAGACCAAATCCAAGGTTGTGGATACGCTGGTCAACACGCATGCGTTCCTGACGCTCTATGCCGGTATTGACGGATACGACCCTGCAGAGCATCCGTTCAAGGTATCCGGGCATAAGCTCGACCGCTGGATTCTCTCCCGCTTGAACAGTCTGCTTCTAGTTGTGGAAAAAGGCCTCGCCATCAACGACTTCGTTAATTCGTCCAAAGCGATTGAGAACTTCGTGGATGAACTGAGCAACTGGTATATCCGCCGCTCACGCGACCGGTTCTGGGGCAGCGGGCTTGACGAAGAGAAGCTGGACGCTTACCGTACGCTGACACATGTGCTGCTCACAACGGCTACGCTGATGGCTCCATTCACACCGATGCTGTCGGAAGATATCTATACCAACCTTGGCGGCGGGGAAAGCGTACATTTGGCGGATTATCCGGCTGCCGACGAGAGTCTGATCGATCTTGAGCTGGAGCGGGATATGGAGAGTGCCAGAGGCATTGTCGAGCTTGCCCGCAACGTGCGCAACGAGACTGGCATCAAGACACGCCAGCCGCTGTCCGAGCTGATCGTTTCCCTGGACGGCAGCTTTGATGTAACGGATTATGAAGAGATCATCAAGGATGAAATCAATGTCAAGGGAATTGTGCTGGAGAACAGCGACAGCGGGTTTGTTGATTTTACGCTGAAGCTGAACCTGAAGGTAGCCGGTAAAAAATACGGCAAGAGCGTAGGCTTCCTGCAAGGCTACCTGAAAGGGATGGACAGCGACGCTACCCGCAAAGCGGTACAGGACGGTGTGATTGCCATCGTGTCGCCGGAAGGGGAAGAACTGCAGATTACTGCCGAGGAGCTGCTTGTTGAGAAGCAGGCCAAACCGGGTTTTGCATCAGCCTCCGGTTACGGGCTTACGGTAGCACTGAACACGGAAATCACTCCTGAACTTGAGCAGGAGGGCTGGGTCCGCGAAATTGTCCGTGCAGTGCAGGATTACCGCAAACGCCTAGATCTGGCGATCGAGAAACGGATTGCGCTCACGCTGCAGCTGGATGATGAACTGAAAGCGGCAGTGACTGCTTTTGAACATGTACTGCGTGAAAATGTACTTGTGACTAACGTGGAGTTTGACGGAGCGCATCCATTTGAAACGGTGGATGCCGGCGGCAGATCCATTGGTATCCATATCGGAGCCTAAAGAGAAGGTAAATGCTGATCCCCGTATCGCTTGTCTCCAAATGACATATACTAGCGGCATAAGAAGAAACGTCCAGGCCTTTAGCATAGGGCAGGGGCTTTCGAGATTGGCGGTATGTGTACCGCTGATCAGGAAGCCGTTTCTGCGGAAATATGAGGATCTTTACTGAGAACCTTATATTTATGCGCAAAATGACGAGCCCCGTGTTCGGGGAGAGATTACCTCTCCCCGAACCGGGCTCGTTTATTTTGTGGACGTTAGGGAAGGAGCTAGAGTGTTTTGGAGGGTCGGAAAGAAGGAAGCAAAAGCTCCGGGCAGCAGGGAGAAATCTCCGCCGCAACTGGCGAGGGCAGCGGACTGGATCAGGCGCCGGATTTCAAACGGGAGACTGAAGCGGGAGCAGAGGCCCTTTCCCAGGACGAGAAAGTGAGCGCGGTATACCGGCTGACATTGTGGCTGGCCCGGGAGATGGAGAAATCGCGGGTTGCTGAATATACACAGCTGCTGCATTCGCCCTGGCGGCTGATCTGGCTGAACATAATATCAGGAATAGCGCGCGGGGTGGGGATTGCCCTCGGATTCACTTTTTTTGCAGCGACGATCATTTATGTACTGCAGATGCTGGGGGCGCTGAACCTGCCGATTATCGGAGATTATATTGCAGATATTGTGCGGATCGTACAGCACCAGCTGGAGCTTAAGACTTTTTAAAGATTAGAGAATCATTGATCTGGCGTGTGTACCTAAAAAAGGAGCAGCACATGGCTACTCCCTTTCCTTTTTAGCGGACGGATCCAGCAGGTAGCTGCCTTCCTCGGTGTCCATATAATGGCGGTAACTGGTTCCTTTGATGATGGTCAAATGGTTTCCGGCGATATCGGTCGCCACAAAGTTCTCCCACGGCTCCACGAAGCCTTCGGTTTCGTCGGCCTCAATCTCCATATCGTTGTAGGAGCTGATATCATTGCCTTCGGCCATGGCCGGGGAGTTGGAGCTGCCCCAGCTTTCGACGATCTGCCAGGCATCTTCGCCGTCAAAACCGTTTTGCTCATCGCGTTCGTCAAGGCTGGTGCGTCCAAAAGGCGGGGACAGCAGCTCTTCTTCGACCGGCCGGGTAAACGGCGCGTTCTGGCGTGGGGCATGCTCCTTGCTGTATCTGGTGGATGGAATGGCTGAGAGGCGCTCATATGGAATCGGATTGCCGCTGGCGATACAAATCCCGTAGGTGCCTTCATCCATGGCCTGCAGAGCGGCTTCGATATCGTCCAATTCATGCTCGTCGCGTTCCAGCAGGGAAATATCTATCGAGCGGTTATACAGCTCAGTGGCGGCATCGCCGGGATGGTTGTCGATTTCGGACAATTCCCCGGTTGTATCGCGCATGGCTTCCTGCAGACCGTAATGCTCGTTATTTTGCAGCCTGTGGCGGATTTCCTCCTGCTGCTGCTGCAGCGCTGCACGCAGCTGCGAGAGCTGCTGTGATGTCAGATGGCTCATAGGCGAGTGCTCCTTTCAGATGCTTTTGTCATAACGTACGCTTCCCGGCATTCCTGCCGGTTCGTTCTTTGATAGCTTGACCGGAGAAGCGTCTTTTTAGCGATGGTAAATAGTCCCCCGGCCTTAAAAGGGTTATACGGTCCGCAATAGACGGCTTCTTGAGGCCTGTGCTACAATATACAAGTCTTTATTCAGTATTTGTACCGCTATAACGCGGGAAAAATAAGAACGGAGTGACAACTTCTGTGGTGTACTATCTGATTGCGCTAATTGTGTTTTTGATTGACCAGGGTACCAAATATGTGATTGCTACCCGGCTGGAGCTCGGCGAGCAGATTCCGGTCATAAACGACTTCTTCATTATTACCTCCCACCGCAATAGTGGAGCCGCTTTCGGAATTCTTGAAGGACAGCAATGGTTTTTCTTTATAGTTACGGTTGTTGTTGTCGTCGGAATTGTCTGGTATATGAACAAGGCCAAAGCCTCGCGGAAGCTGCTTCCTACCGCTCTGGCATTGGTGCTGGGCGGAGCTATAGGCAACTTTTTGGACCGGATGCTGAACGGTGAGGTTGTTGACTTCCTGATGTTCAACTTCGGGAGCTACACCTTCCCTATTTTTAATGTCGCCGACTCCTGCATCGTGATTGGGGTTGGACTGATTATTCTCGATACACTGCTGGATATGAAGAGCGGAGAAGAAATCATCGAAGTTAAGGAATCAAAGGAAGTAAAAGAAGGGAATGAATGATTTGAACAAGGACGTCAATCAGCAGGCAGGTGCTATTGCCTACGAAGAAGAAAGGGACGTCACGGAGTGGATTGTTTCCGGAGAGAATGCCCGGGAGCGGGTTGATAAATATATTACGGAGGCCTGGGAAGAAGAAATTTCACGCTCTCAGGTACAGCTGTGGATCAGCAGCGGACATGTTAAGGTAAACGGTTCTCCGGTTAAGGCCAACTATAAGCTGAATGAAGGCGATGTTATCGCTGTTACAGTTCCAGAGGCTGAAGTTACCGATCTGATTGCGGAGGATATTCCGCTTGAAGTGGTCTATGAGGACAGCGATGTTATTGTAATTAATAAGCCTCGCGGCATGGTTGTGCATCCGGCAGCAGGGCATCCGTCCGGTACACTGGTCAATGCGCTGATGTTTCATTGCAAAGATCTGTCCGGCATCAATGGCGAGATTCGTCCCGGGATTGTGCACCGCATTGATAAAGATACTTCCGGTCTGATTATGGCAGCCAAAAATGATGCCAGTCATGCTTCACTCGCTGCCCAGCTCAAAGAGCACAGTGTAACACGCCGCTACATCGCAGTGGTGCATGGTAACCTGGCCCATAGCCATGGAACCGTAGACGCTCCGATTGGCCGTGACCCGCATGACCGCAAGCTGTACACGGTAACCGAGAAGAACAGCAAACGTTCCGTGACCCATTTTACCGTGCTGGAACGCTTTGGCGACTGCACACTGCTGGAACTGCAGCTGGAAACCGGACGGACCCATCAGATCCGCGTGCACATGAAGTTTATCGGGCATCCGCTGGTCGGCGATCCGGTATACGGGCGCAGCAAGGGGATTATGATGAACGGACAGGCTCTGCATGCCGCCGTACTGGGCTTTAAGCATCCTTCCACGGGTGAGTATATGGAGTTCAGCAGACCGATTCCGGCAGATATGGAAGAAGTGCTGTTTACGCTGCGCAGCAGATAAGTACAAATGAAGTGATCATAAATCCATGGTTTTGGAGACAATTTTGCTTCATATTTAATGATATATTTAATAATAGCCAGGAGATGAGAACAAAATTATGAGTATCGAACAGTATCAAGAGACTTTCATTCAGACTAATTTTGCGGACCGCATCGGCGGTGCGAATTACGGCAAAGATACAGCTATTTACAAATTCGAGAAAATCAAACGCGCCAAAGCATCGGCGAAACAGGATTTTCCTAATATTGAATTGATTGATATGGGCGTCGGCGAACCTGACGAGATGGCGGATGAAGGCATTGTTGCAAGACTTGCCATCGAAGCGGCCAAAGAAGAAAACCGCGGCTATTCCGACAACGGAATTCCTGAATTCAAAGCTGCCGCTGCAGCTTACCTGAAGGATGTATTTCGTGTAGAGGGGATCGACCCTGTAAACGAGGTTGTGCATTCCATCGGCTCGAAGCCGGCTTTGGCCATGCTGCCATCCTGCTTCATCAATCCGGGTGACATCACCATTATGACGGTTCCGGGTTATCCGGTACTGGGTACCCACACCAAATATTTGGGTGGACAAGTCTATACGGTGGAGCTCAAGAGAGAGAACAACTTTCTGCCTGATCTGAATTCCATTCCGGAAGATATCGCCCGCAAAGCGAAGCTGCTCTACCTGAACTATCCGAATAACCCTACAGGTGCCAGCGCAACTCCTGAATTTTTCAGCGCCGTTGTAGACTGGGCCAAAAAATATAACGTCGTAGTCATCCATGACGCTCCGTATGCAGCGCTGACATATGACGGTGTGAAGCCGCTGAGCTTCCTGTCCGTACCCGGCGCGAAGGATGTCGGCGTAGAACTGCACTCACTCTCCAAGTCTTACAACATGACAGGCTGGAGAATCGGGTTCGTTGCCGGCAACCCGCTGGTCGTGAAAGCATTCAGCGATGTGAAGGACAACAATGACTCCGGCCAGTTCATCGCGATTCAAAAGGCTGCCGCCTACGGTCTGGAACACCCTGAGATTACTGAAGCGATTGCTGCCAAGTATTCCCGCCGCCACAACATGCTGGTGGACGCGCTGAACAGCCTGGGCTTCAAGGCAGAGAAACCAAAAGGTTCTTTCTTCCTTTATGTAGCTGCACCAAAAGGTGTCAAAGGCGGACGCCGTTTCGAATCCGGCGAAGATTTCTCGCAGTTCCTGATCCGCGAGAAGCTGATCTCCACCGTGCCTTGGGATGATGCAGGCCCATTCGTACGTTTCTCCGTTACTTTTATCGCCAAAGGTGAAGAGGAAGAGAAACGTGTAATCTCCGAAATTCAAAGACGCCTCAGCGACGTTGAATTCGAATTCTAAAATAACGGGCAACTAAGAAGCCGCCGCAGAGAAATCTGCGGCGGCTTCTTGTTGCAGCATGCTCAAGATAGACGGTAAGATTTTCTGTGAAAATTGTTAATATAACGGAATAAAGACTCCCCATTATCTTCGACAGCAACTCCCTGCTTCAGCGGGCGCAGCATTGCCTGATACGGCTCCGGCACCCAAATATATTGATGGATATACGGTGTCAGCTTGAAACCATTCCGTTCCCAGAAATGAATACGCTCAAGATGTGCAGCTGTGTTTCCGGCTTCCACCTCAATGATGATTCCACTGGCGTTATGCACTTGTTCAGCCCAGTGAATGATTTTTTCCAGAAACAATGAGCCAAGGCCTTCTCCGCGCGACTTCTTGGCAACTGCCAGATAGTCAATGATAAGCCGCTTGTCGGTCGTCCCTCCAACGATCCCGGTTACAGCCATTGCTACAACCTGTCCATCAGATAGGCCTGCATGCAAATAAGCTATTCCTCTGTCCAGCATATTGTGCAGAATTCCTGCCGGTTTGGCCCCGCTGGGAAAAGCCTCCTGATACATGGGTTCAATTAACTCCCATAAGCTATCATTCCAATGCGCAGCTGTGATAAATTCCAGTTCCATTATCAGTCGCCTCCGGTCTTCATCATATCAAAGCGGAAGCAGGGACGTAAAACAAGTAGAGGTTAACCGGCACTCCACCCGAAGGGTCGTGCTGGACAGCCTGACGGGTCCTATCCGACTATATAGGCTACGCTGTGATGTATGGCATTCCGCCCTTGTTTCCGGTCTTAATCATCAGCTTCATCAAATAAGCTGGCGTTCTTTTTTGCTTCTTACTTTTAAACTGAAAAATTCCACGTTTAGGTGGAAGCAGTGGAGGGGATTTTGGAACTGTAGGAGCGAATGCGTCCGCCTTTAGGTTTGGATTTCTACCGCTAGTAGCGGTATCAATCAAGGAATCCAAACCTAACAGCGGCCGAAAGTCCAAACATTCCCGCAGTCTGCGTCCTTTCACCTAAACCTCCCTCGAGTTTTCTGATCCCACTGCCTCCCATTTGACACAAGCCATGACTTCTGTCATAATTCTGTTAAATGAATATGCGCCTTTAATTCAGTCCCGTGAGGCTGGCAAGGTAACGTGAATCGAGGTTCGCGACTTAAGGAAGGAATCCGTATGAGTACGGAGGGTCTTTTTATGCGCGCGGACACGCCATCTTTTTGAATCTGCGGATTTCACTCCTTGCCTGCTTTGGGCAAGGAGTTTTTTGATTTCCGGGAGCTTGAACGGGCGTACAAGCAGGAGGATGACGGATTATGGTTACTGAGAAAAATGTCATTATGGATGAAACGGCAATTCGCCGCGCACTGTCGCGCATTGCCCATGAGATTTTGGAGAAAAACAAAGGTATCGAGAATTGTCTGCTGGTAGGCATCCGGACACGCGGCATTTACCTGGCCCAGCGGATCGCAGAACGTATCAAGGAAATTGAAGGTGTTGATATTCCTTACGGCGAGCTGGACATCACACATTACCGCGATGACCGCGAAGGCGGAGATAACCGGGAAGCGATGGACCGGACGGTAGTGAAAAGCTACCTGACCCTGCCGGAAGGCAGCAGCGGCATCCACGACAAAAAAGTGATTTTGTTTGACGATGTGCTCTACACCGGTCGCACGATCCGCGCGGCGATGGATGCCCTGATGGATTGCGGACGGCCAAGGATGATCCAACTCGCTGTACTGGCTGACCGTGGACACCGGGAGCTTCCGATCCGTCCGGACTACATCGGCAAGAACGTACCTACCTCCAGGCATGAGCAGATCGAAGTGGCGCTGACCGAATTCGACGGCAAGGATGAAGTTTACATTATTTCAAACCGGGAGGAACGATAACAATGATGACGGCAACCAAGGTGAAGGAACGCAGTCTGCTGGGGATTAAAGAGCTGGACAGCTCGGAAATCCGTGAGCTATTGGAGAGAACAGCGTACTGGGACAATCAGGCCGAGAAGCTGACCCCGGTACTGAGATCACATTTTGTTGCCAACATGTTTTTTGAGAACAGCACGCGCACCCGCTTTTCCTTCGAAATGGCCGAGAAACGCCTTGGCGTTCAGGTGCTGAATTTCACGGCTGCGGCTTCCAGTGTAGAAAAAGGCGAGTCGATCTACGATACAGTACGCACACTGGAATCAATGGGGATCGATGCCGGAGTTGTGCGTTTGAAGCCTGCGGGCGTGCTGCAGCAGCTGGCCGAGAAGGTGTCCATTCCGCTGATCAATGCCGGAGACGGTAATAACGAGCATCCGACACAAGCACTGCTGGACCTGTACACAATGAGCAAAAATTTTGGCGGGCTGAAGGGCCTCAAAGTTTCGATTATAGGGGATATTATGCATAGCCGGGTTGCACGCTCGAACCTCTGGGGACTGACAAAGATGGGGGCCAAAGTGCAGTTCTGCGCACCGGAGAATATGCAGGCGCCGGAACTTGCTGCCTACGCTCCTTATGTGAGTATGGAAGAAGCGCTTAAGGCTGATGTAGTCATGATGCTGCGGGTTCAGCTTGAGCGCCATGCATCCGGCATACTGCTGTCTGCCGAGGAATACCGGAAACAGTATGGATTGACGGAAGAACGGGCGGCGCGGCTCGATAAGAACACGATCATTATGCATCCGGCTCCGGTGAACCGCAACGTAGAGATTGATGACGCAGTGGTCGAAAGCAGCCAATCGCGGATTTTCCCGCAGATGTCCAACGGCGTGCCTGTGCGGATGGCTGTAATGGAGAGAGCCCTTCAATAGCAACTCTCCAAGTTAAAAAAAGCTGACATAAATACACTAATAAATATACACAAAGATGAATTTTTATTATATAATAATCAGAGAGCTTGCGGCTGCGGCCTGCAGGTAAAAGGAGAATCATAACCGTGATCATTAGAAACGCCAGCGTGCTCAACCAGGAAGGCGAGTTAGAGACTAGACATATCGTAGTTCAGGACGGCGTAATTTCCGCAATTGAGAGTAATCTGGATGCGCTCGACGAATCCGCTGAAATCATAGAAGCCGAAGGCAAACTGCTGATCCCGGGACTGATTGATATGCATGTGCATCTCCGCGAGCCTGGCTTTGAGCATAAAGAAACGGTAGAAACCGGAGCACGTTCGGCTGCCAAGGGCGGATTTACTACTATCGCCTGCATGCCGAATACACGCCCGGTAACGGACAGCCCGGAAATCGTACAGTTTGTGAAGGATAAAGCGCGCGAAGCCGGACTGGTGAAGGTGCTCCCTTATGCGGCGATCACGAAAAATGAGCTGGGACGCGAGCTGACCGATTTTGCCGCACTTAAGGAAGCTGGAGCCATTGGTTTCACGGACGACGGAGTAGGCGTACAGACTGCCCAGATGATGAAGGATGCCATGAAATTGGCTGCCGGGCTGGATATGCCTGTAATCGCGCATTGCGAGGACGATTCGCTGGTTGAGGGCTGTGCGGTCAACGAAGGCAAGTTCGCAACCGCGCATGGCCTCAAAGGTATTCCGAACGAGTCGGAAGCGATCCATGTCGGACGCGATATTCTGCTGGCTGAAGCAACCGGTGTTCACTATCATGTCTGCCACGTCAGCACGGAACAATCGGTGCGGCTGATCCGCCAGGCCAAGCAAATCGGCATCAAGGTGACCGCGGAGGTATGCCCGCATCATCTGCTGCTGTCGGAGGAAGACATTCCGGGCATGGATGCCAATTGGAAAATGAACCCGCCGCTGCGTTCGCGCCGCGACGTGGAAGCCTGCATCGAGGGTCTGCTCGACGGGACGCTGGATATCATCGTGACCGATCATGCACCGCACAGCGAGGAAGAGAAAGCGAAAGGCATGCAGCTTGCACCGTTTGGCATTGTCGGATTTGAGACAGCATTCCCGCTGCTCTACACCGCTTTTGTGGCAACCGGCAAATGGGACCTGTCCCTGCTGGTGCAGCGGATGACCGCTGATCCGGCCCGGGTGTTCCGGCTGAATACAGGCCATCTCACGGTTGGGGCGACTGCCGATTTGACGCTGATCGACCTTAAGGAGGAACAGGAAGTAGATCCGGCTTCATTTGCCAGCAAAGGACGCAATACTCCTTTTGCCGGATGGAAGCTTAAAGGCTGGCCGGTTATGACATGGGTAGACGGCACAGCGGTATGGACTAAAGCTAATTAATGAACTGGTGGAGCGAAGATGCCGGCTGTATGGGGCAAGGTGAACATGCGGCGGCATTTTGGCGCGTTACACTCCGCTAATGATGCAAGGCATAGAATCAGACTACAGAAACAAGAAGGAGTGGATGGGAATGCAGGCGAGATTGCTGCTACAGGACGGAACGCTGTTTACAGGCACCGCATTTGGCGCTGAAGGCGAAAAGACGGGCGAGGTTGTTTTTAACACAGGAATTACGGGATATCAGGAGGTGCTGTCGGACCCTTCGTACTGCGGGCAAATCGTCACCATGACTTATCCGCTGATCGGAAATTACGGCATTACCCGTGATGATTTCGAATCTGTGCGTCCTTTTGTACACGGCTTTGTTGTACGCCGCCATGAGGAAGTGCCAAGCAACTGGCGCGCCGAATACAGCGTGGATGACCTGCTGAAGGAATATGGCATTCCCGGAATCAGCGAGATCGACACGCGGATGCTGACCCGCATTATCCGCCACCACGGCACGATGAAGGCCATTCTAACCACTTCCAACAAACGTGTGGAAGAGCTCATGGAAATGATGGGCGACACGACCATTGAGGAGCTGCGCAATCAGGTAGCCCGGACATCTACTACCAAAACGTACAGCAGTCCGGGGAACAAAGAACGGATCGTGCTGGTCGATTACGGCGCGAAGACCGGTATCCTGCGCGAACTGAACAGCCGCGGCTGTGATGTTGTAGTCGTGCCGCATGATGTGACTGCAGATGAGATCCGCCGCCTGAACCCGGATGGCATTCAGCTCTCCAACGGTCCTGGGGACCCTAAAGACGTGCCGTATGCCGTCAACACGATCTCCGAGCTGCTCGGCGAATACCCGATCTTCGGCATCTGCCTGGGTCACCAATTGTTCGCCCTGGCTTGCGGCGCCGACACAGAGAAGCTTAAATTCGGCCACCGCGGCGGGAACCACCCGGTTAAGGAGCTGGAGAGCGGACGCTGCTTCATTACCTCGCAGAACCATGGCTACACAGTAAACGAGGATTCAGTTGTCAATACCGAGCTTGAGGTTACGCATATCAACAACAATGACAAGACAGTCGAAGGACTCAAACATACCCGCTACCCCGCATTTTCGGTGCAGTACCATCCGGAAGCGGCGCCGGGACCGCATGACAGCAGCTATTTGTTCGACCGTTTCCTGGAAATGATTGCTGATCACAAAGCGAAGACGCCAGCAGGCTCACGCCAGGCCCAGCTTGCCGCAAATGCCAGAATCACGGCACCACAACCCAAAGCACAGCTTGAAGCCGTGAAAGGAGCTCTATAACATGCCAAAGAACGATAAACTTAAAAAGATTCTCGTCATCGGTTCCGGCCCGATTGTCATCGGCCAGGCTGCCGAGTTTGACTATGCAGGAACACAGGCCTGCCAGGCGCTCAAAGAAGAAGGCGTGGAGGTTGTGCTGATCAACAGCAACCCGGCCACGATCATGACCGATACCAATATGGCCGACAAGGTATACATCGAGCCGATTACACTTGAGTTTGTTACGGCGATTATCCGCCAGGAACGCCCGGATGGCCTGCTGCCGACACTGGGCGGACAGACCGGCCTGAACATGGCCGTGGAACTGGCCCGAGCAGGTGTGCTGCAGTCGGAGAATGTGAAGCTGCTGGGCACACAGCTGGAATCCATCGAGAAAGCAGAAGACCGGGATTTGTTCCGCGAGCTGATGCGCGAGCTGGATCAGCCGGTACCAGAGAGCACAATTATCACGACTGTGGAAGAAGCGATGGGTTTTGCCGCAGGAATCGGCTACCCGCTAATCGTTCGTCCGGCCTATACGCTCGGTGGAACCGGCGGCGGCATTTGCGACAACGAGGAAGAGCTGCGTGAAACCGTCAAAGCGGGTATCCGTTACAGCCCGATCGGTCAATGTCTGGTGGAGAAAAGCATCGCCGGTATGAAGGAAGTTGAATATGAGGTTATGCGGGACGCGAACGACAACTGTATCGTTGTCTGCAACATGGAGAACTTTGATCCTGTCGGCGTACATACAGGCGACAGTATCGTTGTGGCACCAAGCCAGACGTTGTCCGACCGCGAATACCAAATGCTGCGCAGCGCGTCACTTAAGATCATCCGCGCGCTGAATATCGAAGGCGGCTGCAACGTGCAGTTCGCGCTTGATCCGCAAAGCTATCAATATTATGTCATTGAAGTAAATCCCCGGGTCAGCCGCTCCTCGGCGCTGGCGTCGAAGGCGACCGGTTACCCGATTGCCAAAATGGCAGCCAAAATCGCTCTCGGCTACACCCTGGATGAAATTGTTAACCCGGTTACAGGACAGACATACGCCTGCTTCGAGCCGACACTGGACTATATCGTCAGCAAAATTCCGCGTTGGCCGTTTGACAAGTTCACATCGGCGAACCGTAAACTGGGCACGCAAATGAAAGCAACCGGCGAAGTCATGGCGATTGGCCGTACCTTTGAAGAGTCGATTCATAAAGCAGTCCGTTCCCTGGAAATCGGTGTCCACCGTTTCCGCCTGCCGGGCGCAGAGCAGCTGGAAGACAGCGTGCTGCGGGGTCGTCTCGCCAAAGCGGATGACGAGCGGCTGTTCCTGATCGCGGAAGCGTTCCGCCGCGGCTACGGCCTGCAGGAGATTCAGGATATCACCAGCATTGATTGGTGGTTCCTGTCCAAGATTGAAGGCCTGGTGAACTTCGAGGATGTGCTGCGCAGCGAAGAGACGCTGAGTGCCGAAACCTTGTATCAAGCGAAACGCAAAGGGTTCACTGACCGGGCAATTGCCGAGATCCGGGCGGAAGGACGTCCGGGCGGAGCTCAGACGAAGGAAGTGGATGTTCGTGCTATGCGCCTTGCGCAGGGACTAACTCCAGTCTTCAAGATGGTAGATACATGCGCGGCTGAGTTCGAAGCCTCCACACCTTACTACTACTCCACTTATGAGACGGAGAATGAGGTTATCCATTCCGACAAGCAGAAGGTTATCGTGCTCGGGTCCGGACCTATCCGGATCGGTCAGGGGATTGAATTCGATTATAGTACCGTACATGCGGTCTGGGCGATCCAGAAAGCCGGCTATGAAGCTGTAATCATCAACAACAACCCTGAAACAGTATCGACCGACTTCAACACCTCGGACCGGCTCTATTTTGAACCGTTGTTCTTCGAGGATGTCATGAATGTCATCACCCAGGAGAATCCGATTGGCGTTATCGTCCAGTTCGGAGGACAAACTGCCATTAACCTTGCTGCGCCGCTGGCTGCAGCCGGTGTAAATATTCTCGGCACCAGTCTGGAAAGCATCGACGAAGCTGAAAACCGCAAGAAATTCGAAGCGCTTCTGGCCCGTCTGAATATTGCACAACCTAAAGGCAAGACGGTAACCGATGTGAGTCAAGCCGTAGAAACAGCTCAATCGCTGGGATATCCGGTACTTGTACGTCCTTCCTATGTACTGGGCGGCCGTGCAATGGAGATTGTCTACAACGATGCGGAATTGCTGAGCTACATGGTTGAAGCGGTGAAGGTGAATCCGGAGCATCCGGTGCTGATCGACCGCTACATGCTGGGCAAAGAGGTCGAAGTTGACGCGATTTGCGACGGCGAGACCGTAGTCATCCCTGGTATTATGGAGCATGTAGAACGTGCGGGTGTCCACTCCGGTGACTCCATCGCTGTCTACCCGCCGCAATATCTGGATGAAGGCCTGAAGCAGAAAATAAGCGAAATCACCATCAAGATTGCAAAGGAACTGAAAACGATTGGCCTTGTCAACATCCAGTTCGTCATTTACCAGAATGAAGTATATGTGATCGAAGTGAATCCGCGCTCTTCGCGTACGGTTCCTTTCCTGAGCAAGGTAACCGGCATTCCTATGGCCCATCTTGCTACCAAGATCATTCTCGGCAGCAAGCTGAAAGACGATGGCTACACCGAAGGCCTCTGGCCGGAAAGCGACTATGTGTCGGTAAAAGTGCCGGTGTTCTCTTTTGCCAAGCTGCGCAGAGTGGAGCCTACCTTAGGACCGGAAATGAAATCGACCGGCGAAGTCATGGGCCGCGACAAGCTGTATGCCAAAGCGCTCTATAAAGGTCTGATCGGAGCAGGCATGAAAATTCCGGCAACCGGAGCAATCATCGTTACGGTAGCAGACAAAGACAAAGCTGAGGCAGTTGAGCTGATGAAGGGCTTCCACGCCATGGGCTACAAAATCATTGCCACCGGCGGTACGGCGCAAGCCCTTGAACAGGCAGGCCTGAACGTGATGAATGTCAACAAGCTGGATGAAGGAGAGCCGACGATCCTTGATCTGATCCGCGGTGGTCAGGCCAACTTTGTCTTCAATACGCTGACTAAAGGCAAAACGCCGGAGCGCGACGGTTTCCGCATCCGCCGCGAAGCGGTAGAGAACGGTGTCGTATGTATGACCTCACTGGATACAGTAACGGCGCTGCTGATCATGCTGCAGACGATCAACTTCTCGTCGCAGTCCATGCCAGCTTTTGTCGGACAATAACCTATAGATGTATGAGCAGCCCTTTCGGGCATGCCACAGGAACGGTTTGCGTTATCGCAGACCGTTCCGCTATGCCCGGGGACCCGGTAACCGTTAAAAAATGACCAAAGGAGCTGAACCGTACGTGAAACAAATGGACTCACAGCAGCTTGAACACGAGAATATCGGAGAAATTACCAGACGGGATGAAATGGCTGGGCGGCTGATGATTGCCCTGGATTATCCTGATGCAGCGCAAGCGAGGCTGCTCATTGAGAAGCTGGAAGGCATTCCTTGTTACATGAAGGTTGGGATGCAGTTGTTCTATGCAGCCGGACCAGACTTCATCAGAGAACTGAAGGCCCGCGGTTATTCCGTGTTCGTCGATGTCAAAATGCATGATATCCCCAATACGGTGCGGGGTGGGGCGGAGAGCCTTACGATGCTCGGTGTGGATATGTTCAACGTACACGCCTCCGGCGGCTCGGCCATGATGGCTGCAGCCCTGGACGGGGCTGCCCAGGCGGTCAGCCTGCACCCGTCGCTGAGAATGCCGCTGATTATCGCAGTGACACAGCTCACCAGCACCAGTCAGGCAGTGATGAACAGCGAGATTGGCATTGCCGGGAATGTAGCGGACACCGTGGTGCGTTACGCCAAGCTGGCGGCTGAGGCCGGCCTGCACGGCGTGGTAGCTTCACCGCAGGAGTCGGCAGCGATCTCTGCAGCGTGCGGACCGGAGTTCCGCACGGTTACCCCGGGCATTCGTCCGGCAGGGTCTTCCCTGGACGATCAGTCCCGGGTGATGACGCCGGGACAAGCTATCCGGCAAGGCAGCCACTACCTTGTAGTGGGCCGGCCTATTACGGCTGCGGCGGATCCGCGCGCAGCCGCACTATCTATTATTGAGGAGATGACTCAAGCATGAGCACATTATCGAATACAAGCCAGCAAGTCGCCAGCTATCTGCTGGAGATTGGGGCAGTGGCGCTGCGTCCGCAGGAGCCTTTTACCTGGACCTCCGGCATCAAGTCGCCCATCTATTGCGACAATCGCCTGACCTTATCTTTCCCGGCAGTGCGCGGCTACATTGCCGCTGGCTTCGCAGAGCTGATCAGAGCCAGCTACCCGGACGCTGAAGTGATTGCGGGCACAGCCACTGCGGGTATTCCGCATGCGGCCTGGGTGGCCGACAAGCTGGATCTGCCGATGGCATATATTCGCGACAAAGCCAAAGGCCACGGCAAGCAGAACCAGATCGAAGGCATTATCTCTCCCGGACAGAAGGTCGTTGTGATTGAGGACCTGATTTCTACCGGCGGCAGCTCCATTAAGGCGGCGCAGGCGGTACAGGAGGCCGGAGGAGAGGTGCTGGCCGTACTGGCCATCTTCAGCTATGAGCTGGACCGGGCCACTGAGGCATTTGCGGCAGCAGGTGTGCCGCTGCAGAGCTTGTCCAACTACAGCACATTGATTGATGTAGCACTGAGTCAAGGCACAATCGCTGAAACCGATGTAGCGCTGCTGCAGTCCTGGCGCAAAGATCCGGCCTCGTTCGGCGTGTAGCAGAATTGTATCCGGAATGTTAGCCGGGGTTATCCGGCAATGTTTTTCAGGCCCTCACCGCAAGGTGAGGGCCTTGCTGTTTTTTTATTGGCGGATACCGTATTCGGCGGCTTATATTTTAAAAACTGGGCATGATAACTTCAGGGAAGGAAGACATCCATTATCGTAACAAAGGAGAAGAAGGCATCATGAACTGGATATACTTCGCGAAGCTGTTCAGGACGAGATTTCAAGCAGGCTGCCTGGCCAAGAGGCTGGAGCAGGACGGTTGGATTTACGGCTATCATGATCCGCGATTTGTGGAAATTTATCGCTCCCGCAAGGGCCGCTACGGGGTGCGTTTCCTGCCCTGAATAAATTAACAAAATCATCCTTGACTTTAGTGCCTGGTATATTGTATATTAACTATTGTCGCTGTTTGAATATGATTACTGACGCGGGGTGGAGCAGCCCGGTAGCTCGTCGGGCTCATAACCCGAAGGCCGCAGGTTCAAATCCTGCCCCCGCAACCAATTTATTTCCTACAGCCATTGTATATCATACGGATACTTTAGATCCGGGCCCTTAGCTCAGTTGGTTAGAGCGGTCGGCTCATAACCGATTGGTCACAGGTTCGAGTCCTGTAGGGCCCACTTCACTAAAACCCTTACCCTGTAAGGGTTTTTTACTGTATGTAGGCAGATAAAGTGAGAATGAAAAGTCTTCCGGGAATCTGCTGAAAAGGCAGATGGTCACATTTTGGTCACGGCGTTGAAAGATCCTCAGGATTCTTACTCAATGTCATCTTGGAATCGATCAGATCAGCAGCATCTCTCTGCATATCAGGGAGTAGGTGAGAGTAACGATCCAGATAGATCTGAACACTGCTGTGTCCAAGACGCTCGGCGCCGATTTTGGCATTTATTCCATTGTTCAATAACATGGAAGCATGTGAATGCCTAAGATCATGGAAACGAATCTTGGGTAGCTCTGACTTTCCTGTTAAGAATGCGAACGTTTCTGTAACTCGTCGCGGCTTAATGGGCTCGCCATTAGCATAGCAGCATACAAGATCATGATCCTTATAGTTGCCTACCCCAATGTTTTGTTTGTCAATTTCAATCATCTGCTGACGATGCTTTAGGTCAGCGATAAGCATATTGCCAATAGGAATTCTACGAGCTGAACTTGAAGTTTTGGTATCTTGAATGATAATGCCTTTGGAGGGTGTCCAGTTCACCGTTTGTTGAATCATCAGGCTCTTGCCTTCCCAATCGATGTCTCCCCACCTTAGCCCAAGGACTTCTCCTTTACGCATGCCTGTATGAATAGCCAGGGAATAAACAATATGATGAACATGGCCTTCAGCGGTATCCAAAAAGTGCAGACACTGCTCCATGCTCCAGGTCTTCATCTCCTTTCTCCGCAGCTTAGGAGCTTCTACCTTGTCCAAAGGGTTCGAAGCAATCATTTCCCACTTCACAGCTTGTCTGAATGCCTTACGCAGGATAGCGTGGATATGGCGCACGTAATCCGGAGAGTACTTTTCAAGTAGTCCATTGTAAAATCTGTTGATGGTCAAGGGTTTGAGTTGCTGCAGTTTTTGCCTTCCGATAACCGGGATAATTCGGCTATTAATAATCGATTCTTCAACATCGTAAACTGTGGCTTTATATTTCTGCAGGGCATATTCTTTTAGCCATATCTCGAAAAAGGCTGCAATTGTCATGTTGTTCTCAGGGATATATTCGCCTTTATGCACACTGGACAGAAGCGCTACCAATGCCCGATCGGCTTCTTTTTGTGTAGGAAAGCCTCCTTTCTTTTTTTGCATTCTTTTTCCTGTCCCTTGATCCAATGGAAGATCAACGACATAAGTCCATGTTTTTCCTCGCTTAAATACCTTTCCTTTCATGAGTTCCTCCCACTATGAATTTTTCATCAGTATATTTTTATGTGCATCACTCCCTTCAAGATTTTAGAAGTTCAAAGTATCGTCAATGGCTTCCATTGATAAATATAGCCGTGTCGACAATTTGCCGTGTCGCCATGCCACGCGCGATAAGTTTATAGCAACGAAGCCTTTGCGATCGGCATGGATAGAGAGATCGCCGGAAAGTATAGTTGCTGAATCATGGGACATATAAGATGGCATTTCGCAGCTTTCATAATTTCCATCAACCTCAATCTCTAAAGGGTTGTCCCAATCAAAGCCTTCAGATTGTTCGATGATAAGCGTATGCGGCCGGGAACAGTCGCCATCCCAATTGTAATAAGCACGAATATGTAAGTTGGCTCGATTCGATGTGTAGCTTTCTGAGGAGTCACGAATGATTTCATGAGTGATACCTGCTGATTCAATGGCGGATAAAAATACACCTTGCCTAACACGATCTTCAATTTCTTCATAGCGTTTCTTGGCAAAATCTAGCGGAACACTGAATTCCCGGGATATGTATCCTATTGCTTCACTTCTCACGGATGACAACCTTAACTTTTCAAGCATAAAGAAGGGGATGGCGGCGTAGAAAACAAAACGGTCTGCTTCACTCTCCTGCGCTTTGGTGAATAGCTCGGGCATTATTGTTTGATTTCCAGCATGGCGGAGCATATGGCATAGTTCATGAAGGAATTCAAGACGCTGTTTATCTTCAGGAAGGCGGTTATCCAGGAATATGGTGTATACGTCTGGGGAAACTTCAATTCCTTTGCTTTTTTTATTATGGTAATGGACCCACACATTGAATTTTGCTGCCAATGATTCGACAGATAAATGCTCAGGTTTTGTGATCCGATGCCCTTTGTACAATTCATTTATCTTTTGTTCGAGTGGGGGAGTCTTGTAATTCATAATCATGTTGTTCACCTCTAAACGGGATCGTATGTTCTTGTTTTGATTAAAAAGAAAAGCCATTTCTGGCTTAGGTATTTCTGTCAGCTTCACCTTGAATATCTCCAGGCTTCCGGCCTTTCTCTTTCTCCTGAAGTATCTTGAAAATTTCTCGCATTTCTTCACGGCGCTCTTCCGGTGCAGATAGATAATCTCTGAAGAAAATACCGTGCTCTGGATTATTGATAAACGCTTCAAATTCAGTTTGATTTTTAGAGTTCACAGTCCTGGACTTAGGTATATCTGTTCGGCCAAAGAGATAGTCAGTGTCAACATCGAAGCGATCCGCAATGTCATTCGCGAATTTAAAAGGAGGCTCCCTTTCGTCCCGTTCATACATACCAATTGCACTCTCACTCAATTTGAACAAGACTCCAAAGTCCTTTTGAGTAAGATTATTATCCGTACGAATTTTACGTAATCTTTGACCAAATGTCGCCATCGTTTCATCACCCGTCTATACAATAACACATAACGTGTTATTTTTTAATAAAGAACACAAAACGTGTTGACAGCACAAAACGTGCGGTGTATATTTATTTCAACAACACGAATCGTGGCTTTTTTAAGAGAGGCGGTGTGTAAAGGAATGAAAGAATTAATTGCAAAGAGACTGATTCGACTCCGTGGTGAAGCATCCAGAGAAGAAACTGCGAGTGCAATTGGTATTAGCATAAGTGCACTCCAAATGTATGAGAACGCACAAAGGGTTCCAAGGGATGAAATTAAAGTGAAGATTGCCGCGCACTATAAACAATCGGTACAAACTATTTTTTTTGATCTTGAACCGCACGAAACGTGCCTTTTAAACAAACACTCTGCTACCAAAGAGGTGATCTAGTCATGGCAAAGGCATTAAAAACACCTTCAACATTTGCTGAAGCCCTTCGCTTAGCTGCTGATTTGGCAGAACAGAATGAAAAGCTGGAACGGCAACTCACAGAGCTTCGCCTGAATGGAGAATATCCAGAAGTACTCCGGCCCGTTCATATCCAGAAGCTACTAGGTTTCAGCCCCCCGAAAGTGAATGAGCTCACCAAGCATCCGACATTCCCTCACTTGAACCGCAACCGCCAAAAGGGTGAGGCTGTTACCGTCCTTAAATCAGATCTGTATCAGTGGCTGAAGACTGAAAGGTACTAATATGTAAACCCGCCGAGTTGTACCGACAACAGTGATTGGGGATTCGGCTATGGGAATTGCTTAAGAACATCATACATCAGGCCTCTGTCCAAGTACAATTTGCTTTAAAACGTTAGTTAATAGAGTGTCAACACTAACATGGTATGAACTTGAACAAAAACGGATTTATTCAAATTGATATCGGAGGATAGCAGACTCTATGAAGATATTCCTCCTATATAGCCATGGGTTATACCGCGATTATTATGATCTTCAGTGCGTATCTTTGCCTCAAGTCCTGACACAGAATAATGCTTGAATAAATAATTGAGGAGTAGTTGTATATGGGAAGCTTTAAGAACTTGCTTAATATCCAACAGCCTTTAGAAAAGTCAAATGAATTTGAAGACATTGAACAAAGAAAAAACACTCTTTTCAATGATGATACTAAAAACATAGAAACCATATTACAAAACTGCTTCGACGCTGGATTTGAACCGAAACTACTGTCTGGAATAATCGACACGTATCGTCTCGACCATTTAAACGATCCACTATTGTTAGCTTTCATTGACGATTTGGAAGTAAGGTACGTTATCTCATTCGATTTACCAGGACTTAATTGAAGATCAGATTTAAGAGAAAATTTACACTTAAGCCAAATAAGCAGGTAAGACAACGTTCTTCAACCAGGAGGTGAATAGTGATGGCCATGAAGAATCAACATACCGTCACAATAACGGGTGGGCCATTACTTAAAGCTAACATTATCAATGCTCTTAAGTATCTGGGGAACAAAAAACTAGATGAAATGAAGAAGAAAACCGCAATGTAATTAGATTTAATTTTACTCAAGCTCATATATCATACCAGATTATGGGTTTTTCGTTAAAATCACAAAACACACCAGGATTGCAGTAATTATACAATTTTCCTTTTTTAAATCAGCAAATAATAAATTATTGGAGAGGGAGATATTATGGCGAATTTTAAGAATTTACTTTCCATTCAACAGCGCCTAGAGGAAAAGTCAGAGCAAATCGAAGCAATCAAACAGAGACGTCGCACACTATTCGCAGATGTTCCTGCCAATGAAAAGGAGATCATTTCTTTACATTTTGAAATTGAATTAAAAAAGCTCGAACTCTTACATATCAAACGAGAACAAATTACCGAGTTGAAGAGCTCCACGGATGTGTACGACAAGACTATGTATTTACACCAGTTAACCCGGCTTCAAAGTATCAATGAGAAATGCATCACACTATTGGTGAAACGGCTATTTGAGGAAGGTCATGGACTAGAACTAAAAAAAAGAGGGCTTGTCAGGGAATGTACCTATGTGAATCCAATGATTTTACATCAGAAAGTGTGAACCAAGGTGAATTTCTTCACTAATGACTATAATGACTATTCCTTGATGAGGAACTTTCAGATGAGTGATACAAATAAGCAAGAGTTTGCAGAAGCACTTGCTGATAGGTACATACAGCTTAAAAATCTGCTGAAACTATCGACGGAAGACCCCAAACGTCAGGAAGCCCAGAAGGAGTTTGATCGTTTCCAAAATGTCATTAATGATCTCCCAGCAGATATCTTTCGATTGGTCATGGAACGAGTAACCATAAGTGATTAAGGAGAACAGGCTTCGGCCTTGTCTCTCTATCAACTCTGATGAGGTAGTGGATAGAGAGATGCGGCTGACGTATCCAAATAGCTAAACGCAATTTTGCGTTTAGCTCTAGCAAGGAGAAGCGCACTTCATTATCAACAAAAATATTATGTAGGAGGAAAATTCAAATGAGTACTGATAACAATCATAACTACTCTTCAAAAGATTTACACAAAGAGATTACAGGATGGAACTTGCCAGAGAACCCGAAAGATTTTGCTAATATGGTGTACGCTCTTGTTTTAGAAACAGATATAGAGATCGCTCAGGCTCAGGGCAAATTGCAAGTTATTTTGTCAATGTTACTTGCGTATTCCGAGAAGGGGAATTCGTAAAGTATTTAAGATTTATACTTCGAGTATTCGTTATACGCCTCGATCAAAGGTTCAATGTAAATCTGACCAGTTGTATTTGTATTGAATTCATTTAGGAAGCTTGTGTTGAACAAATAGAATTCATGAACAATATCTTCAAATGCTGGAAGTTCTCCTTGTTTGAAGTCACTTCTGTAAAATGAATCTGCATGTTCAATGAGAGTAAATGCTTCTGTTAAATAGGCAATTGAAGATTGACGGTAACGGTCATTGTAGTTGCTGTAATAGGGCTTCCCATTTTCATCTAAATTAGTGAAGCCGCTGTAAGCATTTAAAACTTTTACCCAAAAACGATCTACGTAATCATTGATGGTTTCAATTCTGTTAGTCAAATAAATCCCTCCAAATAAAAAGTGTGTATCTTGATATTTTAGCATATTTTAGGACATTTAGTTTAGTGATTTGAAAATATACATCTCATGAGTAGTAGCCATAGCCGAGTAGATCAAACTTTTTAAATACACTCAACGCAAAAGTGCGTTAAGCCCAATTAAGAGAACGGGGATGTGGATTTGAAGTCCTTAGTAAACGATAAGCCATTAACCAAAAGTATGGTTGGAGAACGGATTTGGGCCTTGAAGTCGGTTGATTCTGAGGCATTTGCGCGGGAGCTTGAAGCGTATTTTGCACTGGGTTATCCAGGGTTCAGGGTGGTATCTGATGACTATCCCTATATCTTTTTGAGTGATGAAAGGGCACGAGAGTTAGCGAGATAGAAGAGCTGGTTAAGGGCAGTTTGGTTTTTTATTAACCAGACTCATGAGGAACTTATCGATCCAAAAATCAAAGGAGGATGCGTAATGGAACAGTGGAGTAATAATGCATGTCTGGGATACATCTTGGCAGCTCTGGAGCGTAAAGGGTGGGCGAAGGAACAGATTAGAGAAGTAACTCGTGCAGTGTATCATGAATTTGATTTCAAGACTGTCAAGGAAGCTGCCAATCTATATGAAAGATCATTTGACTAACTGCCATTACAAAGATTTAAGAGGAAACACTCGTGAAAGAATAATTAGGATCTGCTAACAACGAAAGGAGTACATATATGGGGGCTATGAGTTCATTGCCAGTGATCACTGGCAGAGCTGCTGCAGAATACCTGCAGGACTGGCTGCACATCTCAGCGATTGTGAAGGTAGCGTCGGACGACAGGAAGCATCTCTACTTCAGAGGTAAAGATCCGATTGGAAGACGGATGGAGTACCGTGTGGAGGCTATGGCTGAAGCAGATTACCATAACATTTACGAACGGACTCCAGATCCGGAGCAATCGGAAGCATGGGAATGGGCCGATGCGATCCCTGTGAGGCGTGAGGGCTAGCTCTTCAGAACTCTTAGGGGAAGGCGAAGGTCAAGCCAACTAGCAGTGTTAGGGGCTACAGCCCCACATCCTACAGCCGGAGGGCTTTAACCTTGGAGGATACTTATGGAAGAATTAATTCGCAAGGCCATGCGTTCAAGCTTGATTAACTCAAAAGAGGAAGCCCAGGAAGCGATTGAATTTGTTTCCAAACTGCTGAATTTGCAGATTAAAGAAACAATCGATAAAGAGCCGTATGCGAAAAATTGGATTGCAAGAGCTGAGGAAGCACTCCGGCTCGTCGATAATCTCTCTGAATTTGTTGACGAGAATCTGCCTGCCTGATGATGGCTCCAGTGGATTAATTGACTATTACGGGGCTACGGCCCCTCTAAAGGAGGAAATGAACAAATGAAATTCACCGCTAAAGAAAAATATGCTCTTGAGTCAGCGTTGGATGGTTACATTCTTCTAAGAGACATTCAAAAATGGCGTAGTGATGTAGCTGTGGAGGCTTGTAAGGAGTTATTGGCGTCGGCAGAATCAGCCATGGCAAAAATAAAATCATAATCCGCCTGATGAGCGCTGAGAGCGTCTTGGACCGGCTGCGGGGCTGGTTGAAACCTACCGGACGATTTATCCGGGATGGTCGCGGAATCCGCCATAGAGGAAAAGAAATCCCACTCCCTATGATATGTAAATAAACAGATTAGAGCTACATTACAAGATGGCTAATGGAGAGGAGGGAGAAGGATGGATAGCCAGACGGCTGCAAATTCACCTAATGAGGAGCGAACATGGGAAACAACAGAACGGATCAACAACGAGAATTGGACTGTTTCCGATAAGGTTATTGATTTGTTTATAATTGAAGGTTAGTGTATTTCCCGAGCCAATCAAATTATGGAGTTGGTAAAGCGCAGGCTGCTTGAACGCCCCTTGGCATAATACCTAATGGTTCTATGAGGACCAGGTAGAATCAAAAAATGTATGTATTACGAAAGGATGTGAAGATGCTGAAAGACGTTATCCATAAAGTGGAAATAAGTAATAGAAAAGCTTCCTCAGTCCTAGAAGAAGATAGAAATTTTGTCTATGTTGAAAATGGACAAGCCATGACAGACAGTCGAAGTATTGCGGACAAGTTTGGTAAGCGTCATGCGGATATTTTAAGAAGTATTAAAACGCTCGAATGCAGTGCTGAATTTACTGAACGCAATTTTGCGCTAAGCGAGTACATGGACAAATCGGGAAGAAAGAATCCGTATTACAAGGTGACTCGTGATGGATTTGTATTTCTGATTACAGGTTTTACGGGTAGGGAAGCTGCGAGGTTCAAAGAAGACTATATTGCCGCCTTTAATCAAATGGAAATCCAGTTACAGGGATTGCTTGCTTCGGCACAATCAAATCCTTTGGTTATAAGTGAAGTGGCATTTACTCAAATGAAGGAACGCGTAAAGGAAGTAGAGCAGCAACTGAACCACGTAACCAAAGAGATCACTCTCATAACGTGTGAACAGAAGATGTTGCATGCTGCTATTAGACGCAGGGTCATTTTGATGGCTAATCAACCAAGCCAGCGTCCAGGGGTTTTTAGACAATTGTACCGGTCAATCTATGCCGAATTTGAGGTTACCAGCTACAGGGATATCCGCAAAGGAGACTTGGAGAGGGCGCTGCAATATGTAGAATGCTGGAGACCGTTAGCTTAACGCGGTTTTGCGCTCAGTAGTAATACCCTCATTTACTGAACGATTCTATGCGTCAAGCGGACTGAACGCAGTCTTTCGTTAAGCGATCTCATCATTATTGCAGGATGAACGCAAAGTTGCGCTCAGAACTAGGAAGCTAAAGGGAGGTGAGAAAGCATTGGGGGAAGACATGACATTGCCACTACTAGCAACGATCTGGTTTGAACGTAGTCCGCTGCAGCATCAGGTGTTGGTGAAGAACATTATGCGATGTGAACATGAAAAAAGGTACATAAGCACTGCGAATGCTCATGTACCGGGTCCAACTAGCGGATTGATTATCTCATAGAACTTTGCATGGCGCAACACTGCCACTTAGCGCAATTTTGCGTCCAGTGTGAAGTGTGAGGAGGGCTGAGCCTTGGAACATGTTGAGCAAGTAGACCTGTTTGATTTGATCGATGTTCAACAAGACCCAAAACCCGTTGTCCTAAATGGGATGTATTACGAGCAGGCGACAGGTAAATACGTTTCGTTTGTCTGTGGGCGTAGGCACTATGAGATCCCTGCGAAAGGCTGCGGGTTGAATCGGGAATGGCAAGAGCGGACAAAACGTTTCAGAGCGATCTAAGCGTAAAAGGATACAGGAGGGGATGCCGTGGATTCCAGTGTTAATCCTCAGCCAACGGATGCACACATCAGAATATCGCACGAAATACACCGAGAGCTGATCCGGCGGAAGTTTTCTCAGCGCCAGAGGAATGTCATTGATTTTATTCTGACCTTGAGCTGGGGATGCGGGAAGCCATCGGCAATCATTCCGGAATTGAAGAATTTTCAAGAAGCAGGTATCGGTAGTAACCACATCCGTCAAGTATTAGACGGATTAGTCGCCGGAAATGTCATCCTATGGGATCAACTTATGAATATTTTCCAAGTCAATAAGCACTATGACCAATGGGAAATTGATACAGTGTCCAGTTCTGCAAAGAAATTCAAAGAACTGATTAATATGAATCTTGCCCGGCCTTCACCCAATTTATTGAAGCCTTCGATTCCTAAAAAGGGAAATGAGTCCCCGGAAGAGGAAACGGGTGCCTCAAATGGGAATCCAGTTCCCGAAAAGGGAAGTGTTATCCCAAAAGGGGAACCGAGTTCCGGAATGGGGAATCCTCCGGTTCCCGAAAAGGGAAACGAGTTCCCAAAGAAGGAATCATTCATTTCCCAAAAGGGGAAACGCACACTTCCCAAAAAGGGAAACGTCAGGCGCGATTATCCTAGTCATATCAACGGGTTCAGCGTTTCTAAAGCTAGTATTAAAGCTATCTTTAAATCTTTTAAAAGAACTACTACTACAACAATAACTACAAGGGAACCTCTAGATTTGCTAGAAGATGCTGATTCATTCCAAAGTGCCATGATCAATTACTCAAATAACTTTCTGGCAGGTAAAAAGGTTGCCCCGTTTGACGAAGAGGATTTGAAATCACTGTTTGACGACTTCGGAGGGGCATGGCTGCATGCAGCAATGAGGGCGGCTTATCGAGGTGGGCCGGAAAAACAGAACCTGTCCTATATACGAGGCATTTTAAATGGCTATCAACATCGTGGTGGCACGACTAGCCCACAAACCGAGAAGACGGACGCATCTTTTATTTCTCCAGGGAAACCCAAGACTCCTAAGGGATCGGGGAGAAATACCAGTAGAAGTGGAAAGCAGCAGATTCCGATATCTGTCGATGATGGCAGTGAAGATCCTCCTACTCCGGAAGAAATGGCTGAAATGATGCGGAAAGCTCAGGAAATAAAGGATGCCAAGGCATCAGCAAAGAGATCCGGGGGAGGGCGAAACGATAGCGGAAAAAGCAAAAAGCCGCAGATTGAAATTTGTACTCCGTCAAATCAACCACTTACTGCTGAAGAAATTTCTGTGCAAGATGAGGTGTTTGCCAAGCTTCTGGCTGAAGCAGAGGAATATGAGAAGAAACAACTAGAAAATCAGGAACAAGCAAGTTTATCGATAAGGAAAATCTAATAGAACATAAGGGGTAACTTGTCACTTTAACTAACTGAAGGGGAGTCAGGCTAACTATGAAAACTGTCAAAGAATCGAAAAAGAACCGGGGATTTCGTCCAACACGGCGGCAAAAGCAAGTGATCAGCCTGCACCGTCTTACTCCTGAGAACTGGTTAGTGCTTCGTGCTACACCTGAGCAGCTGGAGCTGCTGCACAAAAAGAAGGGTACTACTCGCGTAGTGAACTGCTTGTCGTAATTAAAGAATCATCAGAAAGATTGAACTTTGGGGAAGCAGTAGGCTCCAGAGAGGATACTCACGGTTTAAAAACAGAACATACGATCTCTTTATATTATAAAACGGTAGTTAAAGGAGGATTAATCCGATAGCAGCCGGGCAATTCGGGCAGTTACAGCTACTTTAGGAAGGAGGTACCGTTGATATGAACCAGTGTACCGCGAGTCCGATTCACCCACGTACCGTGGATATGATTAACAGTGCACTCCAGCATCTGCTTCTTAAAGACAAGGAATGCAAAATTGAGCGCCTGAAATTGCATGTATGCCCAGATTCTGAGATGGCACAATATCATTCCATTCCCACGGCTTTCGGAACACTCAGGGTATGTCCCAGCATTTATGTGACCAAAGGTGTGGCTTATGTGCTTGAAGATTCAGGGCGTGGGGAAAAGGCGTTTGCCTGGGTTTGCCGCAGATAATAAAAGGCACTAGCGATACCCAACATCGGTACGTAGTTTTGTATGATCGTACAGATGCTAACGGAGTGATTAAGGACAAGCTACTTCCGCACGAGGTAATGAGAACCAACTAACCTACAAAGGAGAGATAAATGACATGGCAAAACAACCAAAGTTTAAGAAATCAGGACTACAACCGGAAGACAAGGTAATCATGCATTCCTGCTACGAAGCACGTAAGGAAGAAAATAAGGATAAAGTTTGGACGGTGAAATCGGAGCCGTGGGACCTGTGCGGATCAGAAGTGGTGCTGTTGGAAGGAAAGAGCGGTGGCTTTGCTACTGAGTTTTTGAAGAAGGTTGAACTTCACGCCGTAGCCATCGGACCGGATCGGACAGAAATTGTAGTAGGGCATGAGCCTAATGAAGCATTAGCAGTATGGTACCGCAATTATCACAACATCCCCGAGGTTGAATGGAAGGATTACAAGGTATCTGATTTCCCAATGGACAAAAAGCTGGAGTGGGCGGATGAGGGCGGCATGACATTGCGAGAAATGATTCGCGGTATGTCAGAGTTCCCCGGAGTTGTAGGATTTCAGGACTGAGGGAGGGTTAACCACCCTCTCCCCTAAAAAGGAGCTGATAAGCGATGCACGCTGAATGCAAATATTGCGATAACCCTATGCCTCCAACAACTTGCGGCGGCGACCTGGTATGCAGCAGATGCGGCGCAGAATGGGCGGATGCACGCATGATTTGTGAGGATGAGGAATACGAGTCGCTGGATATTGACGAAGATGATGGCCCATTATTTGACGATTACGATTACGATGACGATTGGGAGGATAACCAGTATGAATGAGGCACTGAATTTATATGAAATTTCATATCCCGGATACTTTGACGAATTTCCTGATTATTCAATATTGAAAACAGCGAAATCATCTGGAGCAGCCAAATATGATGCATACCTTAGCTTTAGTGACTGTGACCCGGATATGACCTTTTTCGATTATTTGAAGATTGCTAGGGTACGCAAGGTTGGGCAGTCGAAACCAGCACCAAGCGAAACTCCGTTCCACTCTCAACATAGGATTGATATTGTCAACGCATTAATCAAAGAGATCGGCAGCAGAGGGCGGAAATTCCTTTACTCGGCCAAGTACGATCGATACGCACAGCTTAATTGGGCTTCAGGCAAACTTTGGCTGGTAGACGACTACACCGGGACCCCATTGCTTTTGCATGAATCGATGCCCGATGAACACTACCATTTCAGCCACGGTGGCACGTTGTGGGGCTTGATGTGTGACTTCCGGGATTATATCAATGGTGACGATGATGCTAATCACAACAACGGTTATGGCGGCCTGTATTGCCCACATTGGGGATACCCAGAAGAGGACATGCAAGCAGTCCGGTATATGGCTGTGGAGTTGGGATACTTGAAACCAAGAGAGGCTGCTCAGAAAGCAGCGACTAAGCGAAATTGATTTGCCTTCATTGCGGCAATAGGTGCCATGAAGTAGGAGAGTACGCCTTCCAGTGCAGCGTCTGTAAAAAGAAATTTGAACAAAGTTCTTGGGATTTTGAGTTGGAAGAGACAGAGGGCTTATCGGGGGGGGAGTGTGGGGGATTGAAGAACTTTCAGGTCACAGAGCTAAACATCTCATTGGTGCCGGTAGATTGGTTGTTTGCCCGATACCAAAAGTTGAAAAAATCAGTGAAGACAACTTCTTCACATGCTGTGCAACAGGAACTGATGATCATAAAGGAGCATTTGGAGAAAACAGGTAAATCATCAGTCAGTAGTTGCGATGAAGAAGTGGAACAAATTGAAATGAATATACCTGTAGCCATTCGGCAGCAATACGTTTCTATCGTAGAGTACCGCTTAAAGCAATATTACCAAGCAAATAAGCGTAAACACTGGTTAGACGTAGAACTTCAAAAAGTTAAGCCGAAGGAGCCGAAAGTTACAGCTGGAATGGAGCTTACCGGTGTCAGTGGCCGATCAGGACTTCCGCATTCTTCCACCGAGCACGCAGTCATGAGCATGTTTGATAGAGCTGAACGCCTCCAGGATGAGATTTGGGAGGTGGAGGATCAGTTATATCCCATGGAAAAGGCCTTGCGTAGTCTTGATCCTGATCAACTCAGGCTTATTGAGGCTAAATACTTTTGCCGCGAGGAAGCATTGGATGAGTATCTCATGAACAATTTCAACTGGTACCGCGCTAAATATTATCAGGTTAAAAAAACAGCACTTATTTTACTGGCCCAGTCCTTACGAATTATTTAAAGAATGATCAGGGAGTCTATTTTGCTCCTTACCTATATTGTAGAAAGGATGAGTGGTATGGACTTTGATTATCCAGTATTCAATGCAGCGCAAATGCTCAGATTTGTTAAAGAGGATGCTTATCTCAAATGGATGTATACCGATCTTTTGAAAAAAGGGCATGCCTCTGAAACAGCACTAGAAGTCCTGTTTAACGGAAATGTATTGGGGGATTCTGCCATGACTGATGAATATGAATCATTTGCCAAAGAAGGAGAAAAAAATAATGCTAATGGTATATAAAGGTCGCCTGTACGCAGGGGACATCTTTGAAGGAGAGATTCAAGGCCTCTTTGTACAAGTACAAGTTTTTTCAGAGCCATCCTCGTATGGGATATCAGAAGGTCGAATCAGTCGGTTGACCGTGTATCCGGATCAACAAAAAGAGTTCTGTAAAAGGCTGGCCAATTATGATCGGGGCTGGCATGGTAAACCTCCAGAAGACAGCAAGATTCGTGCAGTTATTGAAGCGGTAGTTAGGTGGTTTGATGATCAAGTACTAGACTGGTCTATTGAGGCCTCACGATAGATTCCGATGAGTCCACCAGGTTAGGAGGTAAGTTATGGAGCTAGGTTTGTTTGAACAAATGCTTTTGTGCCGGGTATTAACAGAAGCAGATTATAAAGAAGTTCAATATGCACATTCAAATGATAGATGCCATGTGTTTCACACTGATATCGGTTTGGTGGCTGTCGATCGGGAAACGGGGAAATTCGATTCCAAGGATTATAAACAGATGTTTCGATAAAACCGTGTGTGAAGAATGGTAGATGCATACGGTTCAACCAGGAAGGAGCAGTAACATGTACCGGACGCAGATTGTTAATGAAATAAGCGATGCACTGCAATACTGCGCGAGCTGCCCGCAACGTGTGGCACTTATGCAAGAGTTCGGAAGCATTTTTTCGCGAATTGATGGTTACTGCAACAGGGAATGTCCGGTAGGCGGCCTGCTGCAGCTTAGAGGCAAGGAACTGGAAAGGGGCGTACGCAGTGAAGCGAATCATCTATGTTGCCGGAGTGAACCGGAAGCACCTGGCAGAACAAGCAAGCAGCGTCCCTTACTGGCTCCTGAGTGCCACGCTGCTACGGAAGTATCCATCTTGGCTTGAGCGATATCTGAGATTCAGAACGGTTATATGGGACCCCGGGACGTTTACAGAGGATTGCATATCTTATCAAGGTTACCGGGCTTATATTGACCATATGTGAAATCCCGGCACCAATACATACAATATGACGAGATAGGCAACCCAGAGGCGACGGAATGGTATCTGAAGGACATGCGGAGCCGAGGCCCGTACCCATCCTGCAGCCAGGCGGCGATGAAAGTATGCTGCAGACGGAATCACTGCTCTTTATTGGCGGGCTGGTCCCGATGAACGAGCTCAGCCGTATGCAATATCTGGATGGACTGCTGAGCAGCAGCATTCGGGCAAAGCTTCAACTTTTGGGAATGATGCGGCATGAATGGTTCGCGCCGTACTCGGCGGCTATTCTGGGCGACAACACCAGCTGGATACCACGGAGTGAGTGGAACCGACGGAAGACTCCGGAAGAATGGATGCGAGAATACGGTGAGCAATGGGTGCTACATCAGCCGCGAAAGACGGTGCAATTAACACTATTCTAGGAGGATATAAGTGAGGGGTATTGTCATAGTGAACACAATATGCGTACTAAGGGGATTATTGAATGGAATGTCCACATTGTTCTGAGGAGACTATGGATTGGACTAATTTGGAATGTAAAAGTTGTGGTGCAAATGAGTCAAATGATTATATTCCAGATAATAGCAAATTAGGGATTTGTAAAAAATGTTCCAATGAAAAAATGATCAATAAAGATGAACTTTGTAACCACTGCTTTGTCTTTGGAAAATAAAACACTTCACCATTATTCACGATATCGCTGGATGTAAGGATACTTAATGAAAAAAATCGTAATCAATAATAGACAGAAACTGTTAAGGAGTGAGAATAATGAAAAAAATAGGTGTTCATGATGTGTTTATAGGTTGTGGTGCTAAAGAAGATGAACCTGAATGTGAGTGCGAATGGGCTACTTGTAATTGCGGTTATCCTGATTGTTTGGTAAGGGAAGATGGCACCTACCATAGCGGAAATTGTGACCATGATACAAATCCAAGAGCTTACGATTAGTAGTTCACACTTCGAAGACACTGAGCAGTTGACGCATGCTGTGAATCAAGAAAGGGGTAAGGGAAATGGAAAGATTCTATACAGGTGGAACGGAATATGTCTTGGATTTTTCAATTCGCAAAGGACAGTATCAGATTTGCGAAATACTAGATGATGAAACTTGCGATTTTAATGTCGTGTACTCTGGCAATTATGCTGATTGTCAGAAACATGCAGCAGATATCAAAGCTAGAAATGCTGATTTTGATTACGATCTATGAAGAAAGCGACTAATTGCTGCTGGAGCACTCCTGATGAAACCTATGTCGGAAAAATCGTATGTTCGCATTGTGAAAGGGAGACTGTGCTAGTCGATGTATGTATTAACTGTGGCTGTGGGGATTGTGACGAAATGGATAGATGCGATTACGATCCTGAATATGACGATTTGAACATTTAGTGCGCCGTACGAAGACACTGGCGGTAGACGCATATAGCGAAGAAGGGTTGATCGTATGAAACAGAAAGTTTGGTTTTTATTAGACGGCATAGACACGGTAGAAACAGTCGATGTCGATAGCGATAAAGAAATAAAGGCGTATTTAGTCGAGGAACATATGACGGACGAAATTCTGATTTATCACGTTGAGTAATGCACGTTACGATGAAAGGAAGATTCATTTGGGCGGAAAATGTGGAACTTGTGGTACTTATTTACCCTGCATATCAAGTCGTATCTGTGCAGAATTGTTGGCTTTTGCTGATTTTGGTGTTAGCTTTTGCTATTTTTCTTGAGTTATCAACCTATTAGTGAATCTCTCATTGATTTTCCTATTTATCGCACTTCCATATTACAATGCGTAATTTGGTTTTTTTTGTATTTATAGCAGGACTTTCCCCTTAATTTGTAGAAATTTATGGAGATGAAATTTTTCACCAAAAATAGATTTATTAGCGTCCATCCAAGCATTTTTCTTTTCGTATGTATTCAGTAACTATAAAAGTAGCCTAAGCAAGAAGGATTACAAGTAGAAACTCTTTTATCTATTTGACATGATCGTCGGATGGCGTAATAAGTACAAGCTGAAAAAATAACTTAAAAAAATATGAGTAGTCCAAAAAAAATTCCACAAAGATGGTGGTGTCTTATGGAAATACCTAATGAAACTGATGCAATTGATTTTGTGATTAACTTATATAATTCTTTAAATCATTATATATCAGACTTTATTGGTACAGATATAGAATTTTATTTTGAGGAGCAAAACGAAGAAGAAGAAGAAGAAGAAGAAGAAGAAGAAGACAGTTTTTCATTAGGAGCTAGACTTAATTTTAAATCTTCAATGAGAGAGTTTGATGAAGAAATATTCGATACATTATTGAGACCTATAGAACTTACAATTGGGAAAATAATTAATGAAGGTGAGTTGAAAGCGAAGTTAAGGCTTTCAATTGTTGAAGATTCTTCTATGAATTTGATCTTTCCTACACATGATGAAGAAACTGAAGATATTAAGTTAAGGCAATTGGAATTTATCGAAGAACTTAATGAAATAAGCTTAAAAACATATGAGGCAGCTCCTGTTAGTGTGGGAGTTTTTTATTGTTTGAATGATAAAGCTTTCGATGAACTAAATGAATTCGACTTCGAATATATTCCAATTCAAAACAAAAAGTCGCTTAAGTTATTCATTGAAGGTGAAAAACCTTTATTAAAACTCATTGATAATAAATCCTTATCCTTGGTCGTCAATAATGAATTTCAAGTAGTAGGGTTTGTAAAGAAGATAAAAGACAGCAAAAGTATTTATGAAGTAATTGAAGCTGTCTATTTTTCTAAAAGTATTCCTTCAATCTTAGTTGCAAGCTTGAAGGCGTACAATGCTCTCATAGAAAAAAGTGCAACCCAAATTTATAAGGAAAGAGAAATGTTCGAGGAACCTTTCACAGATGATGAATTATCAGCAGTCTTGGGTAACGTCATGAGGTTATTTAAATATCCAGATGAGGAATTAGAAAAGTTAATAAAGACCAAAAAAAATAAATTTGAAAACTTTATTTTTATAGAAATTAATAATCGTGAGATACAATGGCTCAGTCAATATAATTTTGTTCTTTCATTAGAAAATAAAAGATGGAAAGCAAAACAATATGGCTTATTGTTTTCTTTACTATTTAGTTTTTCTAGCCCCCAAGTACTAAATATTTTAGGAATGTCCATAAGAGATAAATCAACCTTACTTTCTTCATTTACGGAAAGAGCAAAAAAAAGCCTGTACTTATTTAGTCTTATACGTAAATTATCTAGAAATAATAATGGAGCATTATTCGTTATTCTAAATAATCCAAAAGAGAAACTGGGGTTAAATAAAAGAGAAGTTAGACAACTTTTGAAAAAACCAATTTTTAAATTAAAAACAACTGAACCTGAATATAAATTGATTCTTTCAGGAACTCATGATCAATCAAAAAATATTGAAGAAGTAGATATGCATTTGTTGGAGTCTATAGCTTGTATAGATGGTGCAGTAATATTGGATACAAACTATAATATTTTGTCCTTTGGTGAAATGATCCAGCCCGCTAAAAAGAGCAAGGACAGTGAAATTGCATTTGGTGCGAGAACTAATGCTAGTATTAATGCTTCTTACTATGGACTAGCGATTAAAGTTTCTGAAGATGGTGATATTTCAGTTTTTAAAGACGGCAACATCGTACTTAAAATTTAATAGCATTTCATTGGATTCTATTCATAAGGTAGCCCGCTCTAGGGCATATTAAAGTAAGCAAAGAATATATGAGGTGAATGGAAGATGGACGAATCAACTTATAGTTCTCCTAAAAAGAATATTGTTCTATTTCTACACGGATTCACCAGTGGTAATGCTACTTGGGAATCTGATGGATTAACACTACCTGATTTGCTATTAAAAGATGATGAGATTAAAAATAACTTTGATATGGCTTATGTTGATTACTATACTAAAATAGCTGATTTTAAAGAAGTTAGGGCTGGATTAAATATTTTTAAGATGCTGTTTAAGAACAGATCCACATATGTCCCAATAAATAATGGAGTCATAACTTTAGGTGATTTTGTTTATGATAAGATTTTTTTGAATTACGATGATTATGAAAATATCATTATTACCGGACATAGTATGGGGGGATTAATAGCTAAATATTGTATATTGGAGAATATAGAGAGATATGGATCTAATCAAAAAATAAAATTATTTTTATCGCTATCTACCCCGCACATGGGGTCCAATTGGGGTGCTTTAGGTAAGAATTTGTTTAATAACAAACAAATAATAGACCTTGCTCCATTGAGTGATACGTTAGATGAACTAAATCGTGATTGGCATGACAAACAAGAAGTGATCCCAAGAACTATATATTTCTATGGTAAAGACGACCTTGTTGTAAATGAAAATAGCGCAGTAGCATACGGAGCAGAAAAAAGTGATATTTTTGCTTGTGATGATGACCATTTTTCTATTACTAAACCAGATAGATTTCAGAAAAATACTATCTTAGCTATAAAAAAAGAATTAATTAAATTCATACACAAGGTAAATATGGAAACAAGTTTAGAAATAAAAAAACTAAAAGATGGAAAAAGCTTAGATAATGAAATCTTTGCTATTAAATTACTTATTGCAGATGTTCATTCAGGACTTGTTGAAGGAGCGAAAGAATCTTTTTTTAATGCCGAATATGCTACACGTGCTTTGTTAGCTCAGGGGATAACCCAGGAAAAATTAGATAGCTTATATGTTTTAATACATGATGTTTATATTGACGCTTTTTCGAAATTATGCAGCAATGAAATAAAAGACAGTAATGCGTTAGTACGTGAAGTGAAAAACCAAATTCGTGATAATAATGACACTTTTTTATCAGCAACGGAAACACATAAAATTTTAAATGCTTACCACAAGAATGGGATGCTTCAACAACTTGCTAATAATTTTGATGAAGATATTTGGTGGGCAAAAGGCCATAATATTAAAAATTTCGAGGAACTGAGAAGGAACAAAAGCTTATGAAAAAGGTCCCTTTTATTATTCCTGAACTAGACTTAGGAGTTCGTATACAACGCTTAATGGTAATAATTCATAAACTGGGGTTGAATAAAAACAAGAAAGCAGTTCTTGATAATGAAAAGATAGCTATTTTCGATTTTTTGGTTAAAAATCCATATATCTTAAATGAAGTTTTGAAAACAGAGGGAAAGGCAAATACTATTGATATAGGTGAAACAGATTATGGCACCATAGATTCGCTTTATCCAAGTGTTATTTCACTGCTTGATTATGGGTCCATAAAAGGATACCTTCAAATTCTTGTAACATTAGATTTTATCGAGATACAAGTGAATGAAACAATCTTTTATATCTCTACCACAAAAGGCGAAAGATTAATCACTGAAGATGAATCTCCCTACTTATTAAGAATAGAGCAACTTAGTTTAGCTGTACTTCCTCTGCGGAACTTCTCAACATTACAGTTAATAAAGAAAATCAGACCATTTATTAAAGGAGTTTAGGACATGGGAGAAAAGGTCATTGTTTCATCCCCTTCTTTATTTGTTGAAAAACTAGTGATTGTTGGGAGAAAGAAAAATTATATCGTTTCATTTACAAAAGGATTAAATATCATTTATGGTGATTCAGACACGGGGAAGTCGAGCATTCTTAATATAATTAATTACTGCCTTGGTGGTTCTGAAATTGATATGTATTCGGAGTTAGAGATGAATGGACTGTATTGTCTTCTACAAGTAAGTTTAAACGGAACGCAATTCACAATAAAGCGTGATTTATTTGATACAAGTGCTTTTGTCGAGGTTTTTAATTCTGACATTGCAAATATAGATACCATCTTTCCAAGAGAATATGGTCCGAATTACAAAAAATCTGGACAAGATGGCTATTTTTCTGATTTTATGCTACAGGCTTTAAATCTTCCTATTATTAAGGTCAGACAAGCTCCCACAAAAGATGATTCTTCTCAGGTTCGTTTGAGCTTTCGAGATATTTTTAAATATTGTTATTTAGATCAAGATGATGTGGGGAGTAAGAATTTACTAGATAATAAGAATTTTTCCCAGTATAACAAGGTTAAACAAACATTTAAATTTATACATAAACTATTAGACACTCAAATAGCTGATTTAGAGGAAGACATAGGTAATAAAACTGCTCTAAAAAAGGAGAAAGAGGAAAGTTATAAGAATATATCTTCATTTTTTCGAGAAACACAATTAGGTACTCTAGAAAGTTTAAATGAAGAATTAGAAATTATCGCAGATAAAATGGACAAGGTTCAAAGCGATATCAAAACAATAACAAGTAATATGACATCCGATACAATGCAATTCGATGAAATACGTCAAACAATACAGCAATTTCAAGATAAGATAAATCAAAAATCAATTGAAAAAAGAAACAAAGAAACCCAACTGGAACAAAAATTACGTTTGAAAAAGAACTATCAATTGGATAAGGAAAAACTTGAATCTTCTTTAAACATCACAAAAAGGCTTCCGCGAAGTGAATCAATTAATGTTGATTGCCCTATATGTGAAAGGGGAATGAGCTTTGACTTTTTACAAACTAAATTAGGAGCTAACTCTACTAATACTATTGAAGTGGAAATTAGACATATAAACTCTCATATTAAATCAATCGAAAGTTTTATTGAAGACGAACGGCAACAAATTACAACAATCGATAATCAAATTAGATTACTCGTAGAAAATCTAAATAAATACAAGGATTTTCTTGATATTGAAACTAATAAATTTATATCTCCTTATGTTCAACAGCGTGATATTGTAATGTCCAGCAAGGCTTCATTAATTGAAGAAAAGAAAAAAATAGAGCATTTTAAAAAATTAAGAAAGCAACTGAATGAGCTATTTAATGAAGGGGAAGTACTTAGCACTCAAATACTTTCATTAAAAGGGCAACTTGAAAATTTAAAGCTAACTACACCGTCAATAAATGCAGTATTACAAGATATAACAGATCATTTGGATGAGTTTTTAAAATTTATCCCTATAAGAAATCCTTCAGATATTTCTGTGAGTGAAAAAACATTTCTACCTGTAGTTAGGAATCGTGATTACGTGAAACTTACATCTGGAGGTTTAAGAACCCTTGTAAGTATAGGTTTTCTTATGAGCATTTTAAAGAATTCAATTCTTAAAGATACCTATTATCCACGATTTCTAATGATAGATACAGTGGGGAAGTATATTGGTAAAACAGCTACAAGAATTAAACTTTCAGAGACCCCAGTTAATCAAAATAATTTAGTAAACCAATATATTCAACAACAAAATGAAGATACAGATGTAGCAGAAGATTTAATAGAAAATATAACTGATCCTCACAAATATAAGAATCTATATGAATTTTTTATTGGATTCAATAAAAAATATAATCATCAAATGCAGATAATTATTGTGGATAATGACCTTCCGGCAGATGTAGAAGATGAATTGCAACAATTTGTTGTTAAACATTTTAAAGTAGATGGTAGCAATGAATGTGAAATTGGTCTAATTGATGATGCTCAATTTGAACATCAATTAAAGCTGCAGAAATAAGAATTTACAATGTATTGCTGAATTTGTTAATTTAGCAGTAATTGACTTTTAGCAAAGAATTGATTATTGTGAATTTATATTAATCTAACGGAAGCACCGTAAAATAAGGCATCAATTTGATGCCCTTTTTTAACGGTGCTATTTTTATGTGAAGGCGGGCTACAATGAAAAAAATAGAAGATTATTACGAGTCTGTACCTTGAAACAAATTGAAAACTGTCTTCAATCGCGCGTTGAAGTAGAGGTATGGTTTGAAGATAGGTTTGAGGGTAGAGGGGTTATAAAGTCATACAATGAAAATTGCTTGCGCTTAGGTAATGAGCACTATTTTCATAAAAATGTGACATTTATACTTTTAATAATTATTTTTATGTAGTACCAAAAACCTAAATATTTTTGGAGATATTGTTATTATACCTAGAATTAAGTCGTAGGTAAATATATAATATAGGTAAATATTGTATGGTTAAAAAACAAAAGCAAGACAGAATGTGATCTATTAACTGAGCTATTTCATGGAGGGTTTAAAAGAGAGACGTTCTTATAAAGTCTGATGTAGCACTCTATGATATTCAGAAGTTAAGTGCTGGCTAACATTAAGTTCGACCCAGCATATTATTAGTTTTAGAAAATGAATAACTGAACTTTCTAACTTAGAATATACATAATAAATTTGACTAGATGATTGGAGACAAAATGATGGGGAATTTAAAAGAAGGCTACTGGGCAATAGCAACCCAGAAACATTTGAAAAATTATAAACCTGATAGTCCTCATTTAGATGAGTTCGATTCATTAAATGTAGCAGGAAAAGCTGGACGGTTATTGGGGATTATTAGAGGGAATTCCATTATTGATAATGTTAAAAAGCTTGAGAAAATGGCTTCTTCAGTAGGTATTGGAAAGCAAGAATTACACAGAACCATTCTTCCTGAAATTGAAAAAGCATCAGATCAACAAGTTGAAATCAAAAGAAATTCGACAGGGGATTTTCAAAGACTAGAAGAATATGTCTTGGCAAACAATCAAGTATTAGGTATAACAGGTCAAGTATATGAAAATTTGAATCCTTCAGATATCGAAAGAATTGCTGTTGAAACTCTAGACCAAACAAAAAAAATTCCTTTATTACAAAGCGAGTTAATGAATCTTCTGGCAGGGCAGACCTTTACTGAGGAAGATATATATTTAGCTTGTTCTTTACAAGAACAATTTAGACTAATTCAAAAGCTCACTAAGACCAAAGGAAAAGAGCCTATTTATAGTAACGAATATGTTTGGGGTCCCAATCATGAGAAAATTGCAATGACAGTTTCATCTTTAGATTTAGGTAAAAAACATACCCTGAGAGATGTTGTTGATACTATTCAGAACTATCAAGGGTACCCATTAGAGAAATTACCTATTCTAGATGTGGAATTACTTGATATTGCTAAAAAGGTTGGAATGATAAATCCAACTACAATTTCATCAAAGCGTGGAATATCTAAAGAATTTGCGTTCAGTACTAATTTACTGGAAATATCCGGTTATAATGATGATATACTCGATGATGTAAAAGTCCTATTGGCTTCTATTCGATTTGGTCAGAATTATACTGAGCATTCAACCATATTTAGTCCAGAACGCTTTTTATCTAATTTTATTTCAAGGATGGAGACTTCACCACACTCAGCAAATGGAACGGATTACATACTTCTTGAGAAAAGAGGTATCGTACAAGTACAACAAGTATGGGGCGACCGATATAAAATGAAGTTAATAAAAAAAGATGTTGCTCAAGAAGCCTTGAAAATTATAAAAGATCCTTTGTTTAATATGAATTTTTCAAGTGATAGGGATCATGCGCATGATATATTGGCTGTTCAACCGTATGATAATTTCAAGTCTCCAGAAGAATATCGCTTAGAAATGGGTAAATCCACTGAAAATGTTGCAGAAGCTATGGATTATTTAACTCGTGTCCTCAGAGACGAGAATTTATAAGGGGGAGATATGATGAGCAAAGAAAAAGATGAATTAGTAACACCCCCGTTATCTGAAGCAATATCAAATGGGAAAGTAGAATCACATAATGAGCAACAATTGGAATTTTCGCTCGGTGATAATAAAAGCACCAAGCCCCAAAATAGTAAATCGAAAAATTATAGTAAAAACTCCACTTCAAAACCAAAGAATAAGGGGAATGAGGTTGGTGAATTATTAGAGTTTAGAGCCAAAAGACTTTTATTTCACATGGGTTACTATCCTCGAAGTAATATTATTGTCAAAACATCACTAGATGATGAAAGTGAGACGATTACTGATTTAGATGTTTATGGGGTATATGTTCATAAGGATTTTCGATCTAAGAAAGTTTGGGTAGATTGTAAGGCTGGGATGGCAAGACCTCATGAAAGAATTTCGTGGATAAAAGGAGTACGTCAGTTTGTTGATGTAGATGATATTTTATTCATTAAATCTAATATAAGAAGTCCTATAAAGAATTTTGCACGCAAGAACAACATACAAATATTGGAATTGCATCAACTTGAAAAATTGGAGCAAGATTATAAAATTAAAGCAAATAATTGGATGGGGTCTTGGAATCCTTCCACTATTTCTGGAAAGTTAAAAGAATTCACAAGTATATCAATTCCAAATAATACCCAATATAAAAAGATTGGAACATTTATTTCAATAGAATATTGGTCATATGATATTTATACAAGACTAAAGAAAAGTATGGCTGCTCTACGAGAAGTTGCATCATTACCCTTCGAAGCAATGAAACCAAACGAATTGATGGCTTCTAAATGGGCAGTGTATGAGGTGACTATACTATTTGCATTGTCAGTGTTAAGTATATGTGAAGAGCTTTACTATTTGGATGACAGAGAAAGAACTAGTGCATTATACGAAGAAGTTGTTAATGGAGGCATTGATGCTAAAAAGAGGAATGAATTAGTGAATGCCTCATTTAGAGCTGCATTTGAAATCACAAAATCAAAATATCCTGATTTTGTGATTCCGAATATAACTGACTTAGCTAAAAACAATCCCCCTTCGTATTTTCAACCTTTAAACGACTTATTATCAAGAATTGTGCATAACCCACTAGATTATTATGATGTTCTAAGACCGCTTGACTTTGTATTAATGGAAAATGAATTATTAGACCGGAGAATAAACTTGTCTCTACTCAATGAAATGTTTACAAATATTGAAGGCAATTTTAGAGGGATGAAGACTATAATAACTTTTGTAACTCAGGTTTTAGGTGTTCCATCAAATATGTATATACAGTTTAATACAACCAAATCTTCAATATAGAGGAAACAATGATTTAATGAAAAGAGGATGTGGTTCTTTGGCTACCTTTAAAGAATTAATACCCACTTAATGGAGAAAGAGCATATATTTAATAAAAGGCGTATTCCGAAGTGGTTTTTAGTGGTCAAGATTGTTGAATGAAACTCCCCACAGCTTGCTGTGGGGAGTTTCATTAGGGTCTTTCTTTAGAAAATTCTTGAAGGGAAGTATGTTATGTGAGTAAGTACGAGCCATTAAGAAAATACCTTGATACAGCAACACTAACCTTATCTTATGATGAAATTGAAGAGATTCTTGGCTTTAAATTGCCTCAATCTGCCTATATTCATGATGCCTGGTGGGATAATTCCACCAAAAGCCATACCCAAACGCATGGCTGGATTGAATCTGGCTGGATAGTTGTTGAGAAGCAACTTGGAGTATCAATAACTTTTCAAAAAAGAAGCTCTGAAGAGAATGAACATAAGTTATAGACTTTTAATCAGAATGAGTTAATGCTATACTTCAAATAATCAAATACATTAAAGACGGAAGCACCGTCCAATCGCTATTGCGATATGGAGGGTGCCTTTTTGTCTTTTGGGAGGATAATAATGAAAAAAGAATTACGTGAGATTGTAACAGATGAGCAATTTAGCTGTTGTTTTTTGTCGAAGGTAAGGGTGCTTTTGTGTTGTGGAGATGATCATAATAATGCTGACGAATCGGTAATTGTAGGATTTAATACTGATATTATTAAAGCAGCAAATGGCTCCTACTACGCAAGAGGAGCCTGTCGTGTGCTTACTTCTGAAAATTACTTTCGACTAGCGCATCCCCAAAAAAAGTGAAATGTAAGATGTAAGGTAGATGCAGGGGAAGAAGTGTATTTGTCGAATAATAGCATTACACCCATTTAGTTCATTTGAATTAGATATCGGGACTACTAATGAATAGTAGATGCTTTCACTCTGCACCTTCCCCACATCTACACCTGAATTTCACCTTACACATCCAAAAAAAAAACACATTGCAAATCGTTTACTTGTAGTATTGTCTTTATTTAAAGGAGGGATATCGACTTGTCTTTCATTGGAATTGATGCTGCGGGAAGTCGTTTGGTAGTAGCCGAACTCAATGGTCGCAAACTTAAGATTTATTGTAAAGATAATCTCAATTTTCTTTTAGAAGAAAAGGAGTTAGAAAGAGTGTTAATAGATATTCCAATTGGATTAGCTGATAAATCAGAATATCGCCAATGCGATGCTTTATGTAGAGATTTGATCAGCGGGCGTAGCTCTTGCTTTTTTGCACCTGATATTAATGCTTATTCGAAGTGGATAAAAATAGATAAACAAAAGAAGAAGTTAAACAAGATTCAGAAAGAATTGAACCAGAAGTTAAGTAGAGTCAAGTTAAGTTCACAGGTAGTGGCAATAATGCCTAAGATAGAAGAAGTAAGAACGTTTTTAGAAACAAACGGTAGAGCAATTAAGGGCGAAATATTTGAGTCTCATCCAGAACTTTGTTTTTCAGGACTAAAAAAAGGCGAACTTTCTAAGAAGAGTAGTGCGACAGTACTATCAGAGGCTAAATATTCTAAAAGAGCATATAGATATTGTTGAAGAGAAAATAAGGGAGCATGTGTTAGTTTGTAAGATGAATGAAAGATTAGATGATGTTTTAGATGCCATTGTGTTGGCGTTAGCAGCTCAAATATCAGTTACAAAAAAGACCACTTTCAGAGAACTTGGGGACGCTCAAGAAGCAACGAATCTAAATAATGAAAAACTCAAAAGGAATTTGTCAATAGGCTTAGAACCAGGTACTTGTTTTAAGCGTTCTATGATTTATGCTGAGTGGAAGGTGATGAAATGAAACATCAGAATGATGGAATTATTTGTTTTGAATGTACGGAGCTGATTAAACCTTTATGGCGGTATAAGATAAAAATTGATGAGTTAGATCAAGCTACAATCCATGTTGTGGGATACAATCAGCCAACCGAGTATAGTTGCATACGTTGTAACAAATACTTACTAGGTGGAGAGTTATACTTCAAAGACTCTGTTGAATACGCTAGATTCGTTCAGGTCGCGTCAGGAGCATTTGCTTCCAAAATCTCAGAGGAGATATATTGCTGTGGAAATTGTAGCGGATATACTATGGAAAAACATGTTTATAACGTAAATCAGGGTGAGCCATATGATTTGATTAATGAAAATAAATATGGCTCTTATATTGCTTCATACTTAGAAGATAATGACCTTCCTGAACATATAATTGAATTGGTTTCAAAATTACTTGTATGTCAGGAATGTGGGTATGGATCACCTAGATATCCTTATGGTGATCCCAAAAAATATTATAGATTTGATATGTGGGATAAAATATATTTTGAAGAAGAAGTGGAAGATTTTTGGGGATGGAACATTATTCGATTTGCAAGTAAATTTAATATCACTATTAGGGACTATGAGCTTGAAGAGTTTAAAGAGTTTTTGAAAAAACAACCGATGTTAGGTCTTGCAAACGAAACTGGAAAGAAGCTTTACGATGCTATTAAGCAAAGTTTATTTTCAAAAGAATTTGTAGTTTTAGCTAATAACAAATCTTTGTTTAGAGGAAGAGTAAGGCATCAGGATGAAAAATCATACTTAGAACATGAATTTTGGAGTCCTCCGCAAGGTAAGGCAACTCATGGAAGATATAATTCAATTGGTAAATCAGTTCTGTATTGTAGTGACCAGAAAGAAGTATTAGCATATGAGCTTCATCCAACTAACGCACAAATTATTGACATAGTTTCTTTTGAGGTGAATAACGAATTTAGATTATTTGATATGGATAATGCTTTTGAAAAATTTGAGGGATTTATAGCTACTCCAAATTCAGAAAGTAATTTATTGAAACAAGCATATCTTTTTACTAATTTTATTGGCTCTTGTTGCGAAGAAGTAGGGTATGATGGTGTTAAATATAGTGGTGTTGGGAATGTTAATTTGAATTACACTAACTATGCGCTTTTTGAAAATGAAAAACTTAGAACATTTTTAAGTGTTGTGGGCGTTGTAGAACAATATAAAGTTAAAGTGACTTATGAAAATAGTCAATATCGGGAAAAAAGTATTGTGGAAATGCTGAATTTAATTAAATAGAATTTATTTATGCTTAAATCGATGTAATCACAAGTATAAGTTCAGTGAGGTTATTTCATTTCTTTAATACATAATGTTTATCCAAAATTTTCACTTATAGATACTCCTGAAAGCTTAGGGATTGATAAGGACAATCTGGATAAATGTATGGATAGGATATCTGAACTACAATCATCAGATTATCAGATTATACTCACTACTCGATTAGGTGAATATCCAGCCTCACTATCAGGCTTTGTAAAACAAACAATTCCTGATGGTGAATACTTGTTACAATTGAAATAGTAATTCTAAGCAGAAACCATATTTGCTAAGGTTTCTGCTTTCTGTTTGAAATCATATCATTTTGTATATAGCGTCAATCTGGAATATTATTATTGTATCGAACATTCACACGTGTATGAAATCATACAGCCCCTTCATTCAAGCTTCCACAATTTCATCTTTTAACAACTCAGAGGCTTTGACAACAACCCATTTAGGCAACTTAATCGAAGCAACAATGATTCGAAGGGCTTCAATATGCTCATTTCTTTCGAATAGCTTTCTGGATAAGTTGATGCGAATAATTTGGGCTTTGAGGGAATGTGCATCTGGATTCTCATTGCACATCCGTACTGCAAGCTCCTCCTTGTTGAGGTTAAAATTCTTCAAGTCATTATAGTAGGTAATAAAAATTTCTTTGCCAATTGAATTTAAGTGATTGTTAATTTTGGTCAATTTAACCACCTCACTCTTTTTTTTAAGCGTAGCATAAAAATGCGTGATTTTGTCTTTGTAGTTTTAAATATAACATTGACAATTAATTTGCAATTTTATTAATACAGGGAAGCACAATGTATTTTAAGCAACTGATTAGTCTCATATACCATCAGAGAGGCAAAGGACTGCATATGTAGTTATTACTAAGAGAATTAAACTATTTTGTAAATTTACATTATTTTTACTTGTTTTGAATGTACATATACAATAAAGCATCAGCATCTAAGAATAATGCACACTGTTAAACGCTGATGCAGCAAGGGATTGAATCTATGCACAGTCCAATTAATAGCGATAATGAAAGGGCTAGAATTACCAGTTTACAAAGGGTCAAAATAATTATTTTGGTACGCAGTACGAAGACACTGATCGGTAGACCATAAAGCCAAGGAGGATTGAGATGATCAAAGCTGAAAGGGTCGAGCAGTTTTATATTTTGAAATGGCTAGAAGCAAATTTCGTAACGGAGTTACTGGAAATAAAGATAGTTGATAGGTACACAGTGAAGATAAAAGATGCGGACAATAAAATTGCTCGTGTTACTTACGCTGGCACAGACAACATCACACTAACTAACGATACAACATATTAAAGAGTACGAAGAAATTTGCTCTTTGGGAAAATAGCATATTAAGTTGAGCAATTAGAGTACGTGTGTAAACGATATAAATAGATTTTCATTTATGAGTTTCAATTTGAGGTGACCCAGGTCACCTTTCTATTTTAATGAAGAAACAGTTCCAAAAAGCATGCATTTTGAGACAGAGGAATAACTGGGCATTAGTTCGTTTCAAAAAGCCATAAAATCAATTATGGAACGTCTCAGTGATTCAAGGGGTCATTTGAGACGTTTTTTCTATTAGGAGGGGTTCCATTGAAGATTGCATACGGAAGAGTTTCAACGAAGGAGCAAAATGTAGAGCGGCAGCTTCTGAAATTCCGGGAGTTAGGGATCGAGGAGCGATTTGTTTTTGTCGATAAACAGAGTGGCAAAGATTTTGATCGTCCACGCTATCAGGCGATGCGGCTTATGCTACGGGAAGGAGATCTGGTTTATTTGGATGCACTGGATCGGCTAGGCCGGGACTATGACGGTATCATTACCGAGTGGAAGCATATCACACGAGAGATCTGTGCGGACATTGTATGTCTGGATAACGAAATACTATTCGACTCCCGAAAGTTTAAGACGATGGGAGACTTCGGAAAGGTCATGGAAGATCAATTTCTAAGCCTGCTGGCATATGTGGCTGAGCAGGAACGGAAGAAGAATCGTTCGAGACAGGCTGAAGGCATTGAGGTCGCTCGAAATGATGGGGTTACCTTTGGTCGACCCAAATATGAAATTGATACCAAATTTATTGAAGTGTATGAGGAATGGAAGTCCGGGGGATTTACTGCAACGGAAGCGATGAGAAGGATCGGAATGAAGAAGCCTACATTTTATCGTAGAGTGAAAGAATATGAAAGTAAGTTGCCTGAAAATAATAGGAACCTATGTTCCTATTAATCCGTATATAACCATTGGAACTAAATACACCAATGGGAGGACTTAAAATGTTATATTTGGATAGTTGTATAGAAGGTGCTCAAAAAGTAATTGCAGATGAAACCGTAGATTTAGTGATCGCCGATCCACCGTATAATTTGAAATTCGGAGGAACAAATTATACTAAAAATAATAAACCTCGTTTTCAGATTTTCGCCAATGATAACCTACCTTTTCCCGACTACCGCAGATTTTGCCTCGCTTGGCTGAAGCAAGCCTATCGAATCCTGAAACCGGGAAGTCATGTGTACATCTTTATCGATTGGCGCACCTACCCGGACATGGTCCGATGGCTTAAGATTACCGGGTTTACCATTAAGAATTGCATCGTATGGGATAAGAAAAACATGGGCATGGGGTGGCAATACCGGTATCAACATGAATTTATTATTATGGCCGTGAAGGGCAAGAAGAACGTCAGACGGATACGCTCACGGAATCAAACGGACGTATGGCAAATCCCCCGGATTCCAGGGAATCAGACCATACATCCTACAGAAAAGCCTATAGACTTAATGAAACGGATCATCGAGAACAGTACCGAGGAAAATGAGTATGTCGTTGATTTATTCGCTGGAAGCGGTGTTATTCCAGAGGCTGCAGAGAACTTAAACCGCAAATGGGATGCATTTGAAATTGATCCAGGTTGGGCTCAGGTCTCGTTAGAGCGATTGAACCGCGAATCTACATAAGGCATACTTTTTACGATCATTCATAGCACGATTTAATCTCTTTGGAGTTATTAATTAACGTCCCCGTACTTAAATAATAATGATATTGTTGGTGGAACGTACGTGTCATTTTATGGATATGCTTATCAGTGACGACAAGAGTTGTCGTTACAGTTCTCCCTAGTATAGGTATGAACCACATGCAGCGTTTCGATCCTTCCCAAAAGTGTAGGGTGCGAATAGGAAATCTGCTTCAGTAAATAGTGTAATGTTAACCACACGTGAGTCACATTCTCCATGTGGTTTTTTCTTATGAGATAGCATTCGACATTCTGAGGGAGTAACAATAATATTACTTAATTACCAACTAAATGTATATTATTTAATGATATTTATATTAAATAAATTTACACAGAATTTTATAACAAAGTTCGACAATTTCTGAATATATGATTTGCTATAATGAATCGATTCACACTTGAGAAACGAGAGGTGTTATTTATAGATGAGCTGTATTAAAGGGATCCTGAAGATTGTTGCTATTCTTTTCATTGGAAATTTAGGTTTGGGATTTTCGCCAGTTCAAGCTGAGGAGGCAATGAACTATCCCAATTACATTGTTTATAACTGGGCCATTATTCAAAAAGAACAAACCATAAATATTTACAACACGGGGAAATTAGACTCTTCCATATTAAAGGATAATTCGATAATCAAATATACATATGATTCAAATGGGAATTTAATTAATAAAAATAAAATGACTTCTTCCTCTGAGCCATATAAAGTTAGTTTTTCTTCTCTTTCTTATGATATTTATTTAAAAGGAGTTCCTGACAACGTCAGTCAAGTCCGCTTTCCAACTTGGACATTAAACAAAGGTCAGGATGATATTGAGTGGATAAACGGCGAGAAGGTATCCGAAGGAATTTGGAAAGGGACAATCCAATTTTCAAAACATGGAAATGAACTAGGAACTTACATCACCCATATGTATGTGGATAATGATTCAAAGGGGATTTCAGTTCAGGTCGTATCCACTACTTCAGTAGCAGGGCCGCAGAATGCAAAATTAAGTGCCGGTTACTATGAAGTCACCGCAAAAGGTGTGGGTGCCAATATTGAACAAGTGAAATTTCCAACTTGGACAGAAAAAAATGGCCAGGATGATTTGGTAAATCCATGGATTGTTGGAGAAAGAATCAGCAGAGATACCTGGAGAATTAAGGTCCCATTCAGCGAACATAACTTTGAGACAGGACTATATAACACTCATGTCTACGCGTTTGATAAGTATGGAAATGTTGGGGGAATTGGGAGTTTCTCCACAAATGTTTCAGGAGGTATAGGTGGAGCTTCAAACTCGGACCTGTCAGGTGTCTCCTACGATGTTTTTATCTATGGAGTTGACGATAACGTGGTCAAAGTTCAGTTTCCGACGTGGACTGACAGTGGAGGGTCTGATGATCTTGAATGGATTAACGGGGTAAAGGTAGCGAAGGGTGTTTGGCGAGGTACAGTAATATATTCTAAGCATAACAATGAGACAGGGAAATACTTTACTGATATCTATACCGATGGAAAATATAGTGGTGGAACCACATTTGAAGTGAAAAATGAATCCAAAGTAACTGTTCCAGCGGAAGTAGCCTTAAGCAAGGGATCTTATGAAGTTTTTGTCGAAGGGGTTCCTTCCAATATAAATGAGGTTAAATTTCCAACATGGACAGAAGCCAACGGTCATGACGATTTAGAGATTCCATGGGTTCAAGGAGAAAGAATCAATCAAACAACATGGAAAGTTAAGATACCATTTTCTAAACATAATAATGAGACCGGGAAATATATCACTCATATTTATAGTGTCGATTCTTATGGCAATCAATATGGGTTTCGGAGTGTACAAGTAAATGTTAAATAAGCTTGTTCTAATCTAATATGATGGCGCTTGAGAACTTACATTATCAAAAGGATAGGAAGATGTTATTAATGAAAAAGTTCATATTCTTTATAGTATTTTGTATGTGTATCTTGTTTTACCCCAATACAACTACTGCGATGAAGTATACCTATCTAAAAACAGGACAGCTAGGTCTTATCAGCATTTCTGAAGGTAAATATATGGATTTTCAGTACGACAACAATGGAAATATGATCGGAAGGAAAAGCTTAACCTGCAAAAGTTCTGAGTTCAAGCTAATCAATGTAAATAGTAATAAAGCTTTGGATGTTTTTGCAGGGAACACAAGCAACGGTACGAAAATACAGATTGAGGAAGATAATGGGACTGATGCGCAGCGCTGGTTGATTTGTAATGCACCAAATGAAACCTATAAATTAATCAATGTGAATAGTGGAAAAGCGCTTGATATTACAGGAGGAAAAACGGCTGAGGGTACATCCGTTCAACTTTGGAATGATAATGGAACCGAGGCTCAAGCATGGCGTATGGTGGATAACGGTGATAGCTCTTATACACTTTTAAATGTATACAGTAATAAAGTGCTTGATGTAGCAGACGGGAGCGTGAGCAACGGATCAGCTGTTCGGATTTGGGCATCTAATGGAACATCGGCACAGAAGTGGAGACTGGTCAAAGCAATTTCTAACGGAGCTGAATTCAAAGTGTTGAATTATGGAAATCAAAAAGCGTTAGATGTCACTGGAGGAAACACTGCTGATGGCACCCCGGTACAAATTTGGACAGATAATAGTACTGCCTCTCAACGATGGCAGGTGTTCGATACGGGAGGCAACAAGTATAAACTGATTAATGTAAACAGTGGGAAGGCGCTTGAAGTGTCCGGGGGAGGCACAAACAATGGATCAGCTGTACAGGTATGGACAGATAATGGAACGGCTTCTCAACATTGGACAATAAATGAGAATGAAGATGGTTCTTGTACACTGAAGAATGTAAACAGCAACAAGGTGCTGGACATACCCGGAGGAAGCAGTGCGGATGGAACACGCTTGCAGATATACACAGACAACGGAACATCCTCTCAAAAATGGAAGCTAGTAAAATGAAAAGCAATAGTCTTAACTTAGCCCGTTATTCCTTATCTTAAACAGCTGCAACCAATCATAGAATCTTGGAGGAACTTTCTTGAAGAAATCAACAATAGTGACCATGTTTGCCAGTGTGCTTTTAACTCTTTTTAGCTTTACTGCTCAGACTTCAGCGGCTGTGGGACCGGAGGGGATCGATTCCAATTATCTGATTGTAGATATGAATGGTACGCCACAGCGGCAGAAGATCAGCATTTACAATCAGAGTCGGCTTGAGATGGAGATTCTTCCGGATAATTCAATGATTCAGTATACCTATGATGCGAATGGCAACCTTCTTAAGCGAAGTAAGGCCACACCCGCAGAACCGTATATCTTCAGCACTTCAGCAGTCTCTTATGATCTCTATCTTAAAGGGGTTCCTGACAGTGTTCAAAATGTACATTTTCCAACATGGACGGAAGACAAAGGGCAAGATGATATCGAATGGATAGCGGGTGTGAAAGTTGCCCCAAACCTCTGGAAAGGTAAGGTTATCCTGTCGAAACACGGGGGGCAAAGAGGTGCGTACAATACACATATCTACGCAGACAATCAGTTAGTGAAAGGTCTTAATACTATCATCCAAGATACTACAAAAATCATCTCTCCTCAAACAGTGTCATTAACTGACGGATATTACGAAGTTTATGTGGAAGGAGTCGCACGAACAATTAAAGAAGTACGGTTTCCCACATGGACAGAGTATAAAGGTCAAGATGACATTAAGGATCCATGGATCATCGGAGAAAAGGTAAACGACACGACATGGAAAATTCGCATACCCTTCAGCGAATATAATTTCGAAACAGGAAACTATTCAACACACCTTTATTTTTTTGATCAATCTGGTAACATGCTTGGAGTCGGAGGAACGTCAGTTGCTGTTAAGGGAGGTATAGGTGTATCAGGACCGAAAACAGCCAATATCTCGGCGGGTTCATACGATGTTTTGATATACGGACTAGACCCTAATGTGAAACGTGTTCAGTTCCCTACCTGGACTTCTAATAAAGAGCAGGATGACCTTGAGTGGATTGAAGGTGTGAAGGTTGCCCCTGGAGTCTGGAAAGCCACGGTAGTCTTTCAAAGACATAACTCTGAGGTGGGAAGCTATATCACGCATATCTATGCTGATAATAAATATGTTGGGGCTTTAGTTTGCAATGTTAATCGTTAGATGAGGTGCAAATAGAAGAGATAGCAAATGCCAAGTAGTAATTAGAACGAAGTTGGAAAAGTGGAGAGGAAGATTGGAGTCAGAATGAAAACAAATAAAATTACAAGCTATGTACTGCCATTTTTTATGATTATTGTTGTATTCAGCATTTTTCAGAACAAGGCTTTTGCTGCAGAGAATGTAGTGGCTCCTAAAGAATCATTCGAAAGTGGTACTTTTAACGGAACCAGCTATCTCCCTGTGAATGGGACAATTACCAGTGATGCACAAAAGATAGTGAGTGGAAGGTACTCCGCCTATTTGAGCTCTCAGGCATCAGAAGAGTGGAAGGAATTTTCCTATACAGATCAAAGCAAAATTAAATTCGAAAAAAACACAACCTACTCGGTGACTTTTTCCTACAAATCATTGGATATGCAGCCGCTGGATGCGAACCGTTTTTTTTATTTCCTTGCTCGCAGTACTGACAACCTGGAAGACAAGCAGTTTACAACCTGGAATGATGCAAGTGGGGGAAACGGCATAAAAACGATGACGTTCACAACCGGAAATAAAGCTAACTATTACTTAATTTGGGGAATCCACGCAGGGGGTGCCCTTTCTATTGATGATATAACAATCGTGAAGAAAATTTCCGCACAGAGCGAATCATTTGAAAAGGGTTCATTTGATCAGACTAATTTCCTTGCCGGATCTGGTGTTATTACGAGTGACTCAGAAAAAATAGTTAATGGTCAATATTCAGCTTACCTCTCTTCATTAAACACAGAGGATTGGAAAGCATTTTCATATACGGATACTAATAAAGTGAAGTTTGAAAAAAATACGACCTACAAAGTTACATTTTCCTATAAAACTATCGATATGGTGCCAACCGGAAGTGATCGCCGTTTTTATTTTTTAGCCAGAAGTACGGATAATACAGAGGACAAAGGCTGGACGGCCTGGGGTGACGCTAGTGGGAATAGGGGAAGAAAGTCGATAACATTCACAACAGGAAACAAAGAGAATTACTATTTGATCTGGGGAATATTTAAAGGCGGTGCCCTGTCCATTGACGATATAGAAATCACAAAAGTAAATGAATCCTTTGAGAGTGGTTCGTTTACCAATACTAATTTCAATGCTGGCTCTGGAGTCATTACTAATGAATCGTCCAAAGTGGTTACTGGACAATATTCAGCTTACCTTAAATCACTGGCGACTGAACCAACAAAGGAATTTGTAAATACAGATCTTAATAAGTATAAATTCGAACCTAATACGACTTATTCAGTAACTTTCTCCTATAAATCAGCTGACATGGATTCCTCGAACGCCAACCGGTATTTCTATTTCCTGGCCCGAAGTTCAGACAAGCTAGAAGAGAAAGGAATGACTACCTGGCAGAACCCTGGTGGCAGTAAGGGCAGCAAAACTGTTACGTTCACGACAGGGAGCAAGGATAATTACTATCTGGTTTGGGGCATCCGTCAAGGTGGCGCTCTTTCGCTGGATGATATAGAAATCTCTAAAGTAAGCGAATCTTTTGAAGGTGGCTCGTACAGCGGGACTGGCTTTTCACCTGTATCCGGAATGATTACCAATGAATCCTCAAAAACCGTCAGCGGTTCATATTCTGCCTATTTAAGCTCCACAGCTTCCCAGCAGTGGGCGAATTTCGCAAGTACAGATTTGGATCAAGTGAAGTTTCAGAGCAATACGACTTATTCAGTGACCTTTTCTTATAAATCTATTGATATGGATTCAACCAATGCCAACCGCTATTTTTACTTCTCAGCACGTGGCCTAGATGATATTGAAACCAAAGGCTGGACTACATGGAATAGTGCCTCGGGAACAAAAGGAGTAGAAACGGTCACCTTTACTACCGGGAATCAAGAAAACTACTATTTGTTCTGGGGAATTTATGGTGGAGGCGCTCTCTCCATTGATGACATTATTATTAAGCAAGCGACAACTTATCTATACGATGATAATGGAAGGCTGGTGCAGATCAAACAACCCAACAATAAGATTACTTACTATAACTATGACTCAAATGGCAATCTGAAGGGGACTCGAACGGAATAGGCTACTATGCGCTGAAAGTAATTTACGAAAGAGGAATGCTAATGAAGAAAAGATCAGCTGTATGGATATTTGGCGTCATAATTTTACTATTATCAGCTTTCTTTATAGAACCTCCCTTTGTATTCGGAAACGCGGGCAATAATCAAAATTATACGTATGATTCCGCAGGAAGACTAAACTACATAGATTCAAGAAGCGGAAGAGTTAGCTATCAATATGATTTGCAGGGGAACTTGACTTCAAAAGTTAATGAAGTAAATCTCGTTGGAATGTACACCGGTACAAGTTCAATATTTTCCGCCACTTCCCAGTACAGCAGCACGCAAGGACAAGGGAACTGGTATTACCAGGAATGGGATGGGACGAAATATACAGATCTGAAATATAAGAATAATCAATGGGAGGGATTAACCCCCTATACGATTATTTTGAATGATTTTCAACATCCGGATCAGACGGATTCAGTTAGAAAGTGGGTTGCACCTAAGTCAGGGATGATACAAATTTCGGGAATTGTAGCAAAGAGTAATACAACAAGCGGGGACGGGGTCGTTGCTAAGGTATTGAAAAATGATATACAGCTATGGTCAAAAACAGTTGCCTATAATGATTCAACCGGTTACGAAGTGGGTCTGACCGTGGGGGTGAGCAAAGGCGATGCGATCTATTTCGTAGTAAATAAAAATGCTGAAGCTTCTTATGATGGTACCACGTGGAAACCGGTAATAGCATACATGGAGGCCAGCTCCGCTCAGGACCAGTATAGCAGTACGCAGGGGCAAGGGAATTGGTATTACCAGGAATGGGACGGGACGAAATACACAGATCTGAAATATAAGAATAATCAGTGGGAGGGACTTACCCCCTATACGATTATTTTGAATGATTTTCAACATCCGGATCAGACGGACTCAGTAAGGAAGTGGATTGCACCCAAATCAGGGATGATTCGAATTTCAGGAAATGTAGCGAAAAGTAGTACAGGCGGAGGGGATGGGATCGTTGCCAAGGTATTAAAGAATAAGATGCAGCTTTGGTCAAAGACAATTGCCTATAATGACGCTATTGGTTATGAAGTGGGTCTGACCGTGGGGGTGAGTAAAGGCGATGCAATCTATTTTGTAGTTAATAAAAATGCCGAAGCCTCCTATGATGGTACGACGTGGAAACCGGTAATAGCATACATGGAGGCGAGCTCCGCTCAGGATCATTACAGCAGTACGCAGGGGCAAGGGAATTGGTATTACCAGGAATGGGACGGGACGAAATACACAGATCTGAAATATAAAAATAATCAATGGGAGGGACTTACCCCCTATACGATTATTTTGAATGATTTTCAACATCCGGATCAGACGGATTCAGTTAGAAAGTGGATTGCACCCAAGTCCGGTACGATCCGAATCTCAGGAAATGTAGCGAAGAGTAGTACAGACGGAGGGGACGGGATCGTTGCTAAGGTATTGAAAAATAAGATGCAGCTTTGGTCAAAGACAATTGCCTATAATGACGCAGTCGGTTATGAAGTGGGTCTGACCGTGGGGGTGAGTAAAGGCGATGCAATCTATTTTGTAGTTAATAAAAATGCCGAAGCCGCCTATGACGGAACAATCTGGAGACCGGTAATAGCTTATGTGAATTGAATTAGGGGGTGGACCGCTCTTGCACTAGATTCGTGCTTTGCTATACATGACTTTAAAAATGAATGATAGTTAAACAAAATGGATAATTGCTAAATTGTTCTCGTAGTATGACTCCATTTGATTCTGGTTCACACCGTATTAAACGACTGGTGTCAATTTGAAATTTGTATGTTTTATCCAAAAATGCGTTTAATGTTGAACTAGCTGCCACCTGTTAGAGCATGTGCAAGCTATATATTTCATTTTAATTTGGGAGAGATAGATATGAGCCGTAATTCTTTGTTTAAGAAAGTTTCGCTTTTTCTACTGATTTTTATTTTAATCTTTGATAGTTTGGCCGGTGTTTCTAATGCTGCTGGCATAAGCAGTCAACAAAATACCATTATTAATAATGTGGAAACTCCTCGAAATATGGAAATCCAGGGCGGAGGACTCCTTAGTCCTTCTCCATCACCATCACCAACCTCTCATACGGATAGTGAAGTACTACCTGAATTCACACCCACACCCACATTGGCACCGACACCCACCTCCGAAATCTCGGCGCTCCCCCTAATCGCAGAGGGGAATGAAATGACTGAGTCCAAGTCGAGTGTGGAAACCTTGGAGAATCAACCTGCTGAGGGTTATGATGTAATGTCTGAGCCAGATGTGAAGACCCTTTTTCAGAAATATTCGATGCTTTACAATGACAAACAGGTGAACTTGGACCTGGAACAGATTCGACAATTATTTGCTTTAGGTGCTTCTATCTCCGATGTCTATGCCATTGCCTTGTTGCATGACATGTATAATGAAGATTCGCTCACACTATGGGAACTGAAGCAAAAATCCAAGGATAGCTGGCTAGAGATAGAGGATAAGCTCAGATTAGAAAACTCACCGTCTGTACCGGCCAAGGTAACTGATGGAGTGTACAAGGATGAAGAACGAACATCTTTACTATTGATGCCTAGAGTCACAGATGTGGTCTATGAGGAACGGCCGCTGGTGTCATCGGATCAACCCAAGGTTAAGTACAGTGCATTGGTTTCGCTCAGCGGCACAATAGACGACGCGATGAGCGAGCTGGGGTTGAAGGATAAATATCAGAAATTTAATCAACAATTTTCTGACCAACAAAATACCTCAGAGAGCATCGATCCGATAACCGGAATGCTTACCTGGAGGAGCAACCAGATCAGTCTGCCGGGAAAAGATGGCTTGGATCTAAATCTCGGTGTGATCTATCAATCCAACGGAGCGAGTCAATTTTATCCTGCAACCATGTATGATCCTAGCGAAGGAAGAAGCATTAACACCGGGGCATGGGACGATGATCAACGTTATAACTATTTGGGCCTTGGATGGACATTTAATATACCTTCCTTTAAAGGAGATTATTATAATGACGGAAAAGGTGGTCAATATGAGTCCAAATTTATATTACCGACAGATGGATCTGATGCATACTATACACTTAAGGATTACCCCACGGGTGATGTAAGAATTACCCGCGGCAGTTCAGGCACTACTTTGGTGTTTCCAGACAAATCGAGAGAGTATTTTAATTCAGATATGATGATTCAAACAGACCGGTTTGGTAATACAATAACTTATTACTATAATTCCTACGGAAATGTGAATAGAATCGAGGATACATTAGGAAGAGTGATTAGCTTTGAATACAAGGCATATGGGTCCGGAACTCCATCTAATGAACCCAATGTAAGAGTAAGGGTTCTCGAAAACGGCTTACCGGTAAAAGAAGTTAAATATTTCCAACAATCCATAGGTTTTAATAATGCTACGGGTCTTATCCGGATTGAAGTCACCAATGATGAGAAAATACAATTTGAGTATGCCGAAAACGAAAATGAATATGATTTCTTTGGTAATATATTGCCCAGTAACAGATCGAATGGCTACTATGAATACATGCTGAAACGGGTGCAGTACAATAATTCATCGCAAACGGTCTATGATTACGAATACGGCGTTCATAATCTATCTAAGTACGGAGTTATTAAAAAATCACGTGTTAGCGGCAGAAGCGATATCATTTTAAGGAATTCCCTGCCTTCATATGTTATGAATCATAATGTCTTTACCTACAGCGGAGACTATAGTGCTTATGGGGTAACTAATGACCCCGAAAACCTGCCTGCAGGATATCATTTTTCTAGCACCGTGACTGCATTGGACAAAAATAATGCACCACAGCAGAGGACAATCACTTCATTTAATCATCTGAAGCAAAATGAATCAGTAGAGAGCAAGATCATAAGCGGAAGCCAGGCTGGACAAAGAATACTTACCCTGTACTCCAATTTTTTGACCGACTACAAGTATAAGCCGACCTTAATTGAACAGCGGGAATATGAAGGTGATGCAGACACTAACCCTAATACCCTATATACAGATTTAACCTATGACTCTCTGGGATACGTACAAACTGAAACGTTACCTTTGTCAAATGAAAAGCGGAATAACGCTGCTCTTAAGCAGAAATATACCCTATCATATCAATATGACCCGAAATTTAAGCTGCTGTCTTCAAAGAGCTGGTATCAAAATGAGACCGATGGGACCCCGGTAAGTGAAACAGTTGTTTACACATCAGATGGAAGAATAGAGAAAAGTACGAATGCAGCAGGAGAAGTTACCATTTATTCCTATCTAAAAGATAACAGTGCTTTCACAGTCACTGCCGAGAACTGGAAAGGTGGTCTGCGGGTTGCTAAGTCTGTGCTTGTGTACGGGGCGGCGTATAACTTTGCCTATCCAACTGAAAAACAGCAGTGGTTCAACCTCGGACAGCCGAATCAGCAAATTGTTAAAACTCAAATGAGTTATGACAAAGGAAACGGGCTACTGATAAGTGAAATCAATGGCAATCAGCAGAAAACCACCTATACTTACGATGATCTTGGCAGGCTGTTAAAAATAACCAAACCTAATTTCACAAATTCAAATGGGGACAAGTATTCTGAAACAGAGGAATATAGGTACTCATATAATCAGATCTCTACGAATTTTGATTCAGTGAATGCCGGGACCTACAGTTTCGTAGTGGATACGGAACATACGTTGACACAGACATCTAATGGAAATACGGTCAAGTCTCACGGCATTACATTTTACAATGGTCTCGGACAAACAATATTGGAAGAGCGCAAAGACCCCAATGCAGGAAGGTATACCCAAACACAGTATCATTACGACGAGTGGAATCGTCCAGTGTATGTCATCGACCCAGCCAGGAATACAATGACCGTCAGTTACGATGCCTGGGGCAGGCAGAACCGAGCTACGAATGCTAATGGAGACCTCATCGTCAGCGATTATGCCCTGAAAGCACGCACGAGCACGAGCTATTTGCAGGATAAGCTGACAGGCGAAAGGCTGAATTATGCAGAACAAGGCTTTGATGCCTGGGGAAACAAAATTTCAGCCTCCACCTATAAAGATTGGCCCGCAAATCAGCAAAGGATTAGTGAAACCTATCGATACGATATCGCAGGAAGGGTCACAGGCTATACCGATCCGAACAGGAACCTGAATGAGGATGGAGTTACGACCTCCTACACCTACGATGCCTTGGGCCGATTAATTGCCGTGAAGGACGCCTTGAACCAGACGACAACCTATACGTATGACGGCAACGGGCAACTGTCCAAGGTGACGATACAAGCCAAAGGCGGTACGCCGCAAACCTTAAATACGAAAACGTATAATGAGTTGGGACTGGTTAGCGTGAAGCAGGATGGAGCTTCGCAAACGGAAAGCTCCACCTACAACAACTTAGGACAATTGGAAACGAAAACAGACCGCAATGGCAGCACATTCGGGTATGTGTATGACGAAAGAGGCCAACTGAAAAAGAACACCATCCGCGGGATCCTTAACAATGTAGCACAAACGCAGGAAACGAATGTGATTTTCGGTGACGGGTCCCCGGAGAAGCAGACGATCCAAACGCGTACGAACAATGCAGTCACCGCGACTCAAACGCAAACCCTGGATAGTCTTGGACAAGTGCGAACTGCGTATTCGGTGTCGGGAAACCACTCCGCGATGATCGGGAATCAGGTCGACGTGATAGGCCGGTTTACGCAGATCAGTGACACCTACATGGGCTTTTATACCAATTATCAATACAATCAGCAAAGACTGGATAAAGTGCAGACCAATGGAAGCTCTACCCTTAGCAGCGATCCGTCCGTAAACGCGCAGTACAGCTACTATGCGAATGATTTGGTCGACAGCATTGTGTATCCAACACTGAGCGATGGAACTAAAATTGTCTCGAAATATACGTATAATAAAGCGCTGGGCTGGACGGAGACTTTGAAAAATACGAAGGGCAGTTCTGTTCTTTCGGGCTACAGCTACAGCTACGACAATAATGGAAACCGGATCACAGTAAGGGAGTCTCGTAAAGACGGAGCGGTGCAAACGAGCAGCTATGGTTACGACCCGCTGAATCGTCTGGTGTCGATTACCCGCCCGGATGGAAGCAGGATTGCGTATACGTACGATGTGCGAGGAAATCGGCAGACCGTTTCCGATACGAGTAATGGCAGTCCTAATACTACTGATACGAGTTATACGTATGATTTGCAGAATACCTTAACGGGAGTGAGCAAGGGAGGTAATGCGACAAGCTTCCAGTACTATGCCGATGGCATGCGCTACCTAAAGACCAATGGCAATACCCAGACCCAGGTGAACTATAATTTCCAGGGTCAGGTCATTTCGGAAGAGAAGATCGTCAGCGGAGTCTTTGTGGAACAAGCTAACTTTGTGCGTGGCGACCGGGTATTGGTGAAGAAGGATAAGAAGGCCTCGAAGGATTATTATTACCTGTATAATGGTCATGGTGACGTGGTGCAGATTGTCAATACGAGTGGAGAGGTCGTCAACAACTACACCTATGATGAGTGGGGGAATATTACCAGTCAAGTGGAAGGCACCTCTAACTCTTTCAAGTACACCGGAGAAGTGTACGATACCGAAACCGGCCTATACTATCTGCGTGCACGGTATTATGATCCGAGTATCGGGCGTTTTTTAAATGAGGATACGTATGAGGGGCAGATTGATAATCCTTTGAGTCAAAATCTTTATACGTATGTGCATAATAATCCGTTGATTTATACAGATCCTAGTGGACATAAAATTGAATTATCAAGAAATGCGACAAATAAAGAAAAGGCAGCGTATGAAAGAACGAAAGCATATTTGGAAACCTCTAAAGATGGTAAAGCCCTTCTTGAAAAGCTCGAAAATTCAGATACAGTATTTACGATTATGTTCATAGATAACAAACAAGATCGCTTTGAACCTTCAACACAAAATATTTACTGGGATATGAGTAGTGGACTTGTTATGATGGATGGAACATCCATTCAGAGTGCTACGCTTGGTTTGGCTCATGAAATGGGTCATGGTGCACAATATTTAGATGGCGATCTTGATACAATGTATAATGCAAAAACTCAAGCTGAAAGAGATGCAGCCCGTGCTAAAATTGAAGAGGCAGTTGTAAAGAAGTATGAAACTCCCATTGCAAAACAGCTTGGCGAACCTACACGCAAAAGTTATCTTGATGCAATTGGGGTTTATACAATGAACAATTCTACCCACTACAGGACTACACATTCATATGCTTGGTATAAGGCTTGGAAATGGGGAAAACAATATACCAAGGATCATAATGCATAGTAGGGACTAAAGCGTTTAAGTGGTGGTTCTCCTCGGTTTCAGTGTGAAGGACCACTGCTTAAAGTATTGGAGGAACTAGGATGAACGCAAAAAAAACCATGATTTCAGGATTTTTTATATTAATAGTACTTACCATTTTTTCCAGTTGTGGAAGGGGTGATATTCTGTCAGAAAAAGCACTAAATAACTTTTCAAAATTAATTGAAGAGAAGGATTTTGATGATCTTAGTCTAACAATATACTATATTAGTCCCTTTATTCTTACTCGCACTTCTTTGAGTGTTGATGATTTGATTAACTTTAATAACGTTAAGAAAATTGTCATCAACGGTAGCGATCTGGAAGGAAATTTAGACTTATTTGAGCAAATAAACAAAGATGATTTGATAAAGGTTAAAAACAAATCTCGCATAAATGCTCGATTTTATTACTTGTTTGAAAATGTTAAAGAAGGTAAGGTACTTGATGTTGCTATGTCGGGCAACGATGGTAGCGTTTTTATAAATGGGCTCGAATTCAAAGGAAATGATATTTTTTACGATATCGTAATGCCATTTTTGCCTGGGGATGTCGTCAAAGAATTGAAAGCCTATATAGGCAGTGGGAATTAAAAAGATTCGGTAACGATTTAAACCACAAGCGAGTGTAACAACTCCAAGTGGTTTCTTTTTTAGATATTTTACCCATACCCAGTGCCGATTAATGCAGGCGGCAAGCACCATTACCTGTTCATGTCCAAATGGGACAGTATAATTCATCAGTTATAGGTTGAGATAAATTTTGGAAAAAAGAAAATGAAAGATAAGGAAAATAGGTTAATTATGGAGGTGTCTGACCATAATTGACCTGTTAAGTTTAACGGAATAGCATTATTTAGGTTATATGAATCATTCGATGTACGTAAGCGGAGTCTCCGAGCGCAGCGAGGGGAGCAGTTCCAAACGTTCCTCCCCATTTGCGTTTAGATGGACACGATACCTCTTTAAGGCGCTGCAGGAGGCGTTTGCATCCGTAAGTAAGGAAAACGTCCGTACTTTCACTAACGCATGTATTTGCCATATTACAATCCGCTGTATACATTTATGCCCCCGCAAAAGCTCTACCCCAAAAACATCTCCGTAATTAACCATAACAAATCCGTCAAAAAGTACTCTTCAACCCATGGCATACACACGGAGTACACTCTTCTCCCCCTGCTTTATTTATGGCAAAGGCTACCCCAAAGGGGCCTTACCCTAAGGAGGCAGAAGAGAATGAGTGCTTATAACTGTCAGGCAACATGGATTGGTAACTAGACAATTTTCTGTAGACTATTTGGATTATATCCGGTTAGAAACACACCAAATTATCGCGTGAACATGAAGCCTAACAGTTTAACGAAACGTGTATAAAAAGTCCCTCCATGGCCCTAAGGCGCACTTGGGTCTAATCTGTTTAAGGTAGCCATAATGTAGAGCTTAAATTAGAGTATCTGCATGGAATTAAGCTCTCCGAAGGCTATTGGATAGCCTGTATGGGAACTTAATACCAATTAACAACGGAGGAAGAGAAAGCTTGAACTCTTCTGCGAAGCGTACCATGCTTGCTTTTATTAAAAGGAATTAATTAGCAGATGAACGTAGTTGGGTATATTCGCGTGTCGACGCAAGGGCAAGTCAAAGAGGGATACAGCCTATCGTATCAGCAGGACGAAATCAAAGCGTACTGCAAGGAGCAGGGTTGGAATTTAATCACGATCTATACGGATGCCGGAGTAAGCGGCGCTAAGGTAGATGAAGAAGCTATAGAGGTAGAGCGGGAAGGTTTTCGGATGATGCTGGATGCTCTCTCTTCGGGTGGTGTGGATTATGTAATTGTCTTAAATACAAACCGGCTATGGCGAAGCGATCTCGTCAAAGTCCTAGTTCACCGGGAGTTTAGGAAATACGGTGTAGACATCAGGAGTATTGAGCAGCCGACATACAGTATTCATCGTAAAGACCCGAATGACTTTCTGATGAATGGACTCATGGAACTGCTCGACCAATATCAGAGATTGGAAATTGCCTTGAAGCTCGGTCGTGGAAGGAATAAGAAAGCACAGCAAGGCGGATATGCCGGGGGTCGCGTAGCTTTTGGGTATTCAGCCAAGCGAGGCACGAAAGTGATGGAGATTAACCGAGTGGAAGCGTCAGCCATTAGGCGGCTGTTTGAAATGAGAGAGCGTTATTCGGATTGGACATTGGCAGAGTTAGCGAGACGGTTGAATGCCGAGGGTTTCACCACCCAACAAGGTAAACGGTTCACGAAGGTTCAGGTCAAGCGAATCCTTGATCGTAAAGAGTTTTACGGCGGGATATACCGCTACGGAAACGTGGAGGCTGTAGGTGTCCATCCAGTAATTCTGGAAATGGAGAACAGTAGCATTTCTCATTGATTTAAGAGTATAAGGAGTGGCTAAAACAGAAGTTGATTTATGAGTCGATGAAATAAAGAGCCGTGTGAAGCCATGAGGAAGAAACAGGATTTTGCTAACGTATCTTTGCGGCTCGTCCGCTCGAACTGAGGATGCAGACCTGTTTCATCACTCTTGATTTCCCGGTTGACTTCAAGGAGTGGACAATCATAATAAAGCCGGATCAGTTAGTATATGTAGGCGTTGACCTGCATAAACAGCACCACACAGCCGTCATTTTGGATTGTTGGAATCATAAGCTAGGAGAAATTAAGTTCGATAACAAGCCTAAAGCCTTTCCGCTACTTGAAAAGGAAGTAAAGAAGCATACTCCGAAGGGAATGTCTGTGGTTTACGGATTAGAGGATGTAGGCGGTTATGGTAGAGCACTAGCGGTCTACTTGACAGAAAAGGGCTGCTTCGTGAAGGAAGTTAATGCGAAACTGGCGAACAATAGACGTAAGAGTCACGTAACCATACAGAAGTCAGACTCCTGGGATGCAGAATGTGTAGCGAAGGTCGTACGGGATGAACTGCATAATCTACCGGATGCCAAGCCGATTGACTTGTACTGGGCCATTAGCCAACTGGTAACCCAGCGTAATTGGCAGTCGAAGAATTTGACTGACGCGATTAAGCGACTTCATCAGCAGCTAGGCTATCATTATCCAAGTTACAAAAAGTTCTTCTCAGAAATTGATGGGAAAACCGCCTTAGCCTTCTGGCATAAGTACCCTTCCCCAAATCATCTGTCAGGTGTGAAGGTGGAGGAACTAGCCCTGTATCTCCGAAAGCTGAGTAATAACGGTTTATCCACCAAAAAAGCAGAGCAAATCCTGTCTCTTATCGCAGATGACGGCGACACAACTCGTGATTTCCAAGATAAGCGGGATTTTATTGTCAAAGGCCTTGTGCGAAACATCCGCTTTTACAAACGGGAAATGAGGCGGGGCGAAGGAGAGGTCAGGAAGCTGATGGACCAGTTAGGCTTCCAACTGGAAAGCATGACAGGTATTGACCTCGTCACGGCAGCAGAACTGGTAGCAGAGATTGGTGATATCTATCGCTTTGCTACGCCCGATAAGCTGGCCAGATTTGCCGGAATCGCTCCGGTAATCGTTGGGTCAGGAAACAAGGTCAGAAACTACAAGAGTAAGCAGGGGAATAGAGTATTACACGACATCATTAAATTGCTTGCGATCCGTCAGCTTCTGGTTACACGTTCTACAAAAGTACCCCGGAACCCCTACTTTCGCTGGTACTATGAGCAAAAGTTAGCCGCAGGAAAGACCAAGCAGCAAGCTATTGTGTGCATTATGCGGAAGCTAGTGAACGTAATCTTTTACTTGATGAAAACCCAAGCGTCATATGTAATCCCAGAAGTATCCATACCACAAGCAGGATGATATAATTTGGATGGGCGGCGATTGGAAATCAGTCACCGTCCTCTTTAATTAGAATAGTCGCTTTATAAACTAGGATACGGTTGAGGGGCAGATTGATAATCCGCTGAGTCAGAATTTGTATACGTATGTGGAGAATAATCCGTTAACACATATTGACCCTACAGGGCATTATACCGAGAGTCAAGTAGATTTAATGCTTACAACTGCCCGTATTGCTGGGAGCGGATCACAACTTTATTGGGACATTAGAAAAGATCTTGGCGACCACAAACCAATGATATTCTTTGGTAATAAGCAAAGAGAGAAATGGTTAAATCTCTTTAATATAGCTACATCTTTTGAAAGTAGCGATGCACAGGCTTCATGGGCAAAGAGTCAATTAATGAAAGAATATGGCGAAGAACAATCAATAAACGATGCAGTTGTCGGTGCGATTTTAGGCATGACTGGAGGAGGCGGGAAACCCTTAAGTCCTCTCGTGGCAGCAGAAAGAATAGTTAAAGCCGAACGTGTGGGTACTGCGTTGACTAAATCAGATGCAGGTCATCGATCCGCTAGTTTTTTAACTGAAAAGATATTAGCAATGGGCAAAACTTTCATAGTTAAAGGTAACGATGGATTCGAACGGACGTTACTTCAAGTTAAGGGAGAATTGAATGGGAGTTCAGGTATATATGAATATATAATAGATCTAGAAGGAAAGGTTACACATCAAAGATTTATTGTTAAAGGTAAGATTACTGGATATCCAAATCAAAAACCATGAAAGGTGATACTAGTGAATACTTTAAATCTCCTGATTCCATACAATTATATTGTGAATCTGGGTAATCTGACGTGGAGTGATCTATTCTTTGCCATTAAACATGGATATTTGAACCCAGAGGCAGCAACTGAACATGCAATGTATGTGATTAGCGAGGAGCAATTTCCATCACAAGACGTCATCGACCTAGCTTGGTTAAAAAAAGGGGAAGACGTTCATCCATATTTTGATAAGTTGTTAGCTCCAATGTCTATGGAAGAATATAGTATTGCCCAAGAAAAAATTTTATATGTAGTATTGAAGTGGGTTTTTGAAAACAAGGAGCACTATGCAGATCCTTTTGAAGTGGTTGAAACTATTTATGCAGATTTTGATTATCCAGAGGAGATTTCTCAGTTTGTACGGTATATGCCCTCAAATCAGCCTCTACTTGATTTGGTAGACTTCAATAAAGAAAGATTATACAAGAATTGGAGTGATTATTTGGAGAAACAAAAAAAGAAGTATTCTGTGTCGGATGAAAGGTAACACAAAAATTAATTTGATATATGGAGACGATAAGGTAGGGAATTCTTCTAAAATCGCTAATTAGAATATTTTGCAGATTCGACTTCCAACCGGAACTTTTCCGATTACAATTCATTTATTGCTTATTATGGAGTAGCGTTGCACGTTTGCTTGCTGCACAGGAACTGCAACCGCATAAAGTTCGGAACTACTTAGAACGTCGTGATGCCAAACGAGCGGATGTCCTATGTGTTTTATCTACGATGTAATAATGCTTGGAAATAAGAGTAACACCTAACAAAATTATAACAAATTCAAAAGAGCTGCATTTGCGCAGCTCTTTTGTTGTTCATAAGGCATTCTAGGATTGAGTCGTGTGTATTATAGAGGTTTTAAGAAATACATACTTTTTTAGAACAATCTTCAAACGTTTCGCGTGCGTAATTAAGATATGATCATAGTGTAAGAAAATTGGATAGGGAGGTAGGGCATCATTGCATATTGTACTTTTAGGAATCAAACCTGAACTTAGTGATCCGCGTTTCAGATTTCATGAGTGCGGAACGTGCGAGGAAGCACAAGAAGTATCATCTATTATTAAGCCCAAAATAATCCTGGTGGTTGAAGATTTGGCCCAGGAATTCCTACCGTTCGCCCTGAGTTTAGCTGTGAAGATGGTGGTGATTAGTGAGGCTTATCCGTTGTCACTGACAGCGGTGCGGAGCTGGACTGCACTCGGAGCTGCCGATGTGTGGGCNGTTGAAGATTTGGCCCAGGAATTCCTACCGTTCGCCCTGAGTTTAGCTGTGAAGATGGTGGTGATTAGTGAGGCTTATCCGTTGTCACTGACAGCGGTGCGGAGCTGGACTGCACTCGGAGCTGCCGATGTGTGGGCAAACCGGGAATGGCCAGTGCGGCTCCGGGATTCCCTGGATGAGCAGAAGATCAGCGCTGCTGGGATGACGATTCATGAACACCACGAAATGAATAGAGCTGGAGAACGAACAGTGATTGCGGTAGGAAGTGTCTTTGAAGGTGCTGGAAGCACCCACACCGCCTTGCTTATTGCGGAGTACCTGGCACGGGTCTCCAAAACGAAAGTGGCCGTGTGGGAAGGCGGAAGCCATCCTTGCTTTTCTTTTTTGGAGTATATTAGGCAAGGTGAATTTTCGAATAGCCCCCGTTATGAAGTCAACTCGTTATCCCTGTTCAAGGGAGAGTTGTCTGAGCACTGGGTACACTCACTGATGAATGAGTATCGGTATACGGTTCTGGATTTAGGGAGTTTGCACACCAGCTCACAAGCGGAGTTATTCGTACAGTCCCGGTTGCCGGTGCTTGTCGGCTCAGGCAGTGAGTGGCGGACGAAGGAACTGATCTCCTTTTGCCGGGAGCATCAGCGAGTACCTCAAGATTACTGGAGGATTGCTCTGCCACTGGCGAGTGAAGAGAATCAGGAAATCATAGCCGGATGCTTAAGCGGCAGACCAGTCTTTGCCATTCCGTATCACCCAGACCCGTTCAAATCAGACCCTAACACGGATGAATTACTGGAAGGATTACTCTCTCCGATCCTGGATAAGCCCAAGAAGAGAGGACTCGCCCGTTTCTTCTGAGTAACAAGTCATAACGAAGGCCGCACTGCTTCAGCACCTGAAGCGGTTATTTGTCGTTTCGGAAGGAGGTGATGAAAAAAATGAATAAAAAGGGACATGTAGCTGTAGCTGTGCTAACCGGATCGGCTCTCGCTGCACACCTCACCGAGCTGAGGGTCACGCCAGTCTTACTCTTAGTAGTCGCTGCAGGTGTGGCGGGTTTGCTGCCGGATTTAGACCACAAAACCAGTACAGTTAGCAATACCATGCAGTTTTCAGCCAAAACCAGAAAGAAGCTGCGGTGGGCATCAGGAATGGCGGTAGGAGCTGGCGCTATTCTATTTTATTTACAACAGGGTTTTCCACTATTGTGGATCGGTACTGGCTTATGCCTTGCTGTGGCAGCTAGACTTCGGACATTGATTCTTAGTGGAGCTGGACTACTGATGGTTGGAGCGTATCTACATTATCACGAACACTGGCTATTGCTATTAGCGGGGCTGGCGTTATTGATCATGCCCTTTGTGAAGCACCGGGGACTGATTCACAGTCCGGAATTCGCCGTTTTGCTTAGCGCAGCGGTGATTACTTTTACCGAATCACAGTCGCCGCTGGTGTACGCGACGGGGCTGGGTGTTTTAGCCGGTTGGTGGTCACATCTACTCGCTGATTCGGTGACAGCAGAAGGAATCCACTCTGCACTGCTACCCAGGCTGAAAGTTGCGCTAAATGTCATTCGTAACGGCGGTGCCACTGAGCGCTGGGTGGCCAGGATCTGCTGGGCTGCGAGTGTGGTGCTGTGGATCAATCTATTTTATGTGAAGGGATGAATGTAATGAAAAAAACAATAACTGTTTTGATGATGTTCTTTAGTGTGTTCCTCTTGCCAATCATGGCCTACGCCGATGATAATCCGATCACGAAGATCAAGGAGAAAATGAAGTTTAACTGGAAGGTGCTTGACGGACTGGACTTTGTGTTTACGCCGATTGGGTTGTTCATCTCATTACTCACCATTGCAACACTGATTTTTGTGGTGGTCAAAGTCATTGTCAAGCTGGTCAAACTTAGTACGGGTAAAGGAGGCAGCATCAAAGACAAGTGGTTTTGGATTGAGGCCGGTCTGATTGTATTTATTGTATTCCTCTTCATCAGCGGCGCATTCTTCAGCTTTTTGGAGAACATTTATAACTGGACCTCCACGCAGGATCTCGGGGGGAAGACAACGTTCATCCAGTCCATGGATCATAACCATAAGTTGTCATAATGGCCCGGCTGATGATTGACAACGATTATATTTCAAAAATGAAAAAAATGTATAAAGTAGATCCGGATGTGGTGGACGGCATGAACTGGTTTTTGGTCTTGGCCGGAGCTGCTGGGACAATTCTTTGTGTGCTCGCTCTCTCCTATTGGCTAATACGTTTCTTTGGATTTTTGTTATCCGCAAGCCGGGGCGCTAAAAGTATAAAAGATATTCGCTTTTGGCGGAACATGGGTGTGGCGCTCTTGATCATCATTTTGATTATGACCGGATCGGTTTTCACCTTGCTTTCACAGTTTTATGATTACATGGCCTTATGGGGGTGGGGAAGTTGAGAAGGCGTATTTATATGCTGGTCGTCATACTCTTTATGTTTGTGGGGTTGAGTGTCAGTGTGCCAGATATAAAGGTTCAGGCTGCATCTAGTCAGGTCGCCGCCTCATCTGGAGGTAGCATGGTGACACTGGCTTCCGCAGGGCCTACACCTACAGCCTCCCCGCCAGTGGAGCGGGAGACGAGATGGTATATTCCCGATTGGGTAGATGACATGATTCATAAAGTCGATGATATGATTCAGTCGTTTAAAGACCTCATGTCCGGCAAGCTGATCAAAGATGCCATTGAAGGTTTAGTTGTTCTGTTGGTGGACGAGCTCATGTCACCGCTCTATGATGCCTTTGCTAAGAGCTACTTGTTTACTCCGCAGATTGCTGAAATCGATCTGGTACAGTCGGGCTGGTCCATCTTTATGATTGTCGGCCTTGTGTCGCTATTTATCGGGATTTCGTGGTTGGCGTTCAAAATTATTCGAGGCAAAAAAGACCTGAGCAGTTTGCTCAAGGTCTTTCTTCTTTGCTTTGTCGCTACCTACCTTTCGCTCACGGTCCTGAATATCGCCAATGTGGGGATTAACTGGATGGCCAGCAAGATGTTCGAAGGCATTATCGGCACGAGTGGCATCACGTATGAGGGTTTGGATGGTCAACAAATTCTAAAAGCTATGATTGTCGGTGCAGCTGGGATTACGGAGGCCTCTTACGCAGCGCAGACACTGGGAGAACTGACGGTGTCCACGAGTGGGGGGATTTTTAATCTGCTTGGTTATCTGATACTGGTGGTGCTGCCTTTGTATGTGGTAGCGGTGGTAAAAACGTTGGTTCTGATGTTTATGGCCATTCTGGTCAATCTCTGGATTACACAGTCTGCCTATACAGGAAAGTTTGAGACGATGCTCGGGTTTGCCAATTTGTATGTGCGGACTTTAATCGTAGGCTTGATCTGCGGTCTGCATTGGGCCATTTTTGTGAAAATGCAAACGGATTATGGTGAGGGGACTGGATTTTGTGCGGCGATTGGCATACCTCCGATCATTTTCGCCATCCTCAGTGCTGTCGTTTTGATTGTGTTCTTCTTCTTTTTCTGGATCAAACCGCTGATGAGAGCGGCTCAAAATCCAATGACCCTGAATGGAGCCAATGTGGTGGAATCGATGGGGAAATGGGGAGAGAAGACCTCGACTACTTTGGATTCCATGGGGAAACGGATGGGTTCTGAAGGCGTGCAGAAGAAGGCGCTCAGTATGAAAGAGGCCAGTAAACGAATGCAAGGTGCTGCAGATCGCATGCGTACGCAGCGCAGTGTGGGCAAGGATAAACTGGCATCAACGCTCAGCGGGGGACTGTCTGAATCATTTCAAGGGATTGTTTATCAGGAACCCGAGCAGTGGCTTGAAGAAGGCGGGCAGGTCCATGTCGATGTGGACCATGAACTGGCCTTTGGGGAATCGGAAATTAAATCCTCGGCGCTGAACATTTCAGCGGTCTTGGGAGAGGAAGGATTTCGAAGTGTTTCCCTCCTGCAGGCACCTGTTGCCCAGCGGAAAAAACTGACCCAGAAGCTAAGTTCACTCAAGAAAGAATACAAAGAAGATGTTACATGGGACGAGAGTACCGGAGAGCTGATTCTGGCCGGAGAAACACTCGATATGCTGCCGCAGCTGGAGAAGGATGGTTTTGATGTATCAGCTGTACGTGAGGGCATGTACAAGGATGGGGCATTTGTGGATCTAAACCATGCGCCAAAGATTACGCAGCTGAAAGATTCTGCCGAGGCCAAGCAAGCAGTGGAACAAATTAAAGAGGCTCTGCCGCTATATACGCGAGCGAACCTGCCTGAGGCACAAGCCTCTGCTGCGTACCATGCGCTAAAGGACCGTGCGTATGAATACCCATGGGTCAAAGATTTGCTGCTGGAGCAGGGAGCGTTGTGGCTACCGGATGATGATTTAGAAGAAGCCACAGAAGTGCTGGAGGGGATGATGGCCCAAACCACCCGGAAGATCCGGTATAACTTCCCGCGCTACTCTCAGTTTGCTGCCAGCATGCTGGAGGAGTGGGAACGTTCCAGTACATTGGAAGCGCTGGCCAAAGTGTTGGAACTTGCTAACGATGAGTCTCATGTCTATGTCCCCGAGGAATATTTAAACGAATTCCAGAAGGCTTATGACACCTATCGGAAAGACCGCACACCATACTGGCGTGCTAAAGACGGCGCGGTCTATGTCATTAAGGATCGGGTACCGGTCAACTATGGACAGCCACCACTGCATGGACTCGATATGGGGGGCTTTGAAAGACTGCAAAAGGAAATGCTGCATCGACATGAGACGCAGCGAGACAAGCAAAGTCAAGCGACTAAAACAGTGGCGAAAGCTCAAGCGGCGAGAACACCAAAAGACAAAGGGCAGGTGAAAGGAAATGGATAAGGAGAATCAGGACCGGGAAGATGAGCTCTTGCGGGCAAGCTTTATGGGCGATATTCGTGAGGATGTACAATTTTTGGGACTGTCCCTGGGAGATATCGTCTGGATTGTAGGGACGACACTCGTGATCGGGGGATTCCCCTTTCTGCTTCCGTTGCCAGTCGTGTTCAAGATGGCATGGATTGTGGCGATTTTTATACTTAGCACTTTTGGGCATATGCTCAAGTGGCCCTATCGCATGAAGCGTTATGTCCATGATCAACAACAAAAGAAAGACGGTACAGGGGAAGACATTGGGTCTTTTTTGGGCGTGGAGGAGGATGGCTGGCTCTATCGCAGCGGGAAGACCTTACATGTCGTCTCCTCCTTAACGGCAGCTCCTTGGAGAACGGCTGTATTTGCGCAAAAACGATCACGAATTGGGGGATTTGAGCAATTTCTGCGTGCCATCGTGCAGGAAGGCTTTAGTGCCCAAATTTCAGCAGAACAAATTCCGGACGTGCGCCATGAACTCTGGAACGAGAAACGCAGTCGCCTTGCTGCAAGTGAAGGCATTCAGCAGATGAAGCTGAATCGGCTGGAGATGTGGGAGCGGCTGGCCCAGAAGGGTGAGGCGCTGCGCAGTGAGTACACGCTGACGCTCACGACATCCGAATCCAAAATCGATATCAGGGAACGGGAAGATGAACCTGCAAACCTGAATACGGAGGAGATGAAGCGTTTCCGATTACTATGCGAACTCCAGGAGAAAAAAGATCGTGTATTGAACACGCTCACGGCTCATGGAGGGCACACCACAGCGCTCTTATCCGGTTTTTCCCTACCGGAGATCCTGGGACGCTGGTGGGACCGAACATCGTGGGAGGCATGGAAAATGGCTGAAGGAACATGGGCGGAAGAACCCGAAGAGGTGACAGATCCGGAAGAACAGAAAGAGCAAGAAGAGCAAGAAAAGGCTCAATCGATCTTTAGTCCCCTGCTTCTGAAAGTCATCCAAGAGGATGAATACGGAGGGGATGAATCCGGAGGGGATGAAGCAGAGAATACAGAAGACCTGGAGATCGAGGATGAGTCCATCGTGGGGCCATGGATCATTGAGGAAACCGCTGCGGATGCAGGGCGATTTAATAAGTTGAAGCTGAGCAAAGGGCTCATCGGAAATGGATGGCGTAGCTGTAAAAAAGTCATCCCCATTCTCCTAGCGAAGTGGAGGCAATATATCCGTCCTCGTTTTAGTTCGTGGGCGTTGAAATGCCGTTTGGGGTGGCAGAAGTTAAGAACCCGAAAAGATATAGTGCCAGAAGAGGTAGTGGAGCTTACGCATGAGAACAGAACTGGAGAAGAAGGGTTGGAGTTTCCTCATCCTCCCGTTTCCATTGCAGAGTATCAGGAGCAGACACAGGTAAAGACAGGACAACAAAGTCCAAAGGGGTTAAAAGGAATCGTTCTCCTAACCTCGCCAGTACCCAGCGGCAAGTCATTTCTGGCTGCCAATCTTGGGGTGGCTGCAAGTCTGTCTGGAACCACGGTGAGCATTATGGATATATCGCTGGACCAGGGGACGAAGACGGTGCTGAATCCATTGCAACATCCTTTGAAGCTAGAGAATTGGGACACATGGTCCGGCAAGGAAACGGACTGGCTGTTGTTTACACCTTCGTGTTATCCATCGTTGCAGCAGGTGGAGCAGCTGCTCCAGCGCCGATCAGCAGAAGATGGACTGGTCATTGCCGAGATCCCGTGGAACTACCCCGAACGGGAGGCGCTCATGCAGCGACATCGTTCCATTGCTATCATGGACTGTGATTATCATCATTGGCTCCGGTTTACGGACGCTGCCCCCCGCTGGGAAGGAGAGATCTGGCTTAACCAGAGCACACCAGAGTTGGCATCAAAAATGGCCGCACTGCTGAGGGAGCAATATAAACAGTCCTTCGCAGCGGTCTACCCCTATTTTCCTACGGCAGGGTATTGCTTGTTCCAGGGAAGGCCTCTGGCTCTTGATCCGCTGCTGCGTACACCGCTGATTGCCCAGTTGCATGGAGAGGAGGATGCTGATGAGCCTGTTAAAGCATACGAATCGGTTAGTTAAGCGGTGGATGAAACATCCACGACATATCGTAGTCAATACGTTGGATGGGAAAGACGGAAAAACGGGACATTTTGTCCGGGTGCTCATGGTGCAGGAGTATCCCCCGGAGATTATTGCCGGGTATCTCGATCAATTGGATGGGGTCGTTACCGATGCCGGAGCCACCTTGCGCAAGACGATACGTTATGCGCAAAGCGACATCAAGTTTAACACCCGAATGAAATATAAGTTGAATCGGCTGACGGCCAGCATCAACGATCAGAGCGAAACTGATCCAGCCCGTAATGCAGAGATCGCGGCGAAGGAAACCATTCTCGCCTTAAGAGATTCGACGCTGTCAAATGACCATAAGCTGGTGGAAGTTCAAACCTTCTTGACGCTATCCGCGCCCAAACTGCATCAAATTGAAGCGGCTGAGGCGGGGCTGAAGCTTTGGTTTGATAACATGTCCGGGAAATTAAATGAATTGAAACGTGAGCAGCGAGAAGCGATGAGGCAAACGGCCCCTGCCTCTGATCCTTACGTGAATCATAGTGAGTTTTTTAACAAAATGCATTATGGGCGTGTCACGACAGACTCTGTTGCAGCGCGCACCTACCCGATGACACGAGGCTCGTTTTCGGATGCAGAGGGAGCATATTTTGGTCGCCGGACCGAGGACGGCGGCTTTTGTTTTGTCAATCTTTGTGATCCGGATGATCCCCGGGCGCAAAACGTCACTGTGTTCGGTAAAACCGGAGAAGGGAAAAGTTACTTTCTCAAGGCGCTTGTGGTGTCACTTTTGGAAGAAGGCGTGCATGTTTTTGTATTTGACCTGGACGGAGAGTGGCGTGATCTTTGTGAGTATGTGGGTGGCGTATACATTGATCACACCACAGAAGAAGGACGTTATTTTGAACCGCTGACCATCATGCCTGCAATCACCGAGATCGATGAGGACTGTGTGCAGTATAATCGCTCACGGTACAAGATGGCTGAAAAAAGTGGTGTACGAACCTTTTCCTTACTTGGTGAGAACTTAACCCGCACGGAAATTTTTGAAGTAGGTGAAGCAATCCGTAGAGTGTACCGAGCTGCAGGAATTGATAAGAAAAAGCCGGAAACCTGGAATGCTCCCACGGGTCCCAAGCCGACGATCCACGCCGCCTTCGCAGAAATTGAAGAGGCTTCTCGCAGTAATGCCGATGCCAAGAGCTTGTACGACAAAATCAAAATTTATTTTATAGGCATTTACGATGATATTTTTCAAATCGAGGAAGCTACTAGCTTTGAACATAAAGCTCCCCTTGTAGTGTACCGGGTAGGTTCCGGTGAGGAGGATGAGTCCAAAAAGGATGAGTCGGCCAAACAAGCGCAGATCAAGATGTCGATGGCCTTTGAACAGGTTAATGCCAACATCCATCTACTGAAAATTGCTGGAGCTCACTTTTCTGCTGTGCTAGTGGACGAAGGTCAACGGCAATTGCAGAATCCGGAGCTGCGCAGTTATGTATTTGGCTGGTACACGGCCATTCGGAAACAGAACGGGATGATGATTCTGGCAGGGAATTCCCCGGCGATTATGCTGGATACCGCCAAAGGTGTGGGGATGTGGGAGAACACGAGTGTACGTGTGTATTTTTATATGGAGCAATCTGCTGTACGTTTACTCTCCTCTCATGCGGATCTGCCAATTGAGATTCAGGAACTCATTACTCAAAATGAAGGTACGCAGCGTTACATTTTGGAAAATCACAAAAGGTACGATGAACTGATCATGCATGTCCCTCCTGAAGAACATGTTCTGTATAAAACGCGGGGACTGAAAACCGCAGGGTAGGGGGGATTCTGTTGGAAGTCGTCAAAAAGGCCAAGGATCTCAAGAAAATGATTGCACTGATTTCGGCACTGAGCTCCCCGGGAATCGGGTTGGTGTTGATCCTTTTTGGACTCGTGGCATTAATTGTTTTGTTTGTGTTTTTGCCGTTCATGATTTTTTCGGATGCTGATAGCTATAAGCCACAAGCATCAGGGGAATATGCATGGATGGCTCCTGTACAACTGGATGTGGATGGCACGGCATACGTGTGGCCAGTGCCTACGATTAGCCGAGTATCCTCCCCTTTTGCCTTGCGGGATTTGTTTGGAACGACTCGAATGCACAAGGGCATTGATATTGCGAATGGAGCCGCCAACACAGAGCTGCAGCCGGTTTATGCAATGGCTGAAGGCACGGTGACTTTGGCGGGAGCAGCCAGTGGTTATGGTCAAGCGATTATTATAAATCACGGGAACGGACTGGTCACTACCTACGGACATCTTTCTGCTCAGATGCATGTCTCTGTGGGTGACAGGGTGAGCAAAGGACAGTTGATTGGACAAATCGGACAAGGGATTGTTGGGCGATCTACCGGTTCACATTTACATTTTCAGGTGGAGCTGAACGGAGCAGCCGTTGATCCACTCAATTATGTATTCGCCCCAGGCTCAGAACTGCCAAGTTTGCCAAGTGAGCTAGGGTATCAGCCCTTAAATGTGGATTACGTCTTGCAGTTTTTAAATAAACGAAAATCCGCGCTGGCTGATCGCAGCCTGCTGCAGATGATCGATGACGCGGGACGGACTAAAAATGTATCCCCCTATCTCCTGATCGCCATTACTGGTCAAGAACAATCTTTCGTACCGAGAAACAATAACCATGCTTCGGAGATTATCCGAAATCCGTGGAATGTATTTGGATGCTGGTGCAAGGGGAAAGGAGCGCAACTAACGACCGGAGAATCGGCCCAGATTGCGGCCAATACCATTATCAAGTTATCACAGGATCTTCCTGCTGGTCGAGATCCGATTCAATGGCTGTCGGCCAAAGATAACCCTCGTGGTTACTATGCAGAACATAACGGTTGGTGGATTGGCGTATCCAAATACTTCAAATTGTTATTAAGAGGGGGCGGTTAAGTGAATTTAACGGTTGTCATTATTGCGATCATCCTGTGGGTCTTTTACAAGAAAGGCAGCAACGGATTACCGACCTGGCTGGTCAAAGCTTTAGGTGTATTTTTAGTAGTTATGCTGCTTCGCAATTTAAATGAGGTCTATCATTTCATATTCGATGAATCAGATGCTTGGTGGCCACTGGTGAAAGAAAATGCCGCACGTTTTAATCAGCAATTGCGAGATTTAATCCGGACCATGATGAAGGGAGGGTGAAGGCGGTGAGCCTGCCGGAACCACAATCAAAAGAGAGCTTTTCACAATTTGTGAATCGAATCACCCTCATTGCTGCAGCAGGAAGTGCTGGTGTCCGGATGCTGAATCTATTTCCGGAACTAAATGATCTGGCAGGGACGATCTTAAGATATTCAATCATCCTTTGGTTATCGTTGGTGGCCGTACCTACTGCAGTACGATTGGGATGGAAGCATAAGTTGAAAATGATGGCGGGATTGGTCATTGTTAGGCAAATCGTGCGTGAAAGAGAGTGGAAATGGAGTTTGCCTTCTGCTGATTTATCTCAAGGGAAACTCGAAGCGGGAGGTGCGATTGGATCAATACCGGAAGTACCGGATGGAAAAAGGAATGGGATCATAAACATGACGAGTCCGGACATATGTCTTTCAGCAGAAAGAGGCCCATATGCTTTATTTCCGATCAATCCCCGGCCTCACTCCTCTTCTGTACTGTCACCTGCCCAGGCATCGGAGCTCATCTTCAACACGGTGCAATTAGCTGGAATGAAAATGGATGAACCACCTGAAATTTTGTCCATCGATGCGGGTCCAACATTACAAACCATTTCATTTCGACTACCGGCCCGGCTGCAGCTGAGTGACCTTGTAAAGAAGAGGGATGATCTAGCTAACCATATCGGGCATGACCGGAGTTTCGCGGTGACATCTTCCCCTTTTTCAAGTGCAGCCGCTTTTATACTGCCCCATGCAGAACGAGCATTTGTGTATATGAGAGACATGGCACAGGAACTGATGGTGTTTGCTCAAAAAGCTCAATTACCAATGGTGTTCGGGAAGGATATGGAGGGCAAACCGATTCTTGTGGACTTGGCGAAATTACCGCATTTGCTCGTGGCAGGGGCAACCGGCTCAGGAAAGTCTGTTTTTATAAATGGGCTGCTGACCTCATTAGCTTCTACACGTTCACCGGAACAAGTTCAGTTTCTGCTTATTGATCCTAAGATGGTCGAATTTACGATGTATACCGGTTTGCCGCATTTAATCTCCCCGCCAGTCACTGATCCGAAGCGGGCAGCACTGACGCTCAAAAAGCTTGTAGTGGAGATGGAAAAGCGATATACGCTTTTTGCTGAAGCGGGTGTACGCAACTTACTGCAGTATAACCGGAATTACCCGAAGGATCAGATGCCTTCTATCGTCGCGGTCATTGATGAATATGCCGACCTGATGGTTATTGCTCGGGATGATGTGGAGGACACGGTGCAACGATTGACGCAAATGGGACGAGCCGCTGGAATCCATTTGATTTTGGGTACTCAGCGGCCTAGCGTGGATGTTGTAACCGGCGTTATCAAATCGAATCTTCCGTCCCGGGTGGCCTTCCATTTACTCAGTGTCTATGATTTTAAAACAGTCATGGATACAGGTGGTCCACATTTGCTCGGTGGTGGAGACGGAATCTGCATGCTGAACGGAGGAGGGCAGAAGAGATTCCAGTCTGCTGCAATCAGTGCGGATGACGATGAAACTACTCGTTATATTGAGGAACTGAAACGATATTGGAGGAATGAAGAGAGCCTTCGGAAAGAGAATAAGAAGGCAAACGAGGATTTTTCTTCGCTCAGTGAATTACCCGATGAGGAAGAGAATGAGCCTATGGAAGTGGAATCTGATTTAACCGGGCAGACATCGATCAGTGTGTTCCATTCACAGGAGTGGATGGATCTGGAGGAAGAGGGAGATCCGGCTATAGACGAAAGTATGTATGACCAGGTGATTCGCTTGGCGCGCGAGCATAACGGTGTATCCGGTAGGCTGCTCCAGCATGAGCTTAACATTGATTATGTAACAGCGGCAACTTATGTAGAACAACTGAGTAGAGAAGGGAAAGTCGCACCTGATTATGATCCGAAAACAGGTCTTAAGCCTTGGCTTGCAGATGTACGGGAGAGTGATGAAGAACTGCTGCTACGAGTGCAGAGGATGATTTGCGAGACAGGCTCAGCTAGATCTGCTGAGCTTCAGCAAGAACTTGGTATACGTAAAGTAAAGGTTTTAAAGCTGATGAGCCAACTGGTGGAAGTGGGCTTCTTGTCAGCGCCAACCAGTTCTAAAGCAGGGTACACCATTGCCTGGAGCGAGGAGCAGATTGATGATTTTATGAAGCATCAAACTGAACGCTAATTTATAATTCTCATTACGGTTCCCATTCAGGATTCCGTTTGAGAGCTGGAAATCCTTGTGTTTATGGGCTTTTTTGTTTTCTTTACGAGTATTCTAACAGGGAACTAAAGGTGGGAACTGTAACGGGAACCATAAACCAATCAGGGAGGACGTATAACCTCTTGTAAGAACGTGTGTTTAAATATGTATTATATACTGAAGAAACACACGTTCTTACTATCTGATTGAGATTTCTCGTTACTCTTATAGGTCTGTATTAAGCATTTGGAAAAACAAAACAACGGATGAATCAGCGTAAAAGCGTGTGCCGATTAATTCCACTTCATAATAATTAAACTTCGGCTTTTTTATTAATTTAAAACTAATCTTGTTGGTAATTATGTTCTCAAAAAGGCTCTTCAATCCGTTTAGAATAATATTCACAAACCAGTCGATCTCTAAGATATCTGGGTCTACAGTAAATTCAATGTGACCTATTTCGACTTTAGGCTGCGCAATAATCGTAAACTTGTCCTCTGACATAGGAAGTAATTTGAAATTTTGAAATTCTACAAATGAACTTTGTAGCTCTACTTTTACGGAAACACTGTGTTTATACCTATCTTCACCTAGAACTTTTTGTGCCACATATGCACTTCCACCAGCACTAATAGTACCTAAATCACAGTAAAATCCATTGTCTGTTATTTTGAAATTACTTAATCTTAGATTAACCCAGTAATCAGCTTCAGCTCGAATTCCTAATCCTTTCTTTTGAAAAGGTGTTTCATGTATTACTATATCTATATATGGTTTAATAATTTCTGACATTGCCCCCTGAGTTATTCCGATTGCAGCCCATCTTCTTGTATCAAGGGATGCGATTGTTTCTGACCCCATAATGTTTTCAGATAAACATTCGGGTGTTAAGTTCGAGCTTTGCACAGTGAATACTATAAATATACATCCTCTTTCCATTCCATTAATCTGTACATCTCTATAATAAAATTGCATAAAATTGAAAGTGACTCCTTCTATATATCGCCAATCATCAGGTAAATCAATGATGTTAACAATGCCAGGTATTATATCGTTTAACTCCGATGAGTTCTGATTTCTTCCGTCCATCGGTTGAATAATATCTGTATCAACATAATTTTTGAAAAGATCTGTTCCTCCATATTCCTCGTCAATTATATTTTGGTTTTGTATTTCAAAATTCCCAACAGTTATTTGAATTTGGAAATTAATGAACTCCAAATAATCAGCATTCAAATTAGGTTTACTGTTTACGGAAAAAGTAGCTTCACAAGTTGCAAACTTTGTATCTTTATAAAAGCTTAGGCGGATAACTCCCTTAAACTGAATCAACTCTGTTACAGGATCAATTTTGACTGTCACTGGTGTTGGAGAGTTGAAAACATCATCAATGATGTAACCTTCTTCGATTTGCATGTATATCTGTCTTTCTTCATCTAAATTATATGTGTGTTTATAACGTAAAGATATTGAAAAATAGCTTAGCAATGTATCGGTGAGCGCTACACAAATTGAATTTTCTAGTTGAAGTTCGTCTAAAAGTTCTCGACACTTACATTCCAAATCATTCCCATCAGTAAATATACAGTTATCAACGTTAAGATTCATTTCATCATCTCCTGAAATTTGTTTCGTATAGTATTTCCAATTACACTGAAATATTCAATAGAAATTGAATTATTAATCAGGCCATTAATACGAGAAAATTGAGTTCGATGGAATCCTGAAGAAGTATAGTCGGGCGAAAAAGAGCCATTTAACTATGATGAGGCAGCGTTTATTAGAAAGTGAAAACACATACTTTTTCCGTACTTTTTGAGTACGTTTGAGTAGATAATTTCAGGTAATCTTATATCATGCAAGAAAACAAAAAAGACCGCTTCCGTGTACATGCCGGAGCGGTCTTTGTATTTCAAGGAGGGAGTGTTGTGCAGGAAGTAGGGTTTAAAGAAGCGGGGGAAATGTTGAATACACCGGTAAGCACTTTGCGGCGCTGGGTCGTTCTCTTGGAGGAGCAAGGTTATACCTTTAACCGGGACGGCAAACGCCGACAGCTGGATTGGCAGGATGTTGGCGTGCTGCGGGAAGTCAAACTTAGGCTCCAAGAAGGAACGCTGGGAGAAGCGTTTCTTCATGCCATTTCTGTATTAGTGGCTCCACAGGAAGTATCTAAACTGGTATCACAGTCTGTGATCGACACGAAAGAATGGGAAGCCTTTGAATCCGAAATCAACAGCCTGTCAGAAAACTTGTTTTGGAACGGCCAGGCTCAGGCTGTGAGCACTTTGCTTACGGCTTGGACAGGATTAAAGAACTCGATGGGGAGGGAATAGAGATGGCGAAAACGTACTCACTTGGTGAGTTAAAGGCACTGCCTACTTTGCGTCAATCGCATACTGATGAACTTAAAGTGGAGATTGGCAATGAACGAATCTGGTTGTCCAGAATGACAGTGAGTGATGGCATGCTGTACAACAATCAGGTCACTGTGGAAGTTTACACAAACGGGAAGTGGAACACAATTGATACCTATCAAGCTCGATAGAGGAGGAGTCATGTCATGGTGAAAACCTATGAAAACTGGAAAGGGAATCTAAAAGATTACCTTCAACCCGGGGATGTAGTGGATGAGGAAATATCGGAGCACTTCTTGAATGTCATGCCTCCGGCATTTTGGAGAGCGAATCTCATCCAAATGGGTGAATCCCCTGTTGATTATGTAGAGGGCAAAGGAACCTATCACACCTTAGAAAAAACACTGGAGGGTTGGGTGTACCGTGGAACCTGTCACAAAGGAGAAACCAGGCACCGTAGCAACTAAGAAAGGGGCGATCCACATGAATATGAAAACCAAGGCGCAGGTCATTGCCTTTGCCAATATCGGCGGTGGTGACGCGATTCAGGGCGTGTTGAAGTTGATCCGCACCTATCCGAAGGAGCAACGGATTGTCGTAGTAGAATTGCCTTGTGTCGGCTTGCCGCGCATGGCCTATACATTTGATCAACAAATTGCGGATCTTAGTAAAGAACGTACCGTCGATCAGTTTCTACTGGATCTGGATCGCAAGGAGCTAAAACCGATGCAATCCTACATGGTGCAGCGTAGTGGGATAGATTATGTACTCGTTAATCCGCGCTCTCAGCCGGAGGCACCGGTTATTCGCAAACTCTCGTCCAACCAGACGCTTATTTCAGCACCTACTGTGCTGCGGCAACAGTTGGAGGACTCGTATGATGTGATCATTCTAGTGCTACAAGGTTCACTCATTCAACCCACCACGCACTTTGCACTCCGGACTTCAGATGCCATGGTGCTGTATAGTGCCGATGCGATTGATTTTGTCGGTAACTATACCCATTATCGTCGATTGATCGAAGTGTTCGGTGTAGAACGGGAACGGCTATTTCTGTTTACAGCCGAGTCCAACTTCAAAATAGAGGAAGCGCCTGTTTACTCCAAATTCGGCGATTTGCTCAAGCGCTGGAAGGAGCTTGCGCCGAATGCGTTCCCTGTACGTGAGGGAAGCGAATCTTCTGTCAGGGAGGGGGAGACGGTGGGCATCATTGAACCCCTTGAATACCTGGATGTACACGTATCCATACAGCCCGTGGGCACCGAATACTCGGAAGGAGATTTCAAGAAGCTCGAATCCCTGAAGAACTATGTACGCTATCGTCTGCAAGAGGTTCACCTGGACGAATATGTACAGTCTCTAACCCATGAACCATCCCGACAAAAGATACGCTATTACATTTCCGATCTCGTGCGGGAACAGACCGAATATGCCCTCTCTATACCGGTGAATGAAGCGGTGGAATGGGTACAGAAGGAAATTACGGAGCTGGGCGTGCTACAGGGGATTTTGGATGATCCGAGTATCAGTTCGATTGAAATCAATGGACTGGACCAAGTGATCGTGGAGCAAGGGGGGCAGGACAAGCATTTGCCGGAGATCCGGTTTCAAAGCATCACCCATCTCTATGAAGTGATCAACAAGATGCTCATGCCAATTGGGAAACCCATATCCAGTACCGATCCGATTGTGGATGCGAACTACCGTGGATTCCGGATTTGCGTGGTGGCGGATACGAAAGAATTTCAAGGTGTAAGTGCGAATGCGCCCTTGATTAGTATCCGAAAGTTTCCTCCTGATGTGTTCACGGATGCGCAGTGTATTCAGTACGGAAACATCTCAACCGAGATTTCCGACTTCCTGAAATTTATTGTACCCAAGGGAGCCAACATTGTAATTGGTGGCGGGACGAACAGTGGAAAGACCACGCAACTGATCCGTCTACCCATGTATATGGAGCCGATTACTCGGATCATTTCCATAGAGGATTCCGAGGAAATGCTACTGGCCAGCAAGACGCAATATCAGCATTATCCGAACCTGCCGTCCCTGCTTGTGAAAGAGCTGGAGGACGAGAAGAAAAGTTATGGCATCGCTAAGCTGATCAAAGCCTGCCTGCGGCTGCGGCCTACTGTCATGGGCATCGGAGAGATCCGGGATGAACCGGCAGCACAGCAAAGTCTGATCGGGATGAATACCGGACACACCGTCTGGACGACGATCCATGCGAATAGTGCCCGGGAAGCAGCCACGCGGTTTTTACAGCTGAATGGAAATACAGCGGCAGCGGCCAGTCAGATTTCGGGATCGATTGACCTGATACTCTTCCAGAAGAAACTGCGCAGTGGGGTGCGGGTCGTGACAGAAATCTGTGAGCTCATTGGGTATAGAGGCACAGAGGAACCGATCCTGAATCCGATTTTCAAATATGAGCATCACTTGAAAAAGCAGGTGAAGGTAGGCCGGATCAAATCTGAGGCGTTGTTGGAGAAGATTTACCTGCAGGAGCCGGGGCCGGAAGAATTGCGGCGCTGGTGTGAGGTCAAGGAGTTGAAAGCTGCTTTATGATGCTGAGTTATTGGATCGTGGCGGGGCTGTTGATTTCCTTCGGACTTTTTTCACTGGCACCTATACCTGTCAACCGTTCGAAACGGATGAGGTTGGCTTTCGGCTTTGAACAGACAGAAGCAGAGGCGAAGGCAGCTGGAATTCGGCTAAATGGCAAGCGATTGATCCAGGTGTTGTTGGTGGCCGTCGTGATCGGTGTGGCGATTGCTTACTTTACACGAAATATCTGGTTTGTCGGAGTCGGCGGGGCGATGGGGATTATTGTGCCTAAGATGATCATCTCAGCAGTCACGTTCAAACGCCGAATGGAGATCTTAATGAACCTGCCGGGTAATTTGCGGCTACTGTCCTCCAAGTTTCGGGACTGTAAATCCCTCGAGAAATCACTGGAAATGTCGCTATCCATGATGAGCGGTGTCACCGTCCCATTATTTGAGCAATTATACGCTTCGCTGCGAATCGGTCTGGATGTGCCAACGGCACTAGAGAACATGAAGCGGGAGATTCGTTTCAAGAAATTTGATGATTTCTGTGAAAAGGTGATCGCCGGAAACAAGGATGGCTTTCACCTGCGGTCTGTGGAAGGGATTCGGGAAAGCATTGCCGATTTGTCATCCGATATGAATTTGCTGCAGGAGATTGATCTGGAGAATGAAAAGAAACGGATCGAGCCTTTTGTGGTGTTCGGATTCAGTTTGGTGTTTCCGTTCCTCTTTGGATACTTGGAGAGTCAATTGGTCCAGGAGTTCAAGCTGGCGACGACGCTGCAGACTGGCCTTGGCAAGCTGCTGCTCGCGAGTATGATCGTTTCCATACTGATCGGGCTATGGAAGAAGGATAAACTGCTGCGGCTGAATCTGGATGATCTATGAACACAGACGTTAGCAAGAAGGGAGGTGGTGAAATATGCTTACGTCCATTTTATTTTTCCTGGCGGCGGGTTGCATCACTGTTCCCATCCTTAGGTTAGTTCTCCCAGGATTCCAGAGGCAGAAGCAATTGGTGCGTTTGGCTGCGCTGGTCAATCAGACCGAAGCGCAGCGCGTACGAAACGGGCAAAATGCCATTGTGCGATCCTTTGCGGATCGGATGGCTAAAGGAAACGGGGAGCGGCCCCTGAGTAAGCGGCGACAGATGTATCAGGTGCTGGCTCATGCTGAAAGTTATGAAATGTATATGGCCAAAGTGGTCGTACAGTCGCTATTGCCCGGCCTATTCGCATTAGCGCTGGCCGGGATGGTTCAGCATTTCTTTTTTCTGCTCGTGGCCCCCGTTCTTTCCGGACTATTCTTCTGGATGTCCTTACGGCGGATTCCCCAGGCATACCAAAAACGGCAAGATCGGCTGATCGCGGACTTGCCGTTTTTAATTAGCAAAATGATTACGGCACTTGAAGTGGGCAAACCGCTGAACGTGATCTTTCAAGAGGTCAGCGCCCGGTGCGGTCCAACTCTTTCGGCACTACTCAAGCGTCTGGTCGCTAACATGGGGACGACGTCGCAAAAGGATGCCCTGCAATTGTTTGCTCAAGAAGTGAATGTCCCGGTAGTATTTGACTTTATCTCTGTCGTCAATATCGTCGCAGAGAAGGGTTTCCATGAGGCCGAGGATGATTTGAATCATATCAAAAATGATCTGCGCACTCTAAGTAAGTTGGCTTTGAAAGAGCGCACCCGAGGCAATCCGGCGAAGATGAATCTGTATTACGGAATCGTCATTGCCCATGTAGCCGTGTTCTTTTTTTTAATGCTCATCAAGATGTTTGCTGCCTTTAATGCCTTGTAGTACCCAAATCATTTAATTTGAGAGGATGTATTTATTAATGAAAAAGCTGCTGAACAAAGTGAAACGTGAAAGTCAACAAACGATGCTTCTTGCCACCTCTGTCTTTTATAACCGGTTGGATCGATTTCGAAAAGAAGAACGTGGGGATGCGATGCAGTGGGTCATTGGTATCTTGATTACATTGCTGCTGTTTATTGCGGTGTACATTCTGTTCAAGGCTCAAATCGATGTCTTTGTCAAAGATAAAATCTTCGGCAAAATGAATTCCTTAACCTAAGGCTGTCTATGAAGCACAGGCTGAACACCTTTAGGAAATCGGAGAAAGGGGACGCGCTTATTGGCGTCTTCTTTTTTCTGATGATTACACTGATCGTTGCACTACTCGCTGTAACCATTGTGCAGTATGTCATGATTCGCTCTAACCTTCGCACCGCCTCGAATGAAGTGCTGCAGGTGATGAAAGTAGAGAATGGTGCAGATGCCATAACCCGGCAGCGTTTTGATGGCTTGCTTCGGAGCATGGAGATGGACCCGGGAAAAGTCAGTTTTACGGCCACGCCCAAGCCGGTGCAGCGCGGAGATGTACTTGAAGTAACGGCGGTCAGGGAATATGAAGTTTTTGCGCTCAAGGCGGTTGGTGTGTACTACACGGTGCCGATCAAGGTACATGTATCCGGCCTGGCACATAAGTTTTACCGAACGGGGGACTAGCCGATGTGGGTCAAGGTATGCGGGTCTATTTTGTTTGGTCTAATTCTGATCGTACTGATCATGGATTTGCTGGTCATAGACAGTGTGTATGATTCTACCGGCCGGGCCATTGAGCACTCCATTGATGCAGGGATTGTGCGCTCAGGGATTGTGACGGATGCGCAGCAAGGTAAAGTACAGCTCGAAGAAAGCGCATTGCGCTCAAGTACACGTGAAGCTTTTCGGTACGCGCTAAGTCTGAACAGTGCCCTTGAGAATCCAGTCATGAAGAATAGTCAATTTGAACTGCAGCTACGGTATGATACCGATGAGGTGCCGTGGATTGATGTGGTGTTCCGTACTCATGTTTCTTTTGCTCTTCCGGGGGTACAATATCCGGTTACGATTCACCGTAATATACCGTATGAGAGTGTCTTTAAGTAAGCAGGGAGGGAAATCAATCATTGAAAAAGTTTTGGAATAAATATACCCGTAGCGCACTCATCGTCCTCCTCGGACTGGTGATTGCGCTTGTTGCATTTAACCTGAATAACAATCAGATTGCCAAGCAGGTGAAGACTAAGAAAATTATTGTGGTCAAAACAGATATTGCACCTTACGCAGCCATCACCAAAGATATGCTCAAATATCGGGAGGTCGTACTTAGTGAGGTGCCGGAGGATGCACTGGAGTCCCCAGATGAACTGGATTTCAAGGATGCTTATGCTTCGAAGTACGGTTTCTTGGAAGAAGCGCCTTTGCGCAAATCGTTGATCACGACAGCGGCGACTTCAGGGATGGGCGCAGCAGTTTCGCTGAAACCGGGGATGCGCCAAATCGGGGTTAAGACCGACTTGACGATGTCTGCTGGGGATGAAGTCAAGCCCGGCATTGTGATCGATGCCTATGCCTTTGTCACCGATACGGCTACAGGGCAGTCCGAACGCATCGTTCTTCCGGAATTAGCTGGACTTAAGGTTGTGAAACGCCTGAATGCGGAAGGCAAGGTCCCCGATCCAGTGGACGGCGGGAGCTTAATTCCTGCAGTCGTTGTCCTTGAGGTCACGCCAAAGCAGGCGGAGCTGCTCATGGAATATCAAGAATCCGGGAAGGTGTACCTGCTGCCTGCAGGAACGCTGAAGCCGTAAAGGAGGGATACCATGAAGCGGTATTTCTTTCTGGCCGCGATGCTCATCCTTCTGGGAACCGTACAATCTCCGGTTACACATGCGGAGCTGGGTGATTCTGAAGGAGATGCTTCGAAAACGGTAGTTTCAGCCACCTATGCGGTTTATTCTGCGCAACCACTTGGTGCAATGCGTATAGCTGGTGAATCCACGCCGATAACACTGAATACTTCCGGAAACCTACAGTTCTCCAAGCATCTGAAGCTGGAGGTTGAACATGAGGGAGACACGGGATGGCAATATGCCGTGCGATTGGATGAATTCACGGTCCGGCATACGCTTGCGCAAGGCAATATTCGGGCGAAGATTCCTGCAGGATATGCTTCATATCAAGTATCGGGAATTACCTCGGAGAACGAGACAAACGGGATGATAACCGGGGCGGGGGTATTTGCCTCGGGAAGTTCTCAAGTGGTGCTAGAAGTTGCTGATGGTTCCGGACATGGTCGTTTTAGTGCGGATCTGATCCTGCAGGTGGATCTTCCCGATCTTCTGGAGGTGGCTGAAGTGAATGACACGGATCGGTTTACCCCTGGAGAAAGGGTGGGCTTACTGGCCGGAGAGTACCGCGCAAGCTTAACCTATACCCTGGTTACCGGGCTATAAGAATAGAATAGAGGTTATGACATGGAGAGAAAAAAGGTTAGAAAGACCCTAACCCAGTTCAGTTTGTTGTTGCTTTGCTGTCTTGGGCTGTCTGGCGTGGCCAGTGCAGATAGTTCCTTTGTATTGTCTCCAGTCAAGGCAGTAGAAGAGGGCCGAGGGTATTATAAAGATCAGGTGAAGCCGGGTGATTCCAGAGAATACACCTTCTTTGTGCGGAACACGAAAAACGAACCTGTAGAGATTAAACTGTACCCAGCTGACGCACTACCGGCTCAGAATGGAGGGCGAAGTTTCTCGGAGAAAGAACAGAAGCTTTCTCATGTCGGGGCATGGCTGGACCCGCAAGGGGTCCAGCGCTTCACACTGAAGCCGAAGGAGGAACGCAGCTTTAAGTACCAGGTCTCTGTTCCGGAAGAGATCACGCCCGGACAGTATGTAGGTGTGATTGCTGCCGAGGAACTGATCCAGGCAGAAAATAATGAATCGAATGTGCAAGGTCAGCAGGCTTCGGTGGCCATTGATGTGGTCAATCGTAGCGGTGTGCAGATGGTACTGGAATACAAGCCTGAACAGGCGGTGCATGCGATGAGCATCGACGACTTCCATCACGATTATATCAGCACCGGATATTCCAGACTGACCCTTAAATTAAGAGATCGGGGGACCATTTTAGAGAAACCCACTGGAAATATCACAGTAAAGGACAGCAAAGGCCAGGTCATGTATCAGCAGGCCTATCGTGCGGATTCCATTTATGCGGGTACAACCGCAGATATGGTCTATATCTTGGATAACAAGTTACTGGTGCCGGATACATACGAGGTTACTTATAATGCAACGTTCTCTGGGCAGACCATTAGCAGAACCTTTTCGTTTTCAGTCACTCCTGAACAGTCCAGAGCTTCCCAGGCGTCATTAACAGAGGCAGGGAAGATTGAAGTGACTCAGACCTTCTGGGATTGGCTAGAGCTGCACGTATGGGTTGTGGTGATCGTGTTAGTAGTCATTATTTTCATTTTCGTCTTCTTGTTCTGGCTCCTGCTCCTGCTGTGGAAACGTAAAAAAGAAAAGGAAGAGCAGAAGACACCCCCTGTACCATCCAGCGCAGATCCGGGTGGCAACGAGGTCAACCTATAGAGAGCAAATTCCAATCCTGGAGTTTGCTTTTTTGTTTCTTATTTTCAGAACGTTTGAAGGGAGGTGGTTGTCCAGAACCTGTTCACTTGGTTGATTGACTCAGAACAATAAATAAGGAGGAATAGCAAAACATGAAAAAATGGATAATGTCGATGCTGATGGCCATGCTCGTAACGCTCCCGTTCTCCTCTGCCTTTGCTGCAGATGAATCGGAGGTTGTGGTCACTGGTGCAGGTCTGCAAATGACTCAGACGAAGCCGATCTTTACCGATATCACACTGGACTTAAAGCAAAACCAAACGTCAGCAGCGACCAGTAATTTGAACGTATTGGATGCGAGAGGGACTGCAGCGGGTTGGGGGATTGTGCTACGGGCCACCGATTTTAAACTGACGAAGATGGTTAGTGGAAAAGCGATTGACTTTGTCATTCCGGCATCTTCGGTATCCTTCTCTACCCAGTACAAGAATGCTGTTGTTGGAACACCTATTGATTTTAAGGCCGCAAAGGGAGAACTAGCAAGTCACCAGGTACTCTCTGGAGAAGACAGTCGGATCGTAGGGGTGATCCCTTCGGAGGGGGCAGGAACGCATCAGTTCGGGGTGTCGTACGTGCTTAACGTACCCAAAATTATTGAGGGCAGTAACGGCCAGAACGTGGGTCTACTCCAGGGTACGTATACATCAACATTTACCTATACGGCAACGGTAGGATTATAAGGAGGCGAAAGCATGACTACGAGATCGACTCAAGCGTCAACTAAAAAGCACAAACGATGGGGAGCGTTGGCATTATCTTTGGTTCTGCTAGTTCCCGGATTATTCATTTCCGGCGAGACAACCAAAGTCGAAGGTGCTGCGTACAATGAAATTGTAAAGGTGGAAAACTTCTCAAGTAATAGTACTGCTTATGAGGCTGCATACAACACTAACATAACCGCATTTTACAATAAAGTAACTCTTAGCAACGGAAGTGTCTACTACCTCGACGGAGATTCCATCTTCGTGAAGTTCGAGCCTGGAGAAACTCCACTGTTTCCTACGTATGCGAGTAGAACAGAGATTAACTCTTATCCTTTTATAGGTGCGGATGGATACATCTACAGGAGCAAAGGATACCCAACAACTAAAATATTTGAAACAAAAGTTAAAAATGCAGTAATTGCAGCTAACCCTACTAATTATCAGTCAGGCACCAGTTATTTTGCAATTGGGGAAGATGGTATGACATGGGCTTGGGGAACAGGATCAGGAGGTCAGTTAGGTAGTGGAGAGAAGCTGGATAGAGCTATTCCCATAGAGGTCGTTGATCCAGCTACAGGCGATCCTATCTTAGGCGTCAAGAAAATAATTCCAGCACCGGAGCAAGGTGTGGTACTTCTTACTAACACTAAGGCTTATCTTGTGGGCTCTTCTTTTGGATTATCGTCTCTGGACTCAGCTAAGCCGGTTGCGATTGATAATTTCCCAGCGTATAGTGACCCTTTGAACGTTGATGTTTCTTATCTTGGTGATACTTCAGAGGCTGGCGCTAATTTTGCCAAACAGCATATAGTAAACACGAATCCACCCGTTAAGTACGACTGGTATAGAGGTAATTTCAGACGTTACGTGTTAAAGGTTGATGACAAATCATACACCTTCTCATCCATTGACACAGCAATTGCAAATGACAAACAAATAACAGCATTGTCTGGATTAACTGCTCTTCCTCTAGACAAATCAAAGGCTAGATTCTATCCAAATAAAAATACGGAGCTGAACACTTACACAGGATTGTATTTGGATAATGGAGCACTGTCTACCTGGGATACTTTAGGGACCAATATTCCTGTATGGAATGCATCTGCTAATGCTAAAACATTTGCAACAAAAATTAAAATAGCAACTGGTGTTACTAAAGCTATGTTTAGTAGCAAAGAAAACACATACTGGTTTATACAAGATGATAAGTTGTACGCCGTTGGAGCGAATAACAAAGGAATATCTGGTACCGGTTCTGCAGTATTAACGACTCCATCCCGTATCCGTGGTGCTTCCGACCAAGTTGCTGCAGTTAAGGATATTGCGATAGCAGACGGTGGTACTATTTCCAACCAACCCTCAATCTTAGCAATAAATACAAATGGTCAGCTTTATAGTTGGACTAACGGTCCTAACATGACAGAACAAAAAAGTTCCTTTGGTGACAAGTTCATAGGCTTTGTGGAAGTTCCTACAGTGGGTACTTTAGGTAGATACAGCACCTATGTAATAGATGACAAAGGTCGCATGTTCTGGGTAAATCATCAGTTAAATGGAGTAATGTATCTCGTGCAGGTGGCAGGGATACCAGCTGTTGCACCTACAGGATATGTAGCCCCAGTCGTCCTTGAAAAACCTACAAGCACCGTAACCACGAATAAATTAAATCAACAAGTAGTCAAAGTTGACTTCGGAAGTGAAACAGCTATTACAACGCGAGAGTTTTCAGTGGACGGTGGCACGACTTGGTCTCCGTACACGACTCCTGTAACATTGGAAAAAGCAGGTACAGTTTTGTTTAAGGCTCGTTCGGGCGCAAACGGTGGAGTACTCAGCCCTCTGCTAGAGATGGAACTTATAAATGATCCAATTACAATAACTCCAGGCTATCCCAAAATCATCGATCAAGCAGATGGCACTTTCAGCGTCGAAAGTGGAACATCACAATCCAGTGTGAAAACCGAAGTGAGAATTGCTAATGGCGCATGGTCTACCTATACTGGACCTGTTACCTTGAATACGGGTAGCCATAACATTGATGTCAGAGTAGTAAATGCAAGCGGTGAAGAGTTGGCAGATGCAAGTGCAACGTTGAATGGTCCGACACCAATACCAACGGTAGAGCCAACGCCCACACCGACGGTAGAGCCAACGCCAGTACCAACGGTAGAGCCAACGCCAGTACCAACGGTAGAGCCAACGCCGGTACCAACGCCGGTACCAACGGTAGAGCCAACACCTACACCTACGGTGACACCAACGCCGTCAGCGAGTCCACAACCTACGTTGGACCCGAGCTGGGGAAGTCCGATAGGGTCAGAGGATGTCACGTTCACTGTATTGTCCGGGGGCTTCTCCTCGCACTTTAGTGGATTATTGCTGGACACGGTAACCATCAGTACGACGAATCAATATCAAGTCATTAATTCAGTGACGAATTCAGTGATTGAAGACAGTCGGGGAACTGGCGCGGGGTGGAACTACAGTCTGAAGATCACCGATTTTGTGAGCGATCCTGTAGTTGACAATAGCAAGGGCACGAGTGACTTGGTTGTAAAAATGCCAGCTAGTTCACTCAGTGTAGATATTACCGATTCAAAGACACTGGCCGGGCAGGAGGTAAGTCTCAGCCAAAACGGGAAATATGTCTTCAATGCCGAGCCGGTGGTGATCGCCAAAGCCGGAGAGTTTGAGGGCATGGGACAATACCAGATTCCAATGAGTTATATGCTTTCCGTGCCGGATAAGGTAGAGGTGGTTTCAGCGGGGGCTAACAGTACGTATCAAGCAGGTGCAAAGACAGGGCTTCGTGTAGGGACGTATCGTTCGCAGTTTACCTTTACGCTGGCATCGGGGATTTAATGAGAATACAATGAATTTCAGCCGCCTGGTGTAATAACCGGACGGCTTTTTTTATTATCTTTGTATGAGGAGGAATGGCTGCAAACGTTAACGAAGTTTTGCCAGAGGGTGGCTGGAATTATAATTGGAAAGGAAGTACATGTGGGGTATCACTCCCGTGATTCAGAAGAAATGGTACTCAGAGTTGCGAAAGAGCTTGGAGTTGAACAAATCAAAAAATAATATTTAGATGACTTAGATTATCCGTCTATGTATAATGTCCAAAATCCATACTTTTTTAATACGTTTGGATTGGAAAATTGGGATATGCTTGTCTTGTGAGAAATGAATAGGAAGGAGGGGAGAACATGCTAGACATGCGCTTCACACCTTAGACAGTGTGTTATAATAGATACACATGCAGACAATAAGGTATAAAATCTTGATCTAACAGCATACTCATAATCTCTACAAAGATTGGAGGTATGTTGAATGAATGAGGAGGAGAACGATTTGATTATGAATAGTCCTAACCCATTGAAAGAAGCAAATCGTAAAGTGGATAAAATGCGCCCGGAATTGTGGGCAGCTGCTGAAGCGAACCTTCAAAAAGCTGAAGCAGATTTTAAACGTGAAAAAGGAGAGAAATAGGCTAATATACCATATTAGTTTAGCTGCTGATGAATCATAACCGTGGAGACGTGTATCTTGTCATGTACCCTTTTGATGATGGAGAGATTGAGAAATTGCGGCCCGGCATTGTGCTGGATACCCGGGAGAATCAATCCATCGTCATTAAGGTGACATCGCATGCTGAGCGGGCAGGTGATCCGAAGGATTTAGTACTTAAGTATTGGCAAAGGGCCGGGCTTAGTCAACCATCCGTCGCACGCTGCTCGCAGTTTGTTCCTTTGCATCACGATAAAATTGGCAAATATCTGGGAACGCTGCATGATGAAGATTTATTAAATGTATTGGGGAAGTTTTACGAATAAGCAAGTTCACAAGCGCCGAGATGGGGCTTTTTATTTTGTCTTTTTTTCGGTAGGGGAGGAGAGGTGAGAGTGGGGGAGAGGGATTTGGAAAATATTTCTTTACTTTTAATATACATAACAGTATATTTGATGTATAAACAAAAGTCGGAGGCGATCTCTTTGCAATCTTCTTCTACATCGGATCACAAACAGATGGGACGTCCCAAATCCCTTAATCCCAAAAGTAAACCCATTCCCACACGACTGGATGAAACGACAGAAGATATCCTGGAGCGTTATTGCGAGAAGCATAAGACCAGCAGGTCGGAGGCGATCCGCGAGGCGATTCATCGGTTGGATCAGGACGAGCATCAGTATTTCTGGAGTCCGGAGTGGCGGCAGCTGCTACTCGATAATGAGCAAGGTCTCCGCAATGGCGAAGCAGAGATTCACCGGATCGTACAGGATTTATTGCAATTAATTCAAGGTATGTCCGCAAGAATGAATTCGAAAACGGGGAGTGATCAGAATGAAACGGAGTCATAAAGTGTTAAGTAGTGTGCTCACAGCAGTGATCATGCTCGGCATAGTGGCCAGTGTAGGTAGTGCGGCTCAAATGGCTGTATCGGTCCAGGTGAACGGTAAAACCGTTCAATTTCCGGATGCCCGTCCATATGATGAAGGCAACCGGGTAATGATCCCGATTCGCTTTGTGAGTGAGGCGCTGGGAGCTACTGTAGGGTACAGTAATCGGATCGTGACCATTAAGCAAGACAGCAAAAACATTGTAATGAAAGTGAACAGTGATACTGTGACCGTGGATACGGTCATTCATAAGCTGGATGTACCAGCAAGAGCACAGCAGAATCGGACCTATGTTCCTTTGCGGTTTGTCTCCGAGGCTCTGGGGGCGGCTGTGGATTGGAACCAGCAGACGAAGATTGTGACTATTACGACAGCAAGCGGCGGCACGGTCTCTCCTTCACCTAGTCCATCACCTACTCCGGGGACGGCAAACGGGAATAACATGTACAGTACTGATTTTGCTTGGAAGCCGGGCTATATTAAGCTGGCCAAGACCTTGTTTGTGAACAATATGAAGGTAGAGAACGGGAAACTTTCCTTTACCCTGCCGAAGGAAGCCTATGGTCAGTATTATGAAGCTGATGGTTCTTCCGTTGATCTCGTTGCTGGCAAAACCTATACTTATGCGATTGGCAAGGGTAGAGGGTTTCTCTCTATTGATCAAATATATCCGGGTCGTGATGAACAGGAAGGGTATGTAGTGGCTTTAGATAGTAATGGTAACAAGGATCTGGGACAATTGTTTGGAGATGTAACCAATGATGCTATTGTTATTGGCCCAGTAAATAATTCGTCAGCTACTTTATCGGAGATACAAAAGTTAGCACTGGGGTTGGACTGATCAGGATAAAATCACGTTAGACAACAAAAAGAGTCTGCATGTGCAGGCTCTTTTTGTTGTCCATAATATGAAAGGAGAGGAATAAATGAGGAGGAAAATGTGGTCAACGGTACTTTGTTTTGGTTTATCACTTCTGCTGGCAGTAGTTGCAGCAGCAGATTCAAGCCAACCGATGTTAAACAAATATGTTAATTGGGATTACGGAAAAGAAGGGGGGAAATTTAATGGCTATGTCCCGGCTCTAGAGAAGAATGTATTAGGGAATCCATGGAAGTTACATCAATGGGCCGGGTTGTACACATTTTCAAACGGACAGACTCGGATTGTTTCTAACTACGATGCTTTCAGCGTTAAGCAGACTCCTGCTGACGAGGATTTCAATAAGGAGAATGGGTTTGGTTTAGTTTATAAAAGCAAGGAATCATTGGGAGGATTATTCGATGCCGTGTGGGGTGGTCAATCTCTTACGGCTGGCCAGAGAGCCTTTTTCAAAGAACGCTTTAGTGATAATGCTAACGATCCTGTGTTCAAAATAGGGCATGAATTTTTTTACCTATTGGAGCAGTGGCATCCCTTCCTGCGGACTTCGGGGATTGTTCCGCGTATGGGCATCAAGTTCGACAAGACCCAGAAGGTCAGTGAGGGTGTGAACCGTGCGATGTATGTGGTCAGCGCCTGGCCGGAACTTAAGGTCACGAATGGACAGAACCTCACGATTTCATATACCGGTTATGGATACACAGACAGGGATATCCGCCTGATCGCTGCGCCCAAAGGCGCTTTTCCCGATCTGAGCCGTGTTGTCAGTCTGACCGATGGGAAATATATCCGGGCGAACGCGTCTCAGGAGAAAGAGGCGGGATCGATCTCTGTTAGCGCCAAAGAAATTGCCGATGTGCTTGGGGAGAACGTGGACATTATCATGGATGATGGCTATGGACGGACAGCGATCCAACCCGTTAAGCTTGCCGTGGATGAGCCAATGGATTATGTTCCTACGAAGCTGACGCTGACCGAAGCTGGGCAGTTGTGGATGAGGTTCCGTTATGACGGTGCTGACGGATTTACATCGGATTATACAAACAACCGGGGAATGCCAATGACGGCGAGCGTGAAGATCGGCGGACCACTGACGGCTGAGTTTGCGTTGCCCTCTATGTTCACGAACTTACCGTCAAATCTTAAGAATGGCCAAGAATATAATTACATGCTGGGTAAAATAGAGATTGGACAAGCTCCGGGTAAGTACTATATCAAAGTGGACGGTATCGTCAACAATCCGAATCATCCAGACCGCGCACTTGAATCGCCGTCTGCAGCGTACCATAACAATACCATTCAGGGTTATTGGACCGTTGAACGCAAAGCTCCGGAAGCGGATTTGATCGCGGTATCGATCACGGCTTCCCCATCGGCGATTCAGAAGGGTGGACAGAGCAGTATTACAGCTGCAGTAAAGAATAATAGTGCGGATGGTCAGAGTAATGTGCTCATTCGTTTTTTTGATAATGCGAACAAAATCTATGAAACGAGAAAATCTTTTGCCGCTGGCCAGAGCTTGACCGTTGGACCTTTTCAGTGGACAGGCCATTCAACAGGAGCGCATAATCTTACCGTTTCTGTAGATCCAGAAAAGGAGAAGGTTGATCAGAACCGGAGTAATAATGTGGCGACTACCGGCTGCACCGTGACCTCCAGCGCATCCGGAAACGGCAGCGAATGCAACCAGCCCGAAGCAGCAGCTGATTGGAACGTAACTTATCCGGTCATTACAGGCTATCCCACTAAATCGTACACTGCAAGCTACACCAGAGCAGATGGACTCACTCAGTTCTATACGGAGTATTACACAGATTACAGCGATCCCATCTGGGAGAATAAACTTGTCACTTACAATGAGAAGCTAACCATATCAGCGGAAGTAAACACGAAGCAAGGTATTGCTACAGATCTGAAGAGGGCAAAGGAATCAGATCGGGAGAGCCGGGGGTCTTGGGAGATCATTCCTTATGCGAATAGAACAGGGAAGAATGCAAATGGAATTACTCGGGCCGGTTACGGGATTGAGCTAAAAGTGAAGACTGTGTATAACACGAATTGGGAAACCAAAGTCCCAGATGGTTTGGAAGGGACGGCCTATCCGATTGGAGGACAGTATTACGGTCCAGCAGAGGTCTATGCCACATTCTACGACCCGAACTGGAAGATGGAACGCAAAATCAAATTGGAGAAAACCAGTGGGAATCGTAACACAGCTACCTGGGAATTACCCCTGCAGACGATCACATCCGATTCTGGAAAGACTTATCAAGGTCGAAAGTATATGACCTCGGTCAATGCTACCGATGGATTCTATCGGATTAAGATTTCCACCGATCCGTCTGGCATGAATAACCTGGTCACTTGCATCACCAAGCAAGTAGAAATTTTCGGCAGTATGTATGATGATGTGCAGAATTTGAGACGGACAGATTAGAATAAAGTAGCTAACCCCATCGTTCGCGGTGGGGTTTTGCTTATGAGCACCGTGAGGGCTCTGATAAAGGAGGAAATTATGATATCTAACTTATTCACGCTATTGGAAGCGATAATTCTCTGTGGCTTGCAACTGATGTTTCCTGAGCTAGGGGTATAAAGGATGGCCATAGTAAACATGCTACTGACAACAAGTCTACTCATCCTTTGTTGCTGGTTCAGTTACACCGATATTACGGAGCGTCGGATTTCTAATAAACTAACTTATCCTGCTATTTTATTTTTGTTTGTATTCAGGACTCTGTGTAGTTCAGAATATTTATGGGGGTTAATCCCAGGGATAGTGTTATTCCTGATCTTTATGATCAGCCCCCGATCACTGGGAGCCGGTGATGTCAAACTGGTAGCGCTGATTGGATTGGGTATGGGTATAGAACGAGCGGTAGTAGTACTATTTTTGATGTGTATTTTTGTGTTTCTATACCTGGGGGGAAGAAGGCTGCTGTCTCTAGCGGTTCACCGTTCAGTGCCGTTGGCACCGTTTCTAAGCCTGGGGTTAATTGTTGTTATCCTGTGACCTACTCAAAAACTAATCAGAAAGCCCGTCAACCATAGCTGGTCGGCGGGCTTTTTTCGTTATAGTATAAATTCTGTGAAAACTGGACTACGCAGCCGGGGCTCCAGGTGTACAAAGTCTTTATCCTCACCGGACAAAACCTGTCGGGCTACGCCCCGGAATGCTTGTGCAGCGGGGTGACCGAACTCAATAATCGACTAGTCATGAAATTGATTTTTTTATGGAATCGAAAGACTGTCTTGTTCCTATTAACTCAAAGTTTTTTTAGTAAGCATAAAAATTCCCGTCTTTATAAAAGTACGCATAGTAATTTGTAGAGTAATTTAATGAAAATATCGCAGTAAAAGCCATACTTCCAGCTTCTAGACCACCGCCAATACTAAATGTTCCCGTGTCATAGAAATCACCATTCACAATCCAAAAGATTGATGATGGATTTATTATTTTTGCTGAATTTAGCATTACTACAGAAGATCCGTACCCTGCCAGCACTGGCGGGGTATTTCTTTGCGCTTAGGATAATTTTCCCTTACCAGTGATATAGAGTGTATATACATAATGTGGAAATGAATTATATTTAGGTTATGCGGAAGCACCGTGGGGCATTTTAGCTGATACAATTTTGAATTAGAAGGGAGTTTATAATGAGGGAAATAATAATTATTCAACATTGCCAGTCAGAGCATCATATTAATAATATGTCAGGTGGTTGGACTGATACCCCATTAACTATAAATTAAAACAAGAAGAATATGCTGTCTACTCTTCAGATTTACTTCGTGCAAAACAAACGGCGGAAATAGTAGCGGCGCAGCTAAATCTAAAAGTGAATGAAGATAGTGATCTTAGGGAAATCAATACAGGGATCGCAGCAGGGAAAACAAAGGATTGGGCCAGAGAAAACAGAAATCCTCGTACAGGCAGTTGTTTTGACTTAGATTATCAGGAATTTCAAAATGGAGAGACTTGGCGGCAAATTTATGTTCGTGTGTGCAATGTCATGGAAAGAATCTTAGAAACAGAAAAGAAAAATTTGGTGCTTGTAACTCATGGCGGGACATTAGCTTATATAGTCGCATGGTGGTTAAAATTTCAACCTGAGATGTTAAGTGCATCATATTTTTCGGCGTCAGTAGGTAGTATTTCTATACTAAATCAAAATGGCTTTCAGCAAAATAACTTATGTCTATTGAACGATACTTCTCATCTACATATGTTGAAAAGGGAAGAATATAGGGAGTGATTGCTTGAACACTACATACAAAGTCCTGGAGAGTGATAATCATGTACAATCTGAAGCGAGATCGAGAACCTGCAAATAAGATTAATAAATGGGTAATTATACATACTGTACTCTTATTGTCTTTTGTTATTGTTGTGAGTGTTATTCAGTTAATAGTTGAAAAGTAATCAAACACTCCACCGACCAAATGAGGTTAGTGGGGTGTTTTATACTATAGACTCTGTAAATACCGGACTCCGCAACATTCCTGATTTGGTCCATTTCTTATAAGGAAAATTTTTCTCACCTGTACTAGAGAGTGCATATACATAATGTTCCAAATATAATACACTTGCCTTATAAGAATCGGAAGCATCGGTACCCTGCCTTTGGTGGGGTATTTTAGGGCGCTGGGGAAATCACGGACATTCAACCGGACAAGACCTTCGAGGCCCCCGTCAAAAAAGAGATGCCCGACAGCCTGAAAGCCTACTCCGGCTTATATGGGACGGTAGGCTCCACACTAAGCATCACGGTCGAGAATGGTGAAATAAACCTACCCGGCATGATGAATGGTCTCATCCCGGAGCAAACCTATCTCTATACCGGCGATCAAGCCTTTACAGGAAAGGATGGGCGTACCATCATCAGCTTTGATGAGCAAAGCAACGGACATACCTATGTTCGCGTCAAAAGCATCATGGAATTTGCCGGCATTGGACAGTTACCCATCGATTATTATGAGCTGCAGAAGCTGGATGGCAATACGCTGGACGATTCCGCCAAGCGGGCATGGAATGAGCGCAACGGAAAAACATATTATGCGGTAAACGAAAAAATCAATTCGCTGTTATATTTGGCGCCTCAAGCTCTATCGAAAACGATTCAGCTAGACGAGGGAAGTGGTTATGCCAACGGAACCATAATCACGGATGACAACCATGCGGTGAACATCGCTGAAATTCCCGTCATGAATGGTCGTGATACATATGACCTGACCTTCTATCAAGAGAAAGGTATTGAATATTTGCAATCTGGTGGTCGGACCTTGATCAGCGAGGAGGCCGTGACGTCGATCTACAACGGAAGAGCCTCCGTCACAACCATCCCTGCGTCGGGCCATGCGCGCTGGTTCCAAATCGGCGAGGGAGCAGGCGGCCGGACCATGACGGTTGACCTCCCGGAGTCTAGCGGATTTGCCGTCTACGATGCCAAGGGGATGCCGGTTCATATTTCAGCGGCTAACAGCAGCCGTACCGCGATTTTGCCGGAGAGCGGCTTGATCGTCTTCGGCGGCGAAGCGGGCGATGTATTCAAGATTACGCTGGAGCGCAAGTGATTGGAAGCCTGGTCAGCCGTTGAGTTGTAAGGCTGACCAGTAATGTATCGGTTGATAAGCAAGCCGTATTTAGTAATCGAGTATGTAATTTATTTTCAAAAAAAGTAATAAGGTCAAAAATTTTATACGCTGCAGGTCCATCAACGCATTATGCTACAACATGCTGCCTACCCATAAGGGACTTTTGCCGGTCTTCGGTGGGTCTTTAGTATGGTCGAAAAAGCGGCCGGCTGAGACTATGCGACGATTATTGCTGATATGGTGGTTCGGATGTTGTCATGGCGGAAACGGCTGGGTAATAGAAATGAATAGAACTTTTGAATTGGCTGGATTCGGAATGGGGCTAAGGAAACGGAGGGACAGATCATGGCGGCACAGACAGTATCAGGCATCAGCCCGGTACAGGCCATTGCGGCTTATGGCGGCACACAGAGCGATGTCGGTTCTCTGGAGAAGCAACGGAACCGGTTGCTGATGGAGCTGGACAAGGTAAATGCAGCGCAGGGCGGAGAGAGGCAGACTCCTTATCTGCGGGAGCAACTGCAGCGGAAAATCCGACTGCTGGAGGCCCAACTGGTGCAGAAAAGTGGGAGTAGCGTCTCGGTCGATTTTGTACCTGCTCCTCCGCTTCAAGACCATCCCCCGCTTTGGTGGACTGAAGAAAAGGGAGGCCTTAGGGGCGTCGGTCTGACCGATCCCCGGTCGGCGACAGTGAACTCGGAGGGTCATTTCAACGCGTTGATTTAGACAAGAGAATGAAGGTGCGAAAACCCGGTAATGAACGGGCTTTTCGCACCTTTTTTTGAAGAGGCGGCGGCGATACACCAAGTTTGCGGCTTCAGCCAGAATATCGTTAGGGAAGCCGGCTAAAGATTCGCGTGCTATACTAAACAATCCTGGGTGATCTTCCAACGGATCATGAAGAAAAGAGGGGGCGTGTTTGCCATGTTTACGGAATCAAGCAAAGAGAGAGAGCTTTCGTTCGATATTCGCAGGACGATCATCCTAGGTGCCTTTATCAAAGAATGGTCGATGCCAGAGTACCGGGTCATCCTGAACCAACCCGAAAAAGCGGTCAACGTGGAAATCTATTATTTTCCGGCAGTAAGCGAGAACGATGTGGCGAGATTTTCGACCGTCGGGTTATCCGGTACCCTCCGCTCCAATGGACAACCGATCGGTACGGAATGGATGATGGCTTTGACATATGATTTAGGTGGGGAGTCCGTCGATCGGATACTTTCGTATGTATGCGATCTAATCGCGCATCATATTGAAACATCCCAGGATTCCCGGATACCAAGAGTGATGGAGGAAAGCGGGCTTGCTCCGGCAAACTGGTCGACGAAGGCCTTTTTCCTTGACGAGCTGAGGGGAGAAAGCGAAGATCTGGAGGAGATTCAGATAGGCAACGAGGTTGTCCGAGTCATATGGGCGGTACCTGTCACTGCGCAAGAAGCCACCCTGATTTTGCGGGAGGGAGTAGAAGCCTTCGACTCCTACATGGCAGGAACCGAACATTCCATTATCGATCCCCGTCGGCCGTAGGCAATTGCAGCAAAAATAAAGCCTGTCTGGGTAAAGGGGCATGATGGTATGGACTGTCTGAACCGCAGACTGGTCAAATGGGCAATGTGCAAATACAAGAGGTTCAGGGGACATCGCAGTCGAGCAGAAAAATGGCTGAAAGAACTTGCAAAAAGAGAACCCAATATGTTTCCACATTGGGTTCTAGGAATGATACCATAACTGGCTGAATGATAAGAGCCGTATGAATCGAGAGGTTCACTTACGGTTCTGTGAGAGCCTGAAGGTGAAGTTCCTTCGGGCTACTCGACTGAGAGGTCGGCCTCAACTAATGGGTAGCCCCCTACTCGATTGGAAATAACTCACATGTACCCCGTCTCGATGGCGATTGCATAATCCTCTCGCCCATTGATTCGAGCTAGCAGTGCAGCTTCAGTCCAGTTGTAAGGCACCTGGATATGTGACACTGTCCAGTGACTCTCCATCCCTTCCAATAGCAAGTAGCGAGCATGTGGGGAACCCGATTCCATTTGATGAGGATAGGGCAACTCGTCATCATAAGCAGGGAGGCCAACGCTGCCAGCATTGACGATAAACTTTCCGTCTGGCAGATACATGCTTCGTCCCATATGACTGTGCCCACATACGATTAAACGACTAGAGCATTCCGTAAGCTCCTTTTGAAGTTTAGCTGGGTTTTTAAGTTTGACTCCTGTTGCTGTTACTTCCTCCAACAGATAATGGTGATTGGAATAAGGTGTACCGTGGCAGAACAACAAATCCTTATAAGTCCATGTGGGGAGGAATGTACTTAGCCATGTTTCATGCACAGTTGTCAGCAGCGGCTTGACAAAGTCAAACGTACGTTGTCCGGTGGCTGCAGTCAGTAAAATTTGATCGCAATTGCCCATAATGTGTATCATATTGGGATAACTCATTAGCAGCTCAGTTGTTCCAAGCGGATCAAGTGGGCCGTAGATTGCATCCCCAAGCTGAACGATATGTTGAACACCTCGGCTTTTGATATCCGCTAACACGGCTTCCAGCGCGAGGCGGTTGCTGTGAATATCCGAAATTATTGCAATTTTATCCATTAAAAAACCTCCTCATATTATTAATATTATTCCATTTAATAATAATAAACTCAACTTTCGGTGCGACCAAGCATAGGTTGTGAAGTTTAGCAGGTGGAAATCCTGCTTGGAAAGGCTAAAGCCAAGCCACCAATAGCGAGTCTTGGACGGCTGGAGGTAATTTCAGACGTTAAGCGTAGACAGTCAGATAGTAGGCCTGAAAGTGATAGAGCCTCGAAAAGAGTAAACCGGAGAGGTCGACGTTGTCGAAAGTACGGAAGACCATACTCATTCATGCGCTAAAGGCAAGTAGGAATGAGCTCTCCCGGGGTCGTAGAGCCAGGCATGCTATACAATGACTCCACTGCAACTTGGGAGACCCTGTCTGTTCTCCCGGTGGGGGAGTATGACAAACAACCGATCAAAAGGAAGAATGTCAAATGACGAACAGGGAGTCGGATCACTGCATACTACCGATGAAACCGAGTAATGTCGGCAGAGGGAAGGCAGTGACATATCATCGATCTTATTTTGCCGATTATTTTATCTCTAATGCTAGTTTTCGGATTTGTTTCGAGTATCAAAGCAGAAACGATTGATGAACAGGCCAGCGCAATTCCAGTAATGACTTCTAACACTGTTCCATCTGGCAAGGCATCATCAAGCTCTTCATATTCTGGCACGCCAGCCTGGAAGGCATTTGACGGAATGAAATACTATTCTGACAGTGCCGGTTGGAAAGCATGGGGTACAAATTCGACAAGTGGTTGGTTGTCCTATGTATTTCCTCAAAAGATCATCATCAATAAGTACACAATTTATTATAGCGACTCTAAGTATACTGTTATTGATGGTTTAGAAACATTTACACCCAAAACCTGGACCTTTGAAGGTTCAAATGATGATACTAATTGGGTAATTCTTGATTCCCAAACAGGTATTACGGATTGGGCTGGAGGGGTGAATAAGGAATTTAGTTTTGAAAATAACGTGGCATATAAGACATATCGATTAAATATATCGGCTAATAACGGTTCAACAAAAAATACCGTAAATCTTACAATCCATGAGCTTGGTATGTTCGAGAAATCCGCAGCCACACCAACAGCATCACCGACAGTTGAACCTTCACCAACGCCAGAGCCAACACCAGAACCAACAGTAACTCCGTCTCCAACTCCAGAACAGCCGACAGGTGAGCGGGCAATCCTAGTCGTGACGATGAACACCGGTCTTGAAAAAGAATTCGATCTTCCTATGTCCGAAATCAATGCCTTTTTAAACTGGTACGACACAGCATCAGGATCTGCCCGTTATGGAATAGACAAGCACAACAATAACAAGGGTCCGTTTACAAGCCGCAAAGATTATGTGATCTTCGATAAGATTCTTACGTTCAGTGTAGATGAATATTCTGCTGAATAGCATCTACACATTGTTCCAGTAGCGATAAGATAGTTGTAATGGAGTGTACCCTGCCAAGTTTTGGCGGGGTATTTCTTTACTTTAAGGAAAGTTTTCCTTACCAAGGATGTAGAGTGTATATACATAATGTTCCAAATCTATTATATTTAGATTGCATGGTTCGGAAGCACCGACAGTGTAATCCGAAAGAAGCATCAAGGGCCACGCGGATATAATCGCAGGGTCTATTTTTTTAGGGGGAATAGTATTGCTGAAGTTTGTAGTCCTTGTAATAGTACTTGTGGTTGTATCTGCAGTTGCGGTATCTGTTTTTCTAACTAAGAGACAAAAAGGATATCCCAAGGAATCTGTTATTGATCCACTCAAAATTACAATTCAGGATATAGACCGAATGGAAGATGGTTCGGAGTTTGAGGAATATCTATATCGTTTATTTTTAGCCTTGGGATACAAAGATACTTATAAGACTCCGAGAAGTAGAGACTTTGGGACGGATTTAGTTTTTACGGATCGGGACGGATATCGGAATGTAGTTCAGGCGAAGCGATATTCGTACTCAGTAGGCTTAGGGGCTGTTCAAGAGGTATATAGCTCAATGAGATACTACCGAGCCAAGAGGTCTATGGTGATAGCCTCAAATCAATATACCACTGCTTGCGAAGAACTTGCGGGACATAACGCTGTAAAACTACATAGCAGAAATGATCTTATAGAAATAATGGATTTGTTCAAGGCGGGACAGATCGAGAAGGCGAAGGACATTATAGAAGGAGACCCACATATGATATTTGATTCCTGGGATAACTACATGAATGGAGATAAAGTAATAAAGAAAGATTACAAGGCAGAGAAGCGAATTTTATTTGAGCAGCAGGGGAAGTAACACATGAATAATACATATAAAGTCCTGGAGAACGATACAGACTTTCTGACTGCTGCCCTTGCGCAATCCAGAGTGTCAGTCTGGTACCGGGAAGATCCGGACCCAATCGGTCATTTAATGGATTATGGTGGGTTGGTGGAGGAGTTTACCCCGGATGACATCAAGTTGTCCGGCTCATACTTCGTTCGGGAACGATTTGAATTTAGAGCATACATGCCAAATGTAAGGAGCTAATACGATGAATATGAGAGAGGCGACCGAAGAGGAATTCATCCTTTTACTGCAGCAGATCAATGAGGAGTCGATACTCCGTTATGGTAGTTTAAAAAAAGCATTGCATGTTGCTGGCTTAAAAAGTAGCCCTAATCAAGTATATACTAACGATGAAATCTATGCTCAAATAAAAAAGGTTGAGTCAGAGAAGGGATTTGTGAACCAGGCTGTATACAATAAATCAAAATCTAAACCAACATCTGATGCAATTGTTTCTAGATTCGGATCGTTTGAGACTGCTTGTAATTTAGCGGGAGTTATGTTTTTGGCTAATCCCAGCAAAAATAAGGAAGGTGGGAATAAAAGAGGAAAAGTTGCGTATACAGACGAAGAAATCATAAGAGTGTTACAAAAAGCATCCAGAATGTACGGAGATTCTCTGACAATACAACAATATAAAGAGAGTAAACTAAAGCCATCGTACATGACCATTTTAAAGAGGTATCAGTCTTTTCAAGCTGCTTGTCAGGCGGCTGGTATTGAGTATAGACGATACAATCCGAAAGAATTACAGGTCGATCAAATGATATATTCCCTACGTCAAACCTTTATTTCAGCCGGAAAAATGTTGACCACAACTGAATATAGCCGAGCAGGCTATTCCCCGACTGCCGCGACTATTTACAAACACGGCATATCGTGGCCAGAGGCGGTAGAATTAGCTGGGTTCGATTATCATCAAAGCAAATTGACGGGCGAACTTATTCATAAACCTTCAAACGATACCCCCGATTGAAATCTAAAATAACCCGTCAACCTTAAGCCTGACGGGTTATTGTTGTTATAAGATAAACTCTGTAAAAACCAGACTCCGCAGCATGCCGGATTTGGTCCAGTTACGCATTCTTACCTTGGCACGTAGCCGAGGCTCCAGATGTACAAACTCCTTATCCTCACCAGTTACCTTGTTTGTAGGCGAGTTTTTAAAAGGTTGGCATCCGTAAGCCTTCGCACGGATTGCAAATATCATATGCAGAACTCATGTCTATTCCCCAAAGTTTTACATATTTGTCCGTCATGCTGGTAGATGAATGACCCAAAATCCTAGATAGAGCTATAGTGTTTCCTCCCTTAACGACCCACATCTTGGCGAATGTATGTCGGAATGTGTGCGGGCTTAAACGGACTCGATCAATCCCCAAAGAAGTGCCGATGTATTTTTTAATGGTTGTTAACGTTCCCCTGAATGAAGATTGAGTCATTGGCTTTCCGGTGTATGTGGCCCATAAATATGAATCTAATTTCATTCCGTTTTCTTCTATGTATTTTTGGATGAGATAAGACAATTCAAAACCAAATGGAACCTCGCGCTCGCGATCACCTTTTCCGTTAACGGTAATAATACGCCGATGAAAATCGAATTCAGATGGCCTCAATGGTAATGCTTCGCCAACTCGAAGCCCGGTACTTGCAATGAGGTAAATCAAAAGAGCTGTCCTCTCTTGAGCTTTCTTAGTTGAACGCACTTCCTTGACGGCTTGCAGTATAGCATGTAGTTGTTCTTGACTCAAGCTATTGACAACCTTATATCTGGGTTTGGGACGTTTTATGCCTTCTGTGAGATTACAATTAATAATCCCTTGCTCATTTAAAAACCGTGAGAAGGAGGTCAAGAAGTCATAATGCTTTGCTCTGGTCGCGCTGGATAGCGATCCTCCGGTTTGATAATTGGGGCGCTCAAGCAAAAAAATCATGTACTTCCTAGAAATAGCCACATTCAAATCAATAAATTCAATTCTTTCTGTCCGACAATATTTTGCGAACTCCCGAAATCGAGAAGACCAGTAAGGGAGTGTACTAGCAGCTGCATTTTCTGAACGAAGCCATTGTATGAAGTCTTCTTCTAGTTCCAAAGTAATTCTCCTTTACTCAATCTAAACACCGCCAGCATAACGCCAGCGGTGTTTTGGTTACATAAGATTTAGTTCCAGCGCTCCTTTAACCATAGTGGCCGCCCCTCTTCAACCGCATCTGGACGCGGGAATCGCTTTTCCTTACCACGATAACCCGGAGCCAGCATTGCCTTTGCGGTCTTGGTTACGTTTTGCTGCGTAGTATTGCCCAGGTAGCGAGCAATCCACGCAGCACCTACGTATTCAAGGGGCGGTACTACTTTCCCGTGACAACAACCCGATCAACACTTTCCCACTCCAAACCGTCCAGATCTTCTAGTGTTTCTCCGTTGTCATCCTTGATGTTCAGAACCCAGTAAACAGTTGCTTCATTGCCATCAGCGTCATTGGCTGGAGCGGAGAACTCTTCGAATCCTTCTTCTTGTTGCCATTCAAGGAGTTGGCGTCCAGTGAATTCTGCTTGCGCCTTCAGGTTGTATGTAGTGCCCTCAAATGTTACTGTTCCGAAATCTTCCATGTTGATCATCCTTTCGTCCTCATCCGGTGTATCCGGCTTATTGGTTTCCGTTATCCCTTGCTGTGAATTAAATATATCATAAATGGTTGTGTGACACAACCGAACAAATACGAGAACATAAGATTAATTTTCCATTGCTTAAAAATTCTTAGTGCGGTTATAATACAAACAAACGTTCTTATTTTTTTGGAGGCGATGACATGAAAATGAGTATCGGCCAGACCATCGAAATTATATACCTGGACAAAGCGGGGAAGATAACACAGCGAAAAATTGAGGTGGGCGGTATCCGTGACGGCCGTATCCGGGCTACATGCCTGACCACGGGTGCGCCTCGCGTATTTCTGGAAGTCAGTATCTTGTCGTGGCATCCTGTGCAGGATCGGCGGCATGCTTGATGATACTCCGCGTAAGCTGCTGCGAATAATATCGCAGTTCCGCTATCACTTCAAGAGGATGCCGAAAATCCAAGAGTTGCGACGATTGAGCGGGCGGCGGCCTGCGGAGATAATTAAAGGTTTTAAAGTGCTGGCTGCAGAGAAGCGGGCAAGGCCATTGAGACGGCTGCAATTATCGAGGGCTGGGAACGTAACACGCCGTATGATACAGCGCCGCAGGGAGGCGCACAGAGCGCCAGGCGTGGAACTAACATAGATTACTGGTTTTATCATTGAGGGGGGACATATCGTGAGCAAATTAGATGGTAACGAGCGATGGAAAACAAAAATGTTAATGACTGAACATGTAGAAGAGCATGAGCGAAAAGAAGAGGAGAAGACCACTGGCAGTAAGATGCTCACTAATGATGAGCGCGAGATGATCAGGGATCTCATTTTACTGCCACATATTGAAACAATGGTGAGCAAGAGCCTGAAGGAGATCGAGCATTCTGGCAACGTACTTAAACGAGCCTATTTGATGGCCGGGCAGGCTATACAGCACCGAATCATGCGGGATACCTATCAACTGCAAAAAGAGTTGAAGCATCGGAATATTAAATTTTTCGCGGATGAGCAAGATGAATTTACCTCTTATCACAAAATATTTTGCCGGGGATACCATGAACGATTTGGACTTACCCGTGATGTTATGCGTACAGAGATAAGCTTAAGATTAACCAAGTATACCGCCGACCTTGGGGCAGCATTAAAAGAGCTACAAAAATAAAACGAAACCCCGTCAGTGATTAAACTGACAGGGTATTTTTTATTCGCATCCGATTCCATCGCCGTCTCTATCTAGCTTTCTGGAGTAACCAGGATCGCCAGCGTAGATTGGATCTGCTCCAGCTGCTCTAACTGCAGAACAATTTTTGTAATACACATCTTCAGTCGGTTTCTGTGTTGCTGCTGGCTTTTTGGTGGCCGATGGCTTTGTTGTTGCTTTTGGTTTAGTTGTTGCCTTTGGCTTAGTTGTCGGTTTTGGCGTAGCTTTTGGTTTATCAGTTGCGTAATCTTCAAGACTCCAAATCCCCAATTTCGCAGCTTGTGCTTTTTTCTGGATGGCTCTGAACTCATCTACATATTTAACATTTGGTTGATAAATTACGACTCTTGCATAGCCCTTTTCCAAAAGCATTTCATTTAGCATTTTGTCGCCTATGTACACGTATGCTAGCAGACGGCCATATTTGTCTCTTTCCGCGACATCAAATTCAAGTTCAACGGTCTTATCCTTGAGGATCTTTGCAGTATAAGCACTCGCCTCAGGGCCGTACGGCTGAACCGGTTTGTCAGGGTGCTTAGTCTCGGGAGTATCAACGAGCAGCAGTCGGATTTTTTCCTTTTTACCATCGGGCATTTTAACGGTAAAGGTGTCACCATCCGTCACCGCAGTGACTTCTGCTTCAATCTTCGTTCCCTCGGCTGTTACGTTTCTGAAGGGTATTGAAGATAGGAAAAAAACAACAACCAGCAAAAAGAGTAATCTCTTAGTTTTGAACATGTCTTCGTATTGCTCCTTTGTTAGATTATGAGAATATATTAACAGGATTAGGAAAATGATACTATATATTTGTTAAATGGCGACAAATAACCCCGTCAGTAAAAGTTTGGTTAGCGGGCTTTGTTATGACAGATGGGACCCATTAGAAGAAAATTATCCCCGTTTTCCAGATCATCCCACGTTATCTTCTGCTATCATTTTGGTTGATATCTCGGCTGGAATCTTCCGAAGTATAGCCATACCATATGCGCCAGATAGACCTTCAACTCGTTCCAAGGTGAATAATTTACTTGCAGTTGATCCAGGTTTAAAGCTTTTTTCAATATGAGTATAGGTGGAAGACTCACAATAATAATGGAGCTTCAATCCAAAATAAAGGCGATGCCGATTTTTTCTCTGCTTTTTCTTTTGTTTTTCTGGAGCATCAATGATAACAATCCCATCAGAAGAGAGTAAATCATAAAAGAGTTTAAGCGCAGGCAGCAGTTTTTTTTCTTTACCAAAAGTGAACCAAAGGATGCCTTTAGGATCATAGATGATATCTTGCAACTCCTTAATCTTATCGGTAAGCTCGAAAGCATCGCTTTGCTCGTAAGTGAATTCAACTGCTGAAGTATTCACCGATTTTTGGTGTCTCATCGGAGTACTGTCACTGGTTCGCATCCGAATTTTACGTTGAAGTAGCTCAGTGAGTGATTCAGCAATCTCTAATTCTTCCGTTCCGTTGTTGGCAGCTGGGGCCAGGATCTGCAAAGTTGAACGATTCGCTGCTAAAGGCTTTATTATAGGAGTTAATTGTGATGCAACAATCGGCACCCAATTCAGTTTCCTTTTATATTCCCTAGTTTTTGTTCCCCACTGAGATAAACTGCCAAATCGTTCGTACTGGATTTTATGAGTCACTTTATGGATATGCATAACCAAATGAAAAGATATTCCATGAAGACCTAATTCCAGAAGAAGAAAGTATAAATAGATTTTCGTAACGAAAGTATAAGCGAGTGTAAAGGTGTCGTTCGGCAAATCAAAAAACATAGCCGCAATCATGTAACCAATAATAACAATTACATATAGAACAAACAGATAACCAAGGACAGGTATGAACATAGTTGTTATTCGATGACCTAACCGAAAAAGAGCTCTCACTGAAGAAAAGCGGTTAATAGTTGGCAAAAAGATAAGGAACAATATTAGTGAGATTCCCAGCGTAACTAAAACACCTTTTAGTAGGACTTGTAAAAGTTCAATAATGGACATGATTTCTCTCCTTACAGTTTTTATTGATTGTCAGGGAACTCATATAATGAAAGATTCATAATTTATAAAATAATACATACATGTCCTCTTTAGATATATCGAGGTAATCGAGAATCACACGAGACGACTGCATTTGACTGGCATTAAAATCCCTACCTTAGATTTCATCAGATAAATCGGAGGGGAGCCAATATCGATTCTAAGGGACTCATTTCATTGTGCCTTAGGGTTATCTGTTATTCAGACCTTAAGGAAATGCGATCAATCTCATCACGTGAACTAAATCATCGTAAGGTATGTATGTTACTCCTGTCTCATTCCTCAATTTCACCTTTGATAGCATAGATGTTTTCTCTGGAGTCCCCATCACTACTGTACCGTTCTTTGTATGTATACTCACAACCTGACACTTTTCAATTGCTATTTTTAGTTCTTTAAGCATGGAATAACCTCCGATAAATTAGTTAAGTCCCGGATGTTTAAAAAATGTGGGCCATATTGACTATTTCGGTTATTAAACCGATAATTTAATAGAAAGGAAAAAAAAGTTAATAGGAGGATTTTTATGAAATTGAAAAAAGTAGGAATAATCGCTATTGCTTCATTGATGTTAGGAAGTACAGTTGCATTTGCAGCCTCAAACGAAGTGAAAGGCACAATTTCTACCCTGAAGTACAAGCTAAATGGAATAGATTGGGCTCCTAGTGCAAACGCAGCTAAACCTGTCGTTATTAACGGACAACAATACATACCGGTAAGTGTAGTTACAGAAGCCACAAAAATAAACATAACCGTAGATAAATCAACAAACACAATCCAGATTGGTGAGAAAGCTAAGTCAGTTCCTTTGTTTAAGGAAAAATCGTTATTCAAACATAATATAGGCTTTTCTAAGAATGTAGCTTATTCAAACTTCCAAGGTAAGGATTACAAAGAAGTCATTGCTGCTTCGAAACTATATGGATCAGCAAATGCTGTTCTGTATCCGAATAAGAAATATCAAACCTTAGTTGTAGATGCTTTTGCATTAGGATATAAGGCTGAAATTCATTTTGTGAACAAGAATACAAAAGAAGAGTTGAAGGGGATTCTGCTAGAGCCTGATACCGGAGTGACAACTACTGAGATAAATGTTGCTGGAGTAAATGAAATCGAAGTCGAAGTGGTCTCACTCGAGAGTTTTTCAGATAAAAAGGGAGCAGATGTAGTAATATTGCCGACATCGTACTATAAATAGAAAAATCTCCGCCGGTCGGATTTCATACTATTTAAACAATAAATACCGTAAATCCTAAGCGGTGAGAGGGATCCGGAAGTGTTGGATATAGAACACACCCCGCCGACCATTATAAGGTTGACGGGGCTTGATTTGTTTATTCTGCTGCTATGTACTCACTTACTTCATAGGTAAGTATTTTATCAAATACGACATAATCTTTACGCTTTTTGAAGGGGCCTTTGTTGTTGCTATGTTTATTAATTGCAAGCATCCCAGGGCCTCTACCTGCATCACGGGCATCATACCAGGTTAAGAATGCATCTACTTCAGTAATCGGAAGATCATATTCTTTCTCTGTTCCGTTGACTAAGGTAATTGTAAGTAGTTGGTTAGAGTTGCCTGAACAGTGAATAAACCCTGGATTTCTCCAGGATTTATTGGTCACATATTTGGTCACGAACTCTTTATAATCCAATTTACCTTGTAGTCCCGAACCCCAATAAAACCAACCATTCGCGAACAGAGTTTAAGGCATTTATCCCTTTCCTCTATATCAGTTGGTTAGAGCGGTCGGCTCATAACCGATTGGTCACAGGTTCGAGTCCTGTAGGGCCCACTTCACTAAACCCCTTGCCTAGCAAGGGGTTTTTGCTATATGTAGGCTCGTCGGAGCGAATATGCTTGAGTGGGGAAAGGCCATTTTTTTAAGCTTGCTAACGGATTTGCTAACGGAGACTTTTATTCCACAGGTTCAAGCTGCTTTTCTGCGAATTTATTGAGTTCATTTTCAATTCTGTCAACGGCCTCTTCCTGCATGATTGGGAGAAGATGTGAGTACCTCTCATTGAACATTGCCGGAGTCATGCCCAGTCGTTCGGCGGCAACCTTCGGATTTATTCCAATCGCTAGTAAAAATGATGCATGGGTATGACGCTGATCATGGAACCGGATCTTCTTGACCCCGGCTTTGCGAACAAGAACATCCATACCCTCTGTGATTCGTTTCGGCTTAATATAACCTCCCCCGGGATAACAGCACACTAGGTCATTGTCCTCGTAAGCTTCTCCATATTCATTCCTGTAAGCTTCGATTTGTAAATAGCGCTCCTGAAGATCATCAATAATATTCTGAAAGAGCTTAACCCGCCGAATCGAATCATTCGTCTTGGGCCGCTGAATCACCAATCCATCCCGTGTCCAATTTGCTGTCTGAACAACCTTTAACTCTTTCTTTTCAAAGTCGATATCTTTCCACCGCAGCCCCAGAATTTCGCCTTCGCCGCATTCACGTATAAACCGCTAATGAAAAAGCAATGCAATGAACATGATGCTTTGAGGATTGCAGAAATTTAGTGAATTCTTCAATTGTCCAGAACTGCATTTCTTTCTGCTCGTTTGCATTTACTTTGCTACGCATAGATACCTTACTCATGATGTCTTCAGCCAGTAATCCCGATTCAGTGTATGCAAGCCGAAGGGCGCGTTTCAGCACACCGTGAACGTTCTTCACGTAATCCTTGGAATATTTCTTCCGAAGTTCAGCATAAAAGCCTTTGATGGTACGTGGGGTAAGTGCCTGCAATTTCACTTTACCAAGCACCGGAATAACTCTGGCTTCGATAATAGTTTTTTCAGTGTCGTAGGATGTTGTGAAGTTAGGCTTTGCGTGAGTCTCCAGATATTCGTTCAGATACTTTTCCAGGGTAATTTTTGTTGTCTTAACATCTAATCCTTTCTCGGCATCGGTCATTGTCTTTCTGCAGGCTGACCAAGCTAAAGCCTCAGTTTTGAATCCTCCTTTTGTTTTTTGGTTTCGTTCACCTGTTAATGTGTCCGGGGGGGAGATCGAAAACATACGTGTACGTTTTTCCTCTTGGATAAACATGGCCTTTCATAATTATCGCAGGAAAGAAACAATACTTTTTGCCATGCTACAGGGCATATCGTACGTTTTATAATTTCGATTCACTGGTACATTGAGATAACCATTCCAGTCGAACTCTAAATGTGGCTCAATTATTAATCCATGAGGGCGTTCGAAGTCTTCTTCACATCTGTAATGAGCTCGGATGCGGGCTTCAGCTTGATCACTTCCAGTAAATATACCTCGATCTGTTTCGGGTTGAATAAGCTCAGAAGAAGTTGATACTGCGGCATCTAGTGCGAATAACAGTTTGTTTTGTGTGATTCTTTCTTCAATTTGCTCAAATCTCTTTTTAGCGAAATATAACGGCACCCTGAAAGTATGTGCTATATAACCGATTGATTCACCCCTACGCTCGGGAAGTGTAATTGATTTGAGGATAAAGAAAGGAAGGGCTGAATAGAGAGCAAAACGATCTGCATCATATTCTTGGGCCTCTTTAAAGAGTGAGGGCATCCATCGTTGATCTCCTGAGTGACGTATAACGTGGCATAACTCGTGAAAAAAAATCAATCGCTGAGAAACCTTTTCTTCGTGGCGGTTTAAAAATACAACACGTTCCTCATTATCACTAAAGGGGCTGTTGTCATAATAAATAAGGTCTACTTCGAAAATTTTGGCTATCTTCTCTATTTGAAGATTTTGAGCTGTCCAAATGTTGTGCTCCTTGTACTTCTCTTCGATCCATTGTTCGAGTGGAGTTTTAAAATATTGATGAAAATCCATATGTGCCCTCCTGGATACGTACGTATGTTCTATTTTGAGGTAAAAATAAAAGCCATTGCTGGCTTTTTTAATATTTTTCATTCGCCCTTTAGTTTGAATACACCATCTGAATATGTACCTAATTCGTAATTTTGTATGCTGACGGTATGGGAAAGGCTTTTCCATTCAGGTAGGTAATCTATATAAATTTCACGAATTGATTCAAAATAAGTTTCTGTATCCTTCAATAAATCCTCAATCATTACTTTTAATTCTCTATCCGTTAAATCAAAATGCCCTTGCCCCTCATACTTCGCATCAATTAATGGTTGGGTTGATAAGTCAATATCAGATCCGCTGGTACCCATAGCTGAAAGAGTCTTCCGGAAAGTTATTTTATTGATTACAAAATTATCAGTAACGACACCATCTTCCATATCATGTTGGAGAGCGTTAAAAACTAGCGCATTAATAAATTGTTTATTTGTTATATCTTGTGATTGAAAAGCTTGATTTTGGGTCTTAAATTCACTATTGGCTAATTCAAACTTGTTTGATAGTTCAGTAAATTTTTCTTCTATAGAACGACTTTTCATAAAAGAGAAAATCGAAAAGGTGACAGAAGCTACAGTTATTAGAAGAAGCGTTGAAATGAGAAAAATCTTTGTTCCATTAGTAACTTGGCGTGGTTGTTGTATCTGTAATAAAACGGGTTCGTTGGGTTCTTCCATAAAATTCTTCCTTAAATTATCCTCATCGGCTGAGGGATTTGCTTATTTTTTTGTGTCTTCTATTTCCTTAAGCATTCTTTCTTTATTCTTTCTATACTGCTTCAAAGCATCTTCCATTACTTCGATTTCAGCTTGAGAGTATTTTTCTGGTCCACCATAAAAGGACATGTTTGTCTCAATAGAAGTTTTTTTGTCCGAACGTCCCAGAATATAGTCTCCTGAAACTTCAAAAAAATCTGCAAATGCATTAATTTCAGTATCTTCAACAGGTCTCTTTCCAGATTCGATTCTAGAGAGAACACTGTTATTTATTCCGATCCTATCGGCAAGCTCAATTTGGCTTATTCCTCGAGCTTCTCTAAGTTTCTTAATTCGATCACCTGAAATAGACAAATTCTCATACCGCCCTTCTTTCTGTTTCAGCAATATGATAGTAACACTTTTTTAAAACAGAAAAAACAATTTTGCTAAAACAACAAAAACCATTCTATGTATTTTACTAAGAACAAAATAATGGACTCCCAATAATCAAGGAGTCCGTTTCGGCCGGTTCTAATCCGGCCATCTTCAGGCGATTGTTGTATATAGTGTAATACAATGTTATGCCATATTTTAATCCAGTTTTAAAGGCAACGGTATTACTATTTTAACTTTTCTGTTCCAGTTCTTCTCGGAGTGCGCGTTGCAAAACCTGAGAAAAATTCAACCCAGCAATTTCGGCCGCTTCGCTCAGGTCTTGCGGCAATGTTAGATTCTTTTTAACATAAGTGATCTTTTCATTCAGGACCGCCGTTGCAATAATGGTACGCTGGTTACCAGTAAGTTCAAGATCATTCAGCGGGGTAGCAGCTGGAATGGATTCTTTGTCCTCAAGGCGACTTTCAATAGTAAGTTTCAGTACCTCATTCGCCCGTCTAACAGCCTCGTCAATGTTCTCAGCTTGGGACAAAGCTTCCTCCAAATCGGGAAATGAAATTTCAATGTGTTTATCTGTGAAGTTCAAAATGGCCGGGTACGTATAACTTTTTTTCAATGCTTACACCTTCCTTTTTTTGAGATTCGTTTCTCAATATTATATTGAAAGGGAAGAAGGGAGGGGCTAAAACTTTAGCCCCGTCTTCTTCTCTATATCCTTTAGGATATGTATTGCAACGTCTTTGACTGGATGGGTTATGGTAACCTTCCCCTTTATAGTCGGGTGTTTATATTGGTAGTGATCGCCAACGGTGTGTACTTTGTACCATCCGTTTGCTTTCAGTATCGCCAACACCTCTCTTGAAGAATAACTCTTCATCCTCTCTCTCACCTCCTATTAATATTATAACGCGCATTGATGCGCATTGCAAATTAATGTACGCAGAAATAATGCTAACAAATTTGTAAACGAACAAATGAAAATAGAGTTAAACACATTGGTCAAAAAACCAGTATTCTTCATATATAAGAAACAGAATTAAACCTATTTTAACCTTTCCCCAAGCTCAGTTGGTTAGAGCGGTCGGCTCATAACCGATTGGTCACAGGTTCGAGTCCTGTAGGGCCCACTTCACTAAGAGGCTGTCTCAAAAGTAGATTTTTTATGAGCGGAGACAGGCCACCTTCAATTTTAAAAGCATAAAAGTCAATAGAGCAGCGCTCCTCCTGTTATTGGAGGAGCGCTGCTCTATGTTTTTGGTCCATGGCTGCTCGCTTCAGTAGATTGTGGGCAAGCGAAAGCCAACCGACCTCTAGCGTCACTTTTTCTATCCCGCGAAGCAGAAAACGCCGGAAGCCCCGGTTATTTTTTAGTTGTCCAAATACACTTTCTGGCTCCGTCATTCGACGTACAACTAAGGCGTAGCCCTCTTCACTCCGCAACCGTTCCCGCGCTTGGTTCTGGTATCGCAGCCGTTCCAGACTGACGACCACCTCCCGATTTCCTGCCGCTTTCGTGCAACGCTCCTTTAGGGGGCAGCCGTCACAGGAGCTGCTTCGGTAATGACGTCTACGAATTTCATAGCCGCTCTCTAAGGTCTCCTTGCTTTCCCTGTGGAAATGCAGCATTTTCCCACATGGGCACGTCCAGTTATCTTCGGCTGCATCGTATGTCCAGTTCTCGATTTTACCAACATTCGTTTTCCAGGCCTTGCTCTTTTCCTTGTGGTAGCTGCCGTACTTCACCACCGCCTGAATCTCTTTCTTTTCCAGATAGGCGTAGTTTTCTTCGCTGCCGTAGCCTGCATCCGCAATGACTGTCTTTGGCAGTTTTCCGAGGATCTGCTGCGCTTTTTCCATATGCGGCTCTAAACAGCGGGTGTCGGTCGGTCTTTGGTGTAAACTGTAGGCTAAAATAAATTGGTTTTCGGTCCCGATTTGCACATTGTATCCCGGTTTCAGCTGGCCATTTCGCATGTGGTCTTCTTTCATCCGCATAAACGTTGCATCTGGATCTGTCTTGCTGAAACTGTTCCGGTCACCAAGCAGCTTTTGGTATTGTTCGTACTTCAGCAGTCGGGGAAGCAAATCCTTGCGCAGCTTCCGAACAGCCTTTTTCAAGGGCTTGTCTTTCGGTTTTTGGGCCAGCTGAGCTTCGAGCTTTTGCACCACCTGTTCAAGTTTCACGCTGCTCACTTCGGAATCTGTGCCGAGTTCAGCCAGATCTTTACCTGGATTCTCTTGTTCTTCCTGCTCTTCTGCCGTTTCAATGTCAGCGAACAGGGCATGTACCTTATCCTGCAGTGTGGCTTTGTGTTTACTGACGGCTTTCCCCCAAACAAACGTGTAGCGATTGGCGTTCGCCTCGATTTTGGTTCCGTCCACAAAGTAATGCTCGAGGGAAACGTATTTTTCGTCAGCCAGAAACTGAAGCACGGCGGTAAATACGGTTTCGAGAACGTTCTTCATCCGCTGGGAACGAAATCGATTCAACGTCCGAAAGTCTGGCCGCTGCCGACCGGCGAGCCACATGAAGGGGATGTTCTCCCGAATGGATTTGGCGATTTGGCGAGAGGAATAGATGCGCTGCGTGTAGGCGTAAATAATGACTTTGGTCAGCATTTTAGGATGGTAGCTGTCACGGCCACCACCCGGGTAGGCCGCGTCAAAAATGCCGTCGTCCAGCCGGTTAACGGCGGCGTTGACGATACGAACGAGGTGATGTTCTGGAATATCTTCCTCCAGATCCATTGGCAAGCAAAGTTGGTCCATGGTATATTGAATGTACAAAAGAAACCTCTCCTTTGAAATGGTTGTGTGGTAACTCCATTTTACCAAAGGATGGTTTCTTTTTTTTGCGTTTTTTAAAGATTGTAGGTCCAATTCCCGCTTAAACAGCGGAGAGGACGGAACGATTGTGGAAAAGCGGAAGCGGTCGCCTTTGTCCCCGGATTTTCACCGCTAAGGAGAATAAATAAAATCTGGGGACAACAGCGATTGGAACAACGGTCCGTTCGCGGAGCGTCCACCCAAAAAGCTTACGTATCTCCTACGTTAAAAAAGGGCTGACCCAAGCAGCCATTTCATGGCTTTTGGGTCAGCCCCTTTTGCTATGTTGTGGTTTTTTTTTGAATCCAGAAAAGACCTGACAATGGCTGTGCACCTATCCGAGTTTGCCTTAATAAGATGTTGTGAAGCTGCATAATTTTAGGGAGGTAGACAACGGATGAAGAAGAAACGGCCTACAATAAAGAAGACAAGAACAGGCTCAACTCAGGCACAGAGACACGTACATGAATTTGAAGGGAGCACTAAACTGGCTGAAGAAGGTGCAGATCGGCACAACCACCGGTTCGCAGGTGTTACAGGGCAAGCGATTCGGGCAGGAGCAAGTCATGTCCACGAGATTGATTTGGAAAGAACTGATTTCTTGAATCATTTTCATAATTTGAAGAAGATTAGAACAGGGCCAGCTATTTCAGTAGGTAACGGCAAACACGTCCATTTTGTTACGGGTCAAACTACTTTAAGTGATGGTCACGTACACAAGTTCAATTTCGCAACATTGATTCAAGCGCCTCTCGTATAAATCGGATTAATATGGAATTATGTAGTCTAAATGGAAAAGGATAGGCTCTTAGAGCTTGTCCTTTTTTGGTTTACGGCTGCCGGACAAACTTCCTCCGTTGCTAGCGAGACTGGATTGTGAGATTATAGGGAAGTATAAATTTGAGATGGAATAGAGGCAGGCGAAAAATGCTTAAAACGATCTTTAAAAATTATCCTTTGTGGTTCATGATTATTTGGGGTTGTGTAATGATTGGGTTTGTTGTGTTGTTTATAACGGGCATTAACCTGTCGCTAATGATGGCAGGGCTCATGATCCTATATATTGCAAACACAATTCGTGCCTGGAAAAATGAACGGATTATGGGCGTTATTTCTTTGGTGCTGGTTGTTGTATTTGCAGCAGCAACATACGTAACATTCATGGCGGATAAATAAACCAGACCGGCTGAATGCACAATAACACATTTCCATTTCACCCAAGCAGTGAAGGGCATTCTGCATATTCTATGCTGTACTCACTTTTGAAGGAGGAATGGGAAATGGGTTCATGTGGATGCGGAGAAAATCAAGGTTATGTTGGCGGTATGGGCACATCGACTGCGGCAATTCTGGTATTGTTCATTTTGCTCGTAATTATTACCAAATCATTCTGGCTGTAACTTCTGCTTATCCAGCTTCCTAAGTTACACACACACACAAATGCAGCGGCTGCCAAGAGTATTGTTTCTGCTCAGGCTTCCGCTGCTTTATTGTTTACCGGTTTATCCGCCGGATCTCTCATAGGGCAGGTTCAAGGTATCGAAACTGTAGGTTACCTGCTGGGACTTTACTTCCGTAGCCTTATGAAAAGTAAAGGTGCTTTCACACACCACGCAGGCCAGTACTACAGCTTCCGCGGTATCTGCAACTAATTTAAGCTGGAACTTCTTTTTTTTGAACTCCTGATTGAACAGCCGGTCTACATACAGCAGGCTTTCTTCATAATGAATTGTAAAATGCCAGCCCATTGGCGGAAAGCAGTACACCCCCGCGAAGTGTCTATATTGTTCATAGTCCGCGGTGTCCGCAAGTTCCGGTTTGACTATTATGGAGGTCGCCCCAGTGTACAGAATGCTTCTCAGGCCCTTTACAAGGCGGGCTACAGGGCTGGCATCGTTGTTGCTGAGTACAATTACGGTGAAATCTCCGGATATGTATCGCTGCAGGGTACAGGTGTATCCATAAATATTCCCGTCCATAAACATTTCTTCTACAGGCTCGCCCTTTACACAACAGCCATATCCCGCCGAAGCCTCCAGGTACCACAAATATCCGTAAGGAGTAAGCATACGGTCATAGGCTTCCTTGCTTATTACTGTGCCGCTGCCCAGCGCCTGGATCCATGTGAACAAATCGGCCGCAGTGGAATAGAGAAATCCGCTTCCAAAGGCACCAGACATATCGTAATATTCTGCACAGACTACGCCTTCACCCGAGCAGGAATACCCGTATGCCTTATTGGTGAGAATCTCCTCATTGCAGCTTATTCCGGTATGCTTAAGTCCGAGCGGAGCAAATAAAAATTTCTCGTAATAAGCGCCGATCTCCATGCCCGACACAATCTCAACGATTCTGGCGAGGAAGACAAAATTCGAGTTGCTCTTCTGCGCTTGCTGTCCAGGTTCACCTTGCAAGAGTTCGTGGTTTAACCACTCCCGAATGCTTTCAGCAGAAAGCCGGTCTCTTGGACTATATTGGCTCAGCTCTGTGTAATCCGGTATCCCCGAGGTGGAGGACAGTAAATGATGAATGGTGATGCGGTCTCCGTGTCTATAGCCGGGAAAATAAGTTTCCATGGGCTCGTTCAGGCGAAGCTTCTGCCGGTCATACAGCTGCATTACAGCCGCTGCCGTGAACAGCTTAGTGATGCTGCCTATATTATAAATAGTGGAGGGTGTATTCGGCATGGCATACTCATGATTTCCGTATCCATATCCCTTCTCCAATAAAATATGATCTCCCTGGGCAACCAGCACGGTTCCGCTAAAACGTTCCGCATCCTCCCAGGTTTGCATGTATTGTTCGAGCCTGAACTGAATGTTGGTCATGTCTAGCCTCCTAATTCCTGTATTGCTCTATTGTATAAGACATGACAATAGCTGAATTGTAAAAAACGGACAGGCTTAGTTCAAGCTTTTGATATATTCGCTGGGAAGCAGCCCGCAGATGCTTTGAAATTCATGTATGAAATGAGCCTGATCATAATATCCGGTCTGCAGTGCTGCATCGGTCAATTTTCTGCCTTCCATCCTGTTCAGCATCCCGAGAACGCTTTGAAAGCGCATGATGCGCGTAAAGGTTTTGGTGCTTACGCCGGTGCGTTCATAGAAGATTCTCCTCAGCTGCCGTTCACTGATGCATTCTCTTCGGGCGAGCTCCTTGACCGTGAGAATCCCCTGAGCCTGCCAGATATGGACAAGGGCGTTCTGAAAAAGATCATCCCCGGCCGGAGAGTCATTTAATCTGGAAAGAAGACTGCGGTCGGTCAGAAGTATGAAGTGTTCCATGGAAGCGGCAGTCTGCAAATGGCCGGTCAACTCCGTCTGGAGTTGTTTCCATATCTCGCTTAGGTCAAGGATTTGGTTCGTGAATAAATCGGCCGGTTCTCTCAAGAAAGCCTGCAGCCCTCCCGGATAAAATCGGATTCCAAAAGTGTGCAAGCGGTCATACGCCAGATCCACATAAAGTGACCGGTCCAACGTGCCAACGATCATGCCATGAAGGGTTGCCCTATCTTTTCCTATCTGGAATACGATATCGATGCAGCCGTCGGGGGCAATCATTTCCTTCCTGCCGGATATGGAAATTGGGCTTTGGGAGTCTTGGGAACTGCGGATGGTAGACAGCCAGTAACAGTATACATATTTATGTAATTTAACACTTGGCCTCCATTCGTTATATTTACCGGGCAAGTTAAGAACGGAGGAGCGGGCTTGAACTGGGACAAAGGGGGAGCTCATCAAATGTCCTCCTAATCTGAAAGATCATAAAAGGTATATGTTTGTCAGGGTCTGATCGCCAGCCCCCAAAGAGTTACAAAGACAAAATTATAGAACTTGTATATGTTCAACTTTATATTATAGCAAATATAATCTCCAGCCTATAAAGAAAGAGGCGGCAGCGAATCGTTTGGTGAGTAATTGACATTCAGGGTACATGGATCGCATTTTACCTTGGTGTATTAGTGATTGAAGAATATATTGGGATAAAGGAGGAAGTCCGATGTTTTATGACCAGGCACCGTATAAAGTCAAAGTGGAATGGGGGCAAAGAGGAGCGCGGGCCGCGTCTGAACGCGGGGACATTGTGATCATAGTTGATGTGCTCAGCTTCTCTTCTACGGTAGTGACTGCGGTTCAGCACAAGGCTAATGTCTTTCCGTATCCCCCGCCAATCAATGAGAATGCCAAAGCATATGCCAGAGCCAACAGTGCGGAAATCGTCTGGGGAAGAGCGGAGGCGATCAGAGAAGGAGGGCATTCCCTGTCTCCATTGTCGTTTAGTTCTGCTGATTTTGGCCGTGACTTTGTATTATGTTCATTAAATGGTGCTGCTTGTACGTGGATTGCTTCACAGGTGCCGGCGCTGCTCATCGGATGTTTCCTTAATGCGTCTGCCGTGGCTGAGGTTGCTAACCGTTTAATGCAGCAACTGCAGGCAAATATCACTGTGGTCCCCTGCGGCGAAAGGTGGTCCGATGTTAGGGAGGGTGAAAATAATTTGCGTCCAGGCATTGAAGATTATTTAGGTGCAGGTCTGATTCTTTCCCAATTAACCGGCAGCAAATCTCCTGAGGCTGAGGTCTGTATTGGAGCTTTGAAGTACTCCAGCAAAACCATCAGGGAGCTTATATGGGATTGTGCGAGTGCCCGTGAACTCCGTGAGCGCGGGTATGAAGACGATGTGACCTATTGCTGCCAGGTGAATATTAGCAGTGCTGTGCCCATCCTTCAAGACACCCGTTTTATAAATGCTAAGGATCTTATTTCATAGACCAGATTTCCCCATTGGATGAAGTCCAAGTTCTATCGCCGATAGTAATATTCCATGAGTAGCTTGCGGATTTCTGATCCAAGGAGGCCTTCCAGGATAAACCGTTCCATTCTCCCTCAGGTCTATCCATGATGGGGGTCCAATGACGTCCATTGTCTTGCGTTGCATAGAAGAGTAGAGAGGTTTCAGTCTGGCCTTCCTCGTTCAGCAGCCCGATTTCATTCAGTAGGACGATTCCATAATTTGTAGAGGTGAAAAATATAGGAGATGCAGGGTTAAACTGAACGGCAGCGTATTTGGGAGGCACTTCAAGCTGCTCTTTGGCCCAGTGAATTCCGCCATCGGTTGTCTTATATAGTCCAATATCGCCTTGTCGTGGAGAATGGATCGTAATCCAGCCGGTGTCCTTCGTCTTAAACTTGAGGTCTCCAATGGGGCCGCTTGGCAAAGTGCCGCTTAAGGAATCGCTCAGCTTATGCCAGGATATGCCTCTGTCATTGCTCATATAGATACGGTTATCTGCCTGATACATTCCTGAACCTGCTGAAGTTGCCTTCCAGCTGTACCCAGCTTCCAAAGTATATTGGAATGTACGGATGTTATTATCTTCATCTATGTTACCGGCTTGCGGACTGTATGCGAACATAAGCTGGATTACGGACATAAGAACCCAGAGTGTTTTCATGGAAATCCCCTCCTCCTCCCATAGTAAAGGAATAAATTGGGAGATAGGTTACAGAGAGATGAAAGAAAGGTTAATTTCCTTTTATGAAACTTTTTGGATTTGGAAGCGTTTTATTGAGTATACACAGAAAAAGGAGATGGAGAATATGTCTGAGCAAAAGAAAATTCAGGAGCTTGAGCGCCGGATAGCTACGCTGGAGAATCAAGGCGGGCATCCACCCGGCAATGACCCCGGAAAAATATTGCGCAGGGTAATATGGGGGATTCTGATCGTGTTTTTCCTGCTGACGGCAATAGGCGTAATGCAGTTTGTGAGCGCAGGCTAGCCAGAGTGTTCATTCGTTCTTCTCATGAACGAGCAGTGTAGTGCAGACAAGCGCTATCAGGATGAAGAAGGATACATGCTGCAGCAGATAGATGGTAGTGCCGGAAAAGATTCAGTTCATCTTCAGCGGGATTTCATAAGGGCTTAAGCTAACGGGATTATAGTAAACACATACCCCCCTTATTAATAGATATGGACCCTGCCGGACGCCGGCGGGGTCACTTTTTTGTTCATGGGTTCCCCTAATCTTCTTCCTTCGGTTCTTGCAGCAGAATGGAGAAGGTCTGGGTTTCATGATCGACCTCAATGGTCTCAATGCCAACGAAATCCGGGATATCAGGATGCACGGCATCCACGCTGTAATCCGGATGGGTCATTAATAACTGGATGACTTGAATGGCGTCCATTTCGCTCCCCCTTGCGGGTAAATTCACCCTATACATAAGGTCTCTGCATTTCATTATGCATAGGTTTATTATCCCCGCAGCGTTTACCGAATATGTCGGTGGATTAAATTTCTGTCTTCGTTCCTTTCCATCACAGCCATCAATTGCCCCTGGAACACTCGTCTCTGAATTTGGTCAATCCGCTGCATGGCCAGCTCAGCAGGAACCTGAAAGGTTGAAGCGATATATTGGACGGCATCTTCACGGAGTTCAGGCAACATTCTGGCGGAAATCATGGAGTAGGGCATCGCCGCATAAAGGATAAAACGCTCGGATTCATCCTCCTGTGCCTGTGTGAACTGTTCGGGCATCAGCGTGTGGTTACCGGCATGGCGAAGCAAATGGCAGAGCTCATGGAGGAACTCGAGACGCTGCAGTTCGGGTGGAAGGCGGCTGTCAATAAACATGCTGTACATGCCTGCAGAGGCTTCAATGCTCTTGCTTCTTACATCCAGATAATGAATCCAGATATTCAGCCGCTCCGATATGTACTCAATGGAGATTTGCGACGGCTGTTGCACGTTCAACCGCTGATATAAATCTTCAGTCCATTTCTCCAGGGCGGTCATTTGATAGTAGGATTGCATGGGAATCACCTCGATATAGGATCGTATGTTCGTATTAATGGCCAAAAGAAAAGCCCAAAGGGCTCAAGGATAACCGGAACTCATGTTCTTATGTATGTAAGCATAAATCAATCAAACTACAATATCAAGTGTTTTTCCCAAATTGGGGTGTGGGCTCTGCTGGAGCATTTGGACCAGATTCTGGCTTTCGATCTCAGTCGTTTTTGTGGCAATATTCATGACTTGCAGCCCTGCAGCCTGGTGTAGGGACGCCTGACTCATCGCCATTGATAATGCAGCAATGTCCATGTTGCACCTCCTGAAAGTTTTTTGAAGCTTTACTACTTTAGATGCTGCGTCACAAAAAACTCGCTTCGGAAGCATGCGCTAAGTTTTGTGAGCAATGCTTCCTGAAAGTTCTTCGTACAAAACTCACATCGAAAGCATACGCTAAGTTTTTTGAAGCTTCACAGCTTTGAATTTACATACTGTATATCGACAATGACGGGCCGATACTTTAGGTGAATGACATTTCTTTGCCGTTTGGCCCATACGGTAAATCAGGCTTTGACATATTCTGTGCTGTATTCAATATTCACGAGGAGGAATTAATTAATGGGTGTAGATTATGGTTGCGGTTGCGGTAATAACGTTGGTGGAGTAAACCAAGGTCCTCCGGCAGTTATGCCGGTAGTAAGTCCATGGACATCGACAACCTCCATTCTGGTTCTCTTTATTCTTCTGGTAATTATTACAAAAGCCTGTATATTCTAAATCAGACTCAATCGAATGCTGCCCCGTCAGGCATATGCCAGATGGGGCTATTTCTTTTTTTTACGGGCTGTGGGTCCAATCTGACGTTTGATTCTTCCCGTGGTTTCGTCGACTTCAATGATATAAAGTTCTTTTACCGTGCCTGCAAGTGCAAACCATTCCTTGAAGGCTTCTTCCTCAGACATGGGCCCGTAAAGCCTTTTTCCCCGATAACAAATATAGAACACCTTGGCTCTCCGCGCGTGGAATATTATCCCACTTTATATTACGCCTAATTCACGGAAGATTGCATAAAGAACATTTGTTCGCATATAATACATACAAATATTCCTGGGCTTTCTAAAGGAGGCGGTTTACATGAGTGCAAAAGAATTGGAGAAGCTGATCGGGCAGGTTATTGAGATCATATATGAGGACAAGTCGGGGAACATCACCCAGCGCAGAATTGAGGTTCATGGGATTAAAGGCGGGCTGCTCCGGGCCACTTGTCTGACCACGGGCGGTCCAAGGGTATTCCGGACAGCAAACATCCTTGCCTGGCGTCAGGCAAAGGCCCGTTATGCTGGATGATACAGCGCGCAAGCTGTTGAGGATCATGTACCATTTCAGCAACCACTTCCGGAGGATGCCTACACTGCCTGAGCTTGCAAGGCTCAGCGGGCGGACACCGGCGGGAATCTATTCCGGATTTCGCGAGCTGGTGCTGGAGGGTCATATCCAATGGCAGCTGCCACAGCCTATAGAATCGGCGGTTATTTTGGTGGCCTGGGAAACTCCCGAGCCTGGGGCGCATACTTCGATCAGCGGCCACTGGAAGGACTGAGGGAATCTGCGTAGCGCTATGTACACAAAGAAACGGATACCTTCCGGGAGGACGGTATCCGTTTCTTTGTTATTTGAACATGAATTCTACCTTTGTTCCATCGGCAAAATCCTCCAGCTGATTGCCTACCCAGCTTCCTGCCCCGCGGTTATCGCTTGGCGTTATGTATTCAATGTCGGCTCCGGCGCCGCCTTCGTCACACATGGCCATCGGCCATTCATCACGGTCGTAGCCTTTTTTGGTCGGCACCCCTTTTAAGGATTCCTTGCGGTTCGCTTCGGCTTCCCCACGGTTGATGGTGCAGATCGCCGATTCCCCGCTGCTGATTGCCTCCTGGATATGTCCGGCTGTCTCCGGGTAACGATCCGCCGGGAATTCGAGCTGGACCACCTCGGAGGCTTCCGAAGAAGGCGTCGTGACGTTCTGGCCAATATCTTCAAACCAGTAAGCCGCCAGGACCAACAGTGCAATGATGATAAGACTGGGGATGAATTTCTTCTTTTTCACATCTGCTCCTCCTAAAAGTTTTGTGAGCATAGCTTCATGGATTCGGTTCGTACAAAACTGGCATCGGAAGCATAGGCTTAAGTTTTGTGAGCATAGCTTCATGATTCAGGTTCGTACAAAACTAGTATCACAAGCATAGGCTTAATTAGTATAGCGTAAATTCAGTGTCCTTTAGTATACTAAGTTAGGAAAATAAAGGGGGGACAGGGAGATGGGAAAAGAGATTTCAATTGAAGACCAGACGCTTATCGCCTCTGCGGTGGAGATTATCAAGAAACGGTATGAGTGGGAGCGGCATCATGTCAGTGCGGCCCTGCGCACCAAGACGGGAGAGATCTTCACGGCGGTTCACCTCGAGGCCAGCCTCTCCCGTGTTACTGTGTGCGCGGAAGCGATGGTGATCGGCAAGGCAATTTCCGAGGGGTACAAGGAGTTCGATACCATCGTTGCGGTGAGGCACCCGGACCCGGACAGCGAGGACAGAGAGATCAAGGTTGTCTCACCTTGCGGCATGTGCCGGGAGCTGATCGCTGACTATGGCAAGGATTGCAAGGTCATTCTAATCGAGGATGACAATCTGACCAAGGTCGATATTATTGATTTGCTGCCTTTGCGGTATGCAAGGTAGGAGGCAGCCGTCCCGGCATTATACATACGTCTAGAGTCGATGAGATCGGCAGGCCATGCAATGGGGATATTAACCCAGGTTGGAGACAAAAACCAAGAGCCTTCGGGCTCTTTTTTTGCTAGCAGATGCAGCATGCGGCTATATGGTGAAATGAGAAGTAAAAGTGCATTTGAATTCGCCGCATGCGGGCTATATGGTGAAATGAGAAGTAAAAGTGCATTTGAATTCGCTGTATGTGGTCAATTTGGTGAAATGTGAGGTAAAAGTGCATTTGACTGCACCACATGTATGGCTACATGAGAGGCAGTACACCAATCTGACTGCTGCCGCGTCAATTGGCGGAACTCCTAATAAAGTATCATACTTTATTTCGTCCTGATCTTTCCGCATAAATGGCTCCGTCCCTGGAAACGGAGAGCGGAGCCGTTTCTTTGTGGGAACCGATAATTTTGTCCGTTTGTTGTCCATCCGCCGCCACTTTGTCCCAAACCTTGTCATAACATGGTATAAAACCAAGGGAGGGTGAACAAGGATGGAACAGCGTATACTCCGGGATATGCTCGATTCGGCTTCAAGGCTGGTGAATGACGCCCAGTGGCAGGCAGCATTCAGCAGTCTGCTTAGAACTCCGGCGGACACCGAACTGGCTCTTCCGGCCTTGAAGGTGCTGAATACGTTATATTCGCTGCAAGGCACAGCAATCCTCAGCGGGCAGCATGATTATCTGGAGAGTCCGGATGAATTCAGCAACAAGCTGAAGAATACCTGCGGACAATATGCCGCGCTCCACGGCTATGAGCTGGGTGCGATTAACAATCAGACAGAGACAGTTATAGAGAGCCAGCGTCAGGCGGTGGTGGACAGTGCAGTGCGCTGGCATAAGGCGGGCGGAATTGTGACGATGAGCTACCATGCCCATTTACCGGGTACGGCTCCGGCCTGGTCCAATGTCTCTATGAGTCTTAGCGAAGGTGATTTTGCCAAATACCTCACTCCCGGCACCGCTCAATACAATGCGTTAATGAAGGATCTGGACAAGACGGCCCTTTCTTTAAAAAAACTGAGGGATGCCGGTGTGCCTGTGTTGTGGAGACCGTACCATGAAATGAACGGCGGATGGTTCTGGTGGGGGCAAAAACGCCGCTTTACCGAGCTTTGGAACCTTATGTTCGAACGGTATACGGTTTATAATAAGCTGCATAATCTGCTCTGGGTGTGGAGCCCGAATGCCAAAAATCAGTGGTGTGACGAGCCTGCGGGTTATTATCCCGGTGCGGGAAGAGTGGATGTGCTGGCGCTGGATATTTATGAGGGTGATTTCAAAAAGAGTCACCACGACACCCTTTGGGATCTGGGGCGGGGCAAGCTGATAGCCATTGGGGAGAACGGGCAGCTGCCGTCCCCGGCCCTGCTGGCAGGTTCGCAGAATAAATGGTCGTACCAGATGACCTGGGGCAAATTGCTGTACGAGAATAACAGCGATGTGGTTATTAAGTCTTTTATGAAGGACAGCTTTGTACTCACGCGGTCAGAGTATACGGTCAAGGCTGCGGAACCAGTCTCGGCGCCTCCGGCAACTTCGTTGCCAGGACTTCGGGGAGAGTATTACAATAATGCGTCACTTAGCGGCACTCCGGCGCTGGTCCGCACCGATGCCAATATTAATTTCATCTGGAAGCAGGGTGCTCCCGATCCGGCGGTTCCGGCCAATTTATTCTCAGTGCGCTGGAGCGGCAGGCTGAAGGCGGGTTACAGCGAGGGCTATACGATTTACACTTCCTCGGACGACGGCATCCGGGTGTGGATTGACGGAGTGCTGGTGATTGACAGCTGGATGAAGCAAAGCGGACAGGAGCGCAAGGGCAGCATCGGCCTGATTGCCAGCAAGCTGCATGAGCTGAAGGTGGAGTATTATGAGAACCAGGGCGATGCGAAGGCGGTGTTAATGTGGGAAAGCTCCAGCCAGCCTAAAGGTGTTATTCCGGCCGGAGCGTTGTATCTTCCGTAACGGGCTGCCGCAACAACTTAGATTTGCTCGCGGTAGCTGATGTTGTTGGCAATTTTTTCGTTGCGGACAGCGCCTCGGAGCACATCCTTCACAGACTGCACCTTGCGGATTTTCCGGAACAAAAGCTGTGGTGATGAAGGGTCATCGGAGAACACAGTAAGCGTTCCGATTCCAAGCAGACGGTCCGGAATGGACTGGGCTACAGAGAAATCATTTACCCGCAGCAGTTCAACTTCTTCGAGATCCTTGCCGATAAGTCCGGTCTTGACCATAATCCGCTGACTGGTGATCGTGTAGGTAGTTGTGTTAAGGCCTATGAGGCCTTTGAGGCGGTCGGAAATGCCGGCGGGTTTGCCCTCCCACAGCTCGACTTCCGGACCTGAGCCGGAGCCGGACATTCCTTTAGCTGACGTTTGGTGCGGTGCCGCTGGAACCGTTCCATCGACAGGCGCTCCGCATTTTCCGCAAAATTTGGCACTCTGCTTGTTTTCCGCGCCACAGGCTGTGCAATAAGCCATAAGGGATCTTCCTCTCTTATTCTGGATGAAATGATTATAGTATACCATTAGATTTCCGGTCACGGCCGGAGATCTTTTACCCATGAATACGCTTAATTTTAGGAAAATGTTTCATTCGGGGTCATTTTACAATATTTTCATTTGCACTTTGCAAAAGCCGCCATTATTCTGTTAAGTGGAGGGATTCAAAAATGAGAAAAGCTTTACTGACAGGATTACTTATGGTGGTGGTTATCCTCAGCGCCTGCAGCAATAATAGTTCAGCCCCTGCTTCAGAGGAAGAAGCGCAGGAGACCGTACAAAACTTCTACGATAAGATGTCAAAATTCGATGAAAAGGGCAAGTCTTCCCTGGATAATTTCAACACTACTTTAACCTCTTATTCGACAGGAAAAGCCTCGGACAAGGAGCTGGAGAAAGCGGTTGATCAATTCCAGGATGCGACATCGGAAATTGCCGATGAGGTGGGGGATGTGAAGATTTCCAAAAGCCTGCCTGAAGAGGTTCAAAAACTACTGAGTGAATCAATGATCGCTTTTAAAAGCGCGTACTCCATTAAAGAGCAAGCCTCGAAAAGCGCCGTTTCTCCCGACGTTACGGCCGATGAGTTCAATGCAATGAACCAGCAGGCGGATGTGGCGATGCTGTATGGCATTTCCAAGCTGAACGAAGCAAGGGCTGCCGTAGGGCTGATCGAAGACGAGATCGGTACAGAAGCTGCGGGGACTGCGGATGCGGAGTCTGGTACAGCAGTGGGCAGTACGGACGTAAAGCTGGCTCCGACGACAGAGAATAGCACAAATTCCGGGACATCCACCGTTACCGGGGGCAAATAAGGAATACCCACAATTAAAGTTGAGGTCCGTCCTTACACAAAATGGTAAAAGGCGCTTCACAGCTGCAGGCTGTGTGCGCCTTTTTGTTTGTTATTTGGAACGGAGCAGCCGTTTTTTCCATTTACGATATATAGAATTATACACCTATTTTGTGGAAAACAGGCACTTCCCTCTGTCATTTATTTCTGGTTGATTAATAAGCGGAACTGCGGATATAATACAAACATACGTTCGTGTTATGAAAAGTATAAGTAATGCATTAACATCGGGAAGGGGAATGGCAATGACACTCGGCAAGAAGCTGAAAGGCAATGGCCTGTGGGAGAGCAGCCGGATGATGCTACCGGAGCATAAGAGCCGGATTATAAGAGATGAACGGGAAACGTTGCGCACGATTAAGCCGATTCTGGATGAACAGAAGCTGGAGGAGATCGAGTGTACGCTGGCTCTGTCGCTGCGGGCGCATGTCCGTGTGACGGTTGTTCTGTTTGATCCTTTTGAGCGCAAGCTGCTGAGCGGCTTTGTGACCTCCATTCACACCCACTCGCGCGAATTCAAGCTGCAGTGGGCGGAGGAATGGAAATGGGTCAACGTGGACGATATTTTGGAGGTATACATCGTTTGATGATCGGTTGCCGGAATGCATGCGGATTATATTTTTTTGTAGGAGAAGACCATCATCAAGACCTCTATCTTTTGAATGATGCCCATATACCACATCAACATGTACAGGACATTGAACAGATTAGGGGGAACAACAACGGTGAGGCTGGCGGATGCAACGGCAAACGTAATTCCCACAATGAGCGAAAGTATCCCGGCGTACTGAGCGTGTACGAATAAATTGAACAAGGTCCCGGAGAAAAATAAGGCAAGCAGCAGCATATACATGATTATTTTACTGAAATAGTATTTATTCTTATAGGCTACAGTGGCGTAAATATTGGCCTCTTGCTTGTGAAACCCGCTGCTTGACAGAATAAACAGAGGCATTAGGAGGCCAGCCGGAATCCTATCGCATGCAAGCTGTCTGTGGACGGGAAATACTGGGCAGCAAGCAAAGGGAGCACCAGCAGCATTAGCTTTTCAGATCCCCTGAAGGCAATCCTCAGTTCGTAAGGGATGATGCTGATGAATTGGGCCTTAAAAGGTTTTGGGCCGGGGCCGTATAGGCTGGATTCACCGGTACTAGAGATTTCGCCAGTTTCCGGGCTGAGATGCGTTTGGCTTTTGCCGGTTTGACCCGGGCACGGGAGGTTCCGAAGATCCTTTCATAGCTTGTTAAGGCAACGAGCAGATGCATAAATATAAACGCAACCAGCACGATAACGATCCGGCTGATCACAATTTTGATCTCCCAAGTCATGGTGTACATCTGAAAAGTGTTGTTATAATCGCCGATCGTCTCAAAAAAGGAAATGGAAGGATCATTTGGACGGGTCAGTGCAAAGTACTGCCTGAACTGGCTGAATACATTCTTAACGATAAACTGCAGACCGGTAACATCGAAGTACGGATTGATCTCTGTTTTGTTCGCACCGGCGAATACGATGGAGAGATAGGTATAGGACAGGATAAACAACATCAGATTGCCGAGATTTCTGCGCAACGGGGGGAGTAGCTCCATGCAAACCGTCACGCTGGATAATACATAGATAAAGGGTAAAATCAGCAGTACAAAAGGCATTATATAGGAAAGAGGCTCAATCGCATAACTTTCCCCCCCTGCTGAGCTGCATGATCAGAGCCATGACTTCAACGGCCAGGGCAACCAGCGCAAGGTAGAGGGAATTTGCCAAACGTTTGGATTCCGCATATTGATGCACATTTAGGGGAGAGGTAGTATAGTACATCTCCAGTTGCAGCGTAACATCTCTTCCGATGGAGTTTCGGATCAGGAAGATACCCCCGAATAGCAGCAGACAGTTAAAAAACAACACCACCAGCAGACCCATCCATACGGAGTTATAGGTCCCTCTGTAGTGCCCGTCAAGGAGACTGTTTTTAATAACGGTGGTTAGGCTGCCGGTAGTATCATTCGCCGGAAAGTAATAATAGTACAGCACGCAAACACTACGATTGTCCACAGAAAGCTTGCTCTTCGTATGCGTTCCTTCACCAGGACCAGAGATACAGACAGGAGATTTAAGGCGGAGGCGGTTCTTGTCATGCTGGTGATTCTCCTTTGATCTTATCCTGGTGAATGAGATAGAGGTAGACATCCTCAAGGGTGGGATAGACCGGCTCGGCCCCGGCGCTTGGCGGTGTTGACGAAAGGACACGGGCCTCAATTCCGTCGCTTGATCTACTGCTGCTGCTGCATATGTATTTGTCCTGAAGGGTAGCAAGCCCGCTGTAATCCACGTTCATCTTCCATACCAGGCCTTCTACAGGTTCTGTTAATTGGTTCACGGCTCCAGCCGCCAGTATTCTGCCTTGCTTCATGATAATAATGCTTCTTGCCACTGCTTCAATATCGGACACAATATGGGTGGAGTAGATCACGGTTGCGTCTTGCGCGGCCTTGGTAATGAGATTCTTCAAATTTACCCGTTCGTCGGGATCGAGTCCCACCGAGGGTTCATCCAGCAGCAGAAACTTGGGATTGTTAAGCAAGCCTGGGCAATGCCGATCCGCTGCCTCATTCCGCCGGAGTAGCTGGCGATATGCTGGTCACCGACCTCATTCAAGTTAAGCACACTTAACAGCTCTTGTATTCTGCCCGCTGCATGCCTCTTGGATAATCCTTTTAGAGCGGCAACATACATCAGGAATTCTCGGCCTGACAAGGCCGGGAACAGTCCAAAGGTTTGCGGCAAATAGCCGATCCTGCTTTTATACTCGTTCTGAATCGTGTTGATATCCACACCGTTGCAGTAGACAGTTCCGCTTGTCGGCTTTTTGGCCATGGTCAGAATATTCATCAAGGTGGACTTGCCTGCTCCGTTTCGTCCCAGCAGACCGTAAACCCCTTCGTGAAATTCCAAATGTACCGGATACAGTGCATGACTGTTATTCCGGTACACTTGTTCTACATTATGAATAGTGATGTTCACATTTGCCCCCAAACCCAGTTCGAGTTTTCAAAATACAAAAGGCACTCCTCGTGGAAGTGCCCTGTAAGGTCATGGAAATAATCCCCCTGTGAAGAGTTTCACAAATGGATTTTACCATGTGAATCTATTATTTTCCACATCTGATATGAACTGCTCATCCCGGTGTTTCATTTCAATTTACGCCGGTTGCCTCCGTCTTCTCATAAGCGATCAGGGTAACGGCCTTGTTGCCTGTAATTTGGGCAATTGCCGCTTCGGCCTGGCGGATCACCTCCACGGCATCTTCCTGATCGGCAAGTGCAGCCACCTTGTAGCTATCGCTGTGAATCTCCATTGTGTTATCCCACCCTTCATTGTTATTTTAGCCTTTTTCTGCGGAAATCATCCACCCGGGAGCTTGATCAAGACAGGTATACAAGCAATGCAGCATGAGAAGGCATTTACTATACCAGGGGGTGATTATATGCTGACATTGGATCAGGTTAAGAGTAAATCTGCCGGATCGCTGGGCAAACTTCATCCCGTGCTGCAAGCTGCTGCGGATGAGTTGATCCAGCGGAGCTATGCCAAGGGTGTCCCCATTATCATTACTCAGGGGATGCGCACAATTGCAGAACAGAATGCGCTTTATGCGCAGGGCAGAACCAAGAAGGGACCGATTGTTACGAATGCCCGGGGAGGCAGCAGTTATCATAATTACGGATTGGCCATTGATTTTGCGCTGCTGCTGCCGGATGGCAACAACGTGTCCTGGGATATGAACCGGGACGGAGACAGCGATAAGGTCCCAGATTGGCAGGAAGTGGCTGAGGTAGCTAAACAGCTGGGGTTTGAATGGGGCGGCGATTGGACTTCCTTTAAAGACTATCCCCATCTGCAGATGACCTTCGGACTTACAACCGCTCAGCTACTGGCCGGAAAGCGTCCGACCGAACAACAGGTGCAAGAGGCTTTGGCTAAGATCAGCGCAAACGAACCGGCAGAGGAACAAGGGATCACCATCATGCTGAACGGGCGTAAGCTCACAACCGGGCTTGTAGAGAACGGGACAACGTATGCGCCTGTGCGGGCAGTTGCGGAAGCGCTTGGCGCCAAGGTAACTTATGATGCCGCAAGCAAGACCGTCAACCTCGTTAAGGAATAACTTGTATGAATAGATGCCGCACCTTGTGGGGAAATTATCAGCGACAAACCATGAAGGGGGCATAACAACTTGAAGAAGCTGATCACAAGCCTTGCATGCGGTACAGTATTATCGATGAGTTTGCTTGGAGCCGGTAACGCAGCGAATGCTGCAGGAACGGCCGGGATGGGCTCGGCCGTTCCTGATACGGGAATGAACGGACTGAAGACAGAGAACAGAACAGAGAATAGAACAGGCAACACCATGGGCAACATGGGGACCAGAACCGGAGCCCCTATGCTTAACCAGGAAGACAATACCCTGATGAACCGGACTACAGGAACGACACACAGGAACGATTCGATCATGAACGATAGGATCCGTACAGGAACAAACGACACCTTGACACAATATCCGGATACCTCGCGTGGCACCAAATACCGGGCGACCAGCACCACTACAGCTGCCACAACCAACGGCAGAGGCTCCAACTGGGGCTGGCTAGGACTCATAGGACTGCTGGGGCTGGCCGGTATGCGCAGCAGAAGCGGTGAACGTGATCGCCAATAGCATCCGTACGCTTGAACTTGACCCGTCCCGGCTCCGGCCGGGATGTTTTTTTGCAAATAAAATTTTTGGGATTTTGATTGCGTGTTTGCGGGATACGTGATATTATATTTCTTGTCGCGTTACAACGCACATTTCATGCCGGGGTGGCGGAACAGGCAGACGCACAGGACTTAAAATCCTGCGGTACGTGAGTACCGTACGGGTTCGACCCCCGTCCTCGGCATCAATAGCAACAGTGAAAGGCGCATTCAAGTGAATGCGCCTTTTCTTTGCACGTAAGTTAGAAAAAGTAATGTAATTAAAGAATCGAATTAAGCATGTGTTGAAATCTGTAGTTCATGCAAATAGATGGAGCGCTCAAGAATGGCTTGAAGCGACAACTGAGTGTCCTCATACAGGAAATCAGCTTTCTGCTGTTCCTCGGGCAGAGCGTTCCTAAGTTGCTGAAAGCACTGATCGCTTTCCAGTAAAAGCACTTTATAGTTAGAATCGGTGTCCAACAGTTCACGGTACATCGCTTCAACCCGTATGCGAATCAATGGATCAGATAAAGCTTCTAAAGATTCAAACAAACAGGACACCTCCAAGTTTTTTAACCTCGTGGAGTTAATTGCGAAGCTAAATTTTAACTCTATAAGGTCAATTGGCTGTCTGCAATTATCATACATAAAAGTTGGAGGGGAACATTTTGTTGAAAAGCAATTTAAGAGTTCTAATGGCTAAACATCGCATAGACGACATCACCGAATTAATGGAGAAATCGGGTCTTAGCCGAAATTCAATTAATAAGCTGTACAGAGAAGCCCACCTGGAGACTATTAAGCTGGAGACGCTATTTAAACTTTGTGATATGTTTCAATGCAAGCTGTCAGACTTAATTGAGTATGTGCCAGAAGAATAGATGGTTATTGAAGGAGCACTCGGGAGAGTGCTTTTATTTTTGTCGGATAAATGTTCTTCAAATAGATCTTATATTGATAAATTCAAGAAACTGCATTTGAAGTCGTGCCAAACGTAAGCGTCTAATAAATAACCAACGGCTGTTCCTGCACCGGGGAATATTGCTGTGCCAAGTGCTGCTCCTCCTCCTCCAATTAGTGCACCCGCTGTGGTCAGCACTGACTTCCCGGTAGTTTAAATTACTGTATCCATGTTCCTCACCTCCTTTCAGGGACTAACGCATAAACGGGAAGAGCTGCCGCTCTCCCCGTTGTACTGGTAACTCTATTTTGTTTGCTTTTCAGTATTTTGAAGATGCATTAAACAGTCGAACTAACTTAAAGAGATACCCGATCAAGTAAAACGGAGTTACCGCCAACCAATAAATAGAGACAAAGATGATTTTGTAAACGATATAATTAGAGATTGTTGTAAACACAGTGATGTTATGTTGGAAGCATCAATTTTCTGGAAGCGTTCTTTCATAATGATAATAAGATGTATCTAGTATTCTACCTATTTATATTCACCAGCCCAGAAAACCTTACATACAAGGTAGTTGATAAGGAATTTTATACCATTTGCATACAAAACAGCCTAATAATGATCAAATATTCTAAAATAGATTTTGTAAGCATCAACAGTCTTTGTTTTGTGACAAAATTCACTTTGTTTCATCTAATCTTGATAATGATCTTATGGTTCCTAAGGACCATTAGTACATTATAAAAAAATTAAGAGGAGATGCTAGTATGTTGGAACTTATGAATCGCGTTGTATTAGAGAAATCGGTTAGCTGTACTCTTATTGACTTTGAAGAGTGTCAATTCTGTGACGGCGAGAAAAATGACAATGATCTCTGCAACGTTTGCGATGGCCAATGGTATGACGTCGTAGACTAAATCCTTTGAAACGCTCCTTTATTTGATAATAGAGGAGCGTTCTCTCTATGTATATCACCTGAAGGAGGATGAGATGAAGATGAGTATGATTGCCCCTGAACGGATTTTACATTTTGTAGATCACAAAATTTACAAAGAAGGCGAATCAACGTACATTTATGTATGCAGCAATAACAGATTGTATAGGGCTGATAACATGGTGATGCAACTGTTGAGTTATAAGGGTAAATCGGTGGCCGAGGCTAAACGGAGTCTGGAGGGAGTACTGTCGGAAGACCAGATGAATACACTTATTGAAACTCTGGCTCAGGATGGATCTATTGAAGAGAAGTCTAGTGAACCGGTGACAACAGCCCGGGCGGAAGGTAACCTGCGCATGATTTCTCTTTTGCTTGTACAAGGCTGTAACCTGAGATGCACATATTGCTACGGTGAGGATGGCCAGTATAGTGACAGCGGTATCATGGAGTTGGAAACTGCAAAGCGTTCCGTAGATTTAATGATGCAGGAGACTCAGGCAGATGAGGTTACCGTTTGCTTCTTCGGCGGCGAACCGCTGTTGAATTTCAAGCTGATAAAGGAAGTTGTGGAATATTGCCGGGAAGTAGAGAAGAGAACGAATAAGATTATCAGGTTTACGATGACAACAAATGGTACCTTGATCAGCCCGAAAATCGAAGAATTCATTATCAACAATCGAATTAGTGTTCAACTGAGTGTTGATGGGGACAAGGAAACCCAGAATGCCAACAGATTCTACAGTAACAGGCGGGGTACATATGATGTAATTATAAAAAGAACTCAGAAGCTGCGCGAAAAAGGGCTGTTAAGCGTGCGTGCGACTGTTACCCCGTTTAATTTTGACCTGATCTCTATTTTTAATCATTTGGACTCGCTTAATTTCCGGCAAATCGTATTGTCGCCTGCATTCAATATGTTGTCGCCGGAGGATTACGTACGCTTAGCGGATGCTTATATTGCATTCTTCCTCTACCTGGAGAAGAAACTTAAAGAAGGGGACTACCGGCAGGTGCTGAAGAACAAGCTGTTCAAACAAGAACTGGCCAAGATCAATAATTCTACGATGAGAACAAAGGCGTGCGGGGTTGCAAGAAATCTGGCCGCTATTGATATACACGGCAGTCTCTATCCTTGCCAACGTTTTGTATCCAGGAAGGAAAGCGTTCTGGGTGATGTGCAGCACGGGTATCAGACCAAAGAAGATTTTTTGCGTAGCCTAAGCGCCGCAAACAATAATAAATGCAGTAATTGTTTCGCCAGAAACCTGTGTGTTACGGGTTGTCCGCACAGCAATGTAGAAGAAACAGGCGATATGAATACTCCCAGCGAGGATTATTGTGAATACACGCGGAGGATTCAAGATACGATGATTCATATCTATCTGCGGTTAAGTGACACCGATAAGCAAGTGTTGTTTCCTTCTGAGCAGACTATTAATTAAGCGGCTGCAGGCCGGTTGTATGACCATAGGTTGTCTTTCGTTAAGCGTGGATCCGTGTAATCCCTTTTACACAATGGGTCCACCTATTTACTTTTTAAGGGATGATGATAAATAATGGGCTACTCAACCGCCGAGTTCAGAATGTTTTACCGGAAGACGGTCAAGCCTTTTTTGAAAGAAAATATTCTTTGCACCTTGCTGCTGCTCGTTAATTCCTTGCTGAATTTGTGTTTTCCCTATTTTATCAAGCTGATCATTGATGAAGGGATAGGTAAACAGAATATTCAATTAATTATTCTCTTCTCTGCAGTAATGACCGTTACGACAGCATTAAATGTGATTACCGGATATTGGATGCGGATCAGCTTTTTGAAATTGGGCCAAAAAATAACCTATAGCATTAAGAAAACCATCAACGATTGCTTTGACCGATATTCGCAGCTCTTGTTCAATAAATATAAGAACGGGGAAATGGTGTCAATTCTTGAGAACGATGTGAAAAATGTTGAAGTGCTCACCACCTATATTGTTTCCGATGTCCTCTCCAATGCGGTAACGGCGGTAGGATTATTTGTTCTTCTCTTGTCAATGAACGCTGAGATTGCCGTGGGGTCGCTATGTTTCATCTTGCTCTTCACGGTGATCCAAAAAAAGTTCGGAACCCAGACGAAGAGCAAGGCGAAGGAGGTAAGTGTCGCCAAAGGCAACATGCAATCTTTCACGCAAGAATACCTCGAAGGAATTATGGATGCGCGTATGCTGAATGCAAGCCGTGAATTCCAGACAAAGTATTTGGACACTCAGAGAGAGCTTTTCCGCAAGGAAATCGGGATGGCAAGAGTCAAGGTTCTGTCCGGATTATCAGGGAGCTTGTTTCAGAACATTTCGCTGATCCTTGTGCTGGGTTACGGGGCTGTAATGGTGTTAACCGGTCACTTGACGATCGGTAGTCTGTTTACATTAACAATCTACGTACAAAAAATGCATAGCCCCATTCTCTCATTATTCAATCTGTATATCGATGTAAAAAAAACACAGGCTTCTTTATCGCGGGTGATGGAGCTTATCGACGTACAGGAGTATGTAATCCAAAGTGGAAAGTGGACGATGAACGACAACCTGCATGGTGACGTAGATATTTCAGGTCTTTCCTTCAAATATAGCGATAATCCCGTTCTAAACAGTGTGAATATATCCATACAATCCGGGGATTCCATCGCGATTACCGGTGAGAACGGATCAGGTAAAACGACATTAATCAAGCTACTCCTCCGGCTGATGGATAACTATGAAGGGAGTATTTGTATTGACGGCAAAGATATGCGTGAATATGATCTATTCTATTTGCGCAGTCAAATCATCTGCATCAGTCAAACCCCCTTTATTTTTAATGGAACTATATTTGAGAATATTACCATGCTTAAGCAGGATATCCCTGCAGCAACGGTGAAGGAAGCGCTGAGAATGGTATGTCTGGAGGAGGATTTATCCAAAATGCCGCGAGGGCTTGATACACCAGTCGGAGCTCAGGGCGTGAGGCTCTCCGGTGGTCAGGCACAAAAGGTGGCACTTGCCAGGGCTTATTTATCGAACCCCAGTCTTATCATTCTGGATGAGCCGACTTCGGCACTGGATATTGCGGGTGAACAAATCGTTTGCCGCAATCTGTTTGCACATTTTAAGGATACGACCATAATCGCCATAACACATCGGGCAGAGCTGTTGAAATATTGTGACGCGATTTACGATATCAGGCAGTTGGGTATGTCATCCAATAAACTAACGGAGGCCAGGGATGTTGAACTACAAAGAAGTGTTCTTTTCAACGCAGGAACAAAGCAGGCTGCGGGATTACTTAGCTCTTCATAGTAATCCGGTTGTTTTAGCTCAGGAAAGTAAGGATTTATCGTTGCTTAGCCATAATGAGTCCGGGCCAAGGGTTTATTTGGTCGGGGAAAATCATGGGATAGCCGATAATGCACGTCTTAAGCTATACCTGCTGAAATATTTAGTGCGGAACGATAACGTAAAATATTTACTGCTCGAAGCGGGGTATTATGATTCACTTCGCTTCAACCGGTTTCTTGAGTCTGGACACATTGAATTGCTTGATGAAATATTTGCCTCTTATCAGGGGTATTACAGTGGAATGGAGGAGGAATATAATTTCTGGAAGCACTTATATGAATTCAGTGCTGGTCTTCCGGCCGAGCGGAAGATCAAAGTGATCGGCATCGACTCCATCAGCGGAGTTCGAAAATCTCTCGATTATATTGTGGGCTTGATCCGTGAATGCGGAGATCCACCAGAAGATATTAAAAATGTAATTGATTGTGTGGTTCAACTTCAGTCAATATATAGAGAAGAGCATATTAGTACCGAGAGTGATATTACCGGAATATGGCTTGCTTTCATGTCTAGCCTGAGGACTTGCCAGGGACAGTATGCCGGGTATTTAGGAGTTCATTTTTCTGATTTTTTAAAAGTGAGCAGTGATATGTTTACAAGAATCAAGCGCGGGATGAGCGTTACAAAATCGCGCGAAATACGGGAGAATTATATGTTTACACGGACTGCCGAGGAGATAAGGGCCAACGACAGCCGGTATAATTACTTTGGCCAATTCGGAAATTCTCATGTCGGAAGTCCATTTAACATTATTGAACCGTTTGCGAACCGCTTGAATGATTCTGATGTATCCCCAGTCCGAAATTCCGTCGTTAGAATTTGCTGTATTTATAATGATTGCGACGAACTGCTTGAGTCCGGAAACCGTTTTAAAATCAAAAAAATCAGTTATCCCGTGCCGCTGCAAGCGTTGTTTGAAGGAATATTTCCTGACGGAGCGACGGTTGTAAAACTGGACCATGAGGGATCGCCCTTTACGATGCTGAGCGGGAAAGAAGATGCCTTTCTTCGCGATTTTTATCCCGGTAACATTCAGTATTGCATTGTCATCAATGGATCGGCTGCAAGCCACCCGCTATGAGTCCGGAGGCACCTGGGAATTCTGCATGAAGAGGTGGTTAGCAATGAAGATTATGATTGTGGAAGATGATGAGACCATTCGTGAAGAATTATCAATACTGGTGTCGTTTAACGGTTACTCGGTATGCGCACCGGTCCATTTCTCCAATATCCTTGAAGAAGTCGCGTTGGAGAATCCGAATCTGATTCTGTTGGATATCAACTTACCTGGTATTGACGGTTTTAAGCTTTGCTCACTAATACGCGAGGAATCGGGCATTCCGATTATTTTTGTAACGAGCCGGAATACAGATATGGATGAATTAAACGGCATTATGAGAGGCGGAGATGATTTTATTACCAAGCCTTATAATGCTTCTATTTTGCTTGCCCGTATTACGGCATTACTCAGACGTGCGTTCCCGAACGAGAATAAAGATTATCTGTCCTGCAGGGATGTCTACTTCTATTCGGACACAGGTAAAGTCCACTATCATGGCGAGAGTGTGGAGTTGACGAAAAATGAAAGCAAGATACTAGCTTATCTGTTCAAGCATCAGGGACAAATGGTCTCCAGAGCAGATCTGGTGGAATATTTATGGGACAATCAATTGTATATTGATGACAATGCTTTAAGTGTTCATGTCACAAGGCTCCGCAGCAAGCTCAGCCAGATTGGCATCGATAACTTGATTCAGACTAAATATGGGCAAGGATACAAAGTATGAAGAAAAGCCAATATCTTAAGGATCAGCTGTTAGTGGGTGTACTGAATGTCTTTGGCATGCTGACTTTAACCTTGCTCCTGCTCACGCTCAATATTCAGTTTGAAGAGGTACTATTAATTATTCTGGTGTGGCTTGCAGGTGCAGTAATGTATAGCTTTCTTGATTACCGTGGCAAGAACAAAAGAATTAGCCGGACGGTTGCTCTTCTGGAGAAACTTGAACATAAGTATTTGTTGTCGGAAGTTATGGATGTTCCGGATACAGGTGAAGGCTTAGCTTATTTCAAAATATTGAAGGCGTGCAACAAATCTATGCTGGAAAAAGTATCGGCAACGAAACGTGAACGGAAAGAGTACAAGGATTACATTGAGCAATGGATTCATGAGGTGAAAACACCGATCGCCGCCATTCAGATTATGTGTGCCAATAATAAGTCGGAACTCTCATCGAAAGTACTTTCCGAACTGCAAAAAATCGATCTGTATGCCGAGCAGGCCCTGTACTATGCCCGCAGCGACGAAGCAGAACGCGATTTTCTGGTAAAAGAGATTTCGGTTACCGATATGGTTCATCAAGCCATCGCCGACAATAAACAGATTTTGCTCAGAAATAATGTCCATGTTGACGTAGAGTCCTCACCTCATACTGTTTACACAGACCGTAAATGGGTGGAGTTCATTCTGAAGCAGCTGATTACAAATGCCGTACAGTACCGAAATGTGCACTCTCCGGAAATTCGATTTCAAGTCGTTCCGGCTTCCAGTGGCTTGGCACTCACGGTAAAAGACAATGGTATAGGCATCAATGAGAGCGATTTACCCCGGATTTTCGACAAGGGCTTTACCGGCGAGAACGGAAGGATCCGGAAGAAATCAACGGGGATGGGCTTGTATATATGCAAGCGCTTAGGCGATAAGCTGGGAATACATCTGGAGGCGGAATCTTATCCGGGTGAAGGAACTTCTATTATCTTGGAATTTCCGAAAGGAAGCTTCACCAAAGTGTAGCGGACAGGAACTCGAATCTTTCAAAGATGAAAGATTTTAGAAAGCATTCCGGATACAATGTTTTACCTGCTCAAGGTACACTGTAGTGGAGGTGAAAAACATGAATGAGTTACTGAAAATCGAGCATGTAGAGAAATATTACGGTAATGGCCCTTCCGTTACGAAGGCGATCGATGATCTCAGCTTCGCGGTCAAACAGGGAGAATTTATTGGTATTATGGGTGCATCCGGATCGGGAAAAACAACGCTCCTGAATTGCATCTCTACAATTGATACGGTTAGTGCAGGTCACATTTATCTTTCGGAAACCGATCTGACGGAAATACCGGAAAGCGAGCTCGCGCGTTTTCGCCGGAGGAACCTCGGTTTTATATTTCAACATTTCAATTTGCTGGATACCTTGACCATTGGTGAGAACATTGCTCTTGCGCTTACGATTAACAAGACTCCCCCCCATGAAATCGATGTGCGTGTCCGGCAAATCGCCGTTCAGTTAGGCATCCATGATATTCTGCATAAATTTCCTTATCAAACATCGGGAGGGCAGCAGCAGCGCTGTGCCTGTGCGCGGGCGATGGTGAACGATCCCAAGCTTATCCTTGCCGATGAGCCGACCGGAGCGCTGGACAGCAGATCATCACAAATGCTGCTGGATACCATACAAAGCATGAACGAGCAGCTGGATGCCACAATTCTGATGGTAACCCATGACGCTTTCTCTGCGAGTTATACCAAGAGAGTGCTCTTTCTCAAAGATGGGCGGATATTTAATGAAATCTATCGCGGTAGTAAATCCAGGAAGCAGTTTTTCAATGAGATACTGGATGTGATGGCTCTGCTCGGGGGGGACCTGTTCGATGTACGCTAAAATGATCCTGCGGAATATCAAGCGCTCCAGAAAAGATTATTTGATCTATATGGTCACACTGATTTTCTGTGTCGGGCTGTTCTATGCATTTATGGCTTTATCAAGCCGTTACTATAATCCCTCACTGGGAGAAGAATTCACCTTCTCCTCGGTCCGCGGGGATATGACATTGCCTATACTGGCGATTACAGCCATTCTCTTATTTTTGATTAAATACGTAAATGACTACATGATTAAGCGGAAGCAAAAAGAATTTGCAATTCAGACCATTCTGGGCATGGAGCAAAAGACTACAGCGAAGCTTTTTTTTGTAGAGACGCTTGCCATGGGGGGAATTGCGGTTAGCCTTGGAATCATTATGGGATGTTTTCTCTCTCAATTGATTACGGCTATGCTGCTAAGCACCTATGACCAGCCCTTCAAATTCACCTTTCCTCTTTATACCGACACGCTGTTGTTCACTCTATTGTTCTTTGGTTTGGCATTTGGCCTGATCGGATGCCTGAACATCAGGTCCATTCGGAGAATCAAGATTATTGATATGCTGCATGCCGATAAGAAAACGGAAACGGATTACAAGAGCAGCGCATGGATGTCCGTCTGGGTTATTCTGGCCGCCGCCACGGCAGCATTAATGCTGTTCCGGGGGATTTATATCTTCCGGAAATTCTATTCGGACAGCTTGCCCGAAAGCCTCCAAATATCTCTGTACGGCAGCGTAATATCTCCGGCAATTATGGTCTTGTCTGTAATATATTTTGGACTCGGAAGATGCTTTTCCAAGCGGTTGGGCTTCAATGGCCTGTTGGGAACTCTGATGACTCTTGGTATTTTTAACGTGGTATTTTCTTTTCGGGTATCCCGAAGCTCTCATGTAACCGTAAGTTCAAATGTTGAGATTGCAGCCGCTTTTTTTTTCGTGGCGCTCAATGTTTGCGGCTTCTTCTACTTCCTGAACCGCTGGATAGCCTATTTGAAAGAGAAATCCCCCGGACTTACATATAACGGTGAGAATCTGTTTCTCTTTGGACAGATAATGGCCAAATTAAAAACGACATCCAAAACCATGTCCATCATTTGTCTTATACTGGCGCTGTCTCTATTTCTGTTTGCCTTGGAGCCGGTCATGACGGGGTGGATGAGCGGTCATTTGGAGAAAAAAAGCAAGTATGACGTCCAAGTGTTCAGCCAGTACAACAATATCCGATACGAGAAGAACATAGCTCAGGCCGACTATGGCTTTGTGGCCGAATTCTTAAAGCACAGGAATGTCCAGGTTGCCGGGATCCTTGAATTCACCAGCTATTTCGTTAACCGTGAGAATTTCAATAAGAGAAATAAATATCAGTTCCCCGTGTTGGCACTCTCGCTATCCGACTATAACTTTCTGCGAAGCTTGAATAATCTGGAGCCTATCCGGCTGAGCGAAGAGGAATTTACGACTCAGTGGAATGCGTTAGCAGATCCAAAAGTGATCAACGGATTCTTGAACGAGCATCGGCAGCTCCGTGCAGAGACGGCGGACCTTGTCATATCCTCAACGCCTTTTTATCAGGATGATCTGGGACCGTATTTGTATAACACCTACACTGAGGCATTATATGTGTTTCCGGATAAAGTCTGTGCGGAGCTTATGCCTGCTAATCAATTGCTCTTCATTAATACTGCAGATCCGCTGCCCTATAAGGATGCAGAACAATTGAGAACACTCTTTGATCAAACTGTTCGTACTGCTGATACTACAACAGGAAATTCAAGTGAGATCAGGCTAAGCACTCTGCAGATCAATGACAGTACGGCAGGAGGATTCACAACAAAGGCAATGCTGAACTATACAGGCGTAGTACTGCTGATTATCTGCTTCACTGTTTTGTCTTTGCAGCAGCTTTCAGACTCTTCAGATTTTAAATACAGGTTCAGCATCTTAAGAAATATGGGAATATCCGAGCGACAATTAAACCGTATTATTTTGAAGCAAATGGGGATCTGGTTCGGTACACCCGTTCTGATGGCCTTTATTATTAACATCCTTTTAATATTCTTCATGATTGACAGCTTTTACGCAGAACTGTCCGCTTATATCGGAATACAGAGTGTATTGACGAGCAGTTTTGCAGCGCTGTCTGCCGTTATAGTGCTATTGGGTTGCTATTTTATAAGTACGTGGATATTGTTTAAACGCAATATCGCATAATGATTAATGGTTGCTATGCTTTCCTAGTCGAGTTATTGTTCATCCGAAGCAGCGGTTTGTTAACTAAATTCGAAAATGAGAAGGGGAAAAGACATTGATCAGAGTAGCAATATGTGACGATGAAATCCGGATTCACGAAAGGTTGCAGCGGTACTTCTCACAGCTGCAAATCGAGACCTCTTACGATTTCAAAATCCACTTTTTCGAAGCAGCTGAAGAATTGCTTGCTTATTATAAGGATGCCGGACCATACGCTTTTCATATTGTAATTATGGATATGGAGATGAACGGGATGAGCGGTTTGGAAGCTGCAAAGACCATCCGTTCCTTTCCGGATTACGATGTCCAATTTATTTTTATCACCCATTATCCAAAGTATATGTTGAGCAGCTTTGAGGTCCAGCCATTTCAATTCTTAGTGAAGCCAATGGATTATGATCTGTTTAAGTATACATTCACTCGATTGTGCAGCTATCTGTTTGCGAACGATAGCCGCTTCGTGACCATGAAGTCGGAGAATGGCTATATTGTCTTGCGTAAGCCCGAGATCATAGCCTTAGCTAAGATCAAGCACAGCCTGCTTCAGAATAAAATCAAAGTCGTGACCATCCATCATAACTTTTGCGTGACAGGGACACTGACGGAGTGCCTGGCGAGAATCAATGAACCGTTCAAGCTGATTCACCGGTCGGTTGTCATTAATTTGGAGCATGTGCGGAGATTTACAGCCACTTCAGTCATTATGTCCAACGATGAAGAATTTCCTATAGGCCGTACCCAGGCCGGCACTGTCAAAAATGCTTTCGCTGAATTTATTGTGGGAAGTTCCAGAATATGAGCAGCCTCTTTTTATACAGCATGTTGTGGTCGACTGGAATAATAGTTGTGCAATTAGTATTGACGCATCAATATTTTAAGATAGTGTCAAATAACTGTTCAACTGGGAAATGGTTAAAGTTCACGCCTTGTTCCATTTGTGGAATATTTATTTATTTGCTGTGCTATTTCTTGTCATTTGGATATGAGACATCACTGCTGTTCTATCTCAGTATCTTTCTTATTGCGCATGCCTATATTGATTCCCTCGGACTGAGAATGTCTTATAGCGCGATTTATATTTTTGTGTGCCTAATCTTGGAGTTTGCTTCTGCATGTTGGGTTTCGGAACAGCAAATACCGGAACTGGGCATTTCGTCCGGCATAAATTATCGTCAACTCGTTTTCATCTATGCTTCACTGCCTAAACTTCTCCTGGTGCTGCTGCTCAGGATTTATAGGCATAGCCAAAGCTGCCGTATTAACAAAAGTGACTATCTGATTATGCCGGTAATTATTGTTATCAATATGTATGTAATACATCGTCTCTGTCTAGATCAGCCGCAAAGAATATCTATCTCTGTCACTGTAACTTGCATATTTCTGATTACTGTTTTCTTAATCCTGATAATCGAGCGGTTAATGAGGAATTACACATTGGAGGGCGAAAATCATCTGTTGCAGCAACACAAAGAATACTATGATGTAATTTCGAATGAATCTACCAGTTCTATTGAAGAGATCAAACGAATTGTACACGATACCAACAAGCAGTTGCTATACATACAGACATGTATTCAGGAAAAGGAGTACCACGAAGCCCTTGTGCACACGAATAAAATGCTAAGAGAGCTCAACGAATCTGATAAAAGAATTTTTACGGGGAATCTAGTAATTGACGCTTTAGTGAGCAACATGCTTAACATTGCCCAAGAAAACCATATTAACGTACAGCATGAAATCTATATTGGCGCATCAGATATCAAGATTGATCCTTATGACTTATGTATTTCTCTTGGAAATGTTCTTGATAATGCACTGGAAGCAGTGAGCCTTGTTCCTGAACAAGAAAAGAGATTCATCCGTCTGCAAATCAATTCTGCCAATCAGGTTCTGCTCATTCATGTCTCCAACTCCAGGCCAGATTGTACATGCAGCAAGAAGCACCTTACCTATAAGAATGCTAAATTCCACGGATTGGGTTTAGGTAATGTCCAGAATGTGACTTCCAAGTACGGCGGATATTTGAGGAAAATTACAAACTACAAGCAATTTGAAGTCTTTGTTGTCCTTCCGCTTAGCAGATAACAATATTTTATGAACAGCCTCCGACCGGAGGGCTAATACATACTTTTGCTTGAAAAAGAACCTAATCCAAAAGGTGGGAGACCCCCTAAAGACAATTGAAAGATGCTCAATGCCATGCTTTGGGTAGCTCGTACAGGTGCACCGTGGCGTGATATGCCAGAAAATTACGGCTCCTGGTCTTCCGTGTATACTCGGTTTCGCCGATGGCAAAAGGCCGCAGTATGGAATCGAATATTAGAAAAAGTTTCGATAGAATCTGACTTCGAGAGCGTAATGATTGATGCAACGATTGTTCGCATCCATCAGCACGGAGCTGGAGCAAAAGGGGGCAACAATTCCAGGCTATGGGACGATTAATTGCCATCATAAGCAGAGGTATTAAAAACCCGCAATACTCTTTTGCAAAAGAGTATCGCGGGTTTTTATTTTCCCCTTTATTTTTTGAACATGACTACTGTGCATCAAAAATATTAATAAATTTTTGTGTAGCTGTTGACAGAGGCATTCCTTTTTTTGTAGCTATTCCCAGACTTCTTGAGGGTATCTTTTCCGCAATCACTAACTCATATAACTGTTTGCTTTTCAATTCTTTTTGAACATAATCCTTCATAATGCAAGCAATCCCTAATCCCTTAATGGCGAATTCTACCATCAAATCCATGTTGCTTAGTTCGATTTGTGGGTCTATAGCGATTCCGTGAGAACGAAAATATTCATCAATATATTCTCGTGTACTCCCACCCTGTTGAAGGAGGATAATCGGGTAGTTTTCTGTAAGCTTTTGGATGGATAAAGATTCATCACAAAGATGTTTATACTTTTCGCCTACAACGAAACAGTCCTTCATTTGTAAGGTTTTGATAATATCAAGGTTACTTTCATCCGTATTGTAGAGATTCAAAATACCGATATCAATTTCGCCTACGTTTAATAGCCTCGCTATTTCATGACTCGAATCATCTTTTATATACATTTTGATATTTGGGTATTCACGATTATATTGGCTGATATATTGTAATAAATCGTATTTGCATACCGCACTGCATACTGATATCCGTAATTGTCCCGCCTGCATCTGCTTTAGTTCAGAAAACTTCCGCTCGGCTGTCAGCATCAGACCGTAACCCTGCTCGATGTACTGAAACATAATTTCTCCCTCAACGGTCAGTGAAACACCTTTTGCATTTCTATAAAATAACCGCCCCCCAAGTTTCTCCTCTAACTGCTTTATGGATTGACTTATTGCGGGCTGAGAGCTAAATAACTCCTTCGCAGCTTTAGAGATACTTCCCAATTTTGCAGTCGTATAAAAAATTTTATAAAGCTCTAAATTAATAGACATATAAGAATTCAGTATACCTCCTATCCAAAAATCGTATTTCACTTATATCTATTTATTCAATATAATGAGCTGAAAGAATGTAGTCAATGACTTATCCGCAAGGGAGGCGACAAATATGTCACTACTGTATTATCTGCTTTCATTTTTATCGGGGATTTCTCTAACCTTACAGGTTGGAATAAATGGACAGCTTCGCTCAAAAGTCGGAAGTCCAATTCTTTCCTCTTTCATTAGTTTTGCTGTAGGGGCATTGGGTCTTGCTCTTGTATTTTGCTATACTTTAGCAAACGGTACCTATACAATGTCGGGTGAAAATACGATTAAGGGTGTCCGTTGGTGGATGTTAACAGGTGGTCTATTTGGTGCGTTTTATATATTCACAACCATATTTGCTTCTCCTAAAATCGGATTTGCCAATATGTTCAGCCTGGTAATCTGTGGTCAAATCATTCTTGCCATTTTATTTGACCATTTCGGTCTTTTAGGAAATGATGTTCACCTAATCAACCCTTATAGAATTGTGGGTGTAGTTTTACTTGTGTCGGGCGTGTACATCATACAAAAGCATTGAATGAATTGTATCTTACATATTGGAGGGTCATCATTGGACATTACTGATTTTCAAGAGTGGGTAAAACAGTATTATCAAGACAGAGGCTGGTCGGATTTGGATATATTCATTCGTATTGGCTTTTTAGCTGAAGAAACGGGTGAGGTTGCAAGAGCTATCCGGGCACTGGAAATCGGCAGAGATCGGCCTGATGAGAGCAGAGGATCATTTGAAGAAAATAAAAGCCAATTAACGGAAGAACTTGGGGATGTGCTTGGAAATCTTATTGTTATCGCAAACAAGTATGATATTTCATTAGAGGAAATATTCCACTCCCATAAGAAAAAGCTAGCCCAAAGGTATTCATGAGCATCGTCGATAGATAAAGAAAGCTCCGAGGCTTTAGGCCATGAGCTTGCTGAACGTAACATTACCTTGATTACAGCCTGGGGGAGAACTAAGAGAAGATCGAATGACTCTCTGCAGTATTGAGGGCGTGCGATCTTTTTTTATTAAAAGATCAGAACATCGCTCATTGTTCAGATTTGCAGGTTTTTCTTCCTCAAAGAAAGCAGTCAAAAAGCCTGCACAATTGCAGGCTTTCTTAAATTGGGCAACATATATGGGCAGTCCCAGAACCATGAGAATTTATGTTAGAATTCAACTTTGGAATCCAGGCATTAATGTTTACCGGCTTCGGCCATCTATTCTATTAATGGTATGCCAGCCACCTTATACATCGTGAGTTGGTAGACATTTTCCGGGTGGTTTGAATCTCCACATTGGGGTCACAAAGCCGATCAAACCAGAAATTAACTGATGCTGCACCATAATGATGCGTCATTCTGAGGCTCAAATGGACTCTTTTAATTCCGCTGAACCACGGACTGGACAGCCCGCTGCCAGCCTGTGTAATTATTTTGGCGGGTGGCTTCATCTAGCTTGGGTTCGTATGTCTCGTACAGCGTAAGCTGGGCTGCAAGCTGCTCGGGGTCGGACCAAACACCTGTGCCGAGCCCGCCGAGATATACCGAGCCCATGGCTGACAGTTCAGCGCAGGTCGACCGAGTCACCACTTTGCCCAGGATATCGGCTTGAAATTGCATGAGCCAGACATTGGATGAAGCTCCGCCGTCGGTCCGCAGACCGAGCAGTTGAATGCCGGACTGCTGCTCCATGAATTCCACCGCGTCCCTAACTTGATAGGCAATGCTCTCCAGAGCAGCCCGGACAATATGGGCTTTGGTGGTTCCGCGGTTCATGCCAGTAATAGCCGCCCTGGCGTAAGGATCCCAATAGGGTGCACCCATTCCGACAAAAGCAGGCACAAGATAAACGCCGTCGTTCGCGGGAACACTTTCGACCAATTCCTGCATTTCCTCTAAGGTAGAGAAAAGCCCTAAATTATCCTGCGTCCATTTGATGCTATCACCTGTTGTCCGGATGATGGCTTCAAGCGCGTACGTCACCTTTCCCCCCGCCCCCCAGGCGATAGCAGTTACAAGACCGTTACCGCCATCGAGCGGGGTGTCGCCTATATTCATCAACACAGAGGTGCCGGTACCAAAGGTGGCCTTGGCACTTCCGGGCTTAAAGCAGAGATGGCCATACAATGCGCCCTGGGAATCCCCGATCACACCTGAGATCGGGACTCTTTCATTAAAAAGGCTACTGTCCGCCGTATATCCAAATATGGCATCGGACGGCTTAACCTCAGGCAGCAGGGAAGGGGGGACATCGAAAATCCGGAGAAGCTCTTCGTCCCATTCCAAGGTACGGATATTGAACAGCGAGGTGCGGCTGGCGTTCGTATAGTCGGTAGCATGTGTGCTGCCGCCGGTCAACTTCCAGATCAGCCAGCTGTCTATGGTTCCTGCGAGCAGCTTTCCTTCGGCCAGCAGTTCCGCTGCTCCTTTTGCATGCCTAATGATCCAGCTCCATTTGGTGGCGGAGAAATAAGGGTCGAGCATAAGTCCTGTTTTGGCACGGATGTTGCTTTCGTGACCCGCTTGCTTCAGCCCGGCGCATAGGTCCGCAGTACGCTGGCATTGCCAGACGATGGCATTATATACCGGCTGACCGGTTGTCTTATCCCACATCAGCGCAGTTTCCCGCTGGTTCGTGAGGGTCAGGGCAGCCAGCTCCGCTGGGTGGATGCCGGTTTGCTCCAGCACGCTGCGGGCCACCTTTATGACATTATTATAAATTTCGAGCGGGTCATGCTCTACCCAGCCGGGCTGGGGGAAATGCTGTTTATGCGCCATTCCGCTGCGGGCGATGACTGCTCCTTCAGAGTTTACCAAGAGTGCTTTGGTGCCTGAAGTGCTCTGGTCAATGGCCAAGATATATTTCTGATTGTGGTCCATATGCTTCGCCCTTTACTTGTTGATCAATTCGAGTGCGATTTGCTTGATATTGTCGCCCGTAAGGCCGTAGTGGCGGAAGACCTCCGCTGTTTTGCCGGCAATGGCCGGCTCATCCGGGATGCCGAGCACCTTCATCGGAACGGGATGATGCTGTACGACAACCTCCGCCACGGCAGCGCCAAGACCGCCGTAAATGCTGTGCTCTTCAACTGTAATAATGCGTCCGGTCTCCCGTGCCGCAGCAATTATGGCCTCTTCATCCAATGGTTTAATTGTATGCATGTTGATGACCCGTGCGGATACGCCATTTTCGGAAAGCGCCTTGGCAGCATCGAGGGCAACACGTACGGTTTCACCGGCGGCAATGATCGTAATATCGGAACCTTCCTGTACAATTACAGCCTTACCTATTTCAAACGGGTAATCGTCGGATTCGTATACGTCCTCGACCGGGTTGCGTCCGATCCGCACATATACGCCGCCGTCATATTTAACCAGCGCTTCGGTCAGCTTCTTCGTTTCGTGGCGGTCGGCGGGAAGCACAATCGCCAGTCCCGGAATGGCGCGGGCCACCGCGATGTCCTGTACGGAGTGATGGGACATGCCAAGCGCACCATAGCTTACACCGCCGCTGATCCCGATCAGCTTCACATTGGTCCGCGAATAAGCGACGTCAACCTTGATTTGCTCAATGCTGCGCATGCTCAGGAAGCAGGCGGGTGAAGTGACAAAAGGTTTCTTGCCGCTGTGGGCCAAGCCGGCGGACATGCCTACAATGTTCTGTTCTGCAATACCCACCTCGACGAATTGCTCCGGAAATGTATTGGCGAAAGGAGCCATCGCGGCAGAACCGCGTGAATCACTGGCTAGTACCATAATATCCCGGTCCCATTTGGCCAATTCCAGCAGTGTGTCACAGATGACTTGGCGGTTAGGAATCTTGTTCATTGTTATTACACCTGCCCTTTCTGTGTCAATTCCTCAATGGACGCGCTCAGCTCAGTCAGGGCCAGCGCCAGTTCCTCATCGTTTGGCACATGGTGGTGCCAGGCGGGAACATTCTCGGCGAAGGATACACCCTTTCCCTTGGTCGTATTGGCCATAATCAGCGTTGGTTTGCCGGGTACTTCCGGTACGGCGCGGAATGCCTGCAGCAGTTCTTCCATATCGTTGCCGTTGATGGAAACAACGTTCCAGCCGAAGGCAGCCCATTTCTCGTCCAGCGGGTCGAGGCCCATAACCTCTTCGGTAGTTCCGCTGATTTGAAGCCGGTTGCGGTCGATAATGCCGACCAGATTATCCAGTTTATAATGGGCGCCTGCCATGGCGGCTTCCCAGTTGGAGCCTTCGGCCTGCTCGCCGTCTCCCATCAGACAGAACACACGGTAAGACCGCCCGTCCCGCTTGGCCGCCAGTGCCATGCCGACGGAGATGGGCAGACCATGGCCGAGCGCGCCGGTATTCATCTCGATGCCGGGAACCTTGTTGTTCGGGTGGCCGATGAGGCGGGTGCCGAACTGGCTGTAGGTTTCCAGTTCTTCTCTGGGGAAGAAACCGCGGTCAGCCAGAACACACCATAGTGATTCTACAGAATGGCCTTTGCTGGCAATGAAGCGGTCACGGTCTTCCCATTTCGAATTAGCGGGATCAATATTCATAATTTCATAATATAAAGCCGTTAAAATGTCCGTGTTACTCAAAGATCCCCCAGTATGACCCGTTTTGGCGCGGTGAATAATAGTCAGCAGATCCATCCGGATTTGTGCGGCCTTGACTTTCAGTTCCTGGATTTCCATAATATCCTCCTCTTATAGATGTTAATAGAGCAGATCTTTTCTTTACACGTGAAGATTTGACTGTTTAGTGCGGGCAAGATCCGAACCCCTGAGCCAGCTTTGGATTTCCTGTTCTGTAGGGTCTACAGGGTCCGGCGTCAGGCCGGGGATATAATTGCAGGCCTCGTATATGGCCGGAATAACATTGGCATGGATGCCTACGGAATGATGAACATAAGGACCTTTGACGAGCTTTTCTTCCCACAGTGGCCAGTCATTCACTTCCACCCATACATAGGAGCCGCGGGTATAAGGGCCTTCGATGCCACGGGCTTTGCCCAGGAACATCGAGTATTCACCCTGGTCGCCGTCGAACCGGGCAATGGTCATGCCGCCGCCGCGGATTTCACCTTCATGGGTTCCTGGAGCATGGTCGTCAAAGAGGAAATGCTTACGCAGCTTCGGCTTCTGCTCCACAGAAAGCGAGACGGGGAAGTTGCCGCAATGGAAAAGCAGCTCCCCGTTGTCGTTTTCGGGGTGTCGGATGGTAATGTCCGCAAAAAAGGTTGGCAATTCATTCATGGCGGCAGCCTGCACCATAATGGAAGTAATGGCTCCATGGATGTCCGTTTCACAGGTGACTGGAATTTGTTCATCCGTCAGGATTGCATTGGCCAGACAGGGCATGATCGACAGGGCCTCCTGCAGCGAAGACCAGCACTGGATAGCGATAGCACTGCTTCCCGTCTCGCGGGCAAAGGACTTCATGGCAACCTTTAAAGCGGCGATTCGCCTTACATCATCCTCGGTCACTTCGCTGTAATCGAGCTTTTCTTTAATGTAATCCATCGTATCCAGCAGCTCGGCGCTGTTGCCGGCCGCAATTTTTCGGGTGCGGAGCTGAATATCAACAAGGGTAATCGGATGAATTTCAATGCCGAAGCGTTCAAGCAGCTCGCCCTCATTGCACATCATGGTCCAGAATGAAGCAGGACGCGGACCAATCTGGAGAATGCGCAGGCTCTTGAACTGGCGCACAACATTGGCTGCTGCGACGAAGTTGGTGAAGCCCCGCTCGAATACTGGATCATTCACCCAGCTGTTGGTTACATAAGTGAAGGGGACGTTGAATCTGCGCAGTACTTTACCTGTGGCGAAAATACCGCATTGAGTATCGCGCAGGCGCATGCCGTCTGCAAGCGGCGCTTCATCCCGCGGCCCCCAGAGCAGAACGGGCTTGCCAAGCGCTTTGCCAACGCGGGCTACAGTGTCTTCGGTGCCGAAGTTACAATGCGGAAAAAATACGGCATCGACTTCTTCCTCTTTGAACCGCTTGGCAATCAGATCGGCATTAATATGGTCGTCGTACAGCAGCCCTTCCTCGTTTAGGCCTTCCAGGTCCACAATGTCAATATCCATTCCAAAGCTCTCAATTTGCTTGCGGATTTCTACTTTGTACTTGAATGCATCCTCAGCACTGAACGTAAAACGTCGTGTTGGGGCATAACCCAACTTTAACTTCTTCATCATCATTTCTCCTCGGTATGGAATATTTCGATCCTGCTGAAATGAAAACGACAACTAAACAATATTATTTAGTTTAGTTATTTTAACTTAATTTAATATATTTTTTTATTACGACGCCATGTTAACATTGGAATTAAGCGGTGTCAATGAATAATTTAGTTTTGTTTAGTGATAATATCTAAACTTATAACTAAACAAAATGAACTTAATTCAGCTAAACATTGCATCGAATTCAGTTTCGGTGTACACTTCACGTATCACATTGTTGTGTTTGTTAACTTATTAGGAAATGGAGAATCAAGGCATGAAGATGGAAGATATCGCTAAACTGGCCAATGTATCCAAAGCAGCCGTTTCGTTGGCCTTCAGTGGCAAGCCGGGAATTGGCCCGGATACGCGAGAACGCATTCTCCAAGTAGCCTATGAAGCTGGATACAGCCCCAAGAGCAGGGAACTAGCCGTTACAAAAGCAGATAAATCGTTGCTTTTTCTTGTATGTACAAATTCAGGGATTATCCTTGAAGAATATTATCAGCAGCCATTTTTTAAAGAATTGATTCATTTTATTGAAGAACGCTGCCGGCAGAAAGGATATGCCCTGATTTTTTCAACGTTAGATGTAGAATTTTTTCAGAGGGATATCCAGGTGGTAGCCGATGAGAAACGCAGTGTCGGAACCATAGTGCTGGGCACCAATTTGACCCGTGAACAAATCAGGGATATTCATGCCAAACTGCCGAATCTGATTGTGCTCGATACCTGCTTTGAGACGTTGCCTGTACAATTCATACAAATTAATAATGTAATGGGTGCATATCAGGCCGGGGTCTATTTGTGCAACATTGGACATACCTCGATTGGCTATATCGCTTCTAATTTGCGAATTCACAATTTTGAGGAACGTAAGCGCGGCTTTATGGCGGCGCTTTCTGAGCGGGGTCTGAGGGTACCCGAGGCAGCATATTTGTCCGTAGCGCCAACTATTCTTACTTCTCAGGATGAGCTGAAACGGCAGTTGACCACCTATCTGGAGAACGGGAACAGTATGCCTACGGCCTGGTTCTGCGAATGTGACTATATAGCTATCAGCGCCATGAAGACGATGAACGAGTTGGGCATCCGGGTACCGCAGCATACTTCGGTCATTGGCTTTGATAATATTAATGAATCGCTGGTTGTCACTCCGGAGTTGACAACTATTCACGTAGATAAAGAAAGAATGGCCAGTCTGGCAGTTGATCTGCTGACTGATGCACTGTCGCAGGGCTCGCAGGGGACAAGCAAAATTATAGTGGACACCATTTTGGTGGAACGGAATTCCTGCGCGGCTCCTGCCGGTTCCGGGCTTGCGGGACAAATGCCGGACAGCTCCGGGCTGGACTAAAATCGTATTGCATTTATAAGAACAGGGGGACCTTGAATGAATTCACGCATGGTTTCGATTTTACAGTATCTGCTGGCTGCGGACATTCCTGTCAAAAGCGAGCATCTGGCAAAATTGATCCAGGTTACTTCACGCACCGTACGCAGTGACATCAGAGAGCTGGATGAGTTCCTGGCCAAGCATGGAGCATCGGTTCAACCTGTTCGCTCAAGAGGGTATGAACTGAAGATTACAGACGACAGCAGCTTTCGTATGCTGCTGCAGCAATTGTTTATGAACAATGAACCGGAAGATTCGGGATCACCTGAATACCGGCAGCTTTATTTAATCAGGCGTCTCCTGCTTGCCGGAGCGTATTTGAAGCTTGAAGAGCTGGCAGATGAGCTCTATGTCAGCAAGTCCACTGTTCAGAACGATTTCAAAGAGGTCAAGCAGACGTTGCTTGCTTATGGGATTGGTATCGACAAGCGCCCGAACTATGGCATAAAGCTGAGAGGCGATGAAGTACGGTTGCGTTTGTGCATATCTGAATTTGTGGTGAACCGCTCGGATGAAGAGCGCGCCGGAGGAATACAGGATGCGGCTCGCATTGTCTCTCCCCGCGAGATGACGCTGATACGCAGCATTATTCTGGAACAGATTCAGAAGCTTGGCGTGAGCCTGTCGGATGTTGCCTTCAGCAATCTGTCTATTCATATTGCGATCGCCTGTAAGCGGATTCGTGACGGGAACCGGGTCGCGATGCTTGTGGATGAGAAGGAAGAATTCCGGGCCGCTGAGGAATTCCAGGCCGCTGAGCAGATTGTTGCGCTGATTGAACGAGAGCTGGACTTATCTTTTCCCGAAGATGAGGTTGCCTATATAGCCATGCATCTGGCCGGCAATAAGTGGTTTGCGGGGGTCACCGGGGAAGAGAAGGAAGATGCCGGTCCCGAGAAGCTGTTGGATCGCAGGATTTATGAGCTGGGGAAGGAAATCCTTGCTGAAATTGACAGGGACCTTAACTTGAGAATCAGCAGGGATCAAGAGCTGTTGATGGGCATTTGCCTTCATTTGAAGCCGGCACTGAACCGTGTCAGATACGGGATGAGCATCCGCAATCCGATGCTTGAGCATGTGAAGAGCAACTATCCCCTGGCTTTTCAGGCAGGTGTCATCGGAGCCAAGCTAATTGAAAGTAAGCTCAATATGTTGATTCCCGAGACGGAAATGGGGTACCTGGCTATTCATATCGGTGCAGCCATGGAAAGACAGCAGATGGATATCAGGCCCAAACGTTGCCTGGTCGTATGCACTTCGGGTTTAGGCAGCGCGCGTCTGCTTTATTACAAGCTAAGGAGCAAATTCGGCGAGAGACTGGAGGTTGTGGGGACGACCGAGTTTTACAAGCTGCAGCAGGTCCCTTTGCACAACATTGATTTTGTAGTAAGCACAGTCCCCATCCCACAGCCGTTTTCTGTTCCGGTGGTTGTCGTGCAGACACTCCTGGGGGGTGGGGATATGGATAACATTAATGCTTTGCTGAATGGCGAGAAGCCGTATTCCTTCCGCTACATTATGGAGGAACTCGTGTTTCTGAGACAGAGCTTTACCACGAAGGAAGAGATCATTACTTTCCTCGGGGACAAAATGTCTGAATTCGGGCTGATCCGCTCTTCCGAAGGTTTCATCGGCCTGGTTCTGGAACGGGAAAATGCCGCACCGACAGCCTATGGGAATTTGGTGGCCATTCCCCATCCCATCATTCCGCAAAGCAACCGCACGGTATGGGCCATCTGTACACTTAAGTCTCCGATTGACTGGTCCGGCCGGCCGGTGCAATTTATCTGCCTGCTCAGTATTGACAAGAGCGGCGAAGAACCCCAGGCGAAAATGTATCAGCATCTGATGGGGCTGGTCGACGATACCGAGATTATCCAGCAAATGCTGAAATGCAAAACGTATGCGGAGTTTGCCAGAATTATTGTCAAACATAAACTGTATTGATGGACCAAGGATCTGTATGGTGTTTGACCGGGTTTTCGGTCAGGTTGCGGTGCAGATCCTTTTTATTTTTTTGGCTATGTTAAACTTTGTTGTTGATATTTGATAATTACGAACAAGTGTTCTATAATAAGGGCAATATAACTGTTCGGAGATGATTTGCCCATGGATTTAAAGGAACTGAAAAAGCTTGCTGATACGTTGGACGATAATGGTAAGCGAGAACCTATCTACTTTTTGCAGTCCCGAACCAAGGGAGTGGCACTTCCAGTTCGAGCGATTGATGAAATTCAAGAGCAGAAGCATAAAGATGGACTTGTTTGCCCGCATTACAAAAACCATTCTGTTGTTCGATTTGGAAAGTACGCTGTAAGAACACGCACTGGAGAGGTTAAACGTCAACGTTACCGTTGTAAGTCCTGTCGCCAAACATTCAATGACCTTACGAACACCCCTCTGCAACGAATGAGGCGACCTCATATGTGGGTTCGTTTTATCGAATGCATGATTGAGGGCTTTTCTCTGAGAAAATGTGCAGAGCAGTTAAACGATGAAGTCACGCATGTCACCTTGTTTTACTGGCGGCATAAGATTCTTTCCGCTCTGAAGCAGATTCCAACCGAAGCATTTCAAGATATTGTTGAAATGGACGAGACCTACTTTCTTTACTCGGAAAAGGGCAAGCGGAATATTGCCGAACGCAAGCCACGTAAACGTGGCGGCAAAGCGAAATATCGTGGTATAAGCCACGATCAAGTGTGCGTGCTGGTTGCCCGTGACCGTCAGAAAATGACTTACTCTGGCGTACTTGGGCGTGGACGTATTCGGATTACAAAATTAGACGAAGCGATTGGTGGTCATCTATCTGACTCAAACGTGTTATGCACTGATTCATGGAGGGCATTTAGCTCCTATGCGAATTCAAAAGGCATGACTCATTACCGATTCAAGTCCGACGGAAAACAACGTGTGAAAGGCGTGTACCATATCCAAATAACAAAGTATTTGCAGAATTACTTGGCGTGGTTTCGTTACTTAGACAGCAAGGAATATGAGAATACCGCATCGAATAAGAAAAATATGTTGGTCAAATCGTGCCTGTTTACTGTGACCGACACGAACACCAAACTTCGGCTTTCTGCTTATTCTTGTTAAGCTCCCTCGAAATGATTCAGTTTCCTCACCCAGACTCATGAATTCGCAGGATTTCATCCTGTAGTTAAAGTGATGAAGAGGATGATGAAGGAGCCGGTGGCA